>CAKUAR010000001.1 GCA_934636465.1 uncultured Muribaculaceae bacterium
AGAGTCCGGTGCAATACCGAACTCTTTCTCAAATCGGATAGTTAATAACCTGTCCAACTTTTTGGGGTCACTTCAGACTGGCTCTTGGCGGGATTTTGTTTGGCTCTTTGCGCATTGCCACTGCCAAGCATGGTGTGGAGTGGGCTGGCAGTTATGCGTTTGTGTCGTCGAAATCTTTTTGGTCCTTAAAGCGGCGCTCCTTTTTGCTCTGGGAGCTGCTTGTGTCTTTTTCTTCCTTAGTGTCGATTTCGTTGTGATTTTTATCGAATACCTTGTATTCAAGATAGGTGAGGTTTTGGTCGGGCATAATCTTGAATTTGCGCCCAAACTCTATGCGCCATTTGCGGTATTCGGAGAATATGCCTTTTTTGATGTAGGCATCAACATAGGGGTGGACATACATAATGAAGTTTGACGCCTTGAGGGAGTTGACAAGATAGTCGATTTTGTCCTTGAGAGTGTCGGTAAACAGCAGCGATGGCTGAATCACGCCTTTGCCCATGCAAGACGGGCAGGTTTCTGCCGTGACAATGTCGAGAGCAGGGCGCACGCGCTGGCGTGTAATCTGCATCAGTCCGAACTTGCTCAGAGGCAAAATGTTGTGTCGGGCACGGTCTTTCTGCATCACTTCGCGCATGTGGTCGTAGAGTGCCTGCCGGTGTTCGGCCTTTGCCATGTCGATATAGTCGATGACAATGATGCCGCCCATGTCGCGCAAGCGCAGCTGGCGAGCAATCTCGTCGGCGGCGAGCAGATTGACATTGAGTGCATTGCTCTCCTGGTCGTTTGAAATCTTGGACCTGTTGCCGGAGTTTACATCGATGACGTGCAAGGCTTCGGTGCTTTCGATAATTATGTATGCGCCCGACTTGAATGAAACAGTGCGTCCGAACGACGACTTGATTTGTTTAGTGATATTGAACTTGTCGAAAATCGGAGTGTCGTCGGAGTAGATTTTCACAATGTCACTGCGGTCGGGGGCTATGAGGCTCACATAGTTGTGAATCTGGTCAAAAATGTCGGCATTATTGACGAAGATGCTTTCAAAATCGGGATTAAAAATGTCGCGAATCAGGCTTACGGCACGGCTTTCCTCCTCGTAGATGAGGGTGGGCGGTGTGGCGTAGAGCAGCTTGGCTATGCTGTCTTCCCAGCACTTGAGCAGCACCTTGAGCTCGGAGTTGAGGTCGGCGGCGCGCTTGTTTTCGGCGCTGGTGCGTATTATCACTCCGAAGTTTTTGGGCTTCATGCTCTCAATCAAGCTGCGCAGGCGCACTTTCTCGGCCGAGTCCTTGATTTTTTGTGAGACTGAAATCTTGTTGTTGAAAGGAATCAGCACCAGGAAACGCCCGGTGAACGAGATTTCGGTCGTGAGCCTTGGCCCCTTGGTGGAAATAGGCTCTTTTGCGATTTGCACAATCAGCTCCTGGCCAGGAGTGAGAACGTCTTGGATTGTGCCATGCTTGTCGATGTCGGGCAAAAGCTTGGTCTTCGACAGACTTATGGGCTTTTTGCCGTGGTT
Source organism: uncultured Muribaculaceae bacterium (assembly GCA_934636465.1). Classification (GTDB taxonomy): domain Bacteria; phylum Bacteroidota; class Bacteroidia; order Bacteroidales; family Muribaculaceae; genus Sodaliphilus. The sequence goes on from CAKUAR010000001.1 coordinate 1,523, forward strand.
TTCGCGAACGGATTTAATGTATTTTGAAAAAGAGCTGAACTGCGAGCCTAAATCAAGGTAATGAAGAAACGCGTCTTTCTCATAGCCCACGTTGACAAACGCGGCGTTGAGACCAGGCATGAGCTTCTTTACCTTGGCAAAGTAGAGATTCCCGACGGCGTAGGAAGCGTCGCGGGATTCGCGCTGCAACGACACCAGCCTTCCGTCCTCAAGTAGGGCGGTGGAAATGTCGTTAGGGTTAACGTCAACTACTAATTCACTTCTCATTAAATGATGGGTGTAAATACAATAATTTGGCGGCATGAAAACCGCCTCAAAAAACAAAGAACAAACCCTTAGAAAAATTGTTGAAAGCAAATTTTTTCATCGCGTTTGTTCTTGTGAAACTTTCCATGAAGAATCACTTCTTAGACTTATGTCTATTCTTTCTAAGTCTCTTCTTACGCTTGTGCGTGGCCATCTTGTGACCTTTTCTTTTTTTACCGCTTGGCATTTTATACTTAGTTTAAAAAATTAGTTATATAAAAATTTGAATTTTATGCGACGAAGTGCAAAATCACTTAACACGATCCATGAACACCTTGGCTGGTTTGAAAGCTGGAATATTGTGCTCTGGGATTATGATAGTGGTGTTTTTAGAGATGTTGCGAGCTGTTTTTTGAGAACGGGTCTTGACAATGAAGCTTCCGAAACCTCTGAGGTAAACATTTTCTCCGTTTCCGAGAGAATCCTTAACCTCTTCCATGAATTTTTCGATAGTAGTGAGAACAGACGCTTTGTCAATACCGGTAGATTTTGAAATTTCGCTTACGATGTCTGCTTTAGTCATTGTATTTGTAATTTTAAAATATTAAATAATTTCACATTAACACAAAAAATAAAAGGGTTGCATTCAAAGTCATAATAAAGATTATTAAAACATTAAGTGCAAGAGTCCTTTATGTTTTTGCATTGCAAATATCGCACTTTTTTTTTGAATTAGCACAAAGTTTCATTGGAATTTGTTGAAATAGGCATGTTTTTAAACATAAATAAGATAAATGAAATGATATTTGGGCAAATTATTGTGGATTAGTGGCATTTACGGCGGCACAAGGCTGGTGGCGAAAATGGCAAGTTGGGGCATGCCGTGGCGCATTTTGGGGCAAAACTGGCACTCAAACGAGTTAATTGTGCTAAATTTGTGACTATGAAAGGAAAGTTTGACGGCATAACGACCGTGTTTCTTGATGTTGACGACACTTTGTGGTGGTTTACTGAAAACAGCAAAGTGGCGCTTGACCACACCTACCACATGTTTCACCTTGACGACTGGTGCAGCGGCTATGAGAGTTTTGTGACCATATATCGCGCTAAAAACGTGGAGCTGTGGCACAAATTTCATCATGGCGAGATAACTAAGGAGTATCTGCAAAACGAGAGGTTTCGCTATGTGCTGGAAAAAGCCGGCTATGGAGGCGACTGCGATGAGCTGGGGGCAAAGATGAACGAGGAATATCTTGACTACTTGTCACGCCTGCCCAAGGTGGTGCCTGGGGCTAAGGAGCTGCTGGCATATCTGCGAGGCAAGGGGTATGATGTGAATGCCTTGAGCAACGGATTTAAGGGACTGCAAGACCGCAAGTTGAGGTCGGGCGGCATTGACGGCTACATCAACCACCTTGTGCTTAGCGACGACTGCGGCATCACGAAGCCTATGCGCGGCATTTTTGACTATGCGTTGAGTGTGACTGGCAGCACTGCCGACAGCACGGTGATGATAGGCGACGACCCCGATGCCGACATTGCAGGAGCGCATGATGCCGGGTGGAAAACGATATTTTTCAATATACGCGGCATCGACAGCGCCGGTGTGCCATGCGACGCCGAGGTCAAGGAGCTTGGCGAGATAGAACACTTGCTGTGAGCCTGGAAGGCTTGATTGAACGATATAGACAATGACTGATTTTGAAAAAATATTATAGACAAATGAAAAATAAATTGGGCTTATTGCTGCTTATGGTGGTGGCTGTGGCCATGTCGAGCTGCCATTTCAGGCCAAATGTGGCCGACAGGCAACCCGATGAGCTTGGCTTCAACACCAAGACCGAGGTTGACAGCGCAATGCTTGACTCGATGAAAGTGGCAATGCTGACCGGCGATTTCGACGGTATGGGTGTGCAGCAAGACTCGTTGCTGTATTTTATGAACGCCATGGGCACATGGCAGGCTTTGCCAGAGGCATTGCCCTATTATGTGCTGCTGGCCGACGGCGGCACGCCCACGGTGTGTGGCTGGATATATGACGCGATGAAGCAAGAAAACCGCTTGGGCGACGCAAGTTGCCGCGCATTTGCAGAGAGCTATCTGGAACGAGGCGTGGCACTCGGCAATGACCACTGCGCAGAACGCATGGCGAAACTGCTGGAAACAGAGAAAGGAGGCAAAAAATGAAAAAGTTGATTTTGCTGACGGTGGCTGGCTTTATGCTTGCCTCATGCCGATTTAGTGTAGAGCCGTACAACACCACAACGCAGTTGCCAGATGCCGCAAAGGAAGCTCGCGACTCGGTGCGCATGGCAATAGTGGTGAAGGGCGACACAACCCATGTGGCAGAACTTGCCGACTACTACAAGCGTCAGGGGCGCGAACTCGATATGCTTCCGTTTTATGTGGTGCTTGCCGATAAGTATGGCAATGAAGCTGCGCGTGGCAAAATAGTGGAAATATGCGGTCGGCTTAGCAAGAGGTATCCCAAACTTGTAACCCTTGGTGAAAAGTACAAGACCGGAGGGCATGTGCAACCAAAGTCAGAAGATAACGTAACAAAAGCGAATGATGAAAAATAAGATATTTGGAAACGGAAGAAAAAAGCTGTCGTTGACCGATGTGCTTGGATTTGCATGGTATGCCATTGTGGCCATGTCGATGGTGCATCAGGGCAATGCTGCACGATTTGGCGGTGCAATGTCAGACATGAGCATCATGATACCGATGTATGCTGTGGCTGTGTTGCTGCTGCTTGCAGTGGTGATTCGCATAAGTTTCGGCAAGTGGCAAGGAGTGCGCCGGCTCTATGCCTTGATTGTGGCTGGCGTGGCTGTGGCATTGTCGTTTGGCATGACGATGAGGCTTGAAACCCAATTTCTGCTCTCGGCAGGACTTATGAACGCCATGAATGTGGTGTTTGCAGCACATGCGGTGTGGCGCACAGGCCGCTATGATGAAGCTGAGGCCGGCTACCCGAAAGCCTTGGCGTGGACAGGCAACTGTGTGGGCTATGTGGCATTGGTGGCTCTTGCCTTGCAAGTTGTGGAGCTCGGTGTGGAATACTGGGCATGGGTGGCCAAAAGCGGCATTGTGGCAGCCGTGGTGCTGTGTGCGCTGGTGGTGACGGTGCTGGTGGCAGTGAGCTGCTTTGTGAATAAAAACGCGGTGAGGAAAACGGCGGCCATAGTCTATTATGCCTACTCGGTGCTCGCTGTGGGCGCATTTTTTCTGGTGTGCTATTATCTTGTATATGCCGACACGCAGGTGCACGAGGTGGTGTGCAGAACATATCTCAACTTCAGGGAATTTGAGGCCGGTGGCTTCTATCCCTACGACGACATGGTGGTGTGGCGCGCACTCAACCTGCTGCTGTCGTCACTCTTTGTGACTGCGGCGTTTGACAAAAAATGATGGCATAAAACAGCATTTTTGAGAAATCAAATAAACGGAAAACATGATAGAAGAAAAGCGAACAGAGATAGAGGAAAACATCGTGAAAATGCTTAAAACGGTGTTTGACCCGGAAATTCCGGTTGACATTTACAGCTTGGGACTAATCTACAAAATCGACGTAGATGACGACGGTAATGTGGGCATTGACATGACTCTGACTGCGCCAAACTGCCCTGCCGGAGACTTCTTGTTTGAGGACATAAGGCAGAAGGTGGAGAGCATAGACGGTGTGAAGAGCGTGAATGTGCAGCTGGTGTTTGAACCGGAATGGGACTCAAGCATGATGACTGACGAGGCCAAACTTGAGCTGGGTATGCTTTAAAAATTAACACACAAAGAATTAACACACACAACCAAAGACGCTACAATGGGCAACGTGTATTTTTTGTCGGACCTGCACCTGGGAGCCAAGTATCTTGCCGACAAACTTGGCAACGAGAAGCGCGTGGTGCGTTTTCTTGACAGCGTGAAGGGCGATGCCGAGACTATATATTTGTTGGGCGACATATTGGACTACTGGTATGAGTATAAAACAGTTGTGCCCAGGGGATTTGTGCGCTTTTTCGGCAAACTTGCCGAGCTTGCTGACTCTGGAGTGAAAATCTACTGGATTACGGGCAACCACGATGTGTGGCTGTTTGACTACTTGAGCAGCGAGATAGGTCTGACGGTGCTCAAAACGCACATCACTACCGAGATGGGTGGCAAACGCTTTTTCTTGTCGCATGGCGATGATGTGGGTAAACGTCCGCTGATGTATCGCTTTATGCGTTTTTGTTTCTACAACCGCGTGTGCCAGGTGCTTTATGCCGCAATCCACCCACGGTGGACGAGCTGCATAGCTACAGGGTGGTCGGCTGAAAACAGAACCTCGCGCAAGCAAGCCGAGGTGAATGAAGCGATAGAGCGCAATGTGGTGGCACTGGAGAATTTTGCCGGCGAATACACAATGGCGCATGGCGCTGTTGACTACTTTGTGTTTGGCCATTTGCACACGGCAAGGGTGTGTGACATGGCAGCCGGTGGCAAGATAGTGTTTTTGGGTGACTGGATTGACAAGTTTACCTATGCCGTGTTTGACGGAAAAAATATGGCGTTGAAGAAATTTGAGTAAGAAAGAACAGCGACAAGGTGGCATTATGAGACATTGCGTGATAATAGTGGCTGGCGGAAGTGGCAGCCGGTTTGGCTCGTCAGTTCCGAAACAGTTTCTTGAACTGGCAGGAAAGCCAGTGTTGATGCGGACAATAGACGCCTTTGAGCATGTGCTGGCACAACAAGAGCACGAGATAACGGTGGTGTTGCCGCAGACTCAAATCGCCTACTGGCAGCAGTTGTGCGAGAGCTATGGCTTTGCCACGGCACATAAGGTGGTATGTGGCGGAAGCACGCGGTTTGAGTCGGTGAAAAACGGACTCGGCTCGTTTGGTGATTTTGCAGCCGACGACCTTGTGGCTGTGCACGACGGCGTGCGTCCGCTCGTCACGCCAAAGGTGATTGCCGACACATTTGCACTTGCAGCCGAAAAAGGCAGTGCCATACCGGTGGTGAAAGTGGTTGATTCGGTCAGGTTGCTTGGCGACGGTGGCAAGTCAGAGGCCATGGACCGGAGTGTGCTTAGGGCTGTGCAGACACCGCAGACGTTTAACGCACAGCTGCTCAATGCGGCATACGATGTGGATTTTGACCCACTTTTCACCGATGATGCCTCGGTGGTTGAGCGCTATGGGCATGAAGTGTGGCTATGTGCCGGTGACGAGCGCAATTTGAAGATTACGCACAAGCTAGATTTGGCCATAGCAGAGAAATTACTTGAGAGCGAATGAGTGATTTGACGTCGGTTGACATACAGTATCTGCACGGAGTGGGGCCAAAGCGTGCCGCACTGCTTGGAAGCGAACTTGGAGTGCGCTCCTATTATGATTTGCTGTATTATTTTCCGTTCAGATACATAGACAGAAGCACAATTCACCACATAAGCGACATAAAGGGCGATATGCCATACATACAGCTAAAAGGCCGTTTCATAAACTTCACAACGCAGGGCGAGGGAGCACGTCGCCGTTTGCAGGCTCTGTTTACCGACGGAACAGGCACGATAGAGGTGGTGTGGTTTAACCGCGTGAAGTCTATAGAAAACACATATAGGCAAGGCGTGGAATATGTGCTTTTTGGCAAGCCTGCGCAATATAAGATGCACTACAGCATAGTGCACCCCGAAATAGACGAGAGTGCCAGCGTGAAAGACGCCGGGGGGCTTCAAGGCGTGTATAACCTGACGGAGAAGCTGCGTAACCGCTCAATGTCGTCGCGCACCATACAGAAGCTGGTGGCCAATTTGCTGGCAAGCGTGGCCGTGGAAAACATAGAGGACACTCTGCCTGCCGACGTGCGGCAAAAACGTGCCTTGATGCCATTGGGCAAGGCTCTGGTCAATATGCACTGCCCAACGGCGATTGACAATCTGCACAAAGCACAGGCTAGGCTGAAATATGAAGAGCTGTTCTTCTTGGAATTGCACATATTGAAGTATTTGAAAGGCGAGACAAAGAAACTGCCCGGAAGCGTGTTTGCCAAGGTGGGCGACTACTTCAACAATTTTTATGGCAATTACCTGCAATTTCCACTAACCGGAGCTCAAAAGCGTGTGATAAAGGAAATAAGGCGTGACTTGTGCTCCGGCTACCAGATGAACCGCCTGCTGCAAGGCGATGTGGGCAGCGGCAAGACGATAGTGGCGTTTATGACCATGCTGATAGCACTCGACAACGGATTTCAGGCGTGCCTAATGGCTCCGACCGAAATTCTTGCCACGCAGCACTATGAGTCGCTAAGCCAGATGTGCGAGAAAATAGGCGTGAAAATAGCCTTGCTCACAGGAAGCACCAAGAAGAAAGACCGCGAGTGGATTAACGACCAGCTTGTGAGCGGCGAGTTGCAGATATTGGTGGGCACTCATGCGCTGATAGAAGACACGGTGCAGTTTCACAACTTGGGGCTGGCAATCATCGACGAGCAGCACCGCTTCGGCGTGGCACAGCGCGCCAGGCTGTGGAAAAAGAACAAGACGGTGGCTCCGCATGTGCTGGTTATGACTGCCACCCCGATACCGCGCACACTGGCCATGACTGCATACGGCGACCTCGACGTGTCGGTGATTGACGAGCTGCCGCCGGGGCGCAAGGCCGTGACGACGGTGCTGCGCTATGAGAAAGACCGTGTGAAGATGTATCGCTTCCTGAGCGATGAGCTGCGCAAGGGCAGACAGGTGTATATCGTGTATCCGCTGATTGAGGAAAACGAGAAAATGGATATGAAAGACCTTGAAAACGGTCTGGAGATAGTGCGTGAAACGTTTCCCGACTACACGGTGAGCTATGTGCACGGTCGCATGAAACCTGCCGAAAAAGACTATCAGATGTCGCAGTTCGCGAGCGGAAAAGCGCAGATTTTGGTTGCCACCACAGTGATAGAGGTGGGGGTGAATGTGCCCAACGCAAGCGTTATGGTGATAGAGAACGCCGAGCGTTTCGGACTGTCGCAGCTTCACCAGCTGCGCGGCAGGGTGGGGCGTGGCTCGGAGCAGTCATACTGCATATTGATGTCGAAATATGAGCTGTCGAGCGACACGCGGCACCGCCTTGAGGTGATGACGCAGACGAGCGATGGATTTGTGCTGGCCGAGGAAGACATGAAGCTGCGCGGCCCAGGAGACATGGAAGGGACACAGCAAAGCGGAATTCCGCTGAACCTGAAAGTGGCCAACTTGGCGTCAGACGGTCAATTGCTGCAGCTGGCGCGTGAAGATGTGGAGGAGCTTCTGCGCAAAGACCCGGAACTGAAAATGCGTGAGCATAAGGCTGTGGCTGAGCGTCTTGACTTTTTGTTTGGCAACAAGATTAACTGGGGACGCATAAGTTGATGTGGACGTGTGCATAATGCGCTGAAATACAGCGTTGTCCATAAAATAGAGCAACATTTGTCAACTCTAATTTACAAATTTTAGCAGTGGTTTTCAGATTATTATGAAATAAATGCTTAACTTTGAGCGTTTTCAAAAATAGAACGGACAATAATCTTTAGCTTTTTGGAGTGAATTTGAAGCTGATTGTTGACATCATATCCCTTAGGGCGTAGTCTTGACCCTTTTCGTTTTCCGTTCGGATAAAACGCGTATTAAATTAGAGATACATGAAGTTTAGAAGTCTTACAAAGATAGTAAGTGCAGGTTTGTTTGCGATTGCTTCGATGACATTTGTGGCAAGCGCACAAAATCTGCAATCAGTAACCAATTACAGAAAATCACATGCCTCATTGCTTGCCAAGCAATCGAGAATACAAGACCAGATAAAGCTGGAAGAAGCCCAAAAATTTGCGAGTGACCTTTATGAGGAGGTTGAGCCAGAACCAGACATCTATAAAGAAGGCTGGGAGAGCGGCTTGGTGAACCCTTACAAGAACGAAAACGTGCCAAACCGCAAGGTGATAAACGTGAGAAACTATGTGTGGCCAATCAAAAGCAACTATGTGACATCGCACTATGGCTATCGTCCACGCTTCAAGCGTGTGCACAAAGGCGTGGATATGCGCTGCCCAATGGGCGACACCGTGAGGGCAATATTCGATGGAAGAGTACGTCTGACCAAATATGAGCGCGGAGGCTTCGGCTTCTATGTGATTGTGCGCCACAACAACGGTCTGGAAACTGTGTATGGTCACTTGTCGCGCTTCCTTGTGCAGCCTAACCAATACGTTAAGGCAGGAACTCCGATTGCATTGAGCGGTTCCACAGGCCGCAGCACAGGTCCTCACTTGCATCTTGAAACTCGCTTTATGGGTTATCCAATCAACCCGGAGGCTATTTTCGACTTTGAGAACCGCACCACGCACACCGACAGCTACACATTCACCAAGAGCAACTACACGGAGTCGCGCGATTACTCTCCAAGCGTGCGTTACAGCGCAGCCAAGAGCTATAGCAACGATGACAACAGTTACAGCAACAGCCGCTACAGCAAGTCGAGCTACACAAAGGCTTATAAGCGCACTGCCACACGCAAGACATACAAGGTGCGCAACGGTGACACTCTGGGGGCAATAGCTGCGAAAAACGGCACCACGGTGGCTGCTTTGCGCAGGCTCAACGGACTGAACGGAACAAGCATACGTGCCGGCAAGGTGATTAGGGTGAAATGATTTCTTATTGAATAGGAGAAACAATGATAAATGAAGATGGGAGACGGCGGTTTCCCATCTTTTTTTGTGTTTTGGTTCTGCCTATGGTGACAGACTGTGAGACACAGCATGCGGTGGCCAAAAACGAAATTCCCACATCTTGGGGTGGAATGGGAAATTTTGGTTAATTTTGCACAATATCGAAATTGAAATATGGAAATATTGAACCAAACAGACGACACTGAGTTAATTCTGATTAATATATCGGGTCATGACAAGCCTGGTGTGACATCTTCGTTGACTGCCATACTCGGCAAATATGATGCCATGATTATGGATATTGGTCAGGCCGACATACATCACACATTGTCGCTCGGCATTATGTTCAAGACCACGAGCAGCAAGAGCGGCGAGATAATGAAGGAATTGTTCTTCAAGGCAAGTGAAATGGGGGTGGAAATCAGATACACGCCCATATCGCTCTCCGACTATGCCGACTGGGTGTCGCGCCAGGGTAAGAACCGCTACATAATCACTATGCTTGGTCGCAGAATCACGGCACGGCAGATTTCAGTTGTGAGCGGTGTTGTGGCAGCCGAGGGAATGAACATAGATGCCATAAGGCGGTTGACAGGCCGCATTCCGCTTGACGAGGTAGATGAGAACAATCGCAAGTCGTGCATAGAGTTTTCGGTGCGCGGCACGCTTGCCGACCGCAAGCACATGCAGAGCGAGTTTATGCGCTTGAGCAATGAGCTTGGTTTCGACATATCGCTGCAGGAAGACAACATGTATCGTCGTTGTCGCCGATTGATATGCTTCGACATGGACTCCACGCTGATAGAGACCGAGTGCATTGATGAACTGGCCATGCGTGCCGGTGTGGGCGACGAAGTGAAAGCCATAACGGCCAGCGCCATGCGCGGAGAGATAGGCTTTAAACAGAGCTTCACGCGCCGAGTGGCATTGCTGAAAGGACTTGATGAGAGCGTGATGCGCGACATAGCAGAGCATTTGCCCATCACCGAGGGTGTGGACCGCCTGATGACAGTGCTGAAGCGCACAGGCTACAAAATAGCCATATTGTCGGGTGGTTTCACTTATTTTGGTAATTATTTGAAAGCAAAATATGGCATTGATTATGTGTATGCCAACGAGCTTGAAATTGAAAACGGAAAGCTCACAGGCCGTTATGTGGGTGACGTGGTTGACGGTCAGCGCAAGGCAGAGTTGCTTAAGCTGCTTGCCCAGGTGGAGAAGGTGAACATAGCCCAGACCATAGCCGTGGGCGATGGTGCTAACGACCTGCCTATGCTGCAAACTGCCGGTTTGGGCATAGCGTTTCATGCCAAACCCAAGGTGAAAGCCACGGCACAGCAGAGCATATCGACCATAGGAATTGACGGAGTACTTTATTTCCTGGGTTTCAAAGACTCGTTTATGCAATGAAAAAACGCCCTGCCACGGTGGTGACAAAGCGTTGGTGGGGTGACATCATAGAAAAAAGACCTTTGCCTTAATGGTCAGATGGCGGCAGCATGTTGTCATCGGCTTCGGGCAGAGGTTTTGTGTTTTTTGCGCCAAGCGTCTTTAGCTTTTGTGCCCGCGCCAAGAGGTTGCCTTTGCCGGAGTGTAGCTTGTTGGCGGCGGCATCGTAGGCCTTTTGGGTGCTGGCTATGTTTTTCTGTATGTCCTCAAAATCTTTTATGAAAGCGGCAAACTTGTCGAGCATCTTGCCAGCCTCGTCGGCAATTTGCTGTGCGTTTTTCGACTGCATTTCCCTTGACCACAGCTGGCTGATGAGGCGCACAACGGCTATGAGGTGGGTGGGGCTGACGATGATGATTTGCTTCTTATAGGCATATTCCCACAGGCTCTGGTCATTCTCCATGGCGAGCAGATAGGCTGCTTCGTTGGGAATGAACATCATCACGAAATCGGCGGAATGGTCAATCACAAACTGATATTTTTTGTCGGCAAGCTCATCGACGTGCTTCTTCACAGAGTCGAGGTGGCTCTTCAAAAAACGTTTCTGCTCATCGGGAGAAGATGCCCCCACATAGCCAGAAAACGCCGTCAGCGACACTTTTGAATCAACGATGAGGTTCTTCTTGTCGGGCAAGAAAAGAACCACGTCGGGGCGCAAATAAGAGCCGTTCTCGTTTTTCACTTGCTTGCCGTCTATTTGCGTCACTTGCAGTGAATAGTTGACGCCCTCGCGCAATCCCGACAGCTCGAGTATGCGCGCAAGAACCATTTCGCCCCAGTCGCCCTGAATCTTGCTGTCGCCTTTAAGCGCCTTGGTGAGGTCTTGCGCTTCCTTGCCCAGGGTGTCGTTAGCCAGCGACAGGTCTTTTATTTGCTGCTGGAGTGAGGCTCCATACTCAAGCTGCGTCTTTTGGTAGTCGTCGATAGCTTTTTTGAGCTTGTCGAGATTGTTTGCAAACGGATTGAGAATTTCGCCTATGCGCTGCTCGTTGTCGGTTTTGAACGTCTTTGCCTGCTCGGTGAAAATTTGGTTGGCAAGGTCGCGAAACACGAGTTGTGACTGCGATTTCAGTTCTTCCTGCTTTTTTTCGGTGAGGTTGACTTGCTCGCCAAGTCGTGCGTTTTCTTTCGACAGCGACAGCACCTCGGCATTTAGTTGCTTGTTGGTAGCCTCAAGTTTGTCGATGTTGAGTTTTGTGGCGTTAAGCTGCTCGCGCAGCTGTTGCTGCTGCGACGCGAGTCCGCCGTTTTCCTCTTTGAGTTTAAGCACTTTGCCGTTTTGCGCAAACCAGGCTGCTGCCACGGCTATGAGTGCAACCAAAAGGAGTAATATGATGATAGTTTGCATAGGTGATTTTGTGAAAAGTGATTATGCGCAAAATTACAGAAAAATTGAAAGATTTTGGCGTGTGGCCGAGGCAAATTCGGGAGAAAAAGATTATTTTTGAATAATTAAAATCCCCATTTGCAAAGCGGTGATTGCCGCACGGCTTTTTGTGGCCGCTTGCACTGGCGAAAATGGGCATCGCATTGCGATTTAAGGGGGCTAAAATGAAGAATATCAATGGCTAAATTGCAAATAAGCGATGAGTGGTGGACGGCACCTGCCGAAGCCGAAAACGGAAACTTGATAATGGTGACAGGCCGCCGCGACATGGACGGCGTGAAAGCCACTGGGAAATATGTGTATAGAGTGGAGCTTACTTGGCGATATGATGGCGACAAGCAGGGCATGCCCGATTTGGCCACGTCGAGACTTATGGAAAAAGTCACCGACTCAATGCAGGAGACTTTTGCCGTTGACCCTGTGGCAGTGAACACCGGCATCTACACAGGTGACGGAATACGCAACTGGGTGTTCTATGCCAGAAGTCTGCACTTGTTTGAGAAAAAACTAAACGAAAGTCTTGCGGCCTTTGACAAGCTGCCTCTGGAAATAGAGGCGTTTGAAGACCCTGACTGGGAAGAATATGTCGAGATGCGCGAGACCGAGATTCTGGGTGATGATGATTAAAAATAAGGAGGTGAGGTTATGACACACGTTTTGTTTTGGATTTTAATCTCCATTGTGATAGGCATGCTATCTGGACTGGTGGCAATGATATTTGGTAATCACAAGGTTATAAAGCGCCAGGACGGCGATGCCGACAAAGAAGACGTTGACAATCTGGAAGGTGCGAAAGAGAGAAACTTGGTGCTGATAGTGACGGTGATGAGCGTCATGGCGTTTTTTGTGATATGGGTGGCAAATGCCGTGATTGACCGTGGCTTGATTTGACAAGACACGCCGCTCTGCGGATTTAGCGGCTCAATGAGCCTGACGCATAAAAGCAAATAAAAAGCGATGCTGACCAGCTGTCGGCATCGCTTTCGTTTTATTTTGTGTGTGGAAAATTACATGTTCATACCACCGTCCACTTGGATAACTTGGCCAGTAACGTAGCTCGACATGTCAGAAGCCAAGAATGTGGCAACGTTGGCAATGTCTTCTACTGTGCCGCCACGACGCAGAGGAATGCTCTCAATCCATTGCTTGCGAATGTCCTCTGGCAGGGCTTGAGTCATGGCAGTGTCGATGAAGCCTGGGGCTATGGCATTGGCGCGAATGCCGCGGCGACCCATCTCCTGACCAACTGACTTGGCAAGGGCAATAAGACCGGCCTTAGAGGCTGCATAGTTGGCTTGTCCGGCGTTGCCGTGAACACCAACCACCGAAGCCATGTTGATGATAGAACCACCTCTCTGACGGCTCATGATAGGCACGAGGGCGTGAATGAAATTGAAAGCAGACTTGAGGTTCACTGCAATCACAGCGTCCCACTGCTGCTCGGTCATCTTGAGCATGAGCGCATCTTTTGTGATGCCGGCATTGTTGACGAGAATGTCGATGTGGCCGAACTCTTCCTTGATAGTGCCAACGAGGGCTTCTGTCTCGGCAAAGTTGGCGGCATTGCCGGCAAAACCTTTGGCCTTAACGCCGAGGGCGGCAATTTCTTCTTCGGTTTTCTTTGCGTTATCGTCGATTACGAGGTCGGTGAAGGCGATGTCGGCACCTTCGCTTGCGAATTTGAGGGCAATGGCTTTGCCAATGCCGCGTGCAGCTCCTGTGATGAGAGCCACTTTTCCTTCAAGTAATTTCATTTGTTGCTTAAATTAAAGAATATTTTGATTGAATTTGTTCATTGTGGTGTCGGCTTTGATGCCGTGCAAGATGAAGTCGTTGATATAGGCGCGGAGCTTGAGCTTGTCGATGCCTATGTCTTCGAAACTGTTGCGCGCATAATGCACGTCAAGCCCCTGCAGACACAGCAGCAAAATCATGGCAGCCTTGTCAACGTGCTTAATGCGGAACACCTGGCTGTCAACGCCCTCTTGGAGAATACGCTTGAGGATTTCCACCTCTTTGGCGGCGTTGGCGTTGCGCGCCTTGTGCACTTTGCGCACGTCGAGAAAGAAGCTCGCCCGGAGTGAGCCGTTGCGGCTGATGACCTCTTTTATGGCCTCGAAGCGAATGAAGATGAAGTTCATGAGCTTCTCTTCGGGTGTGAGAGGCATGTCGGGCAGCTTTTGAAGCCGCTCAATCACGATGTCGGTTTCGTGCCTCACGACAGCGTTGAATATGTCGGTTTTGCTTTTGAAGTAGGTGTAGATGGTGCGTCTGCCTTTCTCGCTGGCATTTGCAATATCGTTCATAGTGGTGTTTTCCACACCCTGATGGGCGAAGAGTTGCCGAGCTACATCAATAAGTTTTTCCCGCGTTTTTGAAACCATTAGTCAAAATGCATTATTTCTGCAAAATTAGTGATTTATTGTGAGAAGTGCAATTGGAGTGTGTTGAGTGCTTGACATTTAATAAGATTAGCCAATAAATTACATTTTTTGACTAAAAAGCAGGGCTTGCCAATTTTTTTGTTTGGCAAGTCCTGTGATTATGTGTGTGCCGACGCTCTGGAGCGTCAGTCAGGTTTGTTTCACCATGCAAACATAGGGTAGTCTTTCATAATGCCGTTAACCTTGTCTTTCACTGTCTTGATTACAGCGAGGTTTTCGGGGTCTTGGAGCACGGTGTCAATCATCTCCACGATTTCGGGCATGAGAGCCTCTTTTGCACCGCGCGTGGTGATGGCCGGTGTGCCTATGCGAATGCCCGAAGTTTGGAACGCAGAACGGTCGTCATAGGGAACCATGTTCTTGTTGACGGTGATGTCGGCTGCCACGAGAGCGTTTTCAGCCACCTTGCCTGTGAGCTCCGGATACTTGGTGCGGAGGTCGATGAGCATGCAGTGGTTTTCTGTGCCACCGGTGCAGATTTTATAGCCTTTGTCGATGAAAGCCTGTGCCATGACGGCAGCATTTTTCTTGACTTGCAGGGCATAGTCCTTGAACTCCGGCTGAAGAGCCTCGCCAAATGCCACAGCCTTGGCTGCAATCACGTGCTCAAGCGGACCGCCTTGCACACCTGGGAACACGGCGCTGTTGAGCAGCGACGACATTTTGCGTATTTCGCCTTTCTTGGTGGTCTTGCCCCAAGGATTGTCGAAGTCCTTGCCCATGAGAATGACGCCGCCACGCGGACCGCGGAGAGTCTTGTGGGTGGTGGAGGTGACGATGTGGGCATATTTCAGCGGGTTTTTGAGCAAACCGGCGGCTATGAGTCCGGCAGGGTGTGCCATGTCAATCATGAGGATTGCGCCCACCTCGTCGGCTATTTTGCGCATGCGCTCATAGTCCCAGTCGCGGCTATATGCGCTTGCACCGCCAATAATCAACTTTGGCTTCTCGCGCAATGCCACTTCTTCCATCATGTCGTAGTCAACAAGGTTGTTGGTCTTGTCAACGTCGTATTCACAGTCGTGAAACATCATGCCGGAGAAGTTAACGGCACTGCCGTGTGACAGGTGTCCGCCCATGGAGAGGTTGAGGCCCATGAACTTGTCGCCAGGCTTCATGCAGGCCATAAACACTGCCATGTTGGCTTGTGCGCCGCTGTGAGGCTGCACGTTGGCATATTCTGCGCCAAACAGCTGCTTGATGCGCTCGATGGCGAGGTTTTCAGATTCATCTACGAATTGGCAACCGCCATAGTAGCGATGGGCAGGATAGCCTTCGGCATATTTGTTGGTGAGGCAGCTGCCCATGGCTTGCATTACCTGGTCGCTCACGAAGTTTTCGCTTGCTATCAGCTCAATGCCTTGCTGCTGGCGCTGATGCTCCTTCTCAATGATGTCAAAAATAGCTGAGTCTCTTTTCATTTTGATTGTTTTATTGTTAGTGTTGTTTTTTTACTTTTTCTTCTTTTGCACTGACCAGCCAAACTTGCCTATGGGCGAGCCCATGGTGTAGTAGTGGCCGTGGCAGTAGGAGATGAGTTTTGCCTTGGCAAGGTCGAGCGCGCCGGTTGCGGGGTCGATGTAGGCATCGTCGGCAATGACGTTGGTCACTGTGGCGATGAACATGTCGTGTGTGCCAAGCTGAACTATGTCGCGCACATCACACTCTATGCTTATGGGGGCTTCGCTGATGTAGGGGGCACTCACTGTGACGCCCTTGACCGGGGTGAGCCCCATGGCCTCAAACTTGTTGATGTCGCGGCCCGACTTCACACCGCACCAGTCGGTGGCACGAGCCAGAGCCTCGTTGGTGAGGTTGAGCGTGAACGCCATGTTGCGCTTCACGATGCCGTAGCTGTGGCGTGACGGACGGATAGAAACGTAGCACATGGCAGGGTCGGAACAGATGGTTCCCACCCATGCGGCAGTGAACACGTTGTATTCCGCCGGCTCTGTGCCGCAGCTTACCAAGACTGCAGGCAGGGGATAAATCATTGTGCCGGGTCGCCAGTTTACTTTCATCTTGCTTTTGAGTGTGGGTTGTGATTTTATTTCAGCACTATTTCGTCGTGTGTCTCAATGCAGTTGCAATATTGGCACTTGAGCACTATGTGGTCGCGGTCGATGACATGGAAACGCGACTTCATGGGCTCGTTGTTGGAGATGCACTTGGGGTTTTTGCATTTCACTATGTCGGTGAGCTCGTCGGGCAGCGACACGGTGTGCTTGTCAACCACTTCAAAATTGCGAATTATGTTGATAACGGCGTGTGGGGCGATGAGGGCAATGCGGTTGAGAGTGCTTTCGGGGAAGAACACGTCGGCAATCTTGATGAGCCCTTTTTTTCCGAGGAGCTTGCTGTCGAGATTGAAGCCTATGGTCACACTGTTCTCAAGGTCCTTGATGCCAAGCAAGTTGACAACCTTGAACAACGACTGGCTGGGTATGTGGTCGATTACGGTCCCGTTTTCGAGAGCGGCAACGGCTAATTCTTTCTTTTCTTTTATATCCATTTTCGTGATGCTTTAAAAGGTTAACAATCTATGCCTAAAGCCGTGCAGATGATGGCTTGGCGTGCATAAAGTCCGTTCTTGGCCTGCTGGAAATAGTAGGCTTTGGGGTTGTCGTCAACGTCTTGCGTAATCTCGGTGATGCGTGGCAGCGGGTGCAGCACGCGCAAGTTGGGCTTGCTGTTGGCAAGCATGTCGTTGCGCAGGGTGTAGAGACTCTTGACGCGCTCATATTCCATGAGGTCGGAAAATCTTTCGCCTTGCACACGGGTCATGTAGAGAATATCGGTTTGGTTGATGATGTCCTCGGAGAACTCGGTGTACTCGTGATAGGTGATGCCGTGCTCGTCGCAGAAGTTTTTGTATTGGATAGGCATCTTCAGCTCATCGCAAGCGATGAAGTTGAATGTAGGGTGCCAGTAGTAGAGTGCTTCGAGAAGCGAGTGAACGGTGCGTCCATATTTCAAGTCGCCCACCATGGTGATGGTGAGGTTTTCGAGAGTGCCTTGCGTCTTGTAGATGGAGTAGAGGTCGAGCATGGTCTGCGATGGGTGCTGGTTGGCACCATCGCCGGCGTTGATGATTGGCACCGGAGAGAATTCGCTTGCATAACGTGCAGCTCCCTCAAGATAGTGGCGCATGACGATGAGGTCGGCATAATTGCTCACAATCATGATGGTGTCTTTGAGAGTCTCGCCTTTTGACTGGCTGCTTGTCTTGGCATCGGAGAAGCCTATGACACGGCCGCCGAGGCGATTGACAGCCGTCTCAAAGCTGAGACGCGTGCGTGTTGATGGCTCAAAAAACAATGTTGCCACAACTTTGCCATTAAGAATGTTTTGATTTGGGTTCTGCTCAAATCTTTTGGCCTTTTCGAGCAAATCGAGGATTTCCTCTTTGTTGAGGTCGGTGATGGAAACTAAACTTTTAGTGTTCATAATGCTTGAAAATATAGTCTCGTTTTGTTATAAATAGGCACAAAAAAAGCCAATCCGAAATAAGCTTAAATCAGGATTGACTTTTTATATAAATTCCGAACGTTAAAGACGCTTCCGAATGGCCTTGAAGAGCACATCACGAAATGTTGCCTTATGTAGTGTTGGTTTAGTGTCATAATTCATTACAAAGTTATAATATTTTTGTCAACAAACAGATTTTTATTTCGCGAAAAAACATGTTTTTTTAGCGTTGCCTGGGTGAAAGTGTGAAAGCGCGTGTTGAGATGTGCCGCGGCATGGAGATTCGTGGGCAGTAAACCGTCTGTAGCAGTTTTCTTAGTGCTTGGCGTGGCGGTGCATGGCTAAAAAGGCTTGTGTTTGTGATATTTTTATTACTTTTGCTAAAATATAGGTGCTGCGCATGGCAGCAAATGTGGTTTTTACGAACTATATTCCGGACAACTCTCGGAAAAACATAACAGCAAATGAACGGACAGCAATACAAACAAGGCAACGCCCAAAAGGTTGCGCACGATGCGAAAGTGGTGAAATATATGTGGAAAGGTTTCGGCATATTCATAGCATTTTGCGTGGTGCTTTTTGTGTTGATATACAATGGTGTAATAGGCTATATGCCCCCAATCGAGGAACTCAAAAACCCCACCGACAAGTTTGCCACAACGGTGTTTTCGGCCGATGGTGTGGAAATGGGGCGTTACTACCGCAGCAAGGGCAACCGCGTGTATGTGGATTTTGACCAGATGTCGAAATATCTGACTGACGCTCTCATATCGACCGAGGACGAGCGATTTGAGAGCCACTCCGGAATAGACGGCAGAGCTCTGGTGAGAGCCGTGGTGAAGCGTGTGCTCATGGGGCAGAAGGGCGCCGGCGGCGGTAGCACAATCACGCAGCAGCTCGCCAAGCAGCTCTACTCGCCGCAGTCGAGCAACATATTTGAGCGCGCGTTGCAGAAACCCATAGAGTGGGTGATAGCCATGAAGCTGGAGCGTTACTACACCAAGGACGAAATCATCAAGATGTATTTCAACCAGTTTGACTTCTTGAACAACGCCGTTGGCATTAAGACGGCAGCTTATGTGTATTTCGGCAAAGACCCGCGTGACCTCAACATTCAGGAGTCGGCCATGCTTGTGGGCATGTGCAACAACCCGTCGTTTTACAATCCGCTCCGTCACCCGGAGCGCACACAGCACAGGCGCAACGTGGTGTTTGACCGCATGCAGAAGGCCGGTAAAATCACCGCAGCCGAGTGCGACTCGCTGAAGCGTCTGCCGATAGTGTTGTCGTATCACCGCGTGGACCACAACGACGGCTTGGCTCCGTATTTCCGCGAGGAGTTGCGCCGCGTGATGACGGCAAAAGAGCCGCGACGCGAGGACTATCCGAGCTGGAACCAGCAAGCCTACGTTGACGACTCGGTGGCTTGGCGCAACAATCCGCTCTATGGCTGGTGCAACAAGAACCACAAGCCCAACGGACAGAATTATGACATATATAGCGATGGACTGAAGATATACACCACAATCGACTCGCGCATGCAGACCTATGCCGAGAAGGCAGTGCGCAAGCACATGGGCGGAACGCTTCAGCCACAGTTCTTCCGTGAGCGCAGAGGCTACAAAAACCCATATACAAACGACAAAGAGGAACTTGGTGCTGTGACTAAGAAGCTGCTGATAGACCGCGCCATAAAGCAATCGGAGCGTTACCGTGTGCTGAAACAGCAGGGGTTGAGTGAAAACGAGATAACGGCAAACTTCAACCAAAAGACAGAAATGCACTTGTTTAGCTACAGCGGAGAGATTGACACTGTTATGTCGCCACTCGACTCGCTGCTCTACACCAAGTCGTTTTTGCGCTGTGCCATGATGTCGATGGATCCCAAGACTGGATATGTGAAGGCATACGTGGGAGGCCCTAACTTCAAGTTCTTCAAGTATGACATGGTATCGACCGGTCGTCGCCAGATAGGCTCAACGATGAAGCCGTTTCTCTACAGTTTGGCCATGGAGCATGACTACACACCGTGCGACAGATTTCTAAACACCCAGCCCACACTCTATGACAAGAGCGGACGGGCATGGTCGCCACGCAACTCTGGCCATAGCCGAATAGGGCAGATGGTGGACTTGCGCTGGGCATTGACCTACTCAAACAACTGGATTTCGGCACGCTTGATGGAGGTGTTATCACCGGAGGAACTTGTGAGAACACTGCACAACTTCGGCATCACTAATCACCTTGACCCTGTGGTGTCGCTTTGCCTGGGTCCGTGTGAGGTGTCGGTGAGAGAAATGGTGAGTGCCTACACGGCGTTTGCCAACCAAGGAATGAGGGTTGACCCGATATATGTGACCCGCATAACCGATAATGAGGGCAACGTGTTGGCAGAGTTTAACCCCAACCAGACCGAAGTGCTGAGCGAGGAAGCGTATTACAAAATGCTTTCCATGCTCATGAATGTGGTAGATGCTGGAACTGGCGCGCGCTTGCGCTATGCCTACAACATAAATGCTGAAATGGGTGGCAAGACTGGAACAACAAACTACAATGCCGACGGATGGTTTATGGGCTTCACGCCCGAACTTGTGACCGGTGTGTGGGTTGGCGGTGATGAACGCTACATTCACTTCAACAGCATGGCCTATGGTCAGGGTGCGGAAATGGCATTGCCAATCTACGGCTTGTTTATGCGAAAGGTGTATGACGACACCTCGCTGCCATATACTGAAGACGTGAAATTCTCAATTCCAGACGGCTTCAATCCATGCCACAAAGACGGCTTCTATGAGGGCGGCGGCCATGCCAGCAGCGATGAGGGCGAGGCGGAGCCGCAAGAGCCTCAAGCAATAGAGGAGCTGTTCTGATGGCACGCCTGGACAAAACTGTTTGCTGCTGCGTGCTTATGTGCATTGGCACTGGGCTGTGCCACAGTGCCAGTGGGTTGGAGACGACTCGATATGCGCGAGCTATGTTTGAAAGGCGCGGCATGGTAGATGTGGCAAGGCTTGACCCATCGCTAATAGTGGACTTGCGCTATGGCACCACCCGCAATTTTGCAGGAGTCGATATGTATGGCGACATGAAGTGGGCCTATTTGACGACCGAGGCAGCTCGTTCGCTTGTGAAAGCGCAAAAGCTACTGAAAAAATATGACAAAAATTACAGTATAATGGTGCTTGACGCAGCTCGGCCTGTGAGCACGCAGTGGCGTATGTGGCGCGTGGTGAGGCGCGGCATAGGGCGGCGGTATGTGGCACGGCCGTTTAAGGGCGGACCGCACAACTATGGCGTGGCGGTTGACGTGACACTTGCCTATTGTGGCAAGGAGATGGATATGGGCACAGACTTTGACTCGTTTTCAGACATGGCGCACACCGACCATGAGCGCCGGCTTGTGGCGCAAGGCAGAATGACTAAAGCGGCGCTGTATCACAGATATTTGCTGCGTAAGGTGATGACACAAAGCGGATTTATGATATATAAGCGCGAATGGTGGCATTTTGAGCGTCACCGCATAGCGTGGGCTCGCTGCAACCTCAAGCAACTTGACTTCTGAACCAAAATTAGTGTTAATAATGGTTTGAGGCTTATTGTTAAGCGTAAAGCCATTATTTGATGTAGCCTTCTTGGTCATAGCCTTTCCGTTCTTGGTGAATCAGGTCTATCAACTGCTGCAATTCTTTAATGTCGGATTTAATGCCTTTGAAATGGTCGTATTGCTCGTTATATCGCATTGCAGAGCCGGATTTCAATCGAAATGCGATGTCTTCAGGAATCAGAAAAGACGACCTCTTAGAGCCGAGGTGCTTTTGAAATTCAGATAAATATATGTTTATTCCTGCCAAGTCAAAATCACCGAAGTGCAGATAATAGTTGGGAATGGATAAAAGCCATAATCTTAAATCGGTTGATTGCGGGTATCGTGAAACGAAAAGTGTTTTTGTTGACAATTGGTGTGTTTGCAGATAGTTATTAAAAAACGTCTTTTGTTTGCGAACCATTCGAAAGTTTTCCATGTTTTCCACACCGATTACAATAACGTCTTTTGGAATCGTGAAATTAGCCCAATCGGTTATAAATAAGAAACTTCCTTCTTGTGGATTGACTACAAGCGGCTTGCCATTAAGCGAGCAATTTATGGGTTCATAACTATTGATTGGAAAGCCTGGGCACGAACGGAGTGTGACAAGTTTAGAATTGCCTGTAGGGCTTGCCATTGAAGCGCGGGAGTGAGTATCGGGGTGCTCCAATAAACGATAGCTCTCGTCTTTGTCAATAAGAAAACTTTTCAAGGCTTCAATGTCGCGGGCACGGTATGCTTTTCTGGAACCATGAACCACGACCGATAGCAAGCCTTCTGCCATTAATTCGTCAAGCAGCTTGTTGCCAAGCCGAGAACCAGGGATTTGTTTTCCTGCTACCAATGCTTGTATAGATGCGCTTATTGCCATATTTTGCTGTTAGTTGGTTCGTTTTAGCAATTTTTCCACTCTCGTTTTTACCCCATGTTTAATCAGCATGTAGGTGTAACGGTAATCATAGGGGTTATAGGACGTGGGCGAGCTGTTGATGAGATAAATGTTGCGAGAGTTGGCAAATTGCAATATGCCTTTGATGTTGTTTGGGTGCAGGCGTCCTATTTCGTCCATCATGCAATGCACAATAAATTCGCCACTTTTTCGAGCAGCTTTCTTTTTGAACACATTGATTAGCATGATGTTGACCATAGCTTTTACTAATATGTCGGTACCATCAGAGCCCACATTGTTGATGCGTTCTATCCAGTTGGTGTCGTTGTCGTTTTCTTTCACGCGGAACTGCAGACGGAATGTGTCGCCAAGAGAAACGCTTGGACGGTTAGGCTCATTTTGCAATTGTCGAGAGAGACTTTTGAGATATTCAACAACTTTGCGATTAACCTCCTCGTAGTTGTCGCTTGAAAAGAGATTTAGTTCACCAATGGAGAGAGCGTTTTCGGCAGTGTAATCATGAATTGACATGAGTAATTGCATGAGTTTGTCAGATGACTCATTGGCTCTTAATTCGATGCTTTTTATCACTCCAGCAAAGTTCTTTTCAACAAAGTCACGGTTGATGTCAAGTATAACGCTGTCAACATCGGACCTGCGTTTCATGAGTGTGCCAATCTCGGTGGATATGCGGCCCAATATGTCTTTGTAGTGCTCACTGGTGCGTATGCGGAACTCTTCAATTTTGTTGTTGTCCATGAAGTCTTGCAAGTCAACCGCAATTTGAAGAAAATCAGCATCGGTAGATGGTGTGGTATTGAAATGGAACGCATTTTGAGGCTTGAAATTGCTATTGAATTTTAAGACAATAGACTTTAATTTCTCGATTGATTCGTGCTTTTGGTTGGAGATGCCTCTAAGTTGGCTTAGAAGTTGCTGACAGTCCAGGTTTGTCGCGATTTTTGTGTTATCGGATATGTAAGTGTCAGGAACCAACAACTCATTATCTACCGCTTGATGATAGAGTTTTAAGCCGTTACGTTTGTTGTCCAAATCTTTACGGATATTATTGAGTCGATTCTCCAAGTCTTTATGCTTGTTTTGGAGACGTTTTCGTTTGTCGTCGAATTGCTGACGTGTCATTGAGAGGTGCATTTCAATGTCTTTAATGCTTCGTCTGACATTTGGCTCCTCTGAAAACAGCTTTTGCTCAGCATCATGATATCGGAGAACGTAAGGACGCTCTTTGTCAATCTGAGTTAACAAATTATTTAGTTTAGCGATAGATTGGCGATATTTGTCAAGCAGACTTTGGTCAACTCCTTTGCCTGCAAGTTCGGCATTTTGCTGTTCTTCGAGTTGTGCCTTTTGACGTAAGAACTCCTTATTTCTTGCACTTGCTTCTGAATTTTGTGAGTTTTTAAATGCCGTTAAATCTGCATCAAGTTTTTTAGAGGCTTTCTCATAAGAAGATTCTATGTCTTTTAGTTCTTTTTTCTGCTTTTCATATCTTTTCTTTCGGTCATTTTCTTCAGCTTTAACATTGAGCAGAGCCTCATTGTAAGCGTGTTCTCGGACTTCTTTTTCTTTGGCAACACGCTCAATTTCTTCCATTTCGAGTTTGTGTTGCTTGTTTTGCAATTCTTGTCGCTTCGTAGGAATTTGTTCTTCTTCGACTTTTAGCACAGACATTTTTTGACGGAGAGGATTGAGCATGGAGGCATACTTTTTCCCGAGTTTAGAAACATTTTCCTGAAGTGTGACAGGCAAAGTGGATAATTGCTGCTTGATTTGTTTCAGCTGTTCTTCTAAAGCGTCCTTTTCTGCTTTATAATCATCTGGAGTCCGATGCGCGGAGTCGATGTTGTCTAAATTTAATTTTACTCCAAATATGTTGTCTGATGCGGAATCAAATTGAGGCTCAAGCCCATGAGCGTAAAGCACGTGTTCTTCATCAATAACCTTGCCGATTGTCTTTTCCCAGCCTTTGTTGTTTTCGCAAAGCCATTGATAAAGAGAGCCATCTAAGTGGGTGAGCGTATCATTTATTTTTGCAACCTGCTCACGGAGTTGTGCGGCATTGGCCTCAAGCCCCTCTTGTTTGCGCTGATAAGTTTGCTTTAATTCGGCTTCCTTAAATTCATATTCAGTGGTAATTTTTTCAATCTGGCTTTTAACTGCCGTTTGTTGGGCCGCATTTTCTTTTTCCGTTAAAGACAACTGCTGAAGTTGTTCTGTCAAAAGTTTGATTTCGTTAGCCATGGGATGCCACTGGCGAAGTTCTTTCAGGGCAGTGTCGGTATTATGTTTTTCAGCCAATAACATTTGCAGGCGTTCGTCAGATTTTTGGCGCCAATCATGGTAGAGATTTATAATCTGATTTCTGCCTTTTATTCGCTCTTCATCTAAGCGCTTTCTCTCGACTTGCAGAGATTCTCGTTTATTAAAAAAAGCTTCCTTTTGTGCATTTTCAAAAGATTTTTGTGCATTTTCAAGTTTGCCTATAGCAATTTTATATTTTTCTTCAATCGACGCATTTGTTTTCAGTAGATTATCAAGCAGAATTTGCTCGTTGGCAGCATCTTGTTTGATATGATTTTCACGAGCGGCAAGGTCAAGCATACTGTTTATACCTATTGCTTCAAACTCGCTTTTGGCTTGTGTTATTTCTTTAAGTTTTTCCTTTTTTCCGCCAAGCTCTTGGTTTAGAGAGTCTTTTTTCTTGCTATATTCGTTAGAGAGCTCGTTTTCGTTTTTACACACTTTGTCAATGCTGGCTTTCACATCGGCAGCTTCGGCATCTAAAAGTGGTATTTGCTGCTCACAGTCAGCGACAGCATGATTGAGCATTCTCCAGAGTTCAAGCCGCTTGCTGTCTAACGCAAGAATCTCCCGGCCTTTTTCGGCAATATTAATTGCTTGTTGTCGTACCGGATAATTACCATCGCGTGTTTGGCGGAACCAACAATCAATTTCGTCATACTCTCGTTCAAAGTCGGCCACTAATCGTCTGTATGTCTGCAAATCGATTGGCAGTTCTTCATCGGTCATAGATTGTATGATGGTGTTTTTGACGAAGTCGGCATCTAACTTAGTGTTAAGAAACACGTTTTGGATACTGCGTGGAATGTTTTGATAGTTTGAACTTTGGGTTAAAGCGTAGCGAGTGTATTTGATGTCGCGAGTATTGCCAAAGATGATGTCCTTAAACATTACGCCAGAGTCAATTCGTTTTGAAACAACCACGTTGCTGCCAATGCGTTCACGTATTTTTATCCAGTCGCTTAATACCTGTTTATTTTCATCAACGAGCCATTCCCGCTTATAAGGGGCATCGATAAATCGCCATGACGCGCGTCCTTGGTATCGGCTCACCAGTATTGTGTAAGCGCCGTTGTCACGCATTACTTCGTAAAGAATGTGTGAGTTGGATTGGCGGAAATAAAACTCGTCAAACGACTTTTGACCTTGCTGAATTCCTAAACGTTGCTTATCGGCATTGTAGAAAAACAAAAGTGCTCTTAAAACTGTGCTTTTGCCGACGCCTTGTGTTCCGGTGAAATGCACATTGCCATCTACTGAAATTTCGGCATAAGGTATGTTGGCACTGTTTATGAATATGATTTTATTCAGGTATTTCATCTTCGTTTGCTATTTGAATCATGTTAACCAATTCCTCAACGTAATGGAAGGCAGAAGTTATCTTAAATGTTTCGTCTTGCTCGCTGACACACTCGGCAAATCCCATGCTCAGCATCTCCTGGAGCAGTTTATTGACAATCTCAAGGTTGGAGCCGGCACCATATTTTTTGAACAAATGACTTGCTTTCTCTCTAAGTTCAATGTCAATGCTAATTTGTTCTGTCAAATGACTTTTGCGAAACTGATATCCGGCAGTGAAAGATTGGTTGTAGCACTTTAGGAAATCGAGATAGTCGAGCCATTTTGAAAAACTTTCCAGTTTTTGCTCAACTGTTTGTTTGGCTTCTCCTATTCGTGAGAAAAAGAAATAGCCGTTGCCTTGCTCAAGCTTTAAGCCTATTTCCTTGAAATAGTCATAATAATCACTGAAATTCTCCTCTATATCCTCATACAAATGGCGGATAGAGGAGTCTGTACTATCAACCGAGAGAAATTCTCCGCGACTCAGTCGCTCATAGATTCTTTGAGTGTTATTTCGCATAGATTATTGGATATTCGATGTTTTGATATGTTGCATATTTCCCTGTTATTTTGCAATCGTCGGAATGTGTGATTACCAATTGGCAAAAGAGGGTTGCATGATCTTCAATGCTACGTTTGCTTTTATAGTCATATCTGAGAATGAACTCAAAAAGGTTGTAGCTTGACGCTGAAAAAGAATTCCAAATTTCCGTTGGGTCTATTGATTTCAGCCGTTGCACATGTTCCTGCAAATCTTCGTCTGTAAGTGGCTCTGCTTCTGTTCTTGCCGTCTTTTTTATGCCATTACGTTCTGCTATTCGTCTGAGCAACTTTGCAGTCTGGTCACTCTCCCTTAGCATTTCCAAAGAAAGTCTAATCTTGCTATATTGGCGAGATTCCATACATAGAGGATTTATGCAGTCAAGCACATGAGTAATGTTCGTGTTGGCTTTAATGAGCAGCTGGTCTTGCAAATATTTTAGCCTGCGTATTTTCTTATAAAGCAGATTCTGCTGGTCTATTTGGTTGATATATGCAATGATTTGTTTTTCTATCTCCATCAGAGAGTGGTAAGAATCCCAAAAATCATGCCTCACGTCGCTGCATGTCTTGGCCATGTGTGGGTCATTAGCCATAATGAAGAAGGCCTGCTCGTGGTCCATAAGCTTTTCGCACTCACGAATCATGGTGCGTATGCTATGTATTTTTTCATCAAGGTTTTTGAGTTTTGCTTTTTTTATGATGTAGTTGGGCTCCTGCTTATAGGTGTTGTCAACATTTCGCTTTAGGTCAACCACATTTTTAAGTGTTTTGAACCCAGTCTTTTTTAGAATTTGCCGTACGCTGTCTTGATACCCGGCCTTACGATTAACGTTGGTTTCTTGAAGAAAATAACCAATGTGTTCTTTCAGCGTGTTAATACATTCCTGCACGCTCAACACGCTGATTTCTTCATTGACATTCAACACTTCTTCGAAGAAATTAAGATAGTCGCTTTCGATTTCAACGGCGTTGCCTGTTTCATGCAATACGCCATAGTCTATCAATTTTTTAAGGCGAGCCTCGTTGCCACCTACAAGCTCTAAAGCCAATCCTGATGGGAATTTAGCCATCAATTTTCGCTTTTCAAACATTTCGCTCAATAGCTTTTGCTCTCGGGCGAGTGTCTTTGTCAGCTCTTCTATGGTGTGGAAATGAGTTAATATGTCCATAAAAATATTGCTTATTGAAGTTGTGTTAATGTTCGCTGTTTGAGGCTTTGCACGTTGATTTTAGTAGTGTGGGTGTTATGAGGGGTCAACGTCGTAGTGGAGGCGGACTGACTTCATGCGGCTGTCGAGGGTGAGCAGTTGCTCATAGATGCTGCGCAACAGCTGCTTTACTTTTGTCATGGAGGCCTCATTTTCCACTTTTAGCACAATTTGCCGGATATATAGGTTTTGCACGCGAGCCACCATTGGGGCTTCTGGGCCCAGCACACGCGCCCCGAACACTTGCCGCAACATGTTGGCATAGCGCACTGCCATTTCCACCACCACAGCGTCGTCGCGGTGCTTGAGAAAAATGTTGATGATGCGTGTGAATGGCGGATAGTGGAAACGCTCGCGGTCGGCAAGTTCGTTGCGGTAGAAACCCATGTAGTCGTGCTGCTTCACAAACTCTATTATGGGGTGGGTGGGGTCGGACGTTTGCACAATCACCGTGCCTTGCTTGTGGGCGCGACCGGCGCGGCCAGCCACTTGCTCAAGCATGTCGAATGCCCGCTCGTGTGAGCGAAAGTCGGGGAAACTTATCATGGTGTCGGCATTGAGTATGCCCACAGTGTTCACTCCGCTGAAATCGAGACCCTTGGTTACCATCTGCGTGCCTACCAGAATGTCGGCCTTGCGCTTGGAAAAGGCTTCGATGATTTTCTCATGACCGTTTTTGCTGCGTGTGGTGTCGAGGTCCATGCGGAGGATTGTTTTGCCTGGGAACACTGCCTCAACGTCGTCTTCCACGCGCTCGGTGCCATAGCCCACAATCTCAATGCCGGGGTTGCCGCATGCCGGGCAGATGGTGGGTAGCGAGATTGTGTAGCCGCAATAGTGGCACGACAGGGTGTCGGTGTATTTGTGATAGGTGAGCGACACGTCGCAGTTGGTGCACCGAGGCACCCAGCCACACTCTTTGCAGCGCACCATGGGGGCATAGCCACGGCGATTTTGGAACAAAATCACCTGCTCGCCATTGTCGAGAGCCTGCTTACAGTCGTCAATCAGTTCTTTGGAGAAGAAACCATTCATTTCATGCTTTTTGCGAGCCAGCTTGGTGTCGATGACCTTGACGCTTGGCATTTCTATTCCCTCGTAGCGTGTGGAGAGCGTGACGAGTCCGTATTTGCCGTTTTCGGCGTTGTAGTAGGTCTCTACCGACGGCGTGGCAGACCCAAGGAGGGTTTTAGCCCCGTGCATCATGGCGAGGACCATGGCGGCATTGCGGCCGTTGTAGCGCGGAGCAGGGTCTTGCTGCTTGTAACTTGAGTCGTGCTCCTCGTCGATTATCACCATGCCAAGGTTGGAGAACGGCAGAAACACCGATGACCGCACGCCTATCACCACGCATGGGTCGGTGGACTTGAGCAGTTGCTTCCAGATGTCAACACGCTCGTTGTCGCTGAACTTGGAGTGATAGATGAGCAGCTTGTCGCCAAACACTTTTTTCAGGCGGAATGTGAGTTGTGTGGTCAATGCGATTTCGGGCACTAGCAGCAGTGTCTGCTTGCCGAGTTTCAGCTCCTCGCTGATGAGGTGCATGTAGATTGACGTTTTGCCACTTGACGTGACGCCATGCAGCAAGGTGATGTTGTGAGTCTTGAACGACTGCAAAATCTCGCGATAGGCGGTGGTTTGCTCTGCCGACAGCTCTGGCAGAGGACCGGGTGTGGCACCAAGGCTGGCGAAGCGGTTGATTTCTTTTTTGTATATTTCAAAAATGCCTCTTTGTGCGGCAACCGAAAGCACGGGTTGGGTGCAGCCGGAGCGTTTCAGCAGCTCGGCTTTCGACACTTCTTTGGTCTCGGCATGTGACTGCAACCAGTGCGACAGGTCTAGATAGGCGAGCAGTAGCTGCTCTTGCTTCTTGGCACGTTTAACCATGTCGAAAAGCGCAGCAAGCCCTTTGTTGTCGCCCTTAGCCAAGGTGAGGCGCACAAACGACTCCGTTTTGGGTCGATAAGTGTCGATAATTCGCTCTGAAACGTGAATGGCGTTGATTTCGAGCATTTTGCTGACTATGCTCTCTACGCATTTGAAACCAGTGGCCTTGGTGATGTCGTTTATCTGGATTCTGCCACGTTGCGCCGTGAAGTCGAGAATCACTTTCTCGCGGTCGGTCAGCTGTCCGGCCTCGCTTTCTTCAAAGTCTGGGTTGGGGCTGATGAAAGTATCGCTCTCCACTTTAAGCCCTGAGGGAAGTGCTGCCTTATACACCTCTCCTATGGTGCACAGGTAGTAGTCGGCAATCCAAGACCAGAATTTGAGTTGCGGGTGTTGCACTATGGGGTAGGGGTCGAGCACAGAAAGCAGGTCCTTCACCTCATAGCCCTGTGGGGCACGGTTGTGGGTCAGTACCACTATGGCAGTGTAGAATTTCTTGCGCCCGAAAGGCACAAGTACACGAGAGCCGATTGACAAGGAGGTTATGCCATCGGGAATGTGGTAGGTGTAAGTGCCTTGTATGGCAAGAGGAAGCAGGACTTCGGCGTATTGTTGTTGCATTGCAGAATATACTTTAATTGGCGTTGAGCAACCAGCGATTGTAGATTGCATTTTCTTTTTGTGCTGTTGCCGTCCAGCTCACATCTGGTGGCAACTGCTGGTCAATGTGGCCAGACAGCATTTCGGCGGCTCTGTGAGCGGCTTTGGCGGTGAATGACGCGTCGAGCGCAAAGGCATTGTCGGCTCCTATGGCCTCGGCAGTGCCCACAACATCGGTAGCCACAACATTGGCACCGCACGACATGGCCTCTATGGTGACAAGCGGCAATCCCTCAAGGCTGCTCGGCAAGATAAGCACATCAATGCAATTCATGAACTTTGGCATTTTGTCGGGCATTTGCAGCCCCCAGAAATGGCAGTCGATGCCGGTTTGAGCCATGTCGGCCTTGGTTTGCGGCAGCATGTAGCCGTCGCCTATGGCCCAAAACGTGATTGGGTGGGCATATTGCTGCTTTATGAGCGCGAAAATAGGGGGGAGCAGGTTGGGGTTTTTCACAGCCTCAAATCGGCCTACAAATGCCACTACCTTGCTGCCAGATGGCACGCCGAACTGTAGCCGCAGAGCATTGCGCTGCTGCTGGTGCAGACGGTGAAACTGTGCTGACGCTCCATTTAGCAGAATTTCTTGTGTGAAAGGCTTGCTGGTGACGTTTTTTGCCATGCGAGCCAGTCCGCGGCTAACGAAGAAGTTGCAGGTGGCAGACTCCAATAGCTGCGCCGTGATGGCTTTTAGCATGGCATCGCGTGGAGGGTCGGTGTAGATTGACGCTCCATGCCAAGTGATGAAAAACGGCACGCCATAGGCTTTGTGGCATGCGGCTGCCACGTTGCCGGCAATGCGGTCGTGGGCAGAAATGGCATCGTATGACTGCAACTCGCGAACCAGGTCGTTTCGCAGAAAATGAAGAAATCGTGACGGCTGCTTGTGAAAGAACCGGTGACCCAGAGCATCGCAAAACGAACGCTTGAACCAGCGAACGTTGATTGTGATGCCATCGGCAACTATGCTGGCTGGGCGCATTGCCGGAGGGTTGTCGTGGCGCAACAGTGCCATGACACGTCCGTCATACACCTGTATCATGAACACGTCAACTGTGTAGTCGGCAATCTCACGGAGATGCTTAACGCGATTGACCACAGCGTTAAACACTCCCAAGCGGTTGCTGATATTGCCTTCAAATATTACAGCCAGTTTCTTCTTCATAAGCGTAGGGTGCATCTAAATTAATAAAAAACTTTATTAAAAGGAAATGATTGCATTAATTCCAATAACTTAAAAGATTGGCAATGGCTGTGGTGAAGAGTTTTGGAGCCTTGATGCCAAGTACAAGTTTGCCATTCTCGTTCAGCAGGAAGCCAACCTCAACTTCATAGACCGAATCATTTTCGCTTCCGTAGAGCACCACGGTGCGGACAATGGTGTATGAGGGATAATATTTCTTGAGATAACAGTCGTCAAAAGAGCCATAATTGTTTAATTCGGCAATGCCTTTGCGCTTGTTGCAATATTTCTTGCCTTCAATCGTGATGGCTTCGTGCTCGTCAACGTCTATAAGCACCAGGTCGAGCGGCTCGGCAAAGAGGTTTTGACCGCAGAGCCCTAAACGTGGCAGAAGATTCGAGAATTGCGGAGTGTCGTTGTTTTCGATGTAGGCTTTTTGCAGGCAATATGAGAGATACATAACATCGCAAGAATAGACCTGAAAGCCGTTATGCTTGAAAAATTTGGCAACATTGGCAGTGCCCGAAAATAAATCGAAAAAGGACTTGCCCTCCACGCCGTTTGCTTGCAAAATAGCATAGATTTTGTCTAAAATGTTCACTTTGTTGCCTATGTATCTCATGCCTTAGTAGTTCATGATTAACACTTCGTCACTGCCGTTTTTGTTGCGGTCGAATGTGTGATATGATGAAGCCGCATAATTTTTCTTTAGATGCGCAACGCTGAATTTGTGCTTGTAAATCCAGTCAATTAGGATATGATTGGTCTTGCCTTTGTGAAACAACACGTTTGACAGCGCAAAACGAATGCCCTTTTTGTCAAAGGCCTCAAGCATGGCGAGGAGCTGGTGCTCATCGGCTTCTGACCAACCTTTGAATCCGCGTTTCCCGTCATTATACGCTCCTGTGGATATGAGATATGGCGGGTCGCAATAAATGAAATCATCAGCGGAAATAGCGGAGAAGTCAAAATACAAGAAGTCGTTGCACACGAAGCTGATGTCAAGGCTTTTCACTCTGTCTAAAAACAGATTGAGATTTTTTCTCATCACGGCATTGAATGTGCTGTTGGTCTTGCCAAAAGGATTGTTGTAGTGATGATGCGAATTAAATCGCAGCTGATAATTAAACGAGTGGGCAATGAGAATGTAGAGGTCGAGAGGATTTGGATTGTTGTTGTATTGCTGCCTGAATGTCTTGTATGCGGTCTCGTTGGTTGCAGAGAGCGAATATTCCGTAATTCTCTTGTTGATATATTCTGTTATGAGAGAATTGTCTGTTTCCTTGAACACGTTGAATATCTGTATGAGATAAGGGATAATGTCGTTGCAGATTATTTTTTTTGCAGGAGCATTGACCCCCACGTTGCATCCTCCGGCAAATAGGTCAACAAACGTGTTGATGTTTTGAGGAAATAGCGGAAGAAGTTGTGGAAGCAATTTATATTTGCCTCCAGTGTAGTTCAAAGGTGATTTTATGATGGGATATGAGTCGAAAAGTGACATCATAGTTTTGAACTGTTGATTTCTTTTTTTTGAAGATTTTTTCCAATGACGCTGTGGTGCCGCCATCACTACAGCCTAAAGCCAGGCATTGAAAAAGCTTCAAATTGTCTTCCTGCAAAAAATGTTATGTTGCGCATTTAGCGGCGGCGTAAAATTCGAACTTTAGTGTTACAAAGTTATAGAAAAATCCCGAATGGCTATGCCGAGCGAACGTATTACTCTTGTGGAAAGGAATGTTTGGGGGAAAATAAAAAAGCTGAACCATGAATGATTCAGCTTGGTGTTTAGTGGCGGGAGCCAGACTCGAACTGACGACCTTTGGGTTATGAGCCCAACGAGCTACCACTGCTCCATCCCGCGATTTGCGTTGCAAAGGTACGCAGAAATTTTGAATTGTCAAGAGCAGTTGGCAAGGAAATATGCCGCAAAACATGTTTTTAACACAAAATTAACAATTGACGCAGTTTTACGCCCGAAACTGATTTTGCCTTTTTGTGGTAAAAAAGAAATTACAATGGAATGAAATTATGTGCTACTGGCGTGTGTTTTGGTGAATATTTATTAACTTTATGCCCACATTAACAAATTCTGAAAATAAATTTATTTGAATTTACCTTATGGATAGACGTAATTTTTTGAAAAGCGGAGCTATGCTTGCAGGAGCAATGTGTCTTGACTTCAAGACATTTGCTGCCACCGTGGGCAAAATGGGTTCGCCAAATTTGGTGATAGGTGTCTTGAGTGACATACACATTCGTATTCCCGAAGATGTGACTGTGCTTGAAAAGACCTTCAAGTATTTTAGAGACCGCCATGTGGACGGTGTGCTGATAGCCGGCGATATGGCCGATACTGGACTTGAGAGACAGATGAAACTTGTGGCCGACACGTGGTTTCGCGTGTTCCCGAAAGATAAATTGCCTGACGGCAGCCATGTGGAGCGCTTGTTTGTGTATGGCAACCACGACTTTGAGGGTCAGAACTATGGCGAAATGGACGTTTTCTTGACTAAGGAACAGCAAGAACAAGTGAAGAAGACGGAGCTGATAAATGACCATAAGGCGGAGTACTGGAAGAAGTATTATCATGAGAAGTATCAGCAGATATATATGAAAGACGTGAAGGGCTACAAGTTTATTGGCGCTCACTGGGGCACGTGGGAAGGCACTCCTGGCATTAAGGAGTTTTTGGACAAGAACCACGCCAAGCTGGTGGGCACTAAGCCATTCTTCTTTTTCCAGCACCCTCACCCCAAAAATACTTGCTCCGGCCCATTGGCTTGGGGACATGACAACGGCGACAGTACCAAGGCTTTGAGCGAGTATCCTAACTGTGTGGCATTCTCTGGTCACTCACACCACATTCTCAACGACGAGCGCACGATATGGCAAGGCGCATTCACCAGTGTGGGTACAGCCTCGCTTAGATATACTTATTCGTTTGGTGGCAGAGAAAACTTGTATGTTAACGGTGACCCACACGAGCCATCGCAGATGCAGCGCCGTGACCAGGACGACGGCAAGCAGGGCATGGTGATGAATGTGTATGACGACAAAATAACGCTTGAACGTCATGACTTTATGTACGACAAACCACTGGCCGACAACTGGATAATTCCGTTGCCAGCACCGGGTGACAAGCCGTTGTCGTTTGAATATCGCGCAGAGCACGCCAAAGTGCCTCAGTTTGCTGCCGGCGACAAGGCCACGGTGACGCGCGCCATGGGCAAAGACCGCTATGGCGTAGAGCAGATGCAGACGACTGTGCATTTCCCTAACATTCTGCAAAAGCGCAATGGTGTGAGAGCATTTGATTTTGAGGTGCAGCTTGAAATGCGAGTTCAAGACATAACCGAGATATTCTACACCAAGCGCGTGATGTCGCCGCACTTCTATTCGTGCGAGGACATGGACGAGGGCGAGGTGTTCTGCGTGTATGGCGAGCACGAGGTGCCTAAAAACCGGGATTTCCGCTTTGCAGTGCGTCCGTGTGAGTGTTTCGGCAAGAAAGGCGACCCAATCTACACTGACTGGTTGAAAGTTTGAGCCAGATAAAGCAATAGTTGAAAAAACAGAAAAACTCGACAAACTGATGTTTGCCGAGTTTTTTATTATGTTGTCATGCCACTTTGTGTGTGTTGAACTTGAGTGGCTGATGTGAAGGCTGGATTTTACTTGCCGCAGTTGGCGCAATTAGGTGTCCAAGGCTTCAACTGCTTGAAGAAGTCGTTGCCCTTGTCGTCAACGAGAATGAAAGCTGGGAAGTCAACGACCTTGATTTTCCAGATGGCTTCCATGCCAAGCTCCGGATATTCAACGCACTCAATGCTCTTGATGCAGCTTTGCGACAGCACTGCTGCCACGCCGCCTATTGTGCCAAGATAGAAACCTCCGTGCTTTTTGCAGGCGTCGGTCACCACCTGTGTGCGGTTACCTTTGGCAATCATCACGAGCGATGCACCGTGGTCTTGGAACTCGTCAACGTATGGATCCATGCGGTTGGCCGTAGTTGGGCCCATGCTGCCGCAAGGATAGCCTTCTGGGGTCTTGGCAGGTCCGGCATAGAGGATTGGATGGTCTTTGAAGTATTGTGGCATATCCTCACCGGCGTCGAGGCGAGCCTTGAGCTTGGCGTGAGCTATGTCGCGAGCCACTATGATTGTGCCGTTGAGGTTGACACGTGTGCTGACAGGATATTTTGACAATTCCTCTCTCACGTGGTCAATGCCATTGTCGAGGTCAATCTCGATGCCGCTGCCGCCTTCGCCCGGTTTGCGATATTCCTCTGGAATGAGTTCGGCTGGGTTGGTGTCTAGTTTTTCGAGCCAGATGCCGTCTTTGTTGATTTTAGCCTTGATGTTGCGGTCGGCCGAGCAGCTCACGCCCATGCCGATAGGGCAGCTTGCTCCGTGGCGAGGCAGGCGGATAACGCGAATGTCGTGTGCCAAAGCCTTGCCGCCGAATTGTGCGCCAAGACCGATTTTGTGCGCTTCCTCAAGGAGCTTGTTCTCAAGGTCGATGTCGCGGAACGCGCGGCCAGTCTCGTCGCCAGTGGTGGGCAGGGAGTCGTAATATTTGATAGAAGCGAGCTTCACGGTGAGAAGGTTTTTCTCAGCCGATGTGCCGCCAATCACAAATGCAATGTGGTAGGGTGGGCAGGCAGCTGTGCCAAGGCTATTCATCTTCTCCACAAGGAACGGAAGCAGTGTGCCTTCGTTTTGTATTGTGGCCTTGGTCATGGGGTAGAAGTAGGTCTTGTTGGCCGAGCCGCCACCCTTGGCAACCATTATAAAGTGATATTCTGCGCCCTCGCAAGCTTCGATGTCGATTTGTGCAGGCAAGTTGCAGCGAGTGTTAACCTCGTCATACATGGTGAGAGGTGCATTTTGAGAGTAGCGCAGATTGTCGTGTGTGAATGTGTTGTAAACACCGCGTGAGAGAGCCTCGGCATCGTCGAAGCCAGTCCACACTTGCTGGCCTTTCTCACCGTGAATGATTGCTGTGCCTGTGTCTTGGCAGAAAGGAAGGATTCCCTTAACGGCAGTCTCGGCGTTGCGCAGGAATTGCAGAGCCACATATTTGTCGTTTTCTGAAGATTCGGGGTCTTTAAGAATTTTAGCCACTTGCTCATTGTGGGCACGGCGAAGCATAAACTCCACATCGTGAAAAGCCTGCTGGCTGAGGAGTGTGAGAGCTTCGGGTGTTACTTTGAGGATTTCTTTGCCTTCAAAAGTGGAAGTGCTTACGCCCTCTTTGCTCAAGAGATAATACTCGGTGTCGTCTTTGCCGAGCTGGAACATAGGGGCGTATTTAAACTCAGGAGTGTTTGCCATAAGTTAAATATCTTTAGTTATTTAGTTGTTTATAATATTGTGTTGCAAAATTACAAAAATCAACTCAACCCACAAAGTTGAGTTTGGAATTAAACCAGTGGTTTGCCAACGTTTTGGGCGAGGCTTTGCCACAGGGTGTCGTCGGGGACAGGGGCGGTAACGTCGATGTTGAGTTTCGACACCGGGTGCACGAATGTGATGCGGTGTGATTGCAGCGATATGCCGCCGTCGGGATTGCTGCGCTTGGCACCATATTTCAAGTCGCCCTTTATTGGGCAGCCTATGTGTGAGAGCTGCGCTCTGATTTGGTGCTTGCGCCCGGTCATCAGGTTGATTTCAAGCAGCCAGTAATTGTTGCTCTGGGCAATCACCTTGTATTTCAGAGTTGCCTTTTTTGCGCCATATTTCGGGAAGTTTGACACATAGGTCTTGTTGCCTTTCTCTATAGCCGTAAGATAGTTTGTGAGTGTGTCCTCGTCTTTGGGCGGACGGTTTTTGACTATTGCCCAGTAAGTCTTGTGCACCTGTCCCTCTTTGAACATGGCGTTCATGCGCGACAGCGCCTTGCTTGTGCGCGCAAACACCACCAGGCCGCATGTGGGTCGGTCGATGCGGTGGGTGACACCGCAAAACACGTTGCCAGGCTTGTTGTATTTTACTTTAATCCACTTTTTGAGCGTCTCGACCAACGGCTCGTCGCCGGTTATGTCGCCTTGAACAAGTTCACCGCAGTCTTTGTTGACAATAATCAGGTGGTTGTCTTCGTAGATAACTTGCATGTGTGATGTGTGAATGTGAGAAATAAACTTTTTTGGGGTCGAGGATTTACTGCTTTTTGAAGCGGGCATACTCGCGCGCTATGCGTGCGGCATAGCCTTTGACCACGCGATTGCCGTTGTAGCCCTTGGAAAACGCATACCAGTTGTGTGCCTTGATGTATTTCACCAATCCGCAGTTGCGAATGAACCGCGCGAACAGTTCGAGCTGCATGGCCTCGCTTTGCTTCATGAGCGTGGCCATTTCTTCGGCCGACGAGCAGTCGCACTTCTTGTAGTTGAATCCGCCTATTTGAAACATGCCCCAAAACGTGGATTGGAGCGCGAGGTCGCGGTTGACACGGCATGCGTCGTTGAGCCTTGCCCATTGGGCTTTGCCATAGCCACCAAAGCGCTTTGCGTTGACTCTGGCAAAAGCGATTGGGGCTTTCTTGCTCGCAGCCGATATTGTGTGGCCGTTTTTGCGGAGCATTGACTTAAACACCCAAAGGTCGAAGTTGATGGTGGGCTTGCCTGGATTGACAAAGCCGGCGTTACCAGCCTCGATTTTGCTTAGAGCCTTGATTGCGGCAACCTCGATGCCAAGCTCATTTGCCACTTTCTGATAGTCGCTTTCGGTGAGCCGCTTGTAGCGGTCGTTAGGCGAGTCGTCGGAAAAATCTCTTTCGGTCAGGTCGTGGTGCTGTTGCTCAATGATGCGTGTGGCCTTGTTCTCTTGTTGAGAGAAAGCCAGTGCCGGCAGCAGAGCCGCCATCACGCAAATCAGGAATTTCGTGTTAGGCATATAGAACTTGTGTTTTGATTGGTTAAACAACAATCGGTCACTGCATTGCGCTGCATGCGCAAGCCCGATTGCTTGAAATAAAAAAGGCGAGGCCGCACATTCGCTTTGAGTTTGTTGCGGCATCGCCTATGAGTTAAGAGCCGATTATTTGCCGGCTGCTACTTGCTTCAAAATGTCGATTGTGAAATCCCATGCTTTTTGCACTGCAGGAATGTGGCAACGCTCCTTGGGAGAGTGCACGTTTTGCAGTGTCGGGCCATAGGAAATCATGTCCATGTCGGGGCGAACTTTCATAAACAGTCCGCACTCCAGACCGGCGTGAATGGCGTTGACGATAGGTTTAACGCCATAGAGCTTCTCCCACGACTCCACAGCCACTTTTAGAATGTGGTTGTCGAGGTTTGGCTCCCAGCCCTGATAGCTGCCTTCCTCGCGCACTTCGCGTGCTCCGGCGAGCTTGTAGGTGGCTTCGATTTGGTGAGCAAGTTCGAACTTCTGGCTCTCGATAGACGAGCGAGTGAACTGCTCAATGTAGATTTCTTTCTTGTCGGCCAAAGTCTTGACGCAGGCAAGGTTGGTAGAGGTCTGCACCAGGTCGTCGATGTCGTGGCACATGGCCGACACTCCGTGAGGTGCTGCAAACAGAGCCTCGATTACGCGTGTGGCGGTGTCTTTGTCGATGATTTGGGCTGGCTTGTCGGTGCTGTGGCAAGTGATCTCGATTTCTTTCTCAATGTTCTTGTACTCGCCTTCAACGTCGGCCTTGAATTGGTTGACGATAACGGCCAGCTTCTCTTTGTCGGCAGCTTTCACACCAACAACGGCTGTACCCTCGTGGGCAATGGCGTTGTGGAGGTTGCCGGCATTGATGCTTGCAAGCTCGAAGTCGATTTCCTTGCCCAGACGGTAGAGCAGACGTGCTATCTGCTTAGTGGCGCAGGCGTAGCCCAGGTGGATGTCGCTACCAGAGTGGCCACCGTGGAGTTTGCCAATCTTGATTTCAAAGTATGTGAGGTCGGCAGGAGCTTCTTGTGGAGTGTAGTCGAGCGTGATGCACGAAACCACACCGCCGGCGCAACCCATAGTGATGATGCCGTCGTCCTCGCTGTCGAGGTTGAGCAGATAGCTGCCTTGCAGCATCTCCTTGGTCATGCCGAGAGCGCCGGTAAGGCCTGTCTCCTCATCAACAGTAACAAGAGCCTCAAGTGGACCGCATTTGAGGTCTTTGTCGGTGAGTACAGCCAGAGCCATGGCCACACCGATGCCGTCGTCGGCACCAAGAGTGGTGTTGTTGGCTTTGAGCCACTCGCCGTCAACGATAGTCTCAATAGGGTCGGTGAGGAAGTTGTGGTTGCTTGTGGCAGCTTTTTCGGCCACCATGTCCATGTGGCCTTGCAGCACCACACCCTTGGCGTTTTCAAAACCAGGGGCGGCAGGGCGGAAGATAGCCACATTGCCCACGTTGTCCACCTTGTATTCGAGATTGTTCTCTTTTGCAAAATTCACAAGCCATTCGCGTATCTTGTCGAGGTGACCAGAAGGACGAGGAACTTTGGTAATCTGTTCAAAAATAGACCAGACGTTTTGGGGTTTTAAGTCTTTAATAGTCATAATTAAACTCTATAATTTATAAATAAGAATTTGTGACAAACAAAGATGCTGAAAAATTGTTAAAAAACAATTTATTCCAATCGTAAAGTTACAAATTTGTTTTGAAATAGGTGCTATAAGTCACAAAGGTTTTCTATATTTGCATAACAAAAACGAAACGCATGTTGATATTAATTCTCGCCATTGTGGTTCTTGTGGGATTAGCCGTGGCTCTTCTTGGGGTCAAGGTGTTTTTTGTGAAAGGGGGAAAGTTCCCGAACAGTCACATTCACAACAACCCGGAGATGCGCAAACGAGGAATATCATGCGCTCGTGATGATGAATTTTATAACAATTGACTTATTTTTTTTGATAGTAACAAGATGAATTTTGCGAAAAAATTGACAAATTGCGTGTTGGCCACCATGATGTTTCTTGGTGCAGTGTCGTGTAACGACAAACCAGAGAACGCCAAGCCGGCCAATCTTCCTAAAGGTGCGACAGAGCAACTCACTATCCGCTATGTTGACGAGGACACGCTTCTTTCACAGTATAACCTTGCCAAGGACATCAACGAGGCAATGCTCCGACGCCAAAACCAGTTTGATGCCGCACAGCAACAGCGCGGCAACGAAATCAACAAGTTTGGCAGCGCAATGCAGCAAAAATATAAAAACAACGGCTATCTGAATGAGGAGAGCTTGAATGCTGACCAGGCAAAACTGCAAAAGATGCAGAGCGACGCACAGAACTATCTGGGCACTATGCAGCAGAGCATACAGAATGAGATGACTCAAAACTCGCAGCAGCTCACAGACTCCATTTCAAACTTCATGAAGGAGTATGCCAAAAAGAAGGGTTATGATATGGTGCTGCGCAAATCGGCTTCGTTCTATATTGACCCGAAACTCGATATCACCAAGGAAGTGGTTGACGGCTTGAACAAGCGTTATAACAAGGTGGAAAAGAAAAAATGACAATTTTCTATAAGGCAACAAAAGCTGCTGCAATTTAGTTTGCGGCGGCTTTTGTCGTTTTGTGCCCTCATTGCTCACGGTGAAAAAGTGCCGGGGCAGGTGCAGATGGAGTGCATGTGATGGCGGAGTGTGTATATTCCGTATATTTAAAAAGGAAGTGTGTACATTCAAAATGGAAGTGCAAAAAACGAGGTGGAGAAACGAGGTGGCAAATAGGAGAAAAATGCGTATATTTGTAAAATAAGGTTTGTTTTTCGTGAACTATGGGTTTAATTGACGATAAGAAAAGAATAAATGAGTTTGAGCAAGAAAGAGCCATATTGGTGGGCTTGATTACTCCGCAGCAAAACGAGCAAAAATCAAATGAATATCTCGACGAGCTTGAGTTCCTTGCCGACACGGCAGGAGCTAAGGCGGTGAAGCGTTTTGTTCAGCGCTGCCAGACGCCTAACAGCACCACATTTGTTGGTAAGGGCAAACTTGAGGAGATAGCAGCCTATATAGAAGCGCACGAAGATGTGAACCTTGTGATTTTTGATGATGACCTTACCCCCAAGCAGATGGCCAACATAGAGAAGGTGGCGAAAGTGAAGGTGCTCGATCGCACAAGCCTCATTCTCGACATTTTTGCCAAGCGCGCCCAGACAGCCAATGCCAAAATGCAGGTGGAGCTGGCTCAATATCAATATCTGCTGCCCAGATTGTCGGGCATGTGGACCCACCTTGAGCGCCAGCGCGGCGGTATAGGTATGCGTGGTCCTGGTGAGGAGCAGATTGAAACAGACCGGCGTATCATCAAGACTAAAATATCGTTGTTGAAGCAGAAGTTGCTGAACCTCGACAAGCAGAAAACCATACAGCGCAAAAACCGAGGCAAACTCACGCGAATAGCTCTGGTGGGCTACACCAACGTGGGCAAGTCAACACTGATGAACGTGCTTAGCAAGAGCGAGGTGTTTGCCGAGAACAAACTGTTTGCCACGCTCGACACCACTGTGCGCAAAGTGGTGATAGAGAACCTGCCTTTTTTGCTCACCGACACCGTGGGCTTCATTCGTAAGCTGCCAACCCACCTCATAGAGTCGTTTAAGTCAACGCTCGACGAGGTGCGCGACGCCGATGTGCTCGTGCATGTGGTGGACATATCGCACCCGCAGTTTGAGGAGCAAATAGAGGTGGTGAACAAAACACTGCAAGAGGTGTGTGAGTCGGGCAACAAGGACATGATAATGGTGTTTAACAAAATAGACCAGTTCACCTACGTGGAGAAAGATGCCGACGACCTCACGCCACGCAGCCGCGAGAACATTCCGCTTGATGAGCTGAAGCAAACGTGGATGTCGCGTTTGGGCAGCAACTGCGTGTTTGTCTCTGCCAAAAACAAGGAAAACGTAGATGAGCTGAAACGCATACTCTATGATAAAGCCAAGGCGATACACATGGAGCGTTTCCCTTACAATGACTTCTTGTATGAGAAATATGACAGCGACGACAACCCCAACGGGTGATGAAAACTGGCTGAAACGCGCCGCTCTTTGCGATTGAAAATGCAAATGTTACCGGACTAAAATTTTTAATAACTAAAACATAAATAACTAAATGAGACAAATGAAAAAGATTATGACATTGTGCGCGCTGGTGTGCCTGGCGTTTTCGGCTAAGGCTGTCGATGCCAATTACAATGTGATTCCGTTGCCGCAAAAAATTGAATTGAACAAGTCAGCCGGAGCTTTTAAGCTCGACAACACAGTGAAAATTGTGTATCAAGGCGGCAAGGACTTGAAGCGCAATGCCCAGTTTCTTGCCGATTATGTGAAAGAGGGCGTGGGCTTAACACTGCCTGTGGCAGGCAAGGCCAGCAAGGGCAAGGTGATAGTGGTGAAAGCCGACCTGAAAGATGCCAACCATGAGGCCTACAAAATCACCGTGACCGACAACTCAGTGACAATTAACGGCGCAAGTGCCGCCGGTGCATTTTATGGTGTGCAGACCCTGCGCAAGGCTCTGCCACAAGAGTCGGCAAGCGAGGTGAGTTTGCCATTGGGACAAATCTACGACTATCCGCGATTTGGTTACCGCGGCGGTATGCTCGACTGCGGCCGTCATTTCTTCACTGTAGATGAGGTGAAGAATTACATCGACATTCTTGCCCTCCACAACATCAATCAGTTTCACTGGCACTTGAGCGAAGACCAGGGCTGGAGAATAGAAATCAAGAAATATCCAAATCTCACCAAAGTGGGTGCTTGGCGCAAGAGATGCGACATAGTGTCGGGCGACACTGTGGCCGACCCACAACCTTACGGCGGATTCTACACACAAGCCCAAGCAAAAGAAATCGTGAAATATGCTGCTGACCGCTATGTCAACGTGATTCCGGAAATCGACATGCCTGGTCACATGACTGCCGCACTGGCTTCTTATCCAAACCTGGGTTGCACAGGTGGCCCATACGAAGTGAGGTCAACGTGGGGCGTTATGGCCGATGTGCTCTGCGCCGGCAACGACCAGACCATCGCATTCATTAAAGAAGTGCTTAACGAATTGATGGATATTTTCCCATCGAAATACATACATGTGGGTGGTGACGAGTGCCCCAAGGCTAACTGGGAAAAATGCCCAAAGTGCCAAGCGCGCATAAAGAGCTTGGGCATTGTGTCGGACGGAAAACATTCTGCCGAGACTCTGCTGCAAAACTACATCACTGAAACTGCCTACAAGACAATCTCAAAGCGTGGACGCCGCATGATAGGTTGGGACGAGGTGCTCGACGGCAATATATCCAACAACATCATCATTATGTCGTGGCGCGGAACCAAGGGTGGCATTGCCGGCGCACGCAAAGGCAACGATGTGCTCATGACGCCAACGTCATATTGCTATTTTGACTTCTATCAGTCAAATGACCATAGCACAGAGCCAAAGGCGATAGGCGGCTATTTGCCGGTGAGTACGGTTTATTCGTTTGAGCCAATGCCACAAGAACTCACAGCTGAGCAGCAGAAGCATATTCTTGGCCCGCAAGAGAACTTGTGGACGGAGTTCATAGCCACCATGCCTCATGTGGAATATATGGTGCTGCCACGCATCGATGCCATGTGTGAGGTGCAGTGGACAACCCCTGAGCGCAAGAATTATGATGACTTCAAAGCCAGAGTGCCTCACATGATGAAAATCTATGACAAGAAGGGCTGGAAGTATGCAAAGCATATTCTGACTGAAAAATAAGGACTGGTGGTGCGCTGCGTGCACACTACACCTTATATAATATATAGATACCAAATAAGGGAGGTTGCCCAACCACACGGTGTGCAACTTCCCTTGCTTTTTGTGAAAAATGCTTGGTTTTTGAGGTTGCGGGGCGCAATTTGTGAAAGTTGTGAATGAAAAGTTGGTGAAAGATAATAAAATTGTAAGCAAAACGTTATTTTTAATACACAAAAATAGTTGGTGTGCTAAAAAATGTGTATCTTTGCAACCAAAATTAAGAAACTGTAAAAGAAACTGCTAAAGTGAGACGACAATTTTGTGACAACATTGTCAAAAAATGATGTGTATTGTTTTAGGGAAATTGCTTTAAAAGAATGATAAAACGATAAATAGTATTGTCTATGTCTGTGTCTTTGTTTCTTGTTACACTTTACACTGCGAAATAATCACTAAATATAATAACAATTAATTTAATCAGTGCTTATGAGTTTAAAAAAGTTATTATTGCTCTTGGTCATCACACTGACATCAAGCACACTCTTTGCGCAAGTGAAGGTGACTGGTGTGGTGTTTTCGTCCGAAGACAATGAACCCATCATTGGTGCTACTGTAACTTTAAAAGGAAAGAGTTCTGTAGGAACCGCTACCGACATTGATGGTAAGTTCACCTTAAACGTTCCTTCGAAGAAATCGAAAATCGTTGTTGCTTCGATTGGAATGGCATCGCAAGAGGTCGATGTGAAAGACGGTGAAATGAAAATTGTTTTAAGTCCTGATTCGAAAGTCCTCACCGAGGTGGTTGTGACCGGTATGCAGAAGGTTGACAAGCGACTCTTCACTGGAGCTACCCAAAAGGTTGATGCCGACAAGGCAAAGCTTTCGGGTGTAGCCGATGTGAGCCGTGCACTTGAAGGTCGTGCCGCAGGAGTTTCGGTTCAGAACGTGTCTGGTAC
Source organism: uncultured Muribaculaceae bacterium (assembly GCA_934636465.1). Lineage (GTDB taxonomy): Bacteria > Bacteroidota > Bacteroidia > Bacteroidales > Muribaculaceae > Sodaliphilus. The sequence goes on from CAKUAR010000001.1 coordinate 46,432, forward strand.
ATTTGGAACTGCGCCCAAGATTCGCGTGCGTGGTGCAACATCAATTTATGGTAGTTCAAAACCACTGTGGGTGGTAGATGGTGTGATTCTTGAGGATAACGTTGACCTTAGTGCCGACGACCTTTCTTCGGGTGACGCCGTTACACTTATCAGTTCTGCCATTGCCGGACTCAACGCCGACGACATTGCCGACTTCCAAATCTTGAAAGACGGTTCTGCCACATCTATCTATGGTGCCCGCGCCATGGCCGGTGTGATTGTTGTTACCACCAAGCAAGGCCGCAAGGGTCACTCGTCAATCAACTACACTGGTGAGTTCACTTATCGCTTGAAACCAAGCTACAGCGACTACAACATCAGCAACTCTCAGGAGCAGATGGGTATATATCGCGAAATGGAGAACAAAGGCTGGCTGGAGTTTGCCTCGCTTGCCAACTCAAGCGCAACTGGTGTGTATGGCCGCATGTATAACTTGATGAACACATACTCTAACGGCAAGTTTGGCTTGGCCAACACCCAGGCTGCCCGCAACGCCTACTTGCGTCAGGCTGAGTTTATCAACACTGACTGGTTTGACCTGCTGTTTAACAACAACATAATGCAGAACCACTCAGTTAGTGTGAGCGGTGGTACTGACAAGGGTAACTTCTACACATCAATCTCTTTGATGAACGACCCAGGTTGGTATAAATCGAGCAACGTGGAACGTTACACGTTCAACGCCAACGCAAGTTACAACTTGACCGACAAAATCCGTGTTAAGGTGTTGACCTCTGACAGCTATCGTCGTCAGAAAGCACCTGGAACATTGAGCCAAAACGTTGACGTGGTGAGCGGTGAGGTAAACCGTGACTTCGACATCAACCCATTCAGCTACGCAATGAACACATCGCGCACGCTTGACCCTAACGTGTATTATCGTCGTAACTACACAGACTTCAATATATTCCATGAGTTGGAAAACAACAATATCAACATCAACCTTGTTGACTTGAAATTCCAAGGTGAGTTGAACTTGAAGCCAATTCAAGGTCTTGAGGTTAACCTGCTGGGTTCTTATCGTTACAGCAGCAGTGACCGTAACCACTATGTGAAGGAGTCGAGTAACCAAGCTATGGCATATCGTGCCGGTGTTGATCCGGAAGATGCTTTGATTCGCTCATCGAACACATACTTATATACCGACCCAGATGTGGAGAACGCACTTCCTGTGTCAGTTCTACCAAAGGGTGGTATCATGTATTACACTCAAAACTCTGTGGCTCAATACGACTTCAGAGGCACTGCACAATATCAGCGCACTTTCAACCACGACCACTTGGTTAGCGCCATGGCCGGTATGGAGGCAAGTAAGATTGACCGCCACGCCGAGGCATTTGACGCATGGGGCATTGTGTATGGCGAGGGTAACCTGCCATTCACTCAGTGGAAGCTTTTCAAGCAGCAGCAAGAGGAAAACGCCAACTACTATAGCGACTCATTCACTTACACTCGCAACATGGCATACTTCGGCACTGCAAGCTATGGTTTCAAAGGCCGCTACATTCTCACCGGTACTCTGCGTTATGAGGGTTCTAACAAGATGGGCCGCACTCACCAGAGCCGCTGGTTGCCAACATGGAACGTGTCGGGTGCATGGAACGCACACGAGGAGGAATGGTTCCGCAACTGGAGTGGCAACAAATATTTGAGCTATGCAAAGCTCCGCTTGTCTTACTCACTGACTGCCGAGAGCGGACCAACAAGTCTGGCCAATGCCGAGGCCATCTACAACTCAAGCAAGCCTTGGCGTGTGGAGACCGACGGTCAAGAAATCGGTCTGTCGCTCGACGCTCTTGCCAACAGCGAATTGACCTACGAGAAGAAACACGAGTTTGACCTTGGTGTTGACCTTGGTTTCTTCGGCAACCGCTTGAACTTGGTGTTTGACTGGTACAAGCGTAACAACTACGACCTTATCGGTCAAATCTACACTCAAGGTGTGGGTGGTATGACAAGAAAATATGCCAACGTGGCTTCGATGGCTTCTCACGGAGTTGAGTTCACCATCACCACCAAAAACATTGACACAAAAGATTTCCAGTGGACTACCGACTTGACCTTTGCCTTTGCAAAGAACAAGATTACTGACCTTGTGTCGCGTTCGCGCGTCATCGACCTCGTGAGGGGTACAGGTTACCCGTTGCAGGGCTATCCAGTGCGTGCCATTTTCTCAATTCCTTTCGTGGGACTTAACGAACATGGTATTCCACAAATCATCAACGAAAACGGTGAGGTTACTACAAGTGACATCAACTTCCAGGAGTTTGAGAAGCTCGGCTTCTTGAAATATGAAGGCCCGGTTGACCCACTCTATACTGGTGGTTTCGGCAACAACCTGTCATGGAAAGGTTTCCACCTCAATGTGTTCATGACCTACTCGTTTGGCAATGTGGTGCGTCTCGACCCATCGTTCTCTGCTGCATATAGCGACCTTCAGGCCATGCCTAAGGAATTCAAGAACCGCTGGGTGGTGCCAGGCGACGAGAACTACACTACAGTTCCTGTGATTGCATCGCGCCGCCAGTACAAACAAGACACTTATCTGTCGCGTGCCTACAACGCTTACAACTACAGCACCGAGCGCATTGCCAAGGGTGATTTCATTCGTCTGAAGGAAGTGGCTTTGACCTACGACCTGCCAGCAACGTTTATCAAGCATCTGCGTCTCAACACAGCATCAGTTAAGTTTGCCGCAACCAACTTGTGGCTGATTTACGCCGACAAGAAGCTCAACGGTCAAGACCCAGAGTTCTTCAACAGTGGAGGTGTGGCTTCGCCAAACCCGAAACAGTTCACATTCACATTGCGTTTCGGACTCTGATATTAGCGATTGAGAATTTATCACAATATATTAAAATTAAGGAGATAATATGAAACTTAAATATATAGCATTAGCATCGGGTTTGGTACTCACGAGCTTGTCTTCGTGCAGCGACTTTCTTGACAAAGTGCCCGATACACGTGTTGACCTGAAAACGGTTGAACAATGCCGCGAATTGCTGGTTGATGCCTACGCCTCCTATAACTACGGACCGGTGGGCGAGTTGTCGTCGGACAACGTGATTGACAACAATTCACCGTCGGACAACGGTGTGCGCTATAACCTCAATTCTTATTCATCGGCCGACGATGAGCTGTATGCTTGGGAAGACGTTAAGTCGGGCATCGGCAGCGACACTCCTTCGGGTGTGTGGGATGGCTGCTATCATGCCATAGCTGCCACTAACGCCGTGCTTGAGCGTCTGGCTGAGCTTGAGAAAGACTCTCTGAACCTCAGCGCAACCGACCTTGAGAAACTCAAGGCCGTTAAGGGCGAGGCTCTGGTGTCGCGTGCATATCACCACTTCATTTTGGTTAACGTGTTCTGCATGCCTTATCGTGGCACAGAAGTTAACTGTGTAGATCCAGGTGTGCCTTATGTGACCAAGCCGGAGACTAATGTGCTCGTTCACTATGACCGTGGTACTGTGGGAGAAGACTATGAGAAGATAGAGAAAGACCTCACTGAGGGACTTCCACTGATTAACGACGGTTTGTATGAAATTCCGCGCTATCACTTCAACCGCGCAGCCGCCAACGCATTCGCAGCTCGTTTCTATCTGTTCAAGCGCGAATACGACAAGGTGCTCACTTATGCCAACGCTGCATTCAATGGTTCTGACCCTGCCACGATGATGAATACCATTTGGGGACAGGCAGGAAACTTCTACTATATTAAGGACATCAACCGCTACTTTGTGAGCATATCGCGTCCGGGCAACTTCCTGTTAATGTCAACTTACTCCACATGGTCGCGCCGCAACAGCAGCAACCGTTACACTACCAACCGCGATGCTAAACGTGCCACAATCGAAGGCCCTGGTCCAACTTGGGAAGGCTGCAAGTGGCGTAATTCTTCGACCAACGAGACATTCTCTATGCACCCGGCATTCAATGGCGTGTGTGGTGTTTGCTCCGAGTCGGAATACGGCAAATATTTTGCCGGCACAATGGGTGAGCAGTTTGAATACACCGACAAGGTGCAGGGCATAGGCTATGTGCACATGGTGCGCGCCGAGTTCACTGCTGAAGAGACACTGCTCTGCCGTGCCGAGGCCAAGCTCTTCCTTGGCGACACAGAAGGCTGTGTGGCCGACCTCAAGATTTGGGACGAGGCTCACAAGGTGGGTGTGGCTTCCACAAGCAGCATGGTTCCAATGACAGCCGCCGCCATTGTTAAGTTCTATGGTTCTAAAGACCCAGGTTTCGGCATCGTGAAACCTATCCATATCGACGAGGTTTGCGCTACTCCAAAATATAAGCTGACTGCCGAGATGGAGCCATATATGCAGTGCATACAGCACCTGCGCCGCATCGAGACAATTCACAATGGTATGCGCTGGTTCGACATCAAGCGTCTGGGCTTGAGCATCACTCACAAGATTGGCCGCGACGAGGTGAAGACACTTAAGTCACTTGACCCACGCTATGCAATCCAAATTCCGAGTGAGGTGTTGAGCGCAGGTCTTGAGGCAAACCCGCGTCTGGAGCTTGGCAAGGCCGGCTCAAGCGACGCCGTGGTGGTGAAAGCAATTCCTGAAACTTCTGATAACAAAGAAAATCATCAATAAAATATGAAATCATTAAAGTATTATATATCGCCTTTATTGGTGGCCGGGGCTGCTGTGCTGGCACTCAACTCTTGCAGCGATGATGACTTCACCGAGTCAATCTTCCCTGACGGTGACGAGCAGCTCGATCCAAATTCCACCACTTACAAGTTTGACAAGTGGCTTCAGCAAAACTACCTTGAGGTTTATAACCTCGACTTCCGCTACAAGATGCAGGACGTGGGTACTAACATGAACTACAATCTTGTGCCTGCCACTTATCAGAACTCTGTTGACTTGGCAGTGCTGGCAAAATATCTGTGGTTTGACGTCTATAAAGACGTTGTTAACCCTGAGTTCCTCAAGCAATATGGTCCACGCATCATTCACTTGATTGGCTCTCCTGCCCATAATCCAACTACCGGTACGATTATTCTCGGTTTGGCAGAGGGTGGTATCAAGGTGTCGCTTTTCCGTGTGAACCAAATGGACGTGAACGACTTCAACCAGATGAATGAGTATTACTTCAAGACCATGCATCACGAGTTCGCTCACATTCTTCACCAGAAGAAGACATATCCGTCGGAGTTCAACAAGATTTCTGCCGGACACTATGATGCCAGCAACTGGCAAAACCGTCAGATTGGCGTGGTCAACTCTCTTGGTTTCGTGACCACTTATGCAAGCGACGCTTTCCGCGAGGACTTCGCCGAGACAATAGCCAACTACATCACCAAGACTGATGAGCAGTGGGCTGAAATCTATGAGATGGCTGCACGTGGCTGGGAGACTCCAAGCGCTTCGGCATCTGACCCCAACGCTGTGTATTACTGCTGGTATTACTATGCCAACAACAATGCCGGCGACGAAAACAAGAAATATGCTGTGGATAAGGACGTGATTACCGACTCCACCGAGACTGGTGTGGAATATCACCACCGCTCGCTCTATGATGCCGACGGCAACCCTCTGCGCATCTATCCTGTGGAGGACAAAGACGGAATCGACGGCGTGGCTGCACTCAAGCAGAAAATAGAGATAGCCCGCACTTGGCTCAAAGACAAATGGGGTGTTGACCTCGACAAGCTCCGCAAGGAGGTGCAATATCGTCAGCAACACATCGACATGAAGGCATTGCGTCAGCAAATTGAGAACGTAAAGTAAGTTTTTCACACCACAAAATTGAAATTTCACATGAATAAGATTTTAAGTATAAGCGCAGTTGCTCTGCTTGGTCTGGGAGTTGCATTCTCGTCGTGCTCGCGCGAGGAAGACGACATTTTCGACCACTCTGCAGCCCAACGCCTCGATGAAGCAAAGGCTTCATTCAAACAAATACTTACTGACAAGGGCGGAAAATGGCAACTTGAATATTTCACCACCGACAGCGAGGAGGGCTTTGTGTATCTCTTCACATTCAATGCCAACGGCTCGGTGACCATTTCGGGTGACAACCGCTTCATTGCCTACTTGAGCAACCCCGACGCTACTGGCACTGCCTATGGCAGCGAGACTTCGCTGTGGGACGTGATTGGCGACAACGGCCCAGTGCTCACGCTCAACAGCTACAACAAATATTTCCACCTCTTTGCCAACCCAGAGGACGTGCCTGGCACTGAAGCCAATGAGGCTGGTTACGGGCACAAGGGCGACTATGAGTTCGACTTGATGAAATATAGCAACGACACTCTGTATCTTGAGGGCAAGAAATATGAGCAGAAGATGATTATGACACGCATCGACCAAAACACCGACGACAAGAAGTATCTTGGCGAAGTGGTGGCTTTGACCGACTCGTTCTTCAACGCTAAAATCCCAACAGTGTATCTTAACTTGCCTGACGGTAAACGTTACACAGTGAAAAACGGCGCTTCGTTGCTTCTCGACTTCTGCCCAGAAGATGGTGACCCCATCACGCAGACTGTGACTCGCAACGCAATCATCACTCACAATGGTTTGACTCTGATGAACGCCTTTGGTGCCGAGGACAGCACATTTATGGTGCAGCACTTCGTGCGTCAAGCCGACGGTTCGCTGCTCTGCACCGACGACGGCAAGACCACAATCACAGCCGACAACCTCAACAAGGTGGTTACTGACAAGTCGCTCACTTGGACTATCGACATGACAGCATTTGGTGGTGCGTTCAAGACAGCATACGACCAGATGGTGACTGACTTGGATAAGTATTCGCGCCGCTACCGCGTGCAGTCAATGGAATTCTCTTATGTTGGCGACAACAAATATAAGTTGAACATCGCTGTGCGTCCACGCACAGGCTCTCAGCGTATTCCGTTGGAGTTCACTTACACCGTGGCTTACGACGGCGTGGCTGGACTGAAGTACAACTTCGACACTCCTACAGCAGGCAGCAGCCTCTACGCATTCTATAATGGAGTGGGTGGCTTGAAGCAGTTCGTTGAGCTGCTTGGCAGCACTAATCTGGTGGGAGAGTCATCATCGGTGCTTGCTCCTGTGAAAGTTAAGCTTGCCGACAAGGCTAACGATGCAAATTACGTGACAATCAATGTTAAGTGATAGTGTCGTGGTAATGGAAAAGAACTAAAGCAGTTTCTTAACATACTATTTTTCTGGTGTAGGGTGGCCGTGAGGCTGCCCTACGCTTATTTTTTGCAATGCGTAGTGTTATACGCGTACCTCCGGCACGCGGTGTTGGGGGGTGTCGTGTAATCCTCCCGACCGTCGCTGCGCTCCTCAGTCGGGGGCTACCTGCATACGTGTGCCTCTGGCACACCGCCGCCCTGCTCGTTGGTGGGTGGTATGTGGTGTGATGCGGTGTGTATCCTGTGTGTGGTGGGGAATGTGTGTGTGATGTGCCATGTGATGTGTGTGGAGTGTGGTGTGCGATGTGTGGAGGGCTTGGAGGGCTGTATGCAATGTGTGGAGGTGTTCGTGGGTAGTGGGGAGAGCCCTGGCGGGGCTCGTGTATAGGTAGCCACCGACTGAGGAGCGCAGCGACGGTCGGTGGTATGGTTGCCGCATGGGGAGTGCGTGCTGGAGGTACGCGTATAACGTCGTGGGGTGTGTGCTGGTTGGCGTATTGGGTTGTGCGGAGGGGTGTGGTGGTTTCATTTTGTTAGCGTAATTGGCGTTTTTCTGTCGAATTTGATACAGAATGAAAGAAAAAAATGCGTAAAATTTTAAAAAATAATAGCAACAGTGCTTGTTTTATTAAGAAAAGTGTTATCTTTGCACTCAATTACAAGGGTGATGAGATTGACTCCATTAATCTTGATATATGAGAAACAAAATTATTAAGGAACTGCGACATTCGGTTATAGTATTTTTTTAGGGAAATTCAAAGGATTGTTGCCAAACGCACAAAACAGAAAAGGCGAGCGGTAACGCGTTGCACAAACAATTAGCATTTTGTTTTAACAGTTAATATATTCATTTATTAAATTTTCAAGTTATGAAAAAAGGTTTACTTTTAGCCAGTGCTCTGTTGGTTAGCGGAGCTGCGGTGGCACAAACCGCGATTAGTGAAGAGGTGAACAAGAGTCTTGCACACTGGCTCAGTGTGCCTGTAATCAAGCAAGACTTGTCGAAGGCTCAAATGTTGCAAGCAGAGATGGCAGAACAAGGCAATGCCACTGTGGCAAAAGCCGCTGCCAAGAAGGCTGACAAGAACTTGCAGGCTTCTTACAAGCGTCCTGCAGGTGCTTTCTATTCTAATGATGTTATAGACACAAAGGGCGAATTTGCTGGAACTTACTATGCTCACCGCTTGTGGGTGAAGCCATTGCAGGCATATACTTTTGTTAACACTACAACTGGTGCTTCTGATGCAGCCACGTATAACTGGGCTGTGCAACTTTACCGCAATAGTGTGCAAAACTGGTATTCTGCCAAGACTAAGGACTTGGAAAGTGTGTCTTATGGATTGGAGATTGACTCCGTGCCTATGCTGCAGGCTAAGGACGGCTCTGCAAGCAGTGTGTTCTTTTTGAAAAACCAGAGCTACGACAGCAAGACAAAAGAATATGTGGCTTATTCACACAATGTGATGTCGGTGCCAGATGCTTCTCTGCTTAAGCAAGGCGGTTTTGTGTCAATGTCTCACGACACGAGCAATCCTGACGGTAATGAAGATTCAAAATATGCTTTCACTTGTTATTCAGGTGCCAAGGCTTACGGAGACAATGAAAAAGGCTGGTGGTTTGGTAAAAACGCTGGTAACACAATAGGTTCAATCAAATCAATCGATGCATTCTGCTCTGCTTTTGAGGCTCCTACAGCACCTTACGCTCTGAAGAAAGTGGCTATTCGTTACTCTAACTTGTCTGCATCAGGCAAGGGCACAATCAAGGTTAATGTATATAAGCAAGACTCTCTGCCTACATACAAGGCTGACAAGAGCGCATATATCACTCCGGGTGAGCTGATTGCCTCTGGTGAGGTTACTGTAGATGCAAGCACTGAAGAGTCTGGCTACCTGTTTGTGCCTCTGACAGAGAAAGACGGTGACTTGACCTACGAGGTTACTCCTACCATCAAATCTGCTATCCTCGTTGAGGTTACTGGCTACAACAGCGATCCTAACATCAAGGACTTCTCGATGCTTATCACTACTAACCAGCAAGATGAAGGCTATGGTGAGTTGACTTACTTGAAGTATGTAGATAAAGATGACAATGTGGTTTACCGTGGTCTTTGCAACTTCTTCAAGAATGGTGCAGAGATGAAGAATGGTGCTTCAATTGGACTCGTTATCGACAACCCATATATGGTTTACAACTTCACCAACGAGACAGGCAAATACAAATTTCCTAATGCTGGTGGCACACACGATGTGCAAGTGTTCTCTTACGCTCCATCTTCTGACTGGGTGGTTACTGACCAAGACGGCAACGACGCTCCAGCATGGTTGGGTCTGACTCTCACTGACTCTATCGGCACCGACAGCGAGTTCTCTGGTCTTTCTCACATCAAGTTCAACGCTCAGGCTCTGCCTTCAGATGTTAAGGGTCGTGGTGCAGTGCTCACATTCACTTATCCTGGTGCAGAACTCACATTCGAGGCTACTCAGGGCGAATACACTGGTGTGAACTCTGTGGCTGCTAAGATTGAAGGTGTTCAGGCTAAGGTTGAGAACGGTGACTTCCTGGTTAACGTGACTGAGGGTTACAACAAGGTTGAAATCTACAACGTGGCTGGTCAGCTTGTTAAGGCTGCCGCTCTCACTCAGGGCACTAACCTGGTGGAAGGCAAAGCACTGCCTAAGGGCGTGTATCTGCTGAAATTCGGCAATAAGACTGTTAAGGTTGCCAAATAATAAATAGCAATAATAACTCTGTAAACACAGGGACGGCATCGAGCCGCCCCTGTGTTTTTTTATGCCCCTGCCATGGGGCGTGATAGCATAGTGGAGTGTCGCTGGTGGCATGGCATGGTGATGAGGTGTGGCGCGACGTGGGGAGTGAGAGCCCTGGAGGGGCTCATGTATAGATAACCACCGACTGAGGAGCGACAGCGACGGTCGGTGGTATGGTGGGTGTGTATAAGGAAGGCGTGCCGAAGGTACGCGTATAACGTCATGCTATGAGTGTTATGTGTTGTTCTGGAGCATTTGTGTGGGTGAAAAAATTGAAAAATGTTTGTGTATAACTTATTGGTTAACTACCTTTATGGAGCTAAGCTATTTAACCGTTATGAGCAATATTTGCAATTTTATACATATCGTTTTCAGGACCTATTGTAGTCGAGAAACAATTCCAGATGAGAATAAGCGAATTTTACTGGCTTACATATACAGAATGTGCCAGGATAATGATGTGCATCTTGAAAGGGTGAACGCATACCGAAACCACGTGCACTTGCTTGTGAATCTGCCTGCAACAATATCAATTTCTGACTTTGTTAAAAGGCTCAAGCAAGCGTCGTCACTAAAGTTCAAGGGAAGTGATAAGTTTCCTTATTTTGAGGGCTGGGGTAAAGGGTTCGGCTGTTTTTCGGTGTCTTATTACGATAAAGATAAGGTTGCCAATTATATCGCAAATCAAGAAGTTCACCATGCAAGACGTTCTTTTCGTGATGAATATGTGGCGTTGTTGCATGATTACGGTATGGAAGAAAATGAATTCACGTTTGTAGATTAAGGCGTTATACGCGTACCTCCGGCACGCGGTGTTGGGGGAGGTGCATTGATGCCCACGACCGTCGCTGTCGCTCCTCAGTCGGTGGTTATCTATAAACGAGCCCCTCCAGGGCTCTATCACTCCCCACGCTACACACTGCTGCCATATATCATGCCCCCCACATCACCACATTGTGCTTCCACACCACACATGACACTCTATGCCACATCACATGACACATTATCGCGTATCACGTCATGGCGTTATGACATGTGGGTGACGTCATGTGTGGGGGATGATGGGGGTAGTGTGGTTATTGGGGTTGGGAGAGGAGGTATTTCTTGAGGGAGTTGTAGCCGGAGTTGATTTTCACGGTGTGCTTTTGGGCTTCGAGGTAGGATTGCAGACGCTCTGGCACCGGGATTGTGGTGTGAATGGAGTGCTCCACTGTGGCTTTGTATTTTATTGGGTGAGCCGTACCCATCACAATGCCGGTTTCATCGGGGGCTATGTCGCCAAGCAACGCACGATATGCCACGGCAGAATGGGGGTCGAGCAGATAGCCGTCGTTGGCGTAGGTGTCTTGTATGGTTTGTGCCGTTTCGTCGTCGCTTATGCTGCATGGTTGCAGGTCTTCGGGCTGCACGGTGTGGTTAGCGAGCAGCTGCACTATGCGCGGGAAGTTTCGTGGCACATCTACGTCCATGGCCGGAGTGAATGTGGATTGCGTGGGCTTAGGTGAGAAAACGCCGGTATAAAGATAGTCGGCAAACGCGTCGTTGGCGTTGCAGGCTGCCACAAACCGCTTTATGGGCAGTCCCATAGCCTTTGCCATGAGACCCGATGTGAGGTTGCCGAGGTTGCCACATGGCACCGACACCACTACACGCGATGTGTCGATGTCGCGCTGCTGGAGCTGTGCAAAGGCGTAGAAATAGTAAAACATCTGCGGAATGAGCCGTGCCACATTTGCCGAAGTGGCACTCGTGATGTGCATGTGGCTATTCAGTTCCTCGTCGGCAAACGCCTGCCTGGCAAGCATGCGGCAGTCGTCGCGTGAGCCGTTGACCTCAATGGCGGTTACGTTGCCACTCAGAGTGGTGAACAGCGACTCCTGAATGGGGTTGATGCGTCCGCTCGGATAGAGGAGATAGACGTGCACGCCGGGAATGTTTGCAAAACCGTGAGCCACGGCACTGCCGGTATTGCCCGACGTGGCGGCAACAATATTTAGTGGGCGACAATCATGGCGTTTTGACTGGTAATAGGCGAGAATACGCGCCAGAAAGCGAGCCCCGATGTCCTTGAACGAGAATGTGGGGCCGTGAAACAGCTCAAGCACATAGTTGTTGGCGGAGATATATGTGAGCGGAATGTCGAAATTGAGCGTGTCGTAAACAATGTCGTGCAACACGCCGGCCTCAATGTCGCCTTGAAGCGCATAGTTGGCCACGGCGTAGCTGATGTCTTGCAGGGTCATGCCACCCATGTTTTTTATGAACGCTTGCGGCAGGGTGGGTATGTTGTCGGGCATGAAAAGCCCACCATCGTCGGCAAAGCCGTGATAAACGGCATATTCGAGCGTTTGTGATAATGTTTTGTCGTTGGTACTAAAATAATTCATAGTGGCGTGTGTGAAAAAATAGTTGTTTATAGTGTTTTCTTTATTTAGGGCTGGGCGATGGTCAGTCACCGCTGGTGATGACAGTGCCGACGGCTTGGGGATTGAACGTATTTTTCACCCAAACAGGAATGTTAAGCTCCTCCACAGGCTTTATGGTGGGCGGATAGATAACCTTGGCCCCGGCATCGCACATGGCTTGTGCCTGGTTGTAGGTCATGTGGGGAATGACGGTGGCATCGGCATGGGTGCGCGGGTCGGCAGTCATGAAACCATCTACATCTGTCCATATCTCAAGCTGCGACGCGTGAAGCGCGGCTGCTATGATGGCTGCCGTGAAGTCGCTGCCACCACGACCAAGATTGGTTATGACGTCGGCGTTGTGGGCATCGGCAGCTATGAATCCCGGCGCTATTGCCACAGGGGCTGTGAAGTCGGCAAATGCTTTGCGTGTGAGCTGCTCGCAGAGCGGCAGGTCGGCTTGGCGTGTGCCGGTGGTGCGGTCGGTGGCGGTGCGTATGAACGAAGGTGAATACTTGTAGGCGCAGTTGGAGAACATGCAGTAAATCAATGTTGACGACAAGCGCTCGCCATAGCTCACCACCTCATCGGCAAAGCGTGTGGCAAACGGCTCATGAATGGTCTCGCCACTTGCCAAATAGCGCAATGTGGGCAGCAACTCGTCGGCAAACATGGTGTCGATTTGCTGCTTTAGTGCCGGGAGACGGTCGGCCGCCACGAGTTGCTCGGCAGTGGCGATGTGTAGCTCGTGGAGCGACTCCACGATGCCCTCGAATGCTTTGTCGCCGCGGCAAGCCAAGGCGTGAGCCTCGATAAGGCGGTTGGTGACGCCGCTCATGGCCGAAACCACGACCACCACTTGCCCGGTGCAAGAAGAAACTATGTTTTTGACACTTTGCAGACTGCTGACAGAACCCACAGATGTCCCTCCGAATTTCAGAACTTTCATATCGGTGTAAAATGTTTTAATGTAGGGCAGACAAAAAACTGCTATAAAAGATAACGTGCGGAGAGAGGTTTTGTGTATGTAAATATAGTGAAATTTATTTAATGCCGTGTCAGCCTTACTGCACCGAAACACTCAAAAAGGAGAAATGGAATAATCTTGGCGAAATATTGCATCATTGGCACTGATTGCATACCTTTGACAACGCTTTTTGGCGACGCATCGGGCTGGTGCAAGGTGCGCGCAAGGCGTTAAAAATCAAAAGAAGCAAGAAAAAAGGAGTATGCTGTTTAACTCACTGCAATTTTTGGTGTTTTTGCCACTGGTGTTTGTGCTATACTGGTTTGTGTTCAGGCGGCTCAAATGGCAGAACGCATTTGTGGTGGTGGCAAGCTATGTGTTTTACGGCTGGTGGAACTGGCACTTTTTGCTGCTGATTTTCATCACATCGCTGTGCAGCTATGCCAGTGGGCTGCTGATTGACCGCGCTGCGGCTGGCAGCGTGAGGGCTAAAGCCGTGGTGGCGGCAAACTTGGTGATAAACCTGGGAATACTTGGGCTGTTTAAATACTATAACTTTTTTGCCGAGAGCTTCAGTTGCTTGCTGATGGCTTTGGGCATGCACGCAGATTTGCCCACACTGAGGTTGATATTGCCGGTGGGCATAAGTTTCTACACATTTCAGGCGTTGAGCTACACAATCGACGTGTATCGCCGCCGATTGCCAGCCACGCGCGACGCAGTGGCGTTTTTTGCTTACATAAGTTTTTTTCCGCAGCTTGTGGCCGGCCCCATAGAGCGAGCCACCCAGTTGCTGCCGCAAATGCAGCGGCAGCGCACTTTCGGCTACGAGGCTGCCACCGACGGCATGAGGCAAATGCTGTGTGGATTTTTCAAGAAAATGGTGGTGGCCGATAATTGTGCCCTGGTGGCAAATGACGTTTGGGCAGATTGCGCCAACCAGAGCAGTGCAGCCCTTGCTGTGGGCGCGCTGATGTTCACGCTGCAGATTTATTGCGACTTCTCGGGTTACAGCGACATAGCCATAGGCACGGCCAGGCTGTTTGGCATAAACTTGAGCTGCAACTTTGATTTCCCATACTTTGCGCGCAACGTGTCGGAGTTTTGGCGCAAATGGCACATATCGCTCATGTCGTGGTTGACTGACTACATCTACATTCCGCTTGGCGGCAACCGCGTGAGCCGGCTTAAAAACGTGCGTAACGTGGGTGTGGTGTTTCTGGTGAGTGGGCTGTGGCATGGCGCGAACTGGACTTTTGTGGCTTGGGGTGTGTATCATGCCATGCTCTTCATTCCGCTCCGACTAATGGGGGTTAAAGGCCGCTTTGACCAGCCTGTGGCTGCCGGAAAGGTGCTGCCGAACGTAAAGGAGCTGTGCCAAATGCTGCTGACGTTTACGCTCGTGGTTGTGGGCTGGATATTGTTTCGCAGCGACAGCATGGCACAAGCAGCGGCATATATGCATGGAATGGTTGCGCCTTGCAGCGTGGGTGAGGCATTGGCGGCCTTGCGCATGGCGAAAAAGCCATTGGCATTTGGTGCGGTCATGATGCTTGCGGAGTGGCTGCAACGCACAAAGCAACATGCCTTGCAGATAGACGGCAACTGGTGCGTGCTGCTGCGTATGCGCAGCGTGCGCTGGGCTTTGTATGTGCTGATAGGCGCTGCCACGGTGTGGTTTCAAGGTGCGCAACAGTCGTTTATTTATTTCCAATTTTGATGTGTGCAAAAGAGCGTGAAAAGGTTTTTGAAATATTCGTTGGAAGTGGCGCTGCTGATTCTTGTGGCACTGGCAGCCATGGAAGCCGCCGTGAGAGCTGTGCCCAATGCCTACAAAAGTAAAAACAAGGCAATGGAACGACACAGCTGCAGTGTGGAAACGCTTGTGTTGGGCAACTCGCACGGCTATTACGACATAATGCCAAGCGGCCTTGGCAGTAACTGTTACAACCTGGCGATGGTGTCGCAAACGCTGGAATATGATTACTTGCTGCTGACGAAATATGACTTTAGCCACCTGAAACGCGTGGTGCTCGTGGTGGATAACTCCAACTGTTTTGACATGCCGCTTGACAAGTCGCAAGAGTGGTATCGCTGCACATTCTATCGTCTGTATATGGGCTGTGGGCGACATGGGTTGCTATCGAAATATGGCTTTGAGTTGAGCAACGTGCCGGCGGCACGCAAAAAAGTGGAGCGATATGCTGACACCGGCTGAGTGATGGCCGACAGCCTTGGCTGGGGTGAAGACTACGACACTAAAGAGGCTGACAATCCGCGCCTAAGCATCGAATACTCAAAAGATAGGGCGGAAAAGCACCGCTTGCGCTCATATAGCGATTATGCCGAAAACAAGGCGTGGCTGCTACGCTTAACCCAATGGTGCAAGGCACGCGGTGTGGAGCTTGACATAGTGTCGGCACCGGTGTGGAAAACCTACCGCGAAGACATTTCACCGAGGCAAAAGACCCTGCTTGCTGATGCAGTGAGGGAAGCACTTGGGTGCGGAGCCAGCGCATGGCTTGACTACACGGCCGACACGCAGTTTGGGGCAGCGGATTTTTACGACTGTGACCACTTGTCGCATGCCGGTGCCGATAAATTCACAAAAATATTGAAACTTGCGCTCGACGCTCAGAGCAAGCACTGCAAGAGCGACACGTCGCGATAGGTTTTGCCTTGCTTTATCCACTCTTTGAGCAGTCCTGATTCAAAAAAGCCTTCGTTGAAAAACAAGTGCAGGCAGTTGGCGTTGTCGCTTGGTATCATCACATAGAGTTGCTTGATGCCTATGTGCTGCGACGCAAATTGCTTTATAAGCCTCACGGCATGGTGGCCGTAGCCCTTGCCGCGATAGTCGCTGTCGATGAGCATGCCAAGCTCGGCGCGGTTGTGAAACGGATTGAAATTGAGGAAATCAACGGTGCCTATAGAAATGTCGGGCTGCGACGCAAGCGTCATGACAAGGCGCAGTTGCCGAGAGGCATAAATGTCGCCAGTGTAATTTTCAAGATATTCCCACACCATTTGCCTGGAGTAGGGGGCTTGAGTGTTGCTCACAGTCCATATTTCCGGGTCATTTTCCCATTTGAGAATTTGGTCGATGTCGGAGGGCTCGAGCGCGCGCAGCGCCACTATGCCGTCGGAGAGCAGGTGCTTTGTAGTCATTGTATCTGCATTTTAGGGGAAATGATAATGCCGTTTTGGGCAGAAAATATGGCAAACTCAATGCCTGGGCGCGCGTAATGGGCTATCAGCTCCACAATCTCGCCATAGGAGTGATAAGCGTTGTCGATGAGCACTCGCGCCTTGCCTGTGGCAGGAATGTCGCAAGTGTAGGTGCTTATTTCGGCACTATGGGCTGTGGCGGCGGCGTTGGCACTAAGAATGACCCAGGGCAGCGCAGTGTCGGTGCGCGACACGGTGGTGCGCGCATGGCGTTTGCGACCAGCCAAGGCCATGCCCTCGCGCGCCAGCACTCCGGCCTTGATAAACGGATATGCTATGGCGCGGAAGCGCGGGAAATGCTTGCGGTAGAAGATGAGCATTGCATCGTAGAACGCATGCACATAGCGCATGGAGTCTTTTTTAGTGCTTTCACCCTTGTAGTGAATCATGTTCACAGGCAGATACCAGTTGTCGAAGCCGGCTTGCACTATGCGGTAAGACAGGTCAATGTCTTCGCCATACATGAAGAAATCTTCGTCGAAGCCACCAATGTGCTGCAACAAATCTGTGCGGCAAAACATGTAAGCTCCCGACAGAATGTCAACCTTGCTCGCCTCAAACTCTGGCAAGAACCGCAGATTATATTTGGCAAACAGGCGAGAGTGGGGAAACAGCGCCGACAGACCGAAGATTTTGCAAAACGATACCCACGGAGTGGGGAACGCGCGTTTCGACTCCGGCAGAAACACGCCGTTGCCGTCGGTCATGTGAAGCCCTATGGCTCCGCACTTGGCGTGCTGCTGGAGCCACTGCACACACTGCGACAGGCATTTGTGCGTGATTATGGTGTCGGGGTTCAGAATCAGTGTAAACTTGCCATGAGCCTGCATTATGGCTTGATTGTTGGCTCTGCCGAAGCCGACATTCTCGTGATTCTCAATGAAAATCACATCGGGGAAGCGTTGCTTGAGAAACTCCACCGAACCGTCGCCGGAATTGTTGTCAACCACGAAAATCTCGCCCTCAAGGCCGCGCAGGGCTTCGATGGCTGACAATAGTGTCTGCTCCAAAAAATACTTGACACGGTAGTTGACAATGACGATGGAAATGTCCATAGATTTTTTGCGCTTAATATGGGCAAAGGTAGCACAAATTTCCCATAGTTGATGAAATATTTGACCACCTCGGCATTTCAACCTATATTTGTGCTGCATTTTGAAATTAAAACAAAGAAGAAAAAATGGGACTTATCATAGGAATAGACGTGGGAAGCACAACCACAAAGATAGTTGGACTTGACAAAGGCAAGGTGTTGTCGCCAATGTGCATAAAGGCTGACGACCCCATAACATCGCTTTTTGGGGCTTTTGGCAAATATATCTATGACAACGGCATAGCCTTGACCGACATAGAGCAGGTGATGCTCACAGGCGTGGGCAGCTCAAAGGTGAGTACGCCCATATACGGACTGCCGACAAACAAGGTTGACGAGTTTATGGCCGACGGACTTGGCGCAAAGTTTGCCGTTGACATAGACCCGCTTATGGTGGTGTCGATGGGCACCGGAACCACGTTTGTGCAGGTGAAAGACGGCAACATACAGCATGTGGGCGGCATGAGCATAGGCGGCGGCACTCTGCAGGGCTTGTCGCGGCTCATGCTGAAGATACGCAACATATCAAACCTGGAGAAGCTGGCTTCAAAAGGCGATTTGTCGAAAGTTAACTTGCAGATAAAAGATATTTCGCAAGACGAGCTTGAGGGACTGCCTATGCACGCCACGGCGTCGCTCTTTGGCAAGGCTGTCAACAATCAGGCCGAGGACGCCGACGTGGCAATAGGACTGATATGTCTGGTGCTTGAGACCATAGGGTCGGCATCGGTGCTATCAACACTCAACAGCGGCATAAAGGACTTCGTGCTGATTGGCAACCTCACGCAGCTCTCGGAGTGCCACTTGATTTTTCCCATAATCGAGGACTTGTATGGGGTGAAATTTCATGTGCCGGAGC
Organism: uncultured Muribaculaceae bacterium; assembly: GCA_934636465.1. Classification (GTDB taxonomy): domain Bacteria; phylum Bacteroidota; class Bacteroidia; order Bacteroidales; family Muribaculaceae; genus Sodaliphilus. The sequence goes on from CAKUAR010000001.1 coordinate 64,950, forward strand.
ACGCTGTGTTTTGTACGGCTCTCGGCGCAGCACTCGCCTATGAGGCGAAAGACTGAATTTTGCTGAAAAAATAGCGATAAACAAACAACCGCCCACTGGCAAATGCGCTTGTGGGCGGTTGTTGTTAGTTTCGTTATGTGTGGTGACGCGCTTTACTTGCGGTTTTGCTCAGAACGCGTCACTTGGTATGACTGCTTGTGGAATATGAAAATAGGAATTACGCAACCAGCCACCATGCCCACCATGACGAGCGTGGTGAGTGTGGAATTGTGGGCGAAGCGTATGAGATACCTCATGGTGAACGATTCTGGCAAAATCACTATGTTGATGAGGTCGCGGATAGCCTTATAGGCAAAAAGTCCAGGAACCATGGGCAGCAACGCCGGAAAGGCGAAGCCTTCGGCTGGATAGTGGATTTTGCTTGCAAACGGCACTGCCAGCAAGCCTATAGCGAAGCCTGCTATGGAGGAAGCTGTGGCTTGGTCGAGCATGAGGCCGGAATAGTGCATGCAGAAATAGCGTATGCCGTGGCCTATGCAGGCGAGAAATGCCGATATGAGCAGGGCCATGCGCGGCGGGTTGCTGATGACGGCAAATCCGAGTCCGGCTATGGCAGCATACAAGCCATCGACCACTGCGGCTTGAAACACGTTGGGGCGCACCACCTTGGTGAAGGCTTCGGGGGTGACGTGCGTCACCACTATGGTGATAGACAAGCCTATGGCTATGCACACCACAAGCATGAGGGCATTGAGCAGACGTGCCATGCCATTAATCATGTGGCGGTCTATAATATCCATCACACCATTGATGATGGGCACACCGGGAATCAGGTAGAGCATAGACGTTCCGAGGCTCATGTCCTCGGTTCCGCCATGAAAATAGAAGAAATCGGTGCAGCCAATCATTGTGGATATGAAAGAGCAGATTATGAACACGGCAAAGGTGTTCCAGTGAAGCCGCGTAAGTTCCTGACGAATGAAGAAACCCACAAAGGTTGCCACCCACACGATGGCCATAGATGTGAAGTTGCCCTCAAAGAGGCGGCAGAAGCAGGCGTTGGCAAATGCTACAAGAATCAGCACTGTCCAGCGGCTTTCGCGCGGCTCGTTGACTATGCGGTGAAACTCGGCTTTCAATTCGCGGAGCGACAGGTGCTCGTCGTAGGCGCGCCAGCTGAGGTGCGAGAGCTTCATGTTGATTTTGAAGTTCAGCCCCATTTCACAAGTTTTCTTCACATAAGTGTAGCTGTGGTCGTGGTGCTTGCTGTGAAGCGTGATAGTAACCGTGTTTGGAAACTGCATAATGTTGCACCAGTAGCCCCACGACTTGGCTATGCGCGTGGTGTTGTAGCGAATGCGCGAAGTCTGCACTCCCACGGCCTCAAGCGTGGCTGCGTATTCGGCAAGAAACACAGTCTTTTCTTTCAGGTCGTTGTGAATGTTGTCGTCGTTGTTGCTGCATTGTGCTGCGTGAACATCTTTTTCCAACGAAATTTCTGCCATAAGTTTTTCCTTGTTAACTAATGAATTTGAATCTATAAGTTCCCTAAACGTTTATACTATTATTTTGGTTTTGCAAAATTACTGAAAAATCAAAAAACGAGCTAAATAACCATTCAAAAAACTGATTTTTTAGGCTTGCGCGGCATTGTTGCGGCACAATGCACCATGTGCGGCATGTGGAAAGGTGATTATTTGTCGTTATCCTGCGACTGCTGCTTTTGCTGCTCAAGTTTTTTGCGGTAGGCCACAAGATAGCGGTGCAAGCGTTTTTTGCGCTCTTTCTCCTTTTTGGCTTTTTGAGCCTCAAACTCAAGCTGGTGATTTTCGACGTAGTTGTCAGCCATAAAAAAGTGATGTTATTGGTTTTTAGCAAAAGTGTCGCTGAAGAGAGTCCGGTTTTGAATACTGCGTCCGAGAGTTATCTCGTCGGTATATTCAATCTCGTTGCCCACACTCACACCGCGTGCCAGCATAGTGATTTTTACATCGGGGTAGGGTGCGAGACGGCGGAATATGTAGAAATTGGTGGTGTCGCCCTCCATAGTGGCACTCAAGGCAAGAATCACCTCTTTCACTTCGCCCTGTTTCACGCGCTGCTCAAGGCTGTCGATTTCAATGTCGGCAGGACCGACGCCGTCCATTGGCGATATGAGTCCGCCCAGCACATGATATAGGCCGTGGTGGGCATGGGTGTTCTCTATGCTCATCACGTCTTTCACGTTTTCCACCACGCACACCACCGACTTGTCGCGCGATGGATTGGAGCAGATGGGGCACACCTCGCTCTCGCTGATGTTGTGGCACACCTTGCAGTAGGTGATGCCTTGGCGCAGCTTTATGATTGACTCGCCAAACTGCACGGCCTCGGTTTCATTTTGCTTTAGCAAGTGTAACACAAGGCGCAGGGCGGTTTTGCGCCCTATGCCTGGCAGTTTTGCAAATTCGTTGACTGCATTTTCCAGAAGAGAAGAAGCAAATTCCTGTTCCATAATCGCCTGCAAAGGTAATGAAAAAAACAGGAATTGGGGCATGGTTTGGGCGGTGTGACGGGCAAATGGCGAGTTATTTGGCAAGGTGGCATGGGTGAGGTTAAAACCGCAATGCGGGATTAGCAAAAATTAAATGATATATGACACATTAAAGTTTGACTTGTTGAGTAAATTTTTTAATTTTGCAGAAAATAAGGAAACGTAAATTCAATCAATTAATTTTTTAAAAGATTTCAAATCATGGGATATTTAACAGATGAGAAATTGGTCATTGTCGGTGCTGCCGGCATGATTGGTTCTAACATGGTGCAAACTGCACTGATGTTGAAGTTGACTTCAAACATTTGCCTGTATGACGTGTTCTCAGCCGAAGGGGTGGCTAAGGAAATGCGTCAGTGTGGATTTGACGATGCCAACATCGTTTCTACTACTGACCCTGCAGTTGCATTCAAAGATGCAAAATACATCATTTCTTCAGGTGGTGCTCCTCGCAAAGAGGGCATGACTCGCGAAGACCTATTGGCTGGCAACTCTAAGGCTGCTCAAGAACTTGGCGACAACATCAAGAAATATTGCCCAGATGCAAAATTCTGCGTTGTTATCTTCAACCCAGCCGACATTACAGGTTTGGTGACACTTGTTCACTCTGGTTTGAAGCCAAATCAGGTTGCCACTCTTGCCGCTCTCGACTCAACTCGTCTGAAAGAGGCTTTGTCGCTTCACTTTGGTGTTAGCCAAACTGAGGTTAAGAACGCTTACACATACGGTGGCCATGGTGAGAAGATGGCTGTGTTTGCTTCTCCAACAACTGTTGCAGGCGTTAAGCTCCTCGACATCATCAACGGTGGTGCAAAGGTTAACGGCAAAGGCTTGAGCAAGGAAGAATGGGCTGAGATGCAGAAAGAGGTTACCCAAGGTGGTGCCAAGATTATCGAATTGCGTCGTCGCTCTTCGTTCCAAAGCCCTGCATATCTTGCAGTGAAGATGATTGAAGCTGCTATGGGCGGTGAGGAGTTCTACTATCCAGCTGGAACTTATGCTGACACTGCACGCTACAACCACGTGATGATGGCTATGCCAACCCGCATCACAAGCGATGGCGTTTACACTAAGCCAGTGATGGGTACTGAAGAAGAAGTTGCCGCTCTCGACAAGAGCTACGAGCATCTTGCCGGCTTGCGCGACCAAGTGATTGGCATGGGTGCACTTCCTCCAGTTGCAGAGTGGAGCAAGCTTAATCCAAACTTGAAATAAGCGTAAGAAATAAAATTACTGAGTTTAAGATAGACGAGCAGCAACGTGAGTTGCCGCTCGTTTTTTTTGCGTGCTCTTTTGCCGGTGAACTGTCAAAAAGGCGTAACTTTGTAAAACTGCGGAAATTATAGCAGAAAACTATAAATAAAAAGAAAATTGACATGATAATCAAGACAGCGGAATACGTAATCAGCAACAGCGATGTGAGGCAATGCCCCGACGGCAATTTGCCGGAGTATGCCTTCATAGGCAGGTCAAATGTGGGCAAATCCTCGCTCATCAACATGCTTACTGGGCGAAAAGGTTTGGCAAAAACATCGTCGATGCCTGGAAAAACCTTGCTTATCAATCATTTCCTCATCAATGGCTCGTGGTATATAGTGGACCTTCCGGGTTATGGCTATGCCAAGCGTGGCAAGGACATGCGCGACAAGTTGCGCCGCATGATAGAGGGCTATGTGGGGCAGCGCGAGCAAATGACCAACCTGTTTGTGCTGATAGACAGCCGTCACGCTCCGCAGAAAATAGACCTTGAGTTTATGCAGTGGCTTGGCGAGAATGGTGTGCCGTTTAGCATTGTGTTCACCAAAATGGACAAAATAGGCAAGGTGGTGGGTATGAAAAATGTGGAGGCCTACAAGAAAATATTGCAGCAAAGTTGGGAAGAGTTGCCGCCAGTGTTTTTAACGTCGAGTGAGGACAAGCGTGGTCGTGAGGAGCTTCTCGACTACATAGATTCTGTGAACAAGTCACTGAAAACTAAGTGATTTAATTGCTGGCGCAACGCTCTGGGGCATGGTTTTGCACGGCAAAAGTGGCGTTGCGCATAATTAAAGCCATTTTTTGCCGTTAATATAAAGTATATACGCAAGAAATTTGAGCTAAGTTAATACAAATGAAGATATATCACAGAACGGCAGTGGCGGTGTGGCTGATTATGATGGCTTGCTTGCAGGCTGTGGCCAATGTAACCGTCACTGGAAAAGTGACTGATGAGAAAGGCAATCCGATAGAATTTGCCACGGTGCGCCTGCAAGGCAGCACACTTGGTGTTAACACCGACTTGCAAGGCAAATATGAATTGACTTTTGAGGAGTGTGACACGGCGATGGTGGTGTTCTCGTGCCTTGGCTATTCCGAGGTTAAGAGGCAGCTTATAAAACCCACAGGTGTGGTGACGCTCAACCCCAAGCTCTATAAAAAAGACGTTGTGCTAAAAGAGGTGGAGGTGACTGACTTTAAAAAACAGACAAACCAGATGCAGGCACTCGACCCTCACACCACGAGACTCGCCCCCGATGCCTCTGGCGGCAGCATAGAGTCGGTGCTCACAACCATGGCTGGCGTTAGCTCAAAGAATGAGCTTAGCACGCAATATATGGTGCGTGGTGGCAGCTATGATGAAAACAGCGTGTATATCAACGGAATTGAAATCTACCGTCCGCAGCTCATCACGTCGGGTCAACAAGAGGGGTTGAGTATAATAAACCCTGACTTGGTTAGCTCGGTGAATTTCTCAACAGGAGGATTTAATGCAGAATACGGCGATAAAATGTCGTCGGTGCTCGACATCACATACAAGGAGCCAAAGTCGTTTGAGGGAGCCGTGTCGGCAAGTTTGCAGGGAGGTAGCCTCTCGCTTGGCCAGAGCAGCAAGAAATTTTCGCAGTTGCACGGTGTGCGCTACAAGCGCAATTCCTCTCTGCTTGGCTCGCTTGAGTCGAAAGGCGAATACGACCCTCAGTATTTAGACTATCAGACCATACTCTCATTTAAGCCAAGTCAAAAATTCAAGATGTCGTTTCTGGGCAACGTGTCGGTTAATGACTATCGCTTCACTCCAGAAAACCGTGAGACGAGTTTCGGAACATCTACCGACGCCAAGAAATTTCTTGTTTATTTCGACGGTCACGAAAAAGATAAATTTCAGACCTATTTTGGTGCGCTATCACTCAACTATAGGCTGAACAAGAGCGTTGACTTCACGCTACTTGGCTCTGGCTACCAGACTAACGAGCTTGTGGCTTATGACATACACGGAGAATACTGGCTCGATGAGGCTGGCACCAGCGGAAGCGGAGGCTCGTCGGTGGGCGGTGAGCTTGGTGTGGGCAAATATCACGAACATGCGCGCAACCGCTTGAAGATAGGTGTGTATGACTTGGCTCTAAGGGGTAACGTGTCGCTTAACCACAATAACATAAGCTACGGCGTGGCATTTAAGCGTGAGAGCATCTATGACCGCTCGCGCGAGTGGCAGTGGCGCGACTCTGCCGGCTACTCGCTGCCACACTTGCCAGGCGAGGTGAATGTGATTTATAGCCAGACATCGCGACACGATCTCAACACCACACGCATTGAGGGATATGTGCAGGACACTTATCGCCTTGTTACTGGGGCTGGGCTAATGGTGTTTAATGGCGGCATAAGATTGTCGCACTGGGATTTTAACAAGGAAACGCTGTTTTCCCCACGCTTCAGCCTTGGATTTCTGCCGGAGCGAAACAGCCGCTTGTCGCTGCGACTGGCAGGAGGATTGTATTATCAAGCTCCGTTTTACAAAGAATATCGTGTGGAAAAGAAAGATGACGCCGGCAACAGCTACATTGACCTCAACAAAGACATAAAGTCGCAAAAAAGTGTGCATTTCATTCTTGGCGGTGACTACACATTCCGCACAATGAGCCGTCCGTTTAAGTTCACCACCGAGATTTATTACAAGCGTTTGAGCGACCTCATACCATACGAAATCGACAACTTGAAACTTGTGTATTCTGGCGTTAACGAGTCAAACGGCTACATAGGCGGAGTGGATTTCAAACTGTTCGGGCAGTTTGTGGAAGGCACTGACTCATGGCTTAGTTTCTCGCTCATGAAGACGCAAGAAACGCTGAATGGGGTGAAGGTGCCGCGACCCACTGACCAGCGTTATAGCGTGGCATTGTTTTTCACTGACTATTTCCCAAACAATCCACGCATCAAGTTCAGCCTGCGCGGCATATTGTCTGACGGACTGCCCACCACATCGCCCCGCATGACGCGCGCGCAGAAGTATTTCCGCCAACCGGCCTATAAGCGTGTTGACATAGGCGTGTCTTATGCCTTGGTAGATGAAAATCACAAGCCAGCAAGCGGCTTGCTAAGCCACTTTAAGGACATTTGGCTGGGTGTGGACGTGTTCAACCTGTTTGACATATCAAACGTGAGCAGCTACTACTGGATAACTGACGTTAACAACATTCAATATGCCGTGCCAAACTATTTGACACGCCGCCAAATCAACGCCAGGCTCTCAATTTCATTCTGACGCATTTTATTTGGGCGTCTGCCCAATGGCTTTGTACGCGTCGATTACGGCAGTGCTCACGGTGTAGCAACTAAGTGTGCCCACACAGATGCTAAATAGGTAGTCGTAGTATGACCAGGAAATCCATGAAATTGTAGCTTGCCATGTGCTTCTTGCCCTTTTTCTTGTTGCATTAATGCTGGTCTGGGCTTGAAAACCACGCAGAAAAATTATAAATTTGCTCTGTAAAGCAAAAACTGAACGATAAATGAAAGTTAATAACAAAATTTCGGCGGCTTTGTGTGCCGTTGCAATGTGCGGAAGTGCTTTGACCGCCGTGGCGCAGACAGAGCAGCCCGGATTGAAATCAATTACTGCCGGTGACGGCTGGACTGTGTATGACGGCGGCGTGTATCGCTACGGCCCGTCGATGATTATAAACGATGACGGCTCAATGGACGCCTATTTTGCAGCTCCTGGTGCCAACTACACCAAGGCTGACTTGGATTATGGAACTTACACAACCGATGTGTCGAAGTCGCCAACAAGCTATTATTTGGCCGACATAGGCGTGGCTGCGCAGCTGATAAGCTCCGACACTCCATTCTATGCCATAGCCATCAACACTTTTAACGAGAAATCATACGGTCACGATGCACTGAACGTGAAGGTGTATAAGTGGAACACTGACTACGCCACCACAGTGAGCGGCTCGCCAATGTATAATAAGAACTACACCTCAGTGAAAAACGATGGCTGGGTGTATGCTTATTGCAACTTGGCTGCCGAAAACAATAAGGAAAGCATGTTTCCTGCTGGCAAATATCTGTGGGTGGTGACCACAGAAAGCACATCGTTGGGCTTGTGGTATGGCCACAAGTCTGGTTACCTGGAAACCACGAGCTTTGCGGATCAGGCAGAAACCGACAAGGTGTGGGTGTCGAGAGTGTGCTATACCTCCAGCCAAGTCAGCCCTGTGGTGATGGGCAGCTATTGGGACCAGTTGGCCTACAGACACAGTGACGACGGCGGCAAGACCTATGGTCCTGAAAGCATGACGGTGAAGCCGACATACGGTAGCCGCGACGCATACTCGTGTTGTGACCCAGGCGTGTGCCGCTGGGGCGGATATTACTATATAGGCTATACCTCCACGGAGAATTCTGGCGGCATAGACAACCACGTGTATATGGCCCGCAGCAAGAATCCCAATGGCCCGTGGGAGAAGTGGAATGGCACAGGGTGGGGCGGAAGCAATCCGCAGCCTGTTATAGAATACACCGGCGACCACACCAAGTGGGGTGCAGGTGAGCCGAGCATGGTGGTTGTGGGCAACACTGTGTATCTCTACTACACTTGGGACGATGACAACTTGCATTGTACAAAACTCTCAACAGCACCTGCCGACGACCCCAACTGGCCTGCAAAACTTGAGATCAAGGGTGTGGTGATAAACAAAAACCGAATCAGCGGTTCTGACTCGGGCGACTTTAAGTATGTGGACGCCATAAAGAAATTTATATGCGTGTTTACGGCAAGCCGCATGACAAATGATTCTTATATGCTTGTGTATGAATCGGCTGACGGTGTAAATTTTACACGGGTGGGCCAGGTGCAAGGCATAGCCAAGAAAGGCATACACAACTGTGGCATAAGCGGCGACGAGCGCGGACACATCGACGTGAACAAAAACAATGTGATTGCCTATGCCTGGGGTGTTGACAGCTGGGCTTCGTGGCAAACGTTTATGCAACCAATAACATTCGACTATGTGGCTGCCGCAGTTGACGACGTGGCTGCCGACTCCAAGCTCAACGTGGCTGTGGAAGGACGCAACATAGTGATTGACGGTGACGAGACTGCCACAGTGTTCACACTGCAAGGACAGGTGGTTGCCAGCGGCGTTAAGTGCGTGGAGGTGACTCCGGGCATATATGTGGTGAAGGCTGGCAGTCGTGTGGCTAAAGTGGCTGTGCGCTAACCGCCCAAAGAAAAACAAAAATATTGCAATGCCTCGTTACACATTGGCTGTGCCGGGGCATTGTCAATTAAATATAAAACGCTATATTTGTAAAAGAGATTACTGAACAATTAACTTTAAAAAAAACATTAATAAAATGGTAAAACCTTATGTAGTAGGTATCGACATCGGTGGAACTAACACCGTGTTTGGAATTGTAGATGCCCGTGGCAACGTGATAGCAAGTGACTCAATCAAGACGGCAAAGCACGCCAACATCAACGACTATGTAGATGAACTTCATACTGAACTTAACCGCATCATCGTGGCAAACGACGCTGTGGGCAAGATTAACGGTATAGGTGTGGGCGCCCCTAATGCAAACTATTATACTGGCGTGATAGAAAACGCCCTTAACTTGCCTTGGCATCAGCACGACATTCCGTTTGCCGACATGATTTCAAAGCGTTTCGGAATTCCATGTCTAATCACCAACGACGCCAATGCGGCAGCCATAGGTGAAATGACTTATGGCGCAGCACGCGGCATGAAGGACTTCATCATGATAACCCTGGGCACAGGTGTGGGCAGCGGCATCGTGGTCAACGGCCAGATGGTGTATGGTCACGACGGTTTTGCCGGTGAGCTTGGCCATGTGATTGTGAAGCGCGGCAACGGCAGACTGTGCGGCTGTGGCCGTGCCGGCTGTCTGGAGGCTTATTGCTCGGCAACAGGTGTGGCTCGCACAGCCCGTGAATTTTTGGAAATCAGAAAAGAGGACTCTTTGCTGCGCAACTACGACATATCGGCAATCACATCAAAAGACGTGTATGACTGCGCAGTGCAGGGCGACAATCTGGCCAAAGAGATTTTTGACTACACCGGCACCATATTGGGTGAGGCTTTGGCTGACTTCACGGCATTCTCAAGTCCGGAGGCATTTGTGCTGTTTGGCGGCTTGACCAAGTCGGGCGACTTGATAATGAACCCAATCAAGGAAGCGTACGAGAAAAACGTGCTCGGCTGCTACAAGGGCAAGACAAAGATTATATTGAGCGAACTCAAAGAAAGCGATGCTGCCGTGCTTGGCGCTTCGGCTCTCGGCTGGGAAGTGAAAAACGCGTAATCAGTTATTAAATTTGTGAATACCGCTATGGAGCGGAGATGTGCCAAAGTTGCGGCATATCTCCGCTTCACTGCTTTTTAGCTGTTTGTGGGGCGGCTGTGCTTTTTGCGTGGAGGTGTAGCGAAAAATGAGCCATCGTTGCACTTACTTTGCAGCGTAAACAATCATGAAAACCACAGGAAGCACCCATGAAACCTGGCAGTGCCATAGGAAAACGGAGAAAAGCTCGGCGTGAGGAAAATGACAGCAAAAGCAACGGCTGCCAAACTCACGCGGAGCTTTTTAGTTTTTGGCAGTTGTGCCTTTGGGCATTGCGCCCAAAATGGTGATTTGTGGGCGGTGCAGCAGTTCGTTGGGGTTGGTGCCTGGCTCACCTTCGGGCACACGCTTGCCCTTGGCTGCATAGCGGTGCAGCCAGTAATCGAGAATTTTGCCGTCGGAGCCGTGAAACGACATGGCTATTGTGCCAAACAGCGGCTTGCCGCTTGGCGTGACGTAGGATTTCTGCACAAGTTCGCTGCAATAGATTGCGCTGTCTGACGGCTCGAAATAGTAGTCGTATGGTCGGCCGACAAAACTTAGTGCCTTGGCTATGGTGGCAGTGGTGTCGAAAGGCACGTTGACGCGTGCCAATGTGGTGCATGGGTTTTGCATCAGGAATGTGTCGAGTGGAGTTATGCACACCGTGGGCGGTGTGGCTTCGACTACGCAAGGCACTGTGCCGCCTATCAAGTGAAGTATGCCCACATGGTCATAGGTTGAGGCTGTGCCGCCACCTATATGGCTTGTGGATTGCGTTATGGCGTTTGGCTTGGGTGGCGAAACAAACAGCAGGTCGCCCTCTTGTGGCAACACCGACTGTGCGCCAAGCATTAAGGCCGCCGTGGCAGCTATTATGGCAAACAAAACTCGCATTGGCATAATGTGAATAAGATGAGTTTAATTAAAAAACAGTGTAGGTTAGTGTGATACGCGTACCTTCGGCACGCTGATTGCATGGGTGTCGTTGCCCCCACGACCGTCGCTGTCGCTCCTCAGTCGTGGGTTATCAACAAACGCATACCTTCGGCACACCAACAGCATTAGCTCTCAGCACACAAGGGGGTTAGGCTACCTACAAACGTGTACCTCCAGCACGCCCTCACTCGTTTGGAGTGACGAAAAGAGGCTGCGCCTATTGACACAGCCTCTTGTCTTTTTTCGTTGTCTTGAAAAATTACTTGCGGATACCAAGTTCTTTCTTGGCGATGATAGCGCGGTAACGCTCAATGTCAACCTTGATTAAGTAATCAAGCAGGCGACGACGCTTACCTACAAGCATTTTAAGAGCACGTTGAGTCGTATGATCTTTTTTATTGGCCTTTAAGTGTTCGGTCAAATGGGCAATACGAACCGAGAATAATGCAATCTGAGCTTCTGGAGAGCCAGTATCAGTATTGCTCTTACCGTAAGTGCCGAAGATCTCTTTCTTCTTTTCTGAATCTAAATACATTCTTGTTAAAAAATTATTAGTTATAAAATTCGACGTGCAAAGATAGACATAATTTTGTTACTGACAATGCTTTTGCAATTAGTTTTTTACGAAGGCGGTGAAGAAATTTTTCGTGTAGAAAATTTAATGTTTTTTTTGATATGCGGCTAACTTGGAGTAAATTTGCACTCTGAAATAGGTGAAATTTTATGCAGAATATTAGGAATGTTGCCATTATTGCCCATGTTGACCATGGGAAGACAACGCTGGTGGACAAGATGCTTGCTGCAGGAAAGCTGTTCCGCGACAATCAAGTTGTGGGCACTCAAATCTTGGACAGCAACGACATCGAGAGAGAAAGAGGTATCACAATCTTGTCGAAAAACGTTTCGATTAATTACAAAGGTTACAAAATCAACATCATCGACACTCCAGGACACTCCGACTTTGGCGGTGAAGTGGAACGTGTGCTCAACATGGCCGACGGCTGTCTGCTGCTGGTTGACGCATTTGAAGGCCCTATGCCACAGACGAGGTTTGTGCTGCAAAAGGCACTTCAGATTGGTTTGAAACCCATTGTGGTTGTCAATAAGGTTGACAAGCCTAACTGCCGTCCGAGCGAAGTGCAAGAGCAAGTGTTTGAGCTTATGTGCAACCTCGATGCCAATGAGGACCAGCTGGAATTCCCCACTGTGTTTGGCTCGGCAAAAGAGGGCTGGATGAGTGATGACTACACCAAAAAGACTGATAACATCAACATTGTGCTTGATGACATCATAAAATATATACCTGCTCCGAAGCAAAACGACGGCGACCCGCAAATGCTTATCACATCGCTTGACTACAGTAGCTATGTGGGACGTATTGCTGTGGGTCGTGTGCATCGCGGTGTGTTTAAAGACGGCATGGAGATTGGTCTGTGCAAGAAAGACGGCACTGTGGAGCGTCAGCGCATCAAGGAGCTGCACACCTTTGAGGGAATGCAGCAGAAACACGTTGACAGCGTGCAGTGCGGTGACATTTGTGCGCTGGTGGGTCTTGTGGATTTTGAGATTGGTGACACCGTTACCATGCCTGACAATCCGGAGCCACTGCCACGCATCGCCATCGACGAGCCAACCATGTCGATGCTCTTCACAATCAACGACTCTCCATTCTTTGGCCGCGACGGCAAATTTGTGACTTCGCGTCACATATATGAGCGTCTGCAGAGAGAGCTGCAAAAGAACCTTGCACTGCGTGTGGAGAAAACCGACCGTGAAGATGCCTGGGCTGTGTATGGCCGTGGCGTGCTGCACTTGTCAGTGCTCATAGAGGAAATGCGCCGCGAGGGCTACGAGCTTCAGGTGGGTCAGCCACAGGTAATCGTCAAGACCATTGACGGTGTGAAATGCGAGCCATTTGAAACATTGACAATCAATGTGCCAGAGGAGTTCTCGAGCAAGATGATTGACCTTGTGACACGCAGAAAGGGCGAAATGACCTCGATGGAGCAGCAAAACGACCGAATCCACATGGAGTTCAAGATACCGTCGCGAGGCATTATAGGTCTGCGCACAAACATTCTCACCGCTTCGCAGGGCGAGGCCATCATGGCTCACCAGCTGCTCGACTATGAGCCATGGAAGGGCGACATCGTGCGCCGCACCAATGGTTCGATAATAGCAATGGAGAGCGGCACTGCCTATGCCTATGCAATCGACAAGCTCCAAGATCGCGGCAAATTCTTCATCTTCCCGCAAGAAGACGTGTATGCCGGCCAAGTGGTGGGGGAACACACCAAGGAGAAAGACCTGGTGGTTAACGTGACAAAATCGAAGAAACTTTCGAATGTGCGCGCAGCCGGTTCTGACGAAAAGGCAAAGATTGTGCCGCCGGTGGTGTTCAGCCTTGAGGAGGCTCTTGAATATATCAAGAACGACGAGTATGTGGAAATCACACCAAACCACTTGCGTATGCGCAAGATAATACTCGACGAGAACGAGCGTAAGCGTCAGAGCAAGTCGGGTGGTGAGGACGACGCATAACCTCGGCGCGTGACCACACAACGAAACTTTGTTTCATAATTTATATTTTTGCAGCAGGAGAGCCCCACTATCGTGGCTTTCCTGCTGATTTTTTTGTCATGACAGCACTGCAAAATGCACGGAGCGAGCGGTTTTAATGGAAATAAATTGCTATATTTGAAAAATATAATCAAGTTGTGAATTAAATCATTGAGATTTGGCGGACAATAAAGGAAATATAGTGGGCAAATGGGTGCTTTGGACTCTTGGCGCAATAGTGTTTTTGGCAACGCTGTTGCCGTTGACGCTCTATGTGCCGTGGGTGCAAAACATTTTCAAGGACGTTGCCTGCGAGTATGCCTCGCACAAGACCGGCATGCAGATAAGCGTTGACCGCATTTTGCTTAAATTCCCCATTGACTTGAGTGTGGACGGAGTGCTTGTAATCGACGAGCACAAAGACACAATGGTCAATGCCGAGAACCTCACGGCACAACTTGCCGTGCGTCCGCTTTTTGACAAAGTGGTGAGCATGGACCACGCCTATCTCACACGCGGCTATTACCGCATGATAAGTGAGGACTCATCAATGCTGCTCAAGGCGCATGTGAACCTGTGCAAGGTGTCGGGCATAAATGTTAATCTCAACCGGAACGAGGTTGAGGTGCTCGACGGAACTCTACGAGGCGGCGATGTGGCACTAAGTTACCTGCCCTATAAGAAAGTGAAGACCGACACCACAAAATCGGCGCCATGGCATGTGAAGGCGGTGAGGCTTGCACTTAGTGATGTGCGCTACACAATGAACATGCTGCCCACGATTGACAACTTGTGCGTGTTTTTGCGCAGGGCGGAGCTTCGCGACGGCAATGTGAACATGGCGAGCCACACGGTTGATGTGGGAAGTCTTGCGGTTGACAGCATAGATTGTAAATACTTGTATCCTTCGGCAAAATTTGCAGCGCGATACAATGCCGAACACCCGTTGCCAGTAGATACTATGCCCAGCGACACAACCACTTGGCAAGTGAGAGGCAAGACGGTGAAATTGACAAACTCCGCTGTGACCTACGCTTTGAAAGGCGCAAAGCCCAAGACGCGCGGCCTCGACATGGACTATCTGGCTCTAAGCGGCGTTAATTTTGAAATAGCAAACCTTTATAATCGTGGCACCACGGTGAGCGTGCCTCTGCAATCGCTCACAGCCAAGGAGCGTTGCGGCATAGAGTTGCGGTCGGCGTCTGGACGCTTCAGCATGAACGACGAGCAGATGAAGGCCGACAATTTTGTGATTTCAACCATGCTCAGCAAATTGAAGGTAAACGTACAAATTGATAATGATTTCCTTGCCGGCAAGCCCACTGGCCGTGCGCGTGTGGAAACCGACTCAAAGATTGCCTTGCAAGAGGTGCTGAAAGCATTTCCTGAATATCGCACCATGCTCAAAATGGTGCCTATGAATTACCCTATTGACGTGCATGGGGCAGTGTCGGGCACCACGCGGCAACTCACGCTCAATGGCGTGACGGCAAGCATGAAGCGTTATGCCAAGGTGGCAGTGTCTGGCAAGATTGTGAACCCCATGGACGTGAAACGCCTGGGCGGAAATGTGGATTTTGACGCGCGTTTCGACAACATCAACTTCATAAAGCCCACTCTCATGGACAAGGCCATGTGCCGTAACATCAACATTCCACCCATGACGGTGAAAGGCTCTGCCAAGTTTGGCGGTGAAAACTATTCGGGCAACCTCGCCATGAGGCTCGCCACTGGTCAAATGGTGGGCAAGGGCAGCTTCAGCGGCCGCTCAAACGCCTATGGGGTAGATGTGACGTTCAATCACTTTCCGGTTAAAGCAATATTGCCGCTGGCAGGTGTGGGCGATTTGACAGCGCATGTCAAGGCTTCGGGGCGTGGGTTCGATTTCAGCAGTCAGCACACCACGGTGAACGGCAATGTGGACTTGGCGAGCGTGAAATATGTGAACGACACATACAAAAATATCAAGGCAAACGTTAACCTGAACGGCGGAAACTTCTCTGCGGCGCTAAGCTCTGCCAATGCCGGTTGCGATTTGGCTGTGAACTGCAAAGGTTCTCTGGGCAAAGAACGCTATGCCTTCGACGCCAACGGCCAGATTAACGACCTCGACCTGCAGCGGCTGAAGCTCTACGACGGCGTGTGCCGTGGCCGTGTGGGCTTTGTGGCTTCGGGTGACTTTAACTTGAAAACGCAAAAATGTGATGCTGCCATAAATCTCACCGGACTTAAATGGGAGCTTGATAGCGATATGCTCGTGACCGACAAACTGGAGGGCACATTTGCCTCGACCGACAGCACCGTGACGCTTGATTTCAACAATGAGCAGACGCAACTGGCATTCAACTCCACGTTTGGGCCAAAGAAACTGGTGAAATGTTTCAAAAACAGTACCGACATAGCCATGTCGCAATACAAGAAACGCTCGCTCAACATCGACACCCTGCAAGACGCCTTGCCACCGTTTACACTGAAGCTAAATGTGGGACCTGACGGCTTGGTGCCGCGTTATCTTGAAAAATATGACATTGACTTCAGAAGCATAAATTGCGAGATACGCAACGACAGCAATATCTTCATTGACGGTAAAGTTAACTCGTTTAGCTATGGCGAAACGGCAGTTGACACCATTACGCTCCACGCCAGCGAGTGGAACCGCTGCTTGCGCTTCGATGCGCACATGGGCAACCGCCCAGGCACATGGGACGAGTTTGCCAGTGTTGACGTGAAGGGAGGCGTGGTGCGCTCCACGCTCAACATGCTTGTGAGCCAGCGAAACATTCACAACGAAACTGGCTATCGTGTGGGCGTAGATGCTACACTCACTGACTCGGTGGTGAAAGCTCGCTTTTTCCCCAAGAACCCAATCATAGGCTACCGCAAATGGAGCGTTAACGACAGCAACTATGTGTCGCTCAACTACAAGCGGCGAGAAATGCTTGCCGACTTGCAGCTGCAGACCGACTCCAGCCGCGTGTCGCTCATGTCGAACTCGCTCGACAACACAGGCAAGTCGGACATATTGCTGAAGATTGACAACCTGAAGATAGAGGAGTGGCTGAAATTCTTCCCATTTGCTCCAGAAGTGTCGGGCAGTCTTAACGCCAACATGGGCGTGGCATACGACGGCAAGAACATTTGGGGCGACGGCACAGCCTCGCTGAAAAATTTCGTGTATGAGCGTCAGCGCGTGGGC
Organism: uncultured Muribaculaceae bacterium; assembly: GCA_934636465.1. Taxonomy (GTDB): domain Bacteria; phylum Bacteroidota; class Bacteroidia; order Bacteroidales; family Muribaculaceae; genus Sodaliphilus. The sequence goes on from CAKUAR010000001.1 coordinate 81,782, forward strand.
GACATAGACTTGTCGGCAAACTTGAGCGTTGACCCGTCAACATCGAGCACCAACCTAAAGGCCGACGTTGACCTCGACGGCTCAAAGGTGGCGTTTGCCTACGGCTCGCTCAACGACTCAACGAAGAAAAATCCGTTTGACGTGTCGCTCAAGCTCGACCGCTTTCCTCTGTCGAAGGCGACGCCGTTCATTCCAGGCAACTTAGTGTGGCTGCGAGGCTATCTTAACGGTGACTTGACGGTGACAGGCTCAATGTCGAAACCGATATACAACGGCTATGTGGTGCCAGACTCGGCAAACATCTACATACCTCGCTATGGCAGCCAGTTGCGACTCACCGAGACCAAGATACCGGTGGACTCGGGCGTGGTGAAGTTTAAGGACTTTGGCATTGTGGGCATTAATAACCGACAAGTGACGGTGAATGGCAGCGTGGATATATCTGACATGAACAACATGACGATAAAACTCGGCATGGCAGGCAGCAATGTGCAGTTCATAGGTTCTACGCAAAAACGCTATTCCGACCTGTTTGGCAAGGGCTTTGCCGATGTGAACTGCTCGGTCAACGGACGTGGCAACTTCATGTCGGTGAACGCTGACCTGGCCTTGCGCTCCGGCTCAAATTTGACTTACGTGCTGCAAGACAACATCAGCGACCTGGGTACAGGCGCAGACCGCAGCATGGTGACGTTTGTCAACATGAACGACTCCACACAGACGGTTGACTCACTCATGACTTCTGCCACCGGATATGCGATGAACATAGCCGCCAACCTCAACATACAACAAGGGGCGGTTATCAACGCATTTTTGTCGGTCGACGGCAAGGACCGCGTGACAATCAACGGCAGCGGCAGGCTGCGCTACACCATGGACTTTGCCGGCAAGGACAATCTGGTGGGCAGCTATACGATAGAATCGGGCAGCGTGCGCTACTCGCCACCCATAATCTCACAAAAGATTTTTGAATTTGCGAGTGGAAGCTCGGTGGTGTGGTCGGGCGACATGATGAACCCGCAGCTCAACGTGTCGGCCACGCAGCACACCAAGACCACTGTGACTGGCAGTGACAACGGCAACCGCCTTGTTGATTTTCTGGTCACTGCCAAGCTCGGCAATTCGCTTAACAACGTGGACTTGACATTTGACCTAAGCACCGACAACGACATAAGCGTGGAAAACGAGTTGCAGTCAATGACGGCGCAGCAACGCTCCACGGCGGCAATCAACCTGCTGCTCTATGGCACATATTCGGGCGTGACCGGCAACGGCGCTCCGGGACTGTCGTCAACGGGTGCGCTCTACTCGTTCTTGCAGTCGCAAATCAACAGTTGGGCGGCAAGCACGCTTAAAGGCGTGGACCTGACCTTTGGCATCAATTCATATCAAGACGGCTCCAACGGTCACTCGCAAAACGAGACGAGCTATTCCTATCGCTTGTCGAAATCACTGTTCAACGACCGCTTCAAGATAGTGGTGGGCGGTGAATACAGCACTGATGCCACAAGCGAGCAAAACTTCTCAAACAATCTGGTCAACGACATTTCGTTTGAGTATTACCTTAATAAGAGCGGAACAAAATATCTGCGGCTTTTCCGCCACACAGGCTATGAAAGTGTGCTTGAGGGCGAGATAACGGAAATGGGTATTGCCTATGTGCTTAAACGCAAGGTTTCGGACCTGCGGCACCTGTTCCGCTACAAATCAAAAGAACGCTTGCTGCGCGACTCCATTGCTGCCCAAGAAGAAAAGGCAAGGCGCGAGAAAGAAGCGGCACAAAAGGCTGACGACAAATGAGCAGACACGGAAAATACAATAACGGCATATTATCAGTGGTTGTGGCCATGCTGCTGTGCATGGCTCTGGGCGCATGCTCCACAACCAGCAGAATAGGCGAGGGCGAGACACTCTACACCGGCGTGAAGAAGCTAAACTATGTGTTTCCCGACACGGTGGAGGTGGAAGGCGGCGTGAAAGACCAGATTTTTGAGGCAATCAACGTGAAGCCAAACAATCCGCTCTACTCGCCATATTACCGCACGCCGCTGCCGATAGGCTTGTGGGTGTATAACCACTGGAACGAGAAGTCGAAAGGCATAAAGGGGTGGTTCTACAAGAAACTGGTGGCCTACCCGGTGCTGATAAGCCGTGTGAGGCCGGAAACGCGTGTAGATATGATTAAGACACTGCTTGAGGATAATGGCTATTTCGGCTCGTCGGCAAGCTATAAGCTCAACTACAGCAGCGAGCAGAAACGCAAGGCTTCGGTGAGCTATGAGGTGAAGGTTAAGAAGCCATACTTGATAGACAGCGTGATTTACACCGGCATAGCTACACCGATAGGCCGCTTCATTGACTCGGTGGCTCGCGCCGACCGTTACTTGAAGCCCGGCAGCCGCTATTGCCTCGACTCACTCAACAATGTGCGCATCAACATCACCAACGCTTTGCGAAACAATGGCTACTATTATTTCAGACCGGAATACATAGAGTATCTGGCCGACAGCACTGCCCACAAAGGCAGCATTGCCGTGAAGATTGCGAAGGCTTCAAATGTGCCTAATATGGCTCTGGTGAAATATATGGTGAACAACGTGGTGGCCACCGTGAGCGGAAACCACGGCGGTGGCACGCCCGACACGCTGCAATTCCGCAACTGCACACTTGTGAAAATGGTGCCTGTGCATATCAGCGACAACACTATACCCGATTGCATAAGGTCGCGCAAAGGGCGGCCATTCAGAGTGGGAAACATGGACCGCACGCAAATGTATCTGTCGCAACTGGGCATTTTCAGCAACATCAACATGAGGGTGCTGCCGGTTGACTCCACCACAGCCGAGGGCAACGGGCTGGTGGATTTGCACATAGACTGCACGCTCGACAAGCCATACGAGGTGAAGTTTGAGGCACAAGGCACGTCGAAGTCAAACAGCTTCATTGGGCCGAGTCTGGGCGTAGGGCTTGAACATAAAAACTTGTTTGGCGCAGGCGAGCAGCTAAGCGCTAAGTTCAATGCCTCATACGAGTGGCAAACCGGTAATGGCGGCCGCAAGAGCAACCGTGACATCAACTCCTATGAGTTTGGGGCTGAAGTGACACTCGCCATACCACGGCTGCTTGCGCCGAAATTCATTGACCGCAATCGCCGTTATCGCAACTGGACGCGTTTCTCGCTTAATGGCGACATAATGAACCGTCCAGGCTTCTTCAAGATGTATCAAGTGGGCACAAAATTCACTTGGGAATGGCATGCGAGCAAGAAGTCGCTCATAGAGTACACGCCATTTATGCTCACTTACTCAAAACTGCTGTCAACCACCCATGCGTTTGACTCGGCAATGACGGCAAATCCGGCGATAGCAGTGAGTTTCAGAAACACGTTTATACCTAAAATGCAATATTCCTACACTTACGATACTTCGCTGGGCATGAAAGACAACCTAACATGGACATCGACGGTGGCTGAGGCTGGCAACATATTTGCCGGTGTGTGGGAACTTGCCGGAAGCAAGCACACCAAGCGGCTGTTTGGCACACCGTTCTCACAGTTTGTCAAGGCGCAGACGCAGGTGGTGTGGAACCACACACTGACTGGCGAGCACCGCATAGTGGGCAGAGTGTTTGTTGGGGCAGCTCATGCCTATGGCAATTCGTCGCAGGTGCCATATAGCGAGCAATTCTACATAGGCGGAGCAAACTCCGTGCGTGCCTTCACGGTGCGAACCATAGGGCCTGGCAAATATCATGCTGCACAGCACAATGCCAACGCATATTACGACCAGACCGGTACATTTAAGTTTGAAACGAACTGGGAATATCGTTTCCCGTTGCTTGGCTACTTTAAGGGGGCTTTGTTTGTTGACGCCGGAAATGTGTGGCTGCTCAAGAATGATGAGTACAGGCCAGGCGGCAAGCTGGAGATGAAAAACTTCTTTGATGAGTTGGCTCTCGGCACTGGTGCCGGCATAAGGTTTGACATGGATATGCTGGTGATTAGGGCTGACCTCGGCATAGGCATACATGCTCCTTACGACACTGGCAAGCGTGGCTACTACAATTTGCCAAGGTTCAAAGACGGCCTTGCCTTTCACTTGGCAATAGGCTATCCTTTCTGATAGATACATTGCCACTGAGCCCCGGAGGTGGCTTATGTGCAGATAACCGCTGACTGAGGAGCGGTAGCGGCGGTCTGTGGTCTGTGGTCTGTGTGGGTGGTGTTTTTACGCTATGCGTGCCGGAGGTACGCGTATAGGGAGCGAGTGTGGGGGAGATGTGCTGCTGGCTGTGGGGTTATTCGGGATTGGCGTCGTTACACGCAGCTTTAGCTTTTTCTTCTATTTGCTTTTTGAGCACTTCTTGCTGCTCACCAACTTTGCGTTTTGCCTCGTTTTCATCAAAATCCACATGATAGTGGTGGTGATGGTGGAGTTTGCGGCTTGATGTGCGCAACAGATATTTGCGGAAGATGTGCATAAACCAGAAGTGTATGGTTACCCAACCGGCAAGCGCGCCCAAAATGTCGGCAAACCAGTCGGTAACCTCGAATGAGCGTCCTTGCGCCATCACAAGTTGCGCAATTTCCATCAACCCGCCCAGCAAAATGGCAAACGTGGTCAGTGCCAGCTCGCTGTTGAGCTTTGTGTGGTGAGGCATCTTGAAGTTGGCCCAGTCGAGAATGAACACGCAAGCTGCGCCAAAATACATTATCACATGTGCCAGCTTGTCGAAACCGGGAAATAGGCTGATGTCGTTGATGTCGAGTGGATTACTTGCAAGCGACAAGTAAGTGATGAGGATTATTATGATTGATGATGGAACACCTACGGGAATTGCCAAAATGAATTTTTTCATGTCGTCGTTGTTAGTGTTGTCTTCGTGTTTATTTTGATTTAAATATTTGGTGCCATGCAAACATTAGTTTTATGTGCTTTGATTGCACGGCAAAGAAATGGTATGTCCGTATTGGTTTTATACTATCTCCTTTTTCGTCTGCAAAAATAACATATTTTTTGATTATAAGGATTGCTTAGCTTGAAAAAATGAAAATAAATGTAAAAGGGGCTGGATAAGTGGCGTGTTTTCAGAATTGTGGCACTGGCTCAATGCGCCGCTCTTGGTGAGGCTTGCGAGTGTGCTGGGGTTGCTTTTTGCGAGGCTTTGTGCTGTCTTTGCCTTTGTGGTGGCGCTTTGCTGGTGCAACCGCAATGCTGCGTTGCAGCGAGTCGGCTTGCTGCATGAATTTACTAACGGCAGCAGTGTCGGTGTGCTGTGCCACGGAGCCGGCGGTGCAGTTGCGCAATGCGCATGTGAGGGCTATGACAGCCGCCATGACAATGGCTATCACAATCGACCCTGCACGCTCGTGCCGACTCATGACAAAATAATCTTTTAGTCGTGCCATAATGCTTTTATTGGGGCTTGTTTTGGTTCAAATTAAGCTTTTGAGAGTGCAGCAAACCTGTTGTGGCTCAAAGATAAAGACAATGAGCTTAATCTGCAATAGCAGCGAGATGTTTTGTGCTGATAGGCGATGAAATGAAGCAAAAAGAACTCTGGGCTGTGCCGCAGCTTGATGTGTGCGGCACAGCCCAGGGCTATTTTTAAGAATGATATTGCAGGGAGCGGTTAGAGTGTAACTGAAATGGATTGGCCAGACTTGATGACCTTGTTTGCCACGACGCGCTTGCCGTCTTTGACGGTGATTTTCACCTTGCCGGCATCGGCACGAGAAACTTCAATGTCGAACTTGCTCTCGAAAGCGCAAATCTTGCGCAGAGCCATGTTGTTCCAGGCGTCGGGCAGGTGAGGTGTCAGCGTGAAAGAGCGGAAGCCGGTGGGGCGAATTCCGAACATACCTTCGGTAATCACACGGCCATACAGACCACTTTCGGCAGAGAGATGGCGCTGCTCACCCTCTGGCCATGCTTCGATGGCGTAGGGCACATGCTCGCCCAGCAGACGTGTGGTGGAGTAGTTGTGCAAGAAGTTTGTGGCTTGGGCGGTCTCGTTGGCAGCATAGATGCCTCGCAAGGCATAGAGCGTGGAGCGGTCCCAGAACGTTTTGTCGCCGGCCAAGGTGAGCAGGCCGTCTTTGGTGAGCAGGCGTGGCGACAGCAGCGCCTTGATGGTGCCTTGTGCACGGTCTTCTATGCCCATGGTTAGCGGAATACATATCCAGGAGCGCAGTGTGTCGTTGCCTTTATAGTAGGCGTAGGTGTCGAAGCCCTCAACTTTTGCGCCGAAATATTTGTCGATGTTGTGCCGCATGGCAGTGGCACGGTCGCGATAGCTCTTTGACACCGACGCTGGTTTGCCAAGCTCTTTTGCGAGGAAAGAGGCTGAGAGCAGGGCGTCGTAATAGAGCGACGAGGTGCACAAGTTGGCCTTTCCCGACGGGAAACGGCCTTCAAGCTCGTCGGTGTCGGAGGCAACAACGCCTTCTGGTGTGAGCTTGCGGCGGCAATACTCCAGACACCATTCTATCAGGCTCCAAAGCTGGTTTGCCTCACTCTTGCTACCGCGAGCCAAGGCGTAGCGTGACGCGCCATAGGCAATCATGGCAGCATCGCCACGGTCGCCGCAACCATTCCAGATGTCTTTGCCCTCGGCAATTATTGAGCTGGGGATTGGTGTCCAGTCTTTGTTGATGTAGTGGGCAAAGAGCTTGAACGAGTTGAGCGCCGACTTGCAGCCGTAATCATAGCCGGTGAAAGGGAAATAAGGGTTGATATACTCTGCCTGGTCGTTAGCCCAAATGGCGGCGTAGTATGATTCGCCGCCTGGGCCGTGCATTGGGCCGCCGGCAGTTTCAAATATACTCTCGCAAGCTCTGCGCTTTGAGAACGCAAACATGGTGTTGATTACGGAGTCGGGCGTTTCGAGCACGAGTTGCTGCGACAGCTCGTTAATCATGGCTCTGCGCGCAGCAAGCTCGTTGTCGGCATTGATAGCCTGCACCGGTTCGCCTGATTTGTAACCTGCTATGTCCGACGAGAACGTGAGTGAGTCGGCAGGAGCTATGACAAATACGCCGGCTTTGTTGATAGTGGCCTTGAGCGTGTAGCTGCCGTCAACGCCTTGGGCGGCGTCGGTGCGATAGGTTATGTTGGCACTCGGAATCTCGATGGCGAGCGGACGGCTGCAAGAGTTTACCAAAGTGTATTTCTCAACCGATGCCGGCTGTGTGGTCGATGGAAAGAAGCGGCGCGTGAGCCTGACGTTCATGCCATAGCCCCAGTCGAGTAAGCTCTCCACTTCGAGAGTGCCGTTGAGTCTGACGGCACTTATGGTTTCCTTTGGGTTAGAGAGTCCGTTGACCACAAGCAGGTTTATGGGATTCCAGTCGAACCGCCTCATGAGACTTGCGTGGGTGTTGTTGGGAATGGTGCGGAGCATGGGCCACACCATGCTTTTGTTGATGCAGAAGCGGCCGTCGTGGTCAATTCCATAGCGATAGACCACCGAGACTTTCTTGCCGCTCATCTCAATGTGGTCGAAATGCGAGTCGCCTGTTGGCTTCCACTCTATTTCGCTGTTGCTTTTTATGCTCCATCTGTTTTGGGCAAAAGAGGGCGATGCAAGAGCCATAGAGGCCAGCAAAGTGCATAGCGCAATCTTTGATTTCTTCATTTTTTTTGAGTGTTATGTTACTGTTTCTTTATAATAAAAGTTGAAATTTCCTGCCACAGATGCCAGTGTGCGGGAAAAAATTAATGGTTCGCAACAAAAATACGGCAAATTGAGCACACAAAGCGCAAACTCGCTTGATTTTTTGCCGCGATTGCACAGCAAATGCAGAGTGGGGGTTGGGCGAAAAGCAGAAAAGATGTAAATTTGTGGTATCAAATTGTTGCAACAAAAAGTATCATAATATAAATTCAAAATAGCAATTAATGGCTGGTTTTTTTGGAACTGTCTCAAAGACAGCATGTGTGACCGATTTGTTCTACGGCACCGACTATAATTCACATCTTGGCACACGCCGCAGCGGCTTGTCCACCTACGACCAGGAGCAAAAGAAGTTTTTGCGGTCGATTCACAATCTTGAAAGTTCTTATTTTCGCACAAAATTTGAGAGCGAATTAGGCAAGTTTACTGGCAATTCTGGCATAGGAATAATAAGCGACACTGATTCGCAACCCATAATATTCAACAGTCACCTGGGCAAGTTTGCCATTGTGACTGTGGCAAAGATATGCAATCTTGAGTCGCTTGAGCAGCGCCTGCTCGAAAAGAACCACCATTTTGCAGAATTAAGCAGCGGGGCCGTCAACCAGACAGAGTTGGTGGCCTTGCTTATTACTGAAGGCAAGGACTTCGTTGACGGCATAGAGAATGTGTTCCGCCTGGTGGAAGGCTCGTGCTCAATGCTGATTTTGACTGAAAACGGCATAATTGCAGCGCGCGACAAGCTGGGCCGCACTCCGGTGGTAATCGGCAAAAAAGATGGAGCATACGCTGCCACAAGCGAAACCACATCGTTCCCTAACCTTGACTACGAGATTGACCGCTTTTTGGGCCCTGGCGAGATTGTGAAGTTCACCGCCGACGGCGTGGAGCAGTTGCGCAAACCCAGTGAGGATATGCAGATATGCTCATTTTTGTGGATATATTACGGCTTCCCAACATCTGACTACGAGGGAATAAACGTGGAGTCGGTGCGCTTCAAGACTGGCAAGGCAATGGGCGAGTCAGACGACTCCGAGGTGGATTGCTGCTGCGGAATACCGGATTCGGGCACTGGCATGGCTCTGGGTTATGCCGAGGGTAAAGGTGTGCCATATCACCGCGCCATAGCAAAATACACGCCCACTTGGCCACGCAGCTTCACGCCGAGCAATCAGGCAATGCGCTCGCTTGTGGCAAAGATGAAGCTGATTCCAAACCGCGCCATGCTCAAGGACAAGCGTGTGCTGTTTTGCGACGACTCTATAGTGCGCGGCACCCAGTTGCGCGATAACACCAAGGTGCTTTATGATTATGGGGCTAAGGAGGTACACATGCGCATTGCGTGTCCGCCGCTGATATATGGCTGCAAATACATTGGTTTCACCAACTCGAAGTCAGACCTTGAGTTGCTGTCGCGTCGTGTGATAGGTGAGCTTGAGGGCGACCCGAACAAAAACCTTGACAAATATGCCAAAACCGGTTCGCCGGAATATGAGGCTATGGTGGAAGTGATGCGCAAGCGTTTTGGCTTGACATCGCTGAAGTTTACAAAAATCGAGGATTTGGTGAAGGCAATAGGGTTGCCAAAATGCAAGTTGTGCACGCATTGCTTTGACGGCAGTTCGCATTTTTAAGGATAAACTGGCGCATTTGTGTGCCGCGCGCAGATAACGGCAGAGGCTCTGGTGATGAAAAACCAGAGCCTCTCGCGTTTTTTTTTGTGGAGGCTAAACGGCTTGAACCTAAAGCACTAATGGATTGCTGGACGAAATATGGTGGCAGAAAACACTGATTTTTTTTGTCAGAATGTAAAAAATGCCTACCTTTGTGCTCGGGTTAGTCCTACACGGCCAGCTCCTTGTAAATCCCCCAGGTCTTGACCGAAGCAAGGGTAGCAGGTCGTAGCGGCGCGATGTAGATCGCTAGCCCTCTTCGCCTCTTTAGCTCAGTTGGCCAGAGCACGTGATTTGTAATCTCGGGGTCGTTGGTTCGAATCCGACAAGAGGCTCAAAAAAGAGTTGTATCTTATGATACAGCTCTTTTTTTATTTCCCCAATTTTGTTGTTTGTGTGAGGTAGTGGCATGGGTACGCGTATAATGTGGATAGGGCGGTGATACTATAATATTGGGATATAGATTAATTGTAAAGTTGATTTAACTCGTTAATGATTTTTTCTCTTTCTCCGCTACCTTTTGTTGAAAGACGAATTAAGGGTAGACCATAGCAGGACAAAATGTGATTTTTCATGATGTCTCGCTTATGTTGTTTTGTGTAATTGTTGTGAAATGTATAGCCATCTGTTTCAATTGCAAGTATTGGAAGTTTGCTGACTTTATTTATTATCACAAAATCTATGTGTGTATTGAAATTTGACACGTATTTCAATTCTTCTTCTGACATGATAGACGTGTCCTTAATAATTTGGCGTAATGGCACATGGCACAATGTTTTTAAGCAGCAAAAACGTTCATTGGTGTCAATTATATCTTGAAGTAAGGCATAGGTTAAATTCTCTGAAGCGTAATCCGATATTTTTGAATGCTTGCCGAGGTATTCAATGCGTTGCTTTGTGTATTGTTCGTAAAGATAATCAAAGATAGAAGCCAATTTGCTGTATGTTACATCACAGTTATTATAGGCAATATAGTCAAGCAGGTCCATTATGTTACCATGTTTGTTCTGCTCATTGCCAGTAACAACAAGGCAGAACTTCTTTTTTGCTCTGGAAACGGCTACGTTCAACATGTTGGCGTCATCAGCAAACGACGAGATTTCATTGTCAACGACGCTCATGATTATTGTATCTTCTTCCCTTCCTTGGTATTTGTGTATTGTTCCTGCTTTTACAGAGTGTAACTGCTGGTTAAGCGCAGCTACTTGGTTGTTGTATGGAGTTACAATGCCAAGAGTTTCTTTATCTTTTAAAATTGGAAGAATTTCTTTTTTGATGACATCAATTTCTCGTTGGTTATACCGATTTGTTGCATGATTGCATTTTGTTGTGCGAATTGCAGACATAACATTGCATTCGCCTTTGTCTTCTGTCATGATAAGCAAATTGCCACCATAGAATTTTTGGTTACAGAAATTAATAATGCGAGGGTGACAGCGATAGTGTTCGCGTAGCATTGTCTCGGGAACATCAGTTATTATTGTAAATATTGATTGTAGAAAATTGTTATGGGCACAATCATAACCATCTGCAATGCTGCGCTTGGAAAACAGATACTCAAGTTTTGCTTGGTCTTTTTCAGTAACTACGTTGGATAGTTGTTTTGTGTCGCCAACAATAACTGCATTTTTTGCACATGTCAAAGCCAGCGTTCCTGTATCGATAGACACTTGTGAGGCTTCGTCAATGATAAGGTAGTCATAAATATCATTGGTGAAGATGCATGAACGTGCAGAGAATGTGGTGCTAAGAATGACTGGATATTGATATATCAATTCATTGGACTGTCTTTTAAAGTCTTTATTGTCGGAAAAAGATGTTCGTGTGTGTTGGCAATAATGGTTATACAGATGAGATTTGAATAAAGACATTGATAAATCTGTCAGTTTTGTTGTTAAGGCATTAGGATTGTATAGAGATAATTCATTGTCAATGCTACTGATACGTGACCTTATTTCTTCCTGCTTATTAATATAATATATGGTCTGTAATTCTATGATTATAGAAGAGAGATTATTTTTATTAAATTCGGTTCTGATGTGCAATTTGTTTCTGCATTTCCATTTGAGCCACCACCATTTTATTACTTCTGATAATTGCCTTAACAATGGCGTAACAGCAATAGAATGTGCATGTGTAATAGCTTGAATTTTTATCCATAAGGAAACTATTTGTTTGGAACTTACGGAATTTGTTGTTTTTTGACTTTCATCAATGCTATTGTCAATGCAGAAATGCTTCCATTCTAGTTTTAATGCTTGCAGTTCTTGTTGTAATTTGGCACGTTCGTTTTGAAGACTATACACATTGTCAAGTTGCTGCAATGTTGTATGCAATGCCTGGCAACAATTTTTGGTAACAGAAGCTGACATTCCCCAAGAGGCACATTCTATTGGGACAATTGGCTGATTGGCAATAAATGCTTCTTTGTTGCTTTTGCTGCCAAGAGTCGCGATAAAAAAATCCAAACCATATTTTTCTAACTTTTCCTTGATGTTTGCTGTGGCGGAATTATTATTGGACACTACCATCACAGTTTTTCCTTGTGTGATGATGTTGGCAATAATATTAAGGATTGTTTGTGTTTTACCAGTGCCAGGAGGGCCTTGTATTACGCTTATTTGATGCTCAAAAGCATTTTCTATGGCCTTTTTCTGGCTGATATTGCCACCAAAAGGGTATATTAATTCTGCATGACTTAGTGTTTTGGGACAATATTTTGATGGGTTAAGATAGCATGCGGCAGCTGAATCTGGGTCTATAAATTTAATATCTGCATATAAATCTGTTAAAGTTCCATTTGAATGTTCACTCTGCCCTAATGGGTTAATTGTTGAAACATCTTTTAGATAGGAAAAAACATCTTTGATTGCAGATTCTTGTAAGCAAGACGTGGTGACATGAATTCTTTTACTTGTATCCTCTTGCACAAAACCGTTGTTATAAATAATTCGCCAATAATATTCACTGTCGTTGGAGAATTTCCATATTTCTCTAATGTTTTTCTTCAATGCTCCATCAATAAACACTTTGCTGTATAAAGGATTAACCCATTCTGGATTACTGATGCAGATGACTTTAGAGCGACTATAATTATAGATGCGTTCACTGTTATTGAAGCGGATATGATACCCATTCAGACCATTCTCTTCAATGGTGTGAATTTGGGTGGTCTTTGGTTTCCCATTAAGCAATATGAAGAGATGAGATAAGTCCATAAGGTTCGTTATAATAAACTATGCCTTCCAATTAATGTGATTTTTTATGATGTGATGATTTGGCAAAAAACATTAGGATAATTAATTATATATTTTTAAACTTGCTTATTGTCAAACAAGCTTAAATGTAATCGCTCCGTATTATTTTTGATTATAACTGGTGTGGAGAGATTACTTGAGGAGGTCGGTGAGCTCGGTGAGGTCGCCGTCGTTGGGGCTTGGGGTGATTCCGAGCAGGTGGCACAGCAGCGGGTAGATGCTGACGTTGCGGAACTCGCCGGGCTTGGTGTAGCCGTGCTTGAAGTCGGCTCCTATGGCGCGGAAACCTACTTGCATGTCGCACGCGGTGTTATCGAAGCCGTGGTTGCCTGTTCCGGGCTTTATGGGAGCGTCGGTGAACAGCCAGCCTACATCGGGCAAAACCACCACGTCGCCAATATTGGGATTGGTGCCATAGTCTAAGTAGGCAGGCACGTCTTGGCGTTTCCATGCACGCACATGGTCAACCTTTGCTAAGGCATTGACCACAGAGTCGGCATACTCTGGACGGCGAACATTGACAAGTGCCGGCAGGCTGCCGAGCACTTCGCTCACCCACTCGTCTTTGAGGTGGCGTTTCACCGGCACGGCTCTTGCGGAGTCGAGCCACGCCATGCCGTGGTCGCCAGTCACAATAAGGTTGACCTTGCCGGCAACTGGCAATGCGGAAATGCGTTGCCACAGGTTTTGCAGCAGGCTGTCAACGCGCTCAAACGACTTGCGCGTGGTGGCAGAAATGGGACCGAAGTGGTGTCCGCTGGCGTCGGGCTCCTCAAAATAAGCCATTATGAGGCTTGGTCGCTTGTCAGCCGGCATTTTCAGATAATTGATGATTTTGTCAACACGCTGCTCCAGCGTGAGCAGTGGTCGCTTCTGGTAGTCTTCCCAATAGTTGGGGTGGCTGCCTTTCACTGCCACGTCGGACCCCACCCAATAGACGGTGGCCACTTTAAGCCCCTGGGCGCGTGCGGTGAGCCACACAGGGTCGCCGCCATAGTATTTGGGGTCGGTGCGTGTTGCCGCGTCTTTGAGGGTGAACAGTGCGCCTGTGGCACGGTCGCGGAATTCGTTTGCCACTATGCCGTGGTGGTCGGGGCGCAAGCCGGTGGCAAGTGTGTAGTGGTTGGGGAAAGTTTTGCTTGGAAATGACGGCTGCATCACGGCTTTCACGCCGTTGTCGGCCATATATTTCATGAAAGGTGTGTTGAAAGCCTCGGCGTAGTCCCACCTGAAGCCGTCAAGCGACACGATGATTGTGATGTTGCCTGTGGCGGCACGGGTGCAGAGCATGGTTGCCAGCATGGCAAACGCAAACATCAAAAAGGATTTTTTCATATTTTCTGTTCTTAATTTTCGTGTAGAATAACAGTAATTCTATGCAAAATTAGCAAAAAAGCAATAATGCCACAGCACGAAATGATGAGGAACACTGAATTTGGGGTATTGTCGGTTTGGGCGAATTTTAGCAACTTTCCAATTTGTTTTAGAGAAGTAAGTAAAAAATCAACACGACAAACGAATAAATGAACTTTCTGAAGATAGCACTTGGATTTGACGCTTCCAAGACATCACTGCTCATCATCAACATTTTCGACACGGTGGGCACGCTTGTGGGTCTTGCCGAAAAGACTGGCGTGGTGAGGGCAGACGGCAGCATACCGCGCGTAAAGGAAGCCATGCTTAGCGATGCCATTGGCACAACTTGCGGAACAATATTTGGCAGCAGCACCGTCACCACATACGTGGAGAGCGCGTCGGGCATAGCCGAGGGCGGGCGCACCGGTGTCACTTCGTTTGTGACTGGAATGCTGTTTGTGGTATCGTTGCTGCTCTCACCGCTGTTTCTGCTGATTCCGGCTGCCGCCACGAGTGGCGCGCTTGTGATGGTGGGGGTGCTTATGATTGACTCTGTGAAAAAAATAGAGCTGGGTGATGTGACGGAATCGTTTCCGGCATTTATAACCATGATTACGATGGTGCTGTGCTACTCGATTGCCTACGGCATTTGCCTGGGCATACTCAGCTATGTGGTGATGAAGGTGTGTACCAACAAATTTTCGCAACTTAACGCCACACTGGTGGTTTTGGCATTTTTGTTTGTGCTGAAATTCGTGGTGGATTGATGAGTTTGGAGCAACCAATCAAAAAAAACAAACCCCAAGTGAGGTTTGTTTTTTTTATTGTGAAACGGCAGTGCACAGAGATGCACTTTGCCGACATTGTCTGGTGGGGGCTTAGTGGCGCTTGTGCTTCTTGAGATAGTTGATTAACACTTGTGGGCGGTCGGTCTGAATCAGGGCTGTGCCTTGCTTTAGAATCCAGCCCCAGGTCTCATCGGGCTCGTTAAGCTCCACGGCGCGGTCGTCGTCGTGGCCGGCGTTGAGCGAAGCCCATAGCGAGTTAATCCATATTTTAGAGCCATTTTCGTTTACTTTCTTGAGCAAGCGCAGCACGTCGGGCGTCACCTGTGAAAAGCAGCACTCAATGGCCACAGGCTTCAAGGCCTTGTAGCTGTCAATCATTTTCTCGGCATCGGGCTTGTTGAGATTGACGATGGGCATGTATATCACTTTGTTGAGCACGTCGCCGTTGTCGGCCTTGACTTTGGCATAGCCGTAGCCCGACTTAATCACCACCTGGTCAGTAGTTCCGGTTTTTTCGAGCAGGGCATACACGTCTTTGAAATAGTCGTAACCTTTGTCGATGTTGATGAGTATTTTGCCTTTCGACAGGTTAAGCACTTCCTCAAGAGTTGGAATCTGGTGAAATGTGACACGCCCCATGCCATTGCGCAGGTGAAATTTTTTGAGCTCGGCGAGAGTGTAGTCAGACACTTTGCCTTTGCCGTCGGTGGTGCGGTTTATGGTGTTGTCGTGCATCAGCACGAGTTGTCCGTCCTTGGTTTTGTGCAGGTCGATTTCAATCATGTCAACGCCCATGTCGATGCAGTTTTTGAACGCTTGCAGTGAGTTTTCGGGAGCATTGCGCCAGTCGCCGCGATGCGACACCACCAGCACTTTCTTGGATTTGAAATCGTTGAGCTCTTTGACGAGAGTTTTGCTTCTCTGCGCGCAAACGGCGAGGCTTGTGGCAAGAAGCACAATCAGAAGAAGAATGGTCTTTTTCATAAAAACAACAAAATAAAAGTTTGGTTTAATCGGTCAATAAATTGATGCAATATTCGTCATTTTTCCTGACATACGCAAATTGAGAAAATGAATGTGAAAATTGTGGGCGACGGCATTGCAGAAGCCGAAAAAGTAATTATCTTTGCACTTGAATAATGCTGTGGCGCGAAAACTTGTTTGGCAGCTCCGCAGCAGGGAAAATTAACCGTTTCGGCCGAGAGGTCGAAGTTGGAAACTGTTTTAATTTATTAATTTTGAAAATACTTTGATTATTTTTCTTACAGCAAAAGCAGCACGGAAATATCTTGACGCAACCAGCCCACGCCGCATGGCAGGAGGCAGTGTCGAGTGGGGCTTTGCTGCATAGCTGCAAAATATTAAGAAACAGTTTCTTGAGAAAAATTAATAATTAAAAAAGAGTTTAATTCTAAAGGTTGAAAAACTATGGAAGAGAATTTAGAAAAGAAGCCTAAAAGACCGCGTATAAGCGCAATGAAGGCAAATTTGCAAGAAAACGCTAATCCATCACACTTTGAGAAGGTGGACTTTAATGATGCCGGAAACGTTCCTGTAGAGGGAGAACATCAACAACGTCCGCAGCAGCCTCGTCAGGGATATGGCCGCCAGCCATATAACCAGGGCTACAATCGTGGCTACGGTCAGTCTCGTGGAGGTTATCAGCCACGTCAGCAGGGTGGTTACAATCCGAATTACCAAGCCGACGTCGACGGCAGCCGCCAACCAGACGGCTACAATGCCCAGAGCGACGGACAGGGTTATCAGCCACGTCAACCACGCGGCTACAACAACCAGCGCGGCGGCTACGGCCAGCCTCGTGGCGGATATAACCAGCAGCGTGGAGGCTATCACGGCCAACCACAACGCGGCGGTTATAACCCACAGCGCCAACAAGGCGGATATAACCAGCAGCGCGGTGGCTACCAGGGTCAACAACCACGCTACGGCAAGCCGCACCAGCCTAAACAGCAACAACAGTTTGCCCCAGCCGGACCACGCCCACAAATGCGATTCACTCCACGTCCAAAGCCAGTGGAATATGAGCAGGCTCCAATCGACCCAAATGCACAGATTCGTCTGAACAAATTTATGGCAAACGCAGGTGTGTGCTCACGCCGCGAGGCTGACGAGCTGATATTGAAGGGACTTGTTAAGGTGAACGGAACTGCCGTGAATGAGCTGGGTGTGAAAATCACAGCCAAAGACACGGTGGAATATGACGGAAAAATCGTGTCGCCGGAGAAGAAGTGCTATGTGCTTCTGAACAAGCCTAAAGACACGGTGACAACAGTTGACGACCCCAACGGCCGCAAGACTGTGATGGACTTGGTGAAAGGTGCTTGCGAAGAGCGTATATATCCGGTGGGTCGTCTTGACCGCAACACCACAGGTGTGCTTCTGCTCACCAACGACGGTGACTTGGCTTCAAAACTCACTCACCCGAAATATGTGAAAAAGAAAATATATCAAGTGTGGACCGACAAGCCAATCAGCGAGGAGGATATGCAACACATAGCCGATGGCGTGGAACTTGACGACGGACCAATTCATGCCGACGCAATAAGCTACGTGTCGCCAACCGACCGCAAGCAAGCCGGAATTGAAATTCACTCTGGCCGCAACAGGGTGGTGCGCCGCATTTTTGAGTCGCTCGGCTATCATGTGGTGAAACTTGACAGAGTGTATTTCGCAGGACTCACAAAGAAGAACCTGCCACGTGGCCGCTGGCGCTACTTGACACAGGAAGAAGTGAACTTCTTAAAGCAGGGTTCGTTTGAATAAGAAACACTGGTCTGAAAAAGAAGGAATAATTATGCGTTTGGCTTCCGCAGAGCAGAACGCGCTGCGGATAGACAACGCTAAAAAACACATAACAAATGGCACTTAAAAGAACAAAAATAGTAGATGTGTTCGGCAACTCGGAGCTTGTGGGCGAGAAGGTGTGCGTGAAGGGCTGGGTGAGAACTCGCCGTGGCAACAAGCACGTTCAGTTCATAGCACTGAATGACGGCTCTACGATTAACAACTTGCAGATTGTGGTGGACTTGGAGAAATTCAGCGATGAATTTCTGAAACCAATCACAACAGGCTCAAGCCTGCATGTAGAGGGTGAGCTTGTGGCTTCGCAAGGCAAGGGACAGAGTGTGGAAATTCAAGCCGAGAGCATTGAAATCTACGGAACTGCCGACCCTGAGGAATATCCGCTGCAAAAGAAAGGCCACACGCTTGAGTTTTTGCGTGAAAAGGCACACTTGCGCATGAGAACCAACACGTTTGGTGCAGTGTTCCGCATACGCCACAACTTGGCTTTTGCGATACACAAGTTCTTCAACGACCACGGCTTCTTCTATCTGAACACGCCTCTTATCACCGAGAGCGACGCCGAGGGTGCTGGCGACATGTTCCAGGTGACTACGCTTGACCTCAACGACCTGCCCAAGACAGAGGACGGCAAGGTGGACTACAGCAAGGACTTCTTTGGCAAGCCAACTAACCTCACCGTGTCGGGTCAACTTGAAGGTGAGCTTGGCGCAACGTCGCTTGGTGCAATCTACACTTTCGGCCCAACGTTCCGCGCAGAGAACAGTAACACTCCGCGTCACTTGGCAGAGTTTTGGATGATTGAGCCGGAGGTGGCTTTCATTGACCTGCCGGAGCTTATGGACCTGGAGGAAGAGTTTGTGAAATATTGCGTGAAATATGCGCTTGACCACTGCAAGGACGACATAGAATTCCTGAACAAGTTTATTGACAACGGACTGATAGAAAGGTTGCAGAGTGTGCTTAAAGAGGACTTCGTGCGTCTGCCATACACTGAGGGCGTGAAGATACTGGAGGAGGCACAGAAAAATGGTGCTAACTTTGAGTTCCCGGTGTCGTGGGGCGTTGATCTGGCAAGCGAGCATGAACGCTACTTGGTGGAGCACCACTTTAAGCGTCCGGTTATCATGACTGACTATCCTAAGGACATCAAGGCTTTCTATATGAAACAGAACGAGGACGGCAAGACGATGCAAGGCACCGACGTGCTGTTCCCACAGATAGGTGAAATCATAGGTGGCTCGGTGAGAGAAGAAAGCTATGAGAAACTCATGGCCGAAATAGACCGCCGCCACATGAAGCACGACAACTTGTGGTGGTATTTGGAGACACGCAAGTTTGGCACTGTGCCTCATGGTGGATTTGGACTCGGCTTTGAGCGTCTGGTACTGTTTGTGACTGGCATGCAGAACATACGCGACGTGATTCCTTTCCCACGCACACCAAAGAACGCCGAATTCTAAAGCAGGAGTACGGTAGCCGCACCACAACGATAGCGGCACAATGATGAGAATTTTCTAAATTCTATTCCATCATAAATCTTGAAGGGCGACCTGGCTGATGAAGTCAAGTCGCCTTTTGGTTTTTATGTAGTGGGGGGGGGGGAGTTAGGCAGAAATAAAAAAGGCGGCCTCCGGTGAGGAGACTGCCTTTATGGTCTTTTCGGTTGTGTTGTGACTTCCGAGAATTACTTCTTGACCAACACACGGCGCTCTTTGATGCGAGCTTTCTTGCCAGTGAGTTTGCGCAGATAGTAGATTCTTGCACGGCGCACACGACCAAACTTGTTAACAACGATGTTGTCGATGAATGGAGAATCCATCGGGAAGATACGCTCAACGCCGATGTTGTCGCTAACCTTGCGCACAGTGAAACGTTTCTTGTCGCCTTCGCCGTTGATTTTAATCACAACGCCGCGGTATTGCTGAATACGCTCCTTGTTACCCTCTTTGATGCGGTAAGCAACTGTGATTGTGTCACCTGGTTGGAAAACCGGAAGTTCTTTCTTAGAAGCAAATGCTTGCTCTGCAACTTTAATTAAGTCCATTTTTGTTTTATGTTTTTGTATATATACAATACTTATGCAACATTCGCGGGCCACACTTTTTCCCACCAGAGGTTACAAAAGCGGTGCAAATTTACGGAATTTTTCTTAAACTGCAAAATTTCAAGACAATAAGCAATGCCAGTTGACATGAGGGTAAATCAGTCTTCGAGGTATTGCTTCACATAGAGGTCGCAGCAGGCTGCAAGCTCATCGTACCACTCTTGGCCGAAACGGCGGATTAGCGGCTCTTTGAGAAACTGATATACGCGCAGCTTGTTTTTGCGTCCCAGCACTTCGGCGCTCTTGCATATTTTCCACCGGTGATAGTTGACGGTGGTGACGTTTGGGTACACTTTGACGCGGGCGGGGTAGAGGTAGCAGGAAATTGGTTTCTGAAAGTCGATGCGGCCCTGGCGATAGGCGCGGTCGATGGCGCACTCACATACGCCGCCTGGCGCATAGCAGGTGAACACGCAGTTTTTGCCGTTGACGATTGATGTCACCAGCTCGCCGTCGCTGTCAAGATATGCCACGCCGTTTTCTTTGATTTCCTGTTGTGCCTGGGGCAGCAGGTCGTCCCATATAGCCGGCAAAATCTCTTTGAGTTTTTTGAATTCGTCGTTGGTGATTGGGGCTCCGGCATCGCCTTCAATGCAGCAAGCTCCCTTGCAGGCATCGATGTTGCAGCAAAAGAAGCGCTCGGCCAGCTCGGAGCTGACCACGGTTTCGCCTATTTGAAACATAGTGTCCAATTCGTTTTTTTTGATTGATTAATTCGCTTGAATGTAGGAAAAAGTGTGGAGAGGTGTGTGGCGTCAGCCTTGCGCAAGCTCGCTCAACGCGTGTTCCAGCTCGGTGCTTGTGAGCTTGAGGTGTATCTCGCCCTTGTGGGCATAGGAGATGTTGCCAGTTTCTTCCGACACCACCACAGCCACGGCATCGGTTGACTGCGAAATGCCAAGCGCGGAGCGGTGGCGCAAGCCGAGATAGCGTGGTAGGTTGGTGTCGTGCGACACCGGCAAAATGCAGCCGGCACTCATTATCTTGTCGTTGGCTATGATGAGCGCACCGTCGTGGAGCGGACTGTTCTTGAAGAAAATGTTCTCGATGAGGCGCACGTTGACGTTGGCGTCGATTATGTCGCCAGTGTGCTCGTAGTCGTCAAGCGGCATAGAGCGCTCTATGACGATGAGTGCGCCGGTTTTTGACTTAGACATGCTCATGCAGGCATACACCACAGGCATAATCCAGCGCTTGCGCTCGTCGGCAGCCTCACGCCGCCATAGCTTGGCAAGAAATCCCCAGCCTTTGTGCGAGCCAAGCTCGGTGAGAAAACGCTTGATTTGGTCTTGAAACAAAATCACGAGAATGAACAAGCCAATGTCAATGAACTTGTCCATGATTGTGCCTATGAGGCGCATGTCGAGAATTTTATACATCACTACCCACGAAATCACAAAGGCAAGCACACCGATGAAGATGTTGATTGTGCCCGACTCCTTCATCGTGCGGTAGATGTAGAAAAGCAGTGTGGCCACCAGAAGAATGTCAATGACATCTTTTATGCCAAACATGTTGAACAACACGTCGTCCATAGTGCGAGGGAAAATTTATTGGTTGGTTGAATTTAGCGTTTTCATAACTATAGTGCGTGCCTCAACGGCGGCTTTCACGTCGTGCACGCGCAAAATGTGGGCACCCTTTGCAAGAGAAATGGTGTTGAGCACGGTGGTGGCATTGAGAGCCTCGGCAGGCGTGCAGCCCAGCAACTTGTAAATCATTGATTTGCGAGAAATGCCGGCGAGCAACGGCACATTGAGCGAGTGGAACAGCTCGAGGCGGTTCATCATCTCATAGTTTTGGGCGAGGGTTTTGCTGAAACCGAAACCGGGGTCGGCAATCACATCGGTTGCGCCAAGGTCGCGGAGTGTGCTGATTTTTTGTGCCAGATAGTCTATGACCTCGGTGGTGACATCGGTGTAGTCGGTTAACGACTGCATGGTGGAGAAGTTGCCGCGCATGTGCATCAGCACGTATGGCACGCGGAGCTTGGCCACCGTGGCAAACATATCGCTGTCGAGAATACCGCCCGACACGTCATTGATGATGTCGGCGCCAAGCTCATCAACACACCGGCGCGCCACATCGGCACGGAAAGTGTCGATAGAAATAATGGTCTTGGGGTTGTGGCGATGCACGGCCTCGATGCCGGCTTTGAGTCTCGCAAACTCCTCGGCAGGAGCAACGTCGCTTGCATTTGGGCGTGATGAGTAGCCGCCCACGTCGATAATATCGGCGTTCTCTGCCAAAAGGCGTTGAACTTTGGCGTCAATCTTCTCGCTGCTGTCGCAGCGGCTGCCGGCATAAAAAGAGTCTGGGGTGACGTTTAGAATACCCATGACCAAAGGCTGCGAAAATGTCATGTTTTCGCCTTTGATGCGCAGGGTGAATGGCTTGAATGATTGGTTGGTGGTACTCATCTCTTCTTTATTTTTTCACGAAATTACTAAAAAAAGCACTAATCCCCAAAAGGTTATTTGAATTGTGTGGCGTGGTGGCAGATGACCGGTTTTGAGAATGTGGCCAGGAGGAGCGGGGAGAAAAAGGCGTTTTTCTGATTTTTCAAATCTAAATGCCACGGTGATAGTGGAAAACTGGCATGGATTTTGTAACTTTGCACACTGAATTAGAGAAAGGTAAAAACAACTAAATAGATACATATATCGTAGATATTATGGGAAAGAAAGCGTTATTGATGATTCTTGATGGTTGGGGAATTGGTGACAAAACCAAAAGCGATGCTATATATAGCACCCCGACTCCGTATTGGGACAGTTTGTTGAGCACTTATCCACACTCACAGCTCAAGGCTTGTGGCGAGGACGTGGGTCTGCCCGACGGTCAAATGGGAAACAGTGAGGTGGGGCACCTGAACATAGGCGGTGGCCGCATTGTGTATCAAGACTTGGTTAAGATTAACCGCGCAATTAAAGACAAATCAATATTGAAAAACCCTGAAGTGGTGTCGGCATTCTCTTATGCACAAAAGACCGGCAAAGGAATTCACTTCATGGGTTTGACTTCAACCGGCGGTGTGCACAGTGAGCTGTCGCACTTGTTCGCTTTGTGCGACATTGCCAAAGAATATGGACTGAAAAGCGTGTATCTGCACTGCTTCATGGACGGTCGTGACACCGACCCAATGAGCGGTAAAGGCTTCATAGAGCAAGTGGAGAAACACTGCGCCGAGAGCGCAGGCGTGATAGCCACAATCACAGGCCGCTATTATGCAATGGACCGCGACAAGCGCTGGAACCGCATAAAGCTCGCCTATGACCAGCTTGTGAACGGCGAGGGCAAGAAGAGCGACAACATGGTGACTGCAATGCAGGAGTCGTATGACGAGGGTGTGACCGACGAGTTTGTTAAGCCAATCGTGAACTCAACCGTTGACGGCCGCATCAAGGAAGGCGATGTGGTGATTTTCTTCAACTATCGCAACGACCGCGCCAAAGAGTTGACCATGGTGCTCACCCAGCAGGACATGCCAGAAGAGGGCATGCACACAATCAATGATTTGCAATATTACTGCATGACTCCATACGACGCTTCGTTTAAGGGAGTACACATCTTGTTCAAGAAAGAAAACGTGCAGGAGACGCTGGCAGAGTATTTGTCGTCGAAAGGCTTGAGGCAACTCCACATAGCCGAGACCGAGAAATATGCTCACGTGACATTCTTCTTTAACGGTGGCCGTGAAGCTCCATTTGAGGGCGAGGACAGAATTCTCGTTCCGTCGCCAAAGGTGGCAACCTATGACTTGCAGCCTGAAATGAGCGCATATCTCGTGAAAGATAAGCTGGTGGCCGCTATAAAGGAAGAAAAATATGACTTCATCGTGGTTAACTATGCCAATGGCGACATGGTGGGCCACACAGGAGTGTACCCAGCCATTCAAAAGGCTGTGGAGACTATTGACGCTTGTGTGAAAGACACAGTGGAAGCAGCCAAGGCTGCCGACTATGAGGTAATCATAATAGCCGACCACGGCAATGCCGACCATGCAATCAATGCCGACGGCACGCCAAATACAGCCCACTCGCTCAACCCTGTGCCGTTTGTGTATGTCACAACCGACAAGAACGCCACAGTGGAGAATGGCCGTCTGGCCGATGTGGCTCCGTCAATCCTTAAGATTATGGATTTGCCACAGCCAAAGGAAATGACTGGCAACTGCTTGATTAAGAAATAAATCTGTTTCATATACTCGTTTTTAACGGCGACTTTGCAGGACACGTTCCCGCAAAGTCGTTTTTTGTGTTGAAAAACTGCCTTATGTGATTATTTTTTTGTAATTTCGTTTCCAGTAAATGCAAATAAAACAGCAAATTAATTTGAAATGAAATCAATAATGAAAACTGCGTTGGCGGCCATGCTGATTTGTGCTGCCAATTTCACTGCGAGTGCAGACCACTTGATAATAATGTCGGCAAACGACACTCACAGTCAGATAGAGCCGGCTGCCGACGGACGTGGCGGTGTGATGCGTCGCAAAGCGGTGTTCGACAAAATAAGGCGTGAAAACAAAAACGTGGTGGCTGTTCATGCCGGCGATGCAGTGCAAGGCACTGTCTATTTCTCAATGTTTGGCGGCGAGGTGGAATATGCGCTAATCGACAGCTTGGGCTACGACTTCATAACCCCAGGCAACCATGAGTTTGACAACGGACTTGACAGTCTTGCCCATTATTATCGCAACATAAAAAAGGCAAAAATACTGTCGGCAAACTATGACATGAGTGGCACGAAACTTGCCGGTGTGATGTGGCCTTGGGCTGTGAAAGCTTATGGCGACAAGCGTGTGGGCTTCTTTGCTGTGAATGTGAATCCGCACGGCATGATTGTGGACAAAAACTATGCTGGCATGCGCTACTTGCGCTCCGACTCGGTGGCAGACGCCACAGCCAAATATTTGAAGACGGTGCAAAAGGTGGACTATGTGGTGATGATTTCGCACATAGGCTACACGTCAATGGACCCGAAAGAGCCAAATGACTCCTTGATAGTGGCCAAGAGCCACTACATAGACATGGTGGTGGGCGGTCACTCACACACGGTGATTAATCCCGGCACGGCAAAAAGCCTTGTTGCAAACGCCGACGGCAAAAAGGTGGTCATAGGGCAAAACGGCAAGTTTGGCAAGTATGTGGGCAAATATGACCTTGACCTTGAAAGCGGCAATGTGAGTTATGAGCTTGTGACAATCGACAAGTCGCTTGATGCCGGAGTGAACTATCCGGCCTTGTCGGCATGGCTTGCAAAATATAAGGCAAAGACCGACTCGCTTATGAATAACCCGGTGGCAAAGTCGGCAAAATACATGAAAAACAACAGCTATGCAAGCCAAAACTGGCTGTGCGATGCTGTGATGGAAATAGCCCCCAAACTGACAAAAGAGAAAGTGCAGTTTGCGATAATGAACAAGGGCGGCATAAGGCAAGACATGCCAAAGGGAACGGTTACCGAGGGACTGATAGACGCAATGTTCCCATTTGACAACCGTTTTGTGGTGATGGAGTTGAGCGGCAAGGACTTGCTCGACGCTTTTGCTGTTATGGCAAACCGTGGCGGCGATGCCGTGAGCAAGGAGTTGAAAATCACTTATGACAAAAACCGCAAAATCACGTCGGCAAAACTCAAAGGCAAGGAAATCAAGCCAAGTGCCACTTATAACTTCATAACGATAGACTATCTTGCAAATGGCGGCGACTATATGGTGTCGCTGAAAAATGGCAAGCGTCTGTTTGTTGACAACGTGAAGTATGGGTTGCACATACTCAACTATCTGCGAGGACTCAATGAGGCTGGACGCGTGATAACTGCCAGTGACGAGCCGCGCATGGTGGAGAAATGAGAAAAAAGGAAATGTTATCGTCAGAATGACTAACGCAATGAATAGATTCAGAAAGTTTACATTCGCACTGCTGCTTGCGGTGATGCTTGTGCCGCTGCTGTCGGCAACGCCGTCGCCCTCGAAAAAAAGTGCTGTGAGGGCAACGAAGCGCATTGTGTCCACAATGCTGTCGAAAGTTGACAAAAACGAAATGGACACATGGGTCAACAGCACATTTGCAACGCTCACGCCGGAGGAACGCGTGAGACAGCTGATTGTGGTTGACATTTTTCCGGAGTACAGCGAGGTCAACCGGGCACGCGTAAAGAAACTTGTGGCCGACCAAAAGATAGGCGGACTGATATATAGCGAGGGCGACATAAGAAACCAGGCCCAAATGACCAACTATGCCCAGTCGCTTGCCACCATACCGCTGATGATTACCATTGACGGCGAGTGGGGCATTCAGATGCGGCTGAGCGACGCGACGAAATATCCGCGCAACCTGACGCTTGGAGCCATAAGTGACGACCGTCTGTTTTATGACTATGGCCGCGAGGTGGCACGGCAGTGCAAGCTGATGGGAATTCAGGTGAATTTCGCGCCGGTGATGGACGTGCTCGACAATCCCGACAACAAGGTGATAGGCACGCGCGCCTATGGAGAGAGCCCAGAGGCTGTGGCGCGCCACGGCATATCGTTCTCAAAAGGTATGGAAGACGGTGGTGTGCTTTCGGTGGCAAAGCATTTTCCCGGCCACGGCTCCACAATAGTTGACTCACATAAAGCCATGCCCACCGTGGTCAAGAGCCGCAAAGAGCTCAATATGGTGGAACTGTTGCCTTTCAGGCAATATGTCAACGCTGGGTTGTCGGGCATGCTGACAGGGCACTTGAGTGTTCCGGCACTGGAAAAACGCAAAATTCCCGCCACCATGTCGGACAAATGCGTGAATGGCTTGCTGAAGAAAGAAATGGGCTTTAATGGCTTGATATTTACCGACGCACTTGTGATGAAAGGCGCAAATGTGAGCGGCTCGGTGTGCGTTAACGCACTGCTTGCCGGCAATGATGTGCTGCTCATGCCACCCTCTGTAGATGAGGAAGTGGCTGCCATAATGGCTGCCATAAAGAATGGAACACTGAAACAAAGCGACATTGACGAGAAATGCAAAAAGATGCTGCGCTACAAGTTTGCCCTTGGGCTTAGCCACAAGCCGGTGATAAACCTCAACACCGTGGCTCAAGAGGTGAACTCACAGCAGGCTGCAGTGATGCTGCGCCGTTTGTGCGCAGGAACAATCACTGTGGTAAAGAACAGCGGCCGGATTTTGCCAGTGGGCAACTTGCAGAGCCGCAACATAGCAGTGCTGACCATGGGCAACGACAATGGTGTGAAATCGATGTTTCAACGCCGCTGCGCCAATTATGCCCAGACCACGGCATATAACTATAATTACAAGGCAGGAAACTCGATTGCGACTTTGGCCGACAGCATAGCCGCGCATCACCACGACTTGGTGATTGTGGGGGTGAGCAGTGATGACGCCAATTATCGCAACGCCTTGAGGGTGCTTGGCACAAAATGCAAGAACATAGTTCTGGCTTTGTTTAACAAAACGCTCGATGTTAGGCATTTTGCCAGTAACATTGACGCCGCGAGCGTGAAGGCTGTGGTTCTGGGGTATGAGTCAAGCACAATGGCCGAGGACTATGTGGCACAAACGATTTTTGGTGGCAACGGGGCCAATGGCGTGCTGCCGATAACCATAAAGCCAGCGGGCAAAAACCGCAAGGGCAAGACTTATCGCGCCGGATATGGAATAAAGTATAAGGCAAACCGCTTGGGCTACGGAATACCGGCAGAAGTGGGGCTTGACGACGGAATGTTGCATAAGATAGACTCGGTGGCAAATTATGGGGTCAAGGAGCACGCGTTTCCTGGGTGTGAGGTGCTTGTGGCCCGCCATGGCAAAGTGGTGTGCAACCGCGCCTATGGCAAGATAAGCTATGACTCAAAAGTGCCTGTCACTGAAAACACGTTGTTTGGTCTGGCCTCGGTGTCGAAAGCCACTGGAACGCTGAGCGGACTGATGAAACTTTATGATGATGGAAAGATTGGGCTTGACGATAAGTTGAGCAAGTTTATTCCACAACTGCGTGACGGCGACAAAGAGAACTTGACCGTGAGAGAGGCTCTGTATCATGAGACTGGCATGCAGCCTGGGCTGAATGTGTCGCCAATCGTATTTGACCGCAGCACATATCGAGGAGCATTGATTTCGCCTAAGCAAGGTGGAGACTACACGATAAAAATCAACGGCAGTGCCTACGGAAACCGCAACGCCAAGTTGCGCACCGACATTTTGTCGCCAGAGAAGACCGATGAGTGCAATGTGGAGATAGCCAAAGGCATTTGGGGCGGCAAACGGCTGTATGACACAATTATGAACGGAATTTACCACACTCCGCTTGGGCAGAAACGCTATTTGTATAGCTGCTTGAACTTCTGCTTGCTTGCCAATGCCGAGCAAAACGTGACCCACTTGCCGCTGAACTATTTTGTGAACAATTATTTCTTTGCTCCGCTGGGAGCGTATCACACGCTATATCGCCCTTTGAGCAAGTTTAAGCCCGATGATATAGCCTATACTGAGGTTGACACGTTTTTGCGCCGCCAGCATGTGCATGGATATGTGCACGATGAGCTTGCAGCCTTTTCGGGCGGAGTGCAAGGCAATGCTGGTTTGTTTTCTAACGCCAACGACTTGGCAAAGCTGCTTCAGATGTGGCTTAACCGCGGGTCGTATGGTGGAGTGAGATATTTGAAGCCTGCCACGGTTGAGACATTCTTGACCGACAAAAGCCCTAATAGCTTCAGGGGGCTTGGTTTCGACAAGCCCAATGTGAACAACCCGGCAAATTCCTCGACTTGCGATGAAGCGCCTGCCGAGGTGGTTGGGCACACTGGATTTACGGGAACATGCTTCTGGGTTGATCCGAAAAACGACATGATATACATATTCTTGAGCAACAGGGTTAGCCCATCGCGCAACAATCCTAACTTCAGACGAGTGAGCGCGAGAACAAACATACAATCGATTATCTATAAGTCGATTATAGGAAAATAAACAACGCATTTTTAGAAAATCAAAAATCAACAAATAACAAATAAGATGAAACATTTATTATTTGCACTGGCAGTGGGAGCTTGCTTGGCATCGTGTAGCAAAGGGGGTGACTACAAAATAGCAGTGACTTTTGCCGATGACACGATGAATGGCAAAACAGCCTATCTGACAAATTATGATAATGGCGACACAATAGACAGTGCCGTGGTGAGCAACATGAGTGTTGCATTTAAGGGAACTGTTGAAGACTCATATTTCTCGCGCATAATTGTTGACGGAAAGCGCATGGGGTTTGTGGTTGAGCCTGGTAACATATCAATTATATGGGCCGACGGCAAGGCCACCGGCACCAAGCTCAATGAGGAGCTTAACAAGAGTGATGAGGAACTGACAAAAATAGAGTCGGAATATGGCACACTGCAAGAGCAACTCGACAAAGGCTCTATTACTAAAGAGCAGTTTGACGCCAAGACTGCTGCAGTTGACAAGAAAGAGAGCGACTATTTTCAAGACCTGTATAAGCGCAACAAAGACAATGGCATAGGGCCGTGGGCGTTTAATTACTATTTGATGTCGAATGACTTTAGTGTGGCAAAGATAGATTCCTTGCTGGCAGAGTTGCCAGATGGCTATAAGACCCTGAAGCGCGTGGACAAAGCCAGGAGTGACGCCAAGCAAAAGGAGCTGACGGCCGTTGGGAAAAAGTTTACGGATTTCGCTATTCGCACAGAATCGGGCAAGACTGAAAAACTGTCGGATTATGTTGGTAAAGGACAATATGTGGTGGTTGATTTCTGGGCAAGCTGGTGTGGACCGTGCCGCAGAGCCATAAAAGACGAATTGCTGCCAATATACAAGAAATATGCAGGCAAAGGCCTGACGGTGCTTGGCGTGGCTGTGTGGGACGCTCCTGCCGACACGCACAAGGCCATTGAAGAAATGCAAATTCCGTGGCAAGTGATGATTGGTGACCGGAAACTTGAAGGACCAACTGACATATATGGCATTTCGGGCATACCTCACATAATGATAGTTGACCCTAATGGAGTGATAGTGTCGCGAGGTCTCGACGGCCAGGCTCTGCAAAACAAAGTGGCAGAGATAATGAAGAAATAACGCGTAATATCAAATACTTATGTAATTGTAATTATCAATTATAAAGCCATAAAACAGTAGTTAGCAATGAAGAAGCTTTTATTTTTGTTTTTGTTTGCGCTAACCTTTTGCTTTGGCTATGCGCAGTCGCAAAAACCACAAGAAAACAATCAAGCGCTTGTTCAAAGAATAGATTCTCTTGAGCATGAGTTGTCGTACTTGAAATTGTCATACGACTTATACACACTGAATTCAGACATGAAAATGGCTACGGCTGAAATGAATGCTAAATTTCTTGAAATTCGGACAGATGTTTACCATAGAAACACAGGATTTGAAGATTTTTATCAAGAGTATTATGAGACATGCGAAAGGCAAAAGCAAGCATTTCATGATTTAATTGAAGCTAAAAAAGAATTTTTTATGCTTAAAGTTATGTCATATCCTTATTCTGAAACAGAATTAAAAACTTTAAAATCGAGTTATAAAATGATTGATGCTGCGTATAACGCTATGGAAGGTTCTTTAAAATTGCTGAAGGCTTCAGTGAACTCATATAGGAAGCTCGTGAAGCTCATGTGACATACCTACAGACACATGGTAAGATTTGGCAGTGTGTATTGGTAAAGGTAAAGGCGGCAAGCGAGGAGTTCAACTCATGCTTGCCGCCTATTTTTTGTGATTTTTTTTTGGGGGGGGGGTGGCTGAAATTGTGGTGCGACTACACGCGGGGGAGAACGTCGATTTTGAGTTTGGCAGCGGCGCGGTTGGCTTTTGCCATGGCAGACTCAACATCTTTGTCGGTGGCGAGAATCACTGCCATGCGGCGGTGGCCACACACTTCTGGTTTGCCGAATATGCGTATTTGTGTGCCTGGCTCTTCGAGTGCTTTGTCAACATCGCTGAAAAGAACGCGGTTGGTGTCGCCCTCAACAACGATTGCTTTTGAGACTGACGGCCCATAGAACTTGATTTCGGGCACAGGGAGACCCATGAGTGCGCGTGCATGCAGAGCAAACTCGCTGAGGTCTTGTGAAATCATAGTAACCATGCCTGTGTCGTGTGGGCGTGGTGAAACTTCACTGAAAATAACGTCTTCGCCCTTGATGAACATTTCCACACCGAATATGCCGTAGCCACCAAGTGCATCGGTCACTTTCTTGGCTATGTCGTGGGCTTTGGTTATGGCGGCCTCGCTCATGGCTTGCGGTTGCCAAGAGTAGCGGTAGTCGCCGTCTTTTTGTATGTGGCCAACTGGTTGGCAGAAGTTGGTGCCAGAAATGCTGCGCACGGTGAGCATGGTGATTTCGTAGTCGAAGTCAACAAAACCCTCCACAATCACGCGTCCGGCTCCGGCACGTCCGCCTTCTTGAGATATGTGCCATGCCTGCTCGGCTTGCGAGGTGTCTTTAATGACGCTCTGGCCGTGACCCGACGAGCTCATTATTGGTTTAACGACGCATGGTGTGCCGATTTCGCGGACTGCGGTTTTGAATTCCTCGAAAGTTGAGGCAAAACGGTATGGCGAGGTCTTGATGCCAAGCTCCTCGGCTGCCAGGCGGCGTATTCCTTCACGGTTCATGGTGAGCAGTGTGGCGTGGGCGGTGGGCGTCACATGAAAACCTTTCTTTTCAAGGGCAACGAGTGCCGGTGTGGCAATAGCCTCAACCTCTGGAATGATGTGGTCGGGCTTTTCTTCCTCAATCACCTTGGTCAGCTCATCGGCATCGAGCATATTGAGGACATGAAAGCGGTTGGCCACCTGCATGGCCGGAGCGTCTGGGTAGCGGTCGCATGCCACGACTTCCACGCCCAGGCGCTGGAGCTCGATAGCCACTTCCTTGCCTAATTCTCCACTTCCGAGCAGCAGAGCTTTCTGCCCGATTTCTGTCTTGATAGTTCCAATTTTTGTCATTTGATAAATTTAATGTTAAGGCGGCGACCGCTTTTTGTGTAGGGGGCGGGGTCGTCGTTGTATGTGTTACTATAGATGCAAAGTTAGTCAGAGTTGGCCTAAAAACAAAATGTGGCTTGCTGGCTTGCACGTTGTTGGCGTGTAGGGTAAGAACGTGGTTTTGAGAATAGGGCAGAAATGATTAATTTTGCACTAATTGGTCAAAACCTAAGATTGACCTGTAAAAATGAAAAATTTGTTGACACTTCTCATGAAAAGAATGATTTTGCCGTTGTTGGCATTGACAATAACTTTCTCCATTACCACCCCAAGGCTTTGTGCTGCACAACTGGCCGATGAAAAAGACTATGACGAGAGCGTGAGGCTGCCTGTGCGCCGTCTGCACCCCGAGCGTCCTACAAAAGAACAGCAAAAGCAGCTGAAGGCCGCAAGTGAAAAAGAACAGCAGCGCAGGGCTGAAATAGACGATGAGATGCAGGCCGGCTTTGGCAATGTGAAGAAGAAGCCCAAGCAGCAATCGTCGGGGAAAAAGACAGCCGAAGAAAAGGCATTGCTCGACAGGCTGCTCGACGAGGACTATGCGATAACCGACTTGAGGGCAGAAATGATGAAGCCCAAGAAATGGAAAGATGAGTCGGTGCACGGCACAAAGGCTTCGCTCATGCCCTACTGCAACCGCGAGGAGGTGGGCAGCGGCAGCATGACGGAATATCGCTATAAGCCAAAGACGGCTCCTAAAGATGAGCTGTCAAATGGATTGTTTCTGTATTTTGACGTGAAAGGCGGAATGCCGGTGAACTTGAGGCTGCGTGGACAGTATTACGCCGACGACCCTCTGGCTTTCAAAAAAATAATTTTCACAATAGACGGCTTTAACTATGAATATGTGCCCAACAAGGTGAACACTGGCAAAAAAGGCCGCTTTTGCTGGGAAAACAGCGACGAGCCTCTGCGCACCAAAAACAAGGATTTGCTATACGCACTCACACACTGCACATGGGTGAGGGTGACGTTTGTGGGCACGCGCGGATTTAACCATGTGCGCACGCTAAACGACAATGAAGTGAAAGATTTTTACCATGTGTTTGAACTGTATCGTGTGCTTGGCGGCATAATTTGATTATAGAGTTTAGCCGCGACCTTGGCGAGGTGGTTATGAAAGGCACGCCAGACGTGGCAGAAAAATGAAAACAAAAAAAGATAGACTCACAAAAAGGTTGAGCTATCTTAACTTGCTGCAATGAAATCACCAGATGTGTGTGGTGATTTTGCGTAGAATTCTAATTTCGTCAAAAATCAGATTAATGTCACGTCAACTTGCTTTTCGGCTTCGTCGGCCACAATGTTGACTTTGCCTTCGCGGGCGAGCCACCCGATGGCTGCAAACACTTCTTTTTCTTTCAACTTAGTGGCTTTTTTAAGACCCTTCACGTCGAGAGTGCCTTTAGCGTCGTTGAGAGCATTCCAAACGGCGCCAGCCCAAAGTCCGATAGTTTCTACGTTCATAGTTTTAAAAATAAATTAAAAATCATATGTGATTACTTGGCTGTGTGGCAGCCGCCGCAGCGACTGACGGCACAAGCTTGATAATCACTGCAAATGTAATGCTTTTTGCATAATTATTCAAATGATTTGCACTACCTTTGTCGCATGATTAAAGCGTTGGTGATTAAAAATACCGGAAGTTGGTATGTCGTCAGGACTGACGACGGCTCTATAGTGAATTGCAAGGTTAAGGGAAAATTCCGCCTTAACGGCTTGCGCTGCACCAATCCTGTGGCTGTGGGCGACTGGGTGGAAATAGAGCGGAGAGACGACGGTACAGCGCTTATCGTGAAGATTTGCCAGCGCAGCAACTATATAATACGCAAGTCGAGCAACCTGTCGAAAGAATACCAGATATTGGCCTCGAACCTTGATGCCGCGTTGCTTGTGGTGACGCTGGTCAACCCGCTCACGAGCACTACGTTTATAGACCGCTTTTTGGCCACAGCATGCGCCTATAATGTGCCAGTGGTGCTGGCTTTCAATAAAATAGACCTTCTGGCCGAAGATGATGACCGCCAGCTGCTCGACATGATGTGCCAGCTCTATGAGTCGATAGGCTATGACACACTGAAGTTGTCGAGCAAAACAGGTGAGGGCATGGCAGATTTGCGCTCGCTGCTTAAAGACAAGACGACGCTTGTGTCGGGCAACTCTGGTGTGGGCAAGACGTCGATTATTAACAGCCTTGTGCCTGGGGCGTGCCTGCGAGTGGGCGATGTGAGCGATGTGCACCACACTGGCATGCACACCACCACATTTAGCGAAATGCTTGATTTGCCTTTTGGCGGAGCGATAATTGACACCCCTGGAGTGAAGGGTTTTGGCACCATAGATTTCAAAAAAAGCGAGGTGTCGCATTATTTCCCTGAAATATTCAAGACAGGCAAGGAGTGCCGCTTTGGCGACTGCACCCACACGCATGAGCCTGGCTGTGCCGTGAGAGCGGCTGTGGAGAAGCACTACATCAGCGAGTCGCGTTATGCAAGCTACTTGAGCATAATGGAGGACGAAGACGAGGACAAGTATCGCAAGGCGTTTTGAGCCGTAGGCACGCATTGCGCATGGCAGCAAGCTGTGTGAATGTGGGCGAAAATTGGGCGGGCACATTTTTTATGTGCTCAATTTGCAGTGTTTTTGTTGGATAAATAAGATTTTTTTTGTTACTTTTGTAAAAATTTGGACGGATATGGCATCTGAACTTCAAGATACTTTGTCGCGAATTTTGAGCAAGAGTAAGATATTGCTTGAAAAGTACCGCTTTCTTGAGACAGAGAAAAGCGAGCTTGAGGCGAGGCTTGACGAGGCAGAGAAAGAAATTCTGGAACTCAAAGCCGAGAACCAAAAGCTAAGGCAAAGTAAAGAATACTTGGAACTGGCGAGGAATATAGCACCGAGCCCGGAAAAGGTGGTTGAAGGACGTGCATTTCTGTCGAAGATAGTGCGAGACATTGACAAGTGCATCTCACAACTGAATGTCTGATGAAGGTATGGCTGAAGAAAAGGTTAAACAAAATATTTGGATAGCAATAGCAGACTTAAAGCCCATTCCTTTGAGCATTGTCCGTGACGACGAGCCATCTTACAGAGAGGCTGAAAAGATGGTGAACACGCTGTGGCAAAAATGGCTGCCGCGATTTAAGGACAGCAGCTCGGAAAAAGAGATAATGGGAAGAATTGCGTTTCAATTTGCGCGACTTTATGCACAGGCTTACCGTGAAAATGCCAATGTTGCTGAATTTCTGAAAGATTTCGAGAAAAGTCTCGACGATATAGTTGTTAAAGTGTGAACATGAAGGCGGAAAATTGACGTCTGAAAAAATGGGTCTTTGACGACAGCGAAACATAATTAATTAGAAAATAGGTTCCTGCACTATGTGTTTAATCCTAAATGGATTGAATGATAGTGCCTTTTTTATTTTATATATATAAACAAAATTAGAAAATGGGCTATATAATAGTAGTAATCGTAGCGATAGTTGCTTTGGCTCTTGGTGCAGTGGGCGCGCTCTATGTGTCGCGCAAAAACGCCAAATCGCAAGCCAACGCAATTGTGGAAAAGGCCAAAATGGAGGCCGAAGTTTTGAAAAACAATGAGGTGCTGAAAGGCAAAGAGGCTGGCATGTCGATTAAGGCAGAGGCTGAAAAGCAGGCCAATGCCCGACTGGCAAAAGTGCAGTCGTCGGAAGCTAAGCTGAAACAGCGCGAACTCCAACTTAATCAGCAGCAGTCTGAACTCCAGAGAAAGAAAAGCGAGACCGACACTCTGAAGGTGAACCTCGACAACCAGATGAGTGTGCTTGAGGACAGACAGAAAGAAGTGGAAAAGATGCAGAAAAGCGTACGCGACACGCTGGAGCATGTGAGCGGATTGTCGGCCGAAGAAGCCAAGGCAAAACTCGTGGAGTCGATGAAAGACGAGGCAAAAACCTCGGCACAGTCATACATCAACGACATAATGGACGATGCCAAACTTACTGCCAACAAGGAAGCCAAGCGAATAATAGTGGAAACGATACAGCGCGTGGCCACAGAGACTGCCATAGAAAATGCAGTGACGGTGTTTCACATAGACAACGATGAAATCAAGGGTCGCATCATAGGCCGCGAGGGCCGTAACATACGCGCCCTGGAAGCAGCCACTGGTGTGGAAATCGTGGTTGACGACACCCCGGAAGCCATAGTGCTGTCGGCGTTCGACCCTGTGCGCCGTGAGATAGCACGCCTGGCTCTGCATCAGCTTGTGTCGGACGGCCGTATTCACCCTGCAAGAATTGAGGAAGTGGTGACCAAGGTGCGCAAGCAAGTGGAAGAGGAAATCATAGAAACAGGTAAGCGTACGGCCATCGATATGGGCATACACGGTTTGCACCCAGAACTCGTGAGACTTATAGGTAAGATGAAATATCGCTCAAGCTATGGTCAGAACTTGCTTCAGCACTCGCGTGAAACCGCCAATCTGTGCGCCATCATGGCAAGTGAGCTGGGCTTGAACCCAAAGAAGGCACGCCGTGCCGGCTTGCTGCACGACATAGGCAAGGTGCCCGACGACGAGCCGGAATTGCCACACGCACTGCTTGGCATGAAGCTTGCTGAAACATACAAAGAGAAACCAGACATTTGCAACGCAATAGGTGCTCACCACGACGAGGTGGAGGCAACGAGCATGTATGCTCCCATAGTGCAAGTGTGCGACGCCATTTCGGGTGCTCGTCCAGGCGCACGCCGCGAAGTAGTGGAAGCCTACATCAAACGTTTGAACGACTTGGAGCACTTGGCTTTGTCTTATCCGGGTGTGGTGAAGACCTACGCCATTCAGGCCGGCCGTGAGCTGCGCGTGATTGTGGGAGCTGACAAGATAAGTGATGCCGAGACCGAGAAACTGTCGAATGAAATAGCTCAGAAGATTCAAGATGAAATGACATATCCGGGTCAAGTGAGAATCACCGTGATTCGTGAAACGCGTGCCGTTAGCTTTGCTAAATAATTGTTACGCACATGGATAATGGAGATAAAATCAAAATAAAAGACTCCGACAACGAAAAGTGTCTGAACTGCAACAAAAGCTGTTGCACTGGCGCTTGCGACTCGCGTTGCAATCTGCACAGCACCGACTGGCTTGAAGATGTGCCAGGCGGCTTCAATGACTATGACATAGTGGAGGTGCATTTCAAGAACACTCGCAAGGGGTTCTATCGCAACAGTGCGCACCTCGACCTGCAAGTGGGCGACATGGTGGCTGTGGAGGCAAATCCGGGTCACGACATAGGCCGTGTGGCAATGACCGGCAAGCTGGTGAAGTTGCAGATTAAAAAGGCAAATCTTCGGTCGGATTATGAATTTTTGAGGATTTTCAGAAAGGCCAAACCGCAGGACCTGGAGCGTTTTGAGCAGGCAAAAGCCAAGGAAATTGACACAATGATACGCTCGCGCAAGATAGCCACGGAGCTTAACTTGAAGATGAAGATAGGCGATGTGGAATATCAAGGCGACGGCAACAAGGCTATATTCTATTACATTGCCGATGAGCGCGTGGATTTCAGACAGCTCATCAAGGTGCTTGCCGATGTGTTTAAGATAAGGGTGGAGATGAAGCAGATAGGCGCGCGTCAAGAGGCCGGCCGAATAGGAGGCATAGGACCATGTGGCCGTCCGCTGTGCTGCTCAAGCTGGATGACCAACTTTGTGTCGGTGTCAACGAGCGCGGCTCGCTATCAAGACATATCGCTCAACCCGCAGAAATTGGCAGGTCAGTGTGCCAAGCTGAAATGTTGCATCAACTTTGAGGTTGACACTTATGTGGAGGCAAGCAAGAAGATGCCGCCAAAAGACGTGCAGCTCGAAACGAAAGACAACGTTTACTATCAGTTTAAGGCCGACTTATTTAAGCGCGAGATAACATACTCCACCGATAAATCGGTGCCGGCAAACCTTGTGACGCTCACTGCTGACCGCGTGTTTGAGGTCATGGCTCTAAACAAAAACGGTGTGAAGCCAGAGAAATTGCTGCTTGACGACGAGTCGCGCAAGCAGGAGCAGAAAGCCTTTGGCGACATCATAGGGCAGGACAGCATAAGCCGATTTGACAAGAAAAAGCGTAAGAAAGGTGGTCGCGACAAAGGCCGTGACCACCGCGACCGCGACAAAGACCGCAATGCTCCGCAGGGCACCGGGCAGCGTCGGTCGAAGCCGCAAGGCCGAGGCAATGGCACAGACAAACCAGCGGCTGAAAATGCCGACGAGAGGAAGCCGCGCCGTGGTGGAAAACCCCAAGGTGGCGACCGCAGACCTCGCCCACAGGCTCAAACGGCACTTGCGCCCGACGGCGGCAATAATGCTCCTCAACACCAAGGCCAGGGGCAGCCACGCCGCAACAACAATCAGCAACGCAGACGTAAACCCAATCATTTGCATAAGGAAAATCCAAATTCAAATGTCAATGATGGAAATAAGCAACAGAAGGACAACCAATAGGCTCATAGGCTTGTTGGCTGGATTGATGATAATGATTATGAGCTTGGACGGTTGTGCGTCCAAGCCCAATTCATATAGTGAGTTTCATGATGTGCCGGCAAAGGGTTGGCACATAAAGACTCCGTTTACATTCACGCCGCAATATGGTGACTCCTCGTGCCTGTTTGATGTGAAGCTGGTGGTGAGGCATACCAACAAATACAGGTTTCAAAACCTCTCTATGATAGTTGATGTCATTGACACCGCCTATAACGTGAAGCGTGAAAAGGTAGATGTGGATATTGCCGACACTTATGGCAACTGGGTGGGGAGCGGCTTTGGCACGCTCTACCAGCGTGAGGTGGTGGTGTTCAGAGGACTGAAACCAGAAGAAGCCAAAAGCATAGCTGTGTGGCAGCGCATGCCTAACTGC
Source organism: uncultured Muribaculaceae bacterium (assembly GCA_934636465.1). Classification (GTDB taxonomy): domain Bacteria; phylum Bacteroidota; class Bacteroidia; order Bacteroidales; family Muribaculaceae; genus Sodaliphilus. Next base: position 120,364 of record CAKUAR010000001.1, read on the forward strand.
TCGTTTGTTGACGGACTGTCGGAGGTAGGAGTGATTATAGTGCCAGAGCGGCAACATTGAAAAAACAAAAGAAAAATCAAACACCACTAATGGAAATTAAGCAAAACCGAACCCTTAAAGATTGGTTAATAGCCACGCGTCCATGGTCGTTCACCACCTCGTCGGTGCCGGTGCTGGTGACTGTGGCCTATTTATTCTATTTGTCAAACCAGACCGGTGGGGCTGTGGGCATAAACTGGCTCAATGCCGTGCTATGCCTGCCTCTGCTGATGATAATGCACGCCGGCGGCAATCTAGTGAGCGATTATTTTGATTATGTGCGTGGCATAGATGGCCCAGATTGTGTGAATGGAGTGACATGGATACGCTCAGGACTGTTTGCACCGCTCGAGATATTGGCTTGTGGCTTGACGCTGATAGCCATAGGGGCGTGTATAGGTGTTTTCCTGCTGTGGAACTCAAGTTTTGCGGCATGGTGGATAGGTGCGCTTGCTGTGGTGCTGCCTGTGTTTTACTATTTCTTCAAGTCGCACGCGCTTGGCGACATTGACATTTTGTTGTGTTTCGCGCTTTTGCCTGGAGTGGGCACATGCTTTGTGGCATTTGGCAGCTATCATGCCGAGATGCTGCTATATAGCCTGCCTTTTGGCTTGCATATAGTGGCGATACTTCATGCCAACAACACGCGCGACATAGCCAATGACAAGCGAGCCGGGCTCGACACCGTGTGTGGCAGAGTTGGTTTCGCAGCCTCGCAATGGATATATTTGGCAGAGATAGTGTTGCCATATTTGTTTGTGGCTGCATTTTGCCTGCTTTGCGGCTTGAGTTGGTGGATAATGCTGTCGTGGTTATCACTGCCAGTGGCAATAAAAAACTTGCGTACCATGATGATAACGCCTCGCAATGGTGAGGCCGGCATAAGGTTTCTTGACCAAAGCACGGCTCAATTTCAGTTTCTTTTCGGCATTTTATATGCCATAGGGTTTGTGGTAGGAGGCATATTGGCATGACCGTGACAGACAAGACTATGGGAATGGAAAAGGTGTGCATCGGCATAGCTTTGGCCGCAGTGCTGTGGTTTGTGATGTTTGCGCCATGGACAGCGCCGCACATCAATTTTTGGTGGGTAATGACAATTTCCGCCTTAGCACTGACGGGTTTTTCGCTGTTGGCTGACGGCGAAAATATCAGGAAGGCGTTGCGACTTGACCTGAAACAGGTGGCAGCCGGTTTGGTTATAGCTTTTTTGCTGTGGTGGGTGTTCTGGATAGGCGACAAAGTGTCGCAGATGCTCTTCAGCTTTGCCAGACCGCAGGTGGATATGATTTACTCCATTCGTGACGGCAGCAATCCCGCGGTTATAGCACTGCTGTTGCTTTTCATAATAGGCCCTGCCGAGGAAATTTTTTGGCGAGGGTTTGTGCAACGCCGTTTGATGGCACGATTTGACCCCAATGTGGGTTTTGTGCTGGCCACCGCATGCTACACACTTGTGCACATTTGGTCGTTTAATTTCATGTTGGTTATGGCGGCTATGGTTGTTGGTGGCTGTTGGGGATTAATATATCGTTTTTTCCCGCATAGCCTTGTGGCACTCATTGTGTCGCACGCCATTTGGGACGCCTGTGCATTCGTGCTGTTCACTTTTTGAGACGAGACTTGAGAAAATGACAATATGCTAATAGGCGAGACACTGCACTATGACGGAATATTTTTGTAACTTTGTGTTTTGACGAGTTAACAGATTCTAAAAACGCTGTTTGAAAAAGCAGATGGATACGTTTGAGTTCATATTGGAAATTGTGGCAACGGCATTTTATGCCATAAGTGGCATACGCTTGGCCGCAGTCAAGAAATTTGACTGGTTTGGAGCTTACACCATAGGCTTTGTGACAGCCATAGGCGGAGGCACGACGCGTGACGTTTTTCTTGGCGTAAACCCATTCTGGATGCTTGATCCTGCTTATGTAGTGGCTACAGTATTGGGATTGGTGGTGGTGCTTGCTTTCAAGAAAAATCTTGTGAAAATAGAGGGCACGTTCTACATTTTTGACGCATTTGGGCTTGGCCTGTTTGTGGATGTTGGCATATATAAGTCGCTGATGATGGGTTATCCATTTTGGGTGGCCATAATCATGGGCACAATAACTGGAGCAATGGGCGGCGTGTTGCGTGACATTTTCATCAACGAAGTGCCGCTTGTGTTCAGAAAAGAAATTTACGCTACAGCTTGCATTGCCGGCGGTGTGGTGTATTGGCTTTGCGGCGTGTTGGGTTGTACGAGCATCGTGCAGCAGTTGACTTGTGCCGCGGCTGTGATTGCAATAAGATTTTTGGCGGTGAAATATAACTGGGTGATGCCGGGACCGGTGTTTGACTCGGTTGACGACAAAAAATTTGACAATAACAATGAAAGAAACTGCTAATATAGACAAGGACAATAATCTATACAAAACAATAATTCAGCTGCTGAAATATGGCGTGATAGGCTTGAGCAACACCTTAATCACGCTGGTGGTGTTTTATGTGATGAACACACAGTTGGGCATATCCTATGGCATATCGAATGTGGTGGGCTATGTGCTTGGCGTGATAAACAGTTTTGTGTGGAATCGCACTTGGGTGTTCAAGACCAAGAGCAACTTGGGGCGCGAGGCAGTACTTTTTGTAGTAGGTTTCTTGCTGTGCATGGGCTTGCAACTCGCCGTGAGCTGGCTGCTACTTGAGGAATTGGGCATGAAGAACATGACGATTTCATGGCTACCGATGAAAAATACCGGTCAAAATGTGGTGATGCTCATTGCCATGGTGTGCTACACACTTGCCAACTATGTGTATAACCGCCTTGTGACATTTCGCAAATGAGTAAGTGCTGAAACAGAAATCGAGATACACGAGCAATAAACGATAGCGGAGCAACCCAATGCCGGGCTGCTCCGCTATTATTAACAATGCTGTTTAATCTTTGTTGGTTGCTTGTTTCAGCTCACTTTGTGATGCAAGAGTGGCTTTTTCGAGAGCGAGAAGCTGTTTTTTGACCTCAATGCCTCCACCAAATCCGCCCAAACTGCCGTCGGCATTAGTCACGCGGTGACACGGAATGACGATGCACACTTGGTTGGCATTGTTGGCCATGCCCACGGCTCTGAATGCCTGCGGACTGCCGGCGAGCTCGGCTTCGCGCTTGTAGGAAATGGTGGTGCCGTAGGGAATGGTGCGCAGAGCTTGCCATGTCTTTTTCTGAAAGTCGGTTCCAACGATAACTATTGGCAAGGAGAAATGGATTAGTTTGCCAGCGAAATAGTCGTGCAGCTGAGCTGCGCAATGGTCAAGCAGAGGGCATGGGGCGGTGGAGGGAGTGAGTTTCAGCTTTTTTGCCAGCATGTTAACCTTGTTACTATCCAAGCCAAACTCCACCATTGATATGCCCGATGGTGCGGCGGCAAGCCCAAGTGTGCCTATCGGTGAGTCGATAGACGTGTAGCACAGCAGACCATCGTAGGTGGGGGCGAAGCCGCACTCACGAGCTGTGGTAAGCATGAATGTGTAGGCTTGCTCATAGGTGTTGGTGATTTTGCCGTCGAGAATGGCATCTTTGATGGCATCTTTGATTTTGCCCACGGCTGCCGACGGTGGCAGATTGAAGGTCTTCATGATTTCAAGACCATCAATAGGTGGCTGGAAGTTGCGGATTTTGTCTTTTTCTTCAATAGCCACCAGTTTCTGCTTCACAAGCTCAAAATTGTCGTGGAAACGTTTCACCTTTTCCTGATTTTTTGATGTGATGTCGGCGTTGCAAAGGGTCATCAGGTCGTCGATGTCGTCGCCGGCGTCAAAAAGCAGCCTTCTCACGGCGGAGTCGGTGACCACGTCCTCCACAAGTGCTATGGGGCGCATGTGCAGACCCACGAGCTTTTTGACATATTTCATGTGCTCGTTGAGTGGCAGACGCATCTTGGTGAAGATGCGCGGCACCATTTTCTCGCCTATGAAATTGTGGTTATGGAATGTCCAGCCGGCAGCATTGTCCCATTTTTTAGTGGCTGGTTTGCCTATATCGTGAAATATGGCAGCCCAGCGCAGCCACACGTTGTCGCTTTTGAGAGCCACGGAGTCGAGCACCTGCATGGTGTGCTTGAAGTTGTCTTTATGGCCACGACCGTTCACCACATCTGTGCCCGACAGAGCATCAAGCTCCGGGAAAATGAGCGGCAGCAAACCGCACTCCTTGAGCAGAAAGAAGCCTATGGAAGGCTGCTTTGACTTGACAATCTTCATCAGCTCGTCGGCTATGCGCTCTTTGGTGATGATTTTTATACGGTTGCAGTTGCGCTTTATGGCCTCGAGTGTGTCGGGGTAAATCTTGAAATTGAGTTGTGTGGCAAAACGCACTGCGCGCATCATGCGCAGCGGGTCGTCGCTGAAAGTGACATCGGGGTCGAGCGGCGTGCGTATTATTTTGGCTTGCAAGTCGTCAATGCCGTTGAAAGGGTCGAGGAGTGTGCCAAAACTGCTCGCGTTGACAGATATTGCCATGGCGTTGATGGTGAAATCGCGCCGTTTCTGGTCGTCGTCGAGAGTTCCGTTCTCCACCACAGGGTTTCGGCTGTCTTTGCTGTAAGACTCTTTTCGTGCGCCAACAAACTCTAGCTCCATTCCGCGAGTTTTTACTTGGGCGGTGCCATAGGTCTTAAACACGGCTAGAGTTGACTTTTTGTTCCCGATTTTGGCTGCCACGGCCTTGGCCACATCGATGCCACTGCCTATGGTCACGAAGTCGAGGTCGTTGGAGTGGCGGCCAAGCAGCTTGTCGCGCACGAAGCCTCCCACAACGTAGGTGTCCTGCCCCAGGGCGTCGGCCACATCGCCAACCAAATGGAATATGGGGTTGGCAAGATATTGTTTTGTGTTGATATTCGCTGTCATAATGTGAGTGCAAAGTTAATTGATTTTGGGCAAAGGCTCGTAACAATCAAGTTTGTAAAGCTGTATTTTGGCATAATATTATGTGATGAATGGTGTGAAGCGGTTGTTTTGCTGCGGCAAATTTTGTAACTTTGGTAGGTGCTAAGACATGGCATAAACAAATAATCATTAAATAAATATCAACATGCTAAAAAAAATCTTCTCGATTTTCACATTCGCAATGTTGGTTGGAGGTGTGCTGCAAGCGTTTGCCGGCGACATAACCCCAACGAAACTGAGATGTGAATATCAACAGAACCCTGGACAAGTAGATGTGACATCGCCTCGGCTCTCGTGGGTGAACTCGCCAAAGTCGGGCAAACAAAACATTAAGCAGACGTCGTATGAGCTTTGCGTGTCGTCGTCGAAAGAACTGCTGGAGCAGGGCAAAGCCGACGTGTGGACAGTGAAAATGAACGATGCCAACTCGCTCCTTATCCCCTATATGGGCAAGAAGCTTGAGAGTGGAAAGACCTATTACTGGCGAGTGAGAGTGTGGGACCAAGACAACAAGGAGTCGAAGTGGAGCGAAACTGCCCACTGGACAATGGGCATGCTAAACGCATCGGACTGGAAATGCCAGTGGATAGGTGCTCCGTGGCAAGGCGAAAAAGCCATTAAATATAGTGGTCAGAAATTCCCTGCACCGCTGTTCCGCAAAGAGTTTGACGTGAACAAGCCAATTAAATCGGCAAAATTCTTTGGAACCGGTTTGGGCTACTTTGAAATGTATTGCAACGGCAGCAAGGTGAGCGACGATGTGCTTGCGCCAAACCAGGCAAACTGGGGCAAGCGTCCAGGCATAGAAACGGCTTCGATTGCTGTGCAAGACAATTTCACTGACTATCGCGTGCTCTATCTGGGCTATGACATCACAGCTCTGCTGAAGCAGGGCAAAAACGCTGTGGGCGTGGCTCTGGGCAACGGATTTTATGACCCAATCAACTCTGGCAGTCCGGAGCCTTATGGCTCTCCGCGCCTGTATGGTCAGATAGTGATAGAGTATGCCGACGGCACAAGCGACGTGATTGCCACCGACACTTCGTGGAAGGCAGCCAAGAGCGCGATTGTGGAAGACGGCATATATGTGGGCGAGGTGTATGACGCTCGCCTTGAGCACGACGGCTGGGCAACAGCCGGCTACAACGACTCGTCGTGGCAAAATGCTGTGGCGCGCAAAGCTCCATACGGTCACCTTGTGGCTCAAAGCGGACCTGCCGACCGCGTGACAGAGACGTTCAAACCAATCAAGATAGAAAAGTTGGGTGACGGACACTTCAAGGTGTCGTTCCCGGTGGAGATTGCCGGTTGGGCTCACTTGAAGAAAATAAACGGTGCAAAAGGCGACACGATTGACATTAAGTATATCTGTGAGTCGCGTCTTGGAATAAACAAATATGTGTTGAGCGGTAAGGGCAATGAGGACTATCGCACGCACTTCTCTTGGTTTGTGTTCAGCCAACTTGAGGTTAAAGGCTGGCCTGGTGAAATGACAGCTGAAAATATAACTGCCGAGGCAGTGAACTCAAACGTGCCTGTTTCGGGAAAATTTGAGTGCTCAAACGATTTGTTCAACAAGATAAACAATGCCTATGTGCGCAGTCAGCTCGACAACATGCACGGCTCAATAGCCAGCGACTGCCCGCACCGCGAGCGTCTGGCCTACACTGGTGACGGCGAGGTGGCTTGCCCTGCCGCAATGGCAAACTTGGACGCAGCCTCATTCTACAACCAATGGATTGCAGAAATCAGAGCTTCGCAAAACAAGACTACCGGATTTGTGCCAAATGCCGCGCCATGGGAACCAGGAGCCGGAGGCGGTGTGCCCTGGGGAGCTGCCATGAACATCATGCCGTGGGAGTTCTATAAGTATTACGGCGACAAAAAGATGCTGGCTGACAACTATGATGCCATGAAGCACCACATATCGTATATGCAGACATGGGTAAAGGACAACATTATGGAGAAGTGCGACCCACAGTATTGGCAGACACTTGGCGAATGGGTTCCGCCTTATGAGCTTTTGTCACGCCCGTTGGTTCACACATGGTATTACTGGTATTGCTCTGAAATCACCGCCAAGACAGCAAAAATCCTCGGCAAGACCGAAGAAGCAAACAAATATTTCCGCCTGGCAGAGGACATAAAGGCTGCGTTCCACAAGAAATTCTATGATGAGAAGGCTGGCTCTTATGGCGCATACGGCGGCAACATATTTGCCTTGGCAATGGGTGTGCCGGCTAACCAAGAGGCTCGCGTGAAAGCTGCATTGAAAAAGGATATAGCCGCCAATGGCGGTCACCTTGACACCGGCATTTACGGTACATCGCTGTTCTTCCAGACTCTGGCAAAATATGGCATGAACGAGGTGGCATACGAGGCTATGAACAAGACCGATTTCCCGAGTTTCGGCAACTGGATTGCGCATGGCGCAACCGTGACATGGGAGCAATGGGACGGTAACAATTCAAGAAATCACCCTATGTTTGGTGGCGGATTGGTGTGGTTCTACCGCCAAGTAGCTGGTTTGAGCTACGACGAGAACGCTCCAGGCTTCAAGGAAATGGTTGTAGCTCCAATTATTCCTGAAAAACTCAACTCGGCTTCTTATGGATATGAAACTCCATTCGGCTTTGCAAAAGTGGGCTGGAAGCGTGCCGAAAACGGTAAGATTGACTTTGAGGTGATAATACCGGTTGGCTCTACCGCAAAATTGTCGTTGCCGGGTAGCACTGCCGAAATCAAGAAAGGCAGCAAGCTTGCAACCGACATGAAGACTGCTGACGGCAAGGTGTCGTTTACGTTGCCTCAAGGCACATACGAAATCACCACAAAATGATGATGTGATTTAGAAAAAAAGTGCGGATAATAAGGGTAGATGGGTGTTGCTAGTGCGGCAGCGCCCATCTGTTTTTATGGTATGAAAAAGGCATGGTTTATCGAAAAAATATGTATGAAAAATGTCTATAAAATGTCCTTTATGGGTGAAAAAGTGTTCTTAAATGGAAAAGTTGCACTTTGCCGTTAAACTAAATGGTGGGTTGCGTGGTCAAAGTGTCATGATTTGAGAAAAGGCGGAAGTCGGCCGTGCGTTCAAATCTCGATAAACTTTAATATTAATTTAATTTATTTGAAAAATGAAAAAGTTTTTTACATTGGCGCTTGTGGCTCTTATGGGAGTTAGCGCATCGTTTGCACAAGTGAAATTTGGAGCTAAGGTAGGTTTTGACATGACCAACTTCTGGGGCGAGGACGTGAATCACGGCATGAAGCCAGCTTATCAGGCAGGTGTGTTCATGGAATACAAGTTCAACTCAAACTTTGGTGTGGCTCCTGAAATTGTGTTTGCATCTCAAGGTGGCAAGTTCAAGATTTCTGACAAGAAAACAGGCGTAGGCGTGATTGACCAATATCTCGACAAGAAACAAACTTATACTACCAACTACATCAACATTCCGGTGATGTTTAAGTGGTATGCTACTCCAAACTTCTCTATCGACTTTGGTCCGCAACTCGGTATCAACGTTTACAGCAAGTATTCAATTGAGGACGTTGACAAGGCTGTTGACCTCAAGGACAACACTAAGGCTGTGGATTTCGGTCTTGGTTTGGGCGGCACTTACAACTTGGCTGAGAACGTGTTCCTGCAAGCTCGCTACACAATGGGTCTGACTAAGACTTTCGACGTGAAAGACTATGACTGCAAGAACGGCAATATACAAATCTCATTTGGCTATCGCTTCTAAGCAGAGATTCTGAAATCTGAAGGATAAAAAATGAGAGCAACCTTGCGTGAGGTTGCTCTTTTTTGTCGTTGTATTTGTGAGTTGGCTGTTCTGATAGCGATGCGAGCTATTGTGTTACTTGGATAGCTTGGAAAAATGGGCGCAGAATTGCGTAATGGGGCAGTTGAGGCAGTCGGGGCGTTGCGACTTGCAGATGTAGCGGCCGTGCAGCAAAAGCCAGTGGTGGGCCTTGTAGCGCAATTCTGGCGGTATGTTTTTGGTGAGCGTGTTTTCCACTTCAAGTGGAGTTTTGCCCTTGGCCAAGCCTATGCGGTTGGCGACACGAAACACATGGGTATCGACTGCGATTGTGGGTTTGTTGAAAACCGTTCCCATGACCACATTGGCTGTTTTGCGCCCCACGCCTGGAAGCGAGGTGAGGTCAGTCATGTTGTCGGGCACTTCACCATTAAATTTATCAATGAGCATGGCTGCCATGGCTTGCAGGTGCTTGGCCTTGGAGTTAGGGTAAGAAACACTGCTGATGAATTGGAGAATGTCGGCAGCAGTAGCTTTTGTCATGGCTTGAGCCGTGGGGTAGGACTTGAAGAGTGCCGGGGTGACGAGGTTGACTCTCTTGTCGGTGCACTGAGCCGACAGCATGACGGCCACGAGAATTTCAAAAGGGCTGTTGTAGTGCAACTCTGTGGTCGGATTTGGCATTTGCTTGGCGAAATAGCTTAAAACGCTTGTGTAACGCTCTTTTTGTGTCATAGCTTTTTGCTCTTAAATGAAAGGCATCTCTAAAAAACGAGATTTAGAGATGCCTGTATTTTTAGAAAATTGATGTCGTTGTGTTATTTCTTGCGACAAATCAGTGCGCAGCCTCAAATTCCTCAAGGAAACGCACGTCGTTTTCAGAGAACATGCGGAGGTCTTTGACCATGTATTTGAGGTTGGTGATGCGTTCCACACCCACACCGAAAGCATAGCCTGAATATATTGAGCTGTCTATGCCGCAAGCCTCAAGCACGTTTGGGTCAACCATGCCACAACCGAGAATTTCAACCCAACCTGTGTTTTTGCAGAAGCCGCAGCCTTTGCCGCCACAAAGCATGCACGAAACGTCCATTTCGGCTGATGGCTCTGTGAATGGGAAGTATGATGGACGGAGGCGAATTTTAGTGTCGGCTCCGAAAAGTTCTTTAGCAAAGTAGAGAAGCGTTTGCTTCAAGTCGGCAAAAGTCACGTTTTTGTCGATGTACAGACCTTCAATCTGGTGGAAGAAGCAGTGGGCACGAGCTGTGATGGCCTCGTTGCGATATACGCGTCCTGGGCAGATGATGCGGATAGGAGGTTGGGTGTGCTCCATGACGCGTGATTGCACAGAACTAGTGTGGCTGCGTAAAACCACGTTTTTGGTCACATCGTCGGGGTTGGTGTTGATGAAGAAAGTGTCCTGCATGTCGCGTGCCGGGTGGTCGGCAGCAAAGTTGAGCATGGTGAACACGTGCTTGTCGTCTTCAACCTCTGGACCGTCGGCAATGGTGAAGCCTATGCGTGAGAATATGTCGATGATTTGTTTTCTTACGAGAGAAATGGGGTGGCGTGTGCCAAGCTCAATGGGAGCTGCTGGGCGCGTGATGTCGATTTTATGCGCTTCTTTTTCCTGCTCCTTGAAGCTTTCTTTCAGTTCGGCCAGCTTGTCGGTAGCCAGCTTCTTGAGTTCGTTGAGTCGTTGACCCAGCTCGCGTTTCTGCTCTTTTGGCACTTCGCGGAAGTCGTTGAATAAGGCTGTAACTTCGCCTTTTTTGCTCAAATATTTTATTCTTAACGCCTCAAGTGCCTCCTCGTTGCTTGCTTTAAGCTCTTTGATTTGAGAGGCCAGCAAATCTATTTTGTCTTGTAGCATAATTCTCAGTGTGTAATAAATTCAAGCAAAGTTACTAAAAATATTATTTATTAGTACTTTTGTGATATGGAAAAAAACTTAGTGGAGGCGAAAGTTGCGAGCTATGTTGAGGAAAACAGGCTCTTTTCGTTGGCTGACAGAGTGCTGGTTGCATTGAGTGGTGGACCCGACTCGGTGGCTCTGCTGCGTGTGCTGATTGGCATGGGCGTTGAGTGCGTGGCAGCGCATTGCAACTTTCATTTGCGTGGAGAGGAGTCGATGCGAGATGAGCGGTTTGTTAGGCAGCTTTGCAGTGGCTTGAATGTGCCGTTGAGGGTGGTTGACTTTGATGTGCCAGCTTATCAAAAGAAGTATGGAGTGTCGGTGGAAATGGCTTGCCGCGAACTGCGCTATGAGTGGTTTGAGGGCGTGAGACGAGATGAGGGCTGCAGCTGCATAGCTGTGGCGCACCACCGCGATGACAACATAGAGACGTTTTTTCTGAACGCATTGCGCGGTACTGGCATATCAGGCTTGGGCGGCATGAGGGCGCGTAACGGATATGTGGTGCGGCCGATGCTGTGCCTGGGGCGTAGCGACATAGTGGCCTATTTGGAAGACCTGGGTCAGGCGTCGGTGGTGGATAGCACAAATTTGGAGTGTGACGTGAAAAGAAACAAACTGCGCAACAAGGTGCTACCGCAAGTATATGCAGACTTTCCTGACGCAGAAAACACGCTGACAAAAACTATAACAAACACACAGGAATGTTTGCGGCTTTATGAGGAGGCTGTGGGTGTGTTACGACTGATTGTGTGTGACAACTACAACGCCGAAGGTGAGTTTTTGATAGACCGCGATTGTCTGTTTGCATACGAAAACTGCGAGGTCCTGCTGTTTGAAATCTTGAAACCATTTGGATTCAACAGGCTGCAATGCAAAGAGATTGTTGCAGCACTTAGGAATGGTGAAAAAACAGGAAAATCGTTTTTCTCAAGCAGCCATGAGCTGTGGGTGGAACGTGACAAACTTGAAGTTTTAGTTCATAAACCAAAAGATGAAGCCGAATATGCTATAGATTTACACAGCAAATTGATACACGAGCCAGTGGAAATGCAATGCGGGATTGCTGGCGGACGCGTATTTGACGCTGCCGAGTGTGACGGAAAAACAACAGTTGCGTTTAGTAAATCGATTTTGAATTGCAAAAAAGTGGTCATGCGGCACTGGCGTGACGGTGACCGTTTTAAGCCGTTTGGCATGCACGGAACTAAATTGCTTAGCGACCTTTTTGCCAACATGAAGTTGCTGATGAAGGACAAGCGCGACGCTTGGCTGCTTGAAGCCGACGGCAAAATAGTGTGGGTGGCAGGCTATCGCTCGGCTGCCGAGTTTGTGGTGGAGAAAGGCGCAACCGAATATGTGACTCTGAGGCTTGTGTGATGCGGTGAAGCCTTGCCGTGCTGGGTCGCCAATAGGTGTGCTTGTCGCCGATTAATTGTGACTTGTGGAAATAAGGTCGGCGATGGTTTTCTCAATTTTTTTCAGGCTTGGCTCGTTTTTGACAATGACGGTTTTGTTGTCGTCGAGCAAATAGAACAACGGCATGGTGGGGAGGTCGTAGGTGGCTTCTTCGTCGATGCTTTGTGTGTAGTCCCAGCCATTGGCAACAAATGCCGGGAGTGATTGTGATTGCCACTTGGCTTTGTCGTTAAATGGATAAATGCCAATTATCGACAACTTGTTGCTGCTGCACAAGTGGCTTAGAAATGCACTGGCGGCTATGTTTTCTTTGACCTTGTGACAAGCATCGCAATCGGGGTCGTTGAAGTAGATTAGTGTGAGTGGCGTTGTTGCATCTTGAGTGCTGTGAGTGGTGCCGTCGGGGAGCTGGTAGGCAATGGGGGCGGCAGTGGTGCCAACTTGGTTTTTTTGAGAGTTTTCAAGCAGTAATGACGGACGGAGCTTGTCGTTTTCTGACAACTTTTTGCTTGCCACAACTGACTGGAGAAAGTAAGTGTAAAGCACCTCGTTGTGTGCAGGGCTTGCCGGAGAGCCAAGTGTGGCTTCGGCAGAGTCGGCGAGCTTTAATATTTCGTTGGGCTTGGCAGTGGAGTTGAGCTTTTGGTCGATGAGAACCTTGGCACTGTCGGTGGTTGTGGCGCAAAGGCGCGTGAAGAAACTATCGGCTTCGGAGCGAGATAATGATTGGGCTGAAGCCGTGTGGACACCCGCGCACGCTAATGCTAAAGCAATGACAAAACGAAATTTCATAAATTAAAGCTCATAAAGAATTTTGATGCTCAAAAGTACACAAAAATCCTGCGTTTTTTTTATACTTTTGCGAAAAGAGGATTAATTATTGCCAAAAAGTGTGACTCGTGGGCAGAGTGTGCCTCGGAGAACATATATTGGGCAACGACAAAAACGAATTGTACGCAATGAGAAATACGATAGGCGACATATTGACCCTGACGACATTTGGAGAGTCGCACGGCGTGGCTCTGGGTGGTGTGCTCGACGGCTTCCCTGCCGGAGTGGCGGTAGATGCCGGCAAAGTGCAGGCTCAGCTTGACCGCAGACGGCCTGGACAGTCGAAGCTGACGACGCCGCGCAAGGAGAATGACAAGGTGGAATTTCTTTCTGGAATTTACGGCGGTCGCTCTCTGGGCACGCCAATAGCTTTTGAGGTGCGCAATCACGATGCGCGGTCGGCTGACTATGACGAGTTGGCACATGTGTATAGACCTTCGCATGCCGATTACACATTTGACAAGAAATATGGGTTGAGAGACCCTCGTGGTGGCGGCCGCTCGTCGGCAAGGGAAACGCTGGCACGAGTGGCTGCCGGGGCACTTGCCATGCAGGCACTTGACCAGCTGGGGGTGAAAATCACCGCTTACACCCAGCAAATAGGCGGTGCGAAAATCACTGGCAACTACAAAGAGCTGGATTTGTCAAGGATTGACACTAACGCCGTCAGATGCCCTGACGATGCTGTGGCAAAGCTTATGGCAACGGAAATCGAAACCTCCAAGGCCGCAAATGACACACTGGGCGGCGTGATAGAGTGCGTGGTGCAAGGTGTGCCTGTGGGGTTTGGCGACCCTGTGTTTGGCAAGCTGCAAGCCAAACTCGCTGCCGCCATGATGAGTATAAATGCAGCCAAGGGCTTTGAATATGGACTCGGTTTCGGGTTTGCCAACAAGATGGGAAGTGAGACTCTTGATAATTTCATTACCGATGACAACGGCTGTATAACCATACGGAGCAACAACTCTGGTGGAATACAGGGCGGCATAAGCAATGGCGAGGACATATATTTCAGAGTGGCATTTAAGCCGATAGCCACCATGGCTCGCGACATAGAGACCATAGACGACCAAGGCCACCCTGTGGTGATGCACCCAGGAGGACGGCACGACGTGTGTGTGGTGCCGAGGGCGGTGCCGATAGTGGAAGCAATGGCGGCTCTGGTGGTGCTTGACTGCTATTTGCTGAATAAAACTGTGCATTTGTGAAAAAGAAGCATTACACTGACTACTCGGAATATTTGAGCCGTTTTTTTGACTGCAAGGTGCAGAAAATTTCGGTTAATGCTGGCTTCACTTGTCCAAACCGCGACGGAAGCAAGGGGGTGGGTGGTTGTACTTATTGCAACAATCAGACATTCAGCCCTGATTATTGCAAACCGAAACTGACTGTGGCACAGCAATTGGAAGAGGGCAAGGTGTTTTTTGCAAGGAAATATCCGACGATGAAATATATGGCCTATTTCCAGGCTTACACAAACACATACGCTGATGTGGCAGAGCTGAAGAAGCTGTATGAAGCGGCTCTTGCAGTGAGTGATGTGGTGGGGATAGTGATAGCCACGCGCCCTGACTGCGTGAACCGCGAGCTGCTTGAATATCTTGGAGAGCTTGGGCGGCAGGTTAAGGTGATTGTGGAGTATGGCGTGGAAACTGCTAACGACGACACGCTGGTGCGCATAAATCGGGGGCACACATGGGCTGAAAGCACAGAAGCCATAAGGCTGACGCATGAGTGTGGGCTGGATTGCGGCGCACACTTGATTTTAGGCTTACCAAATGAAACCGTTGCTGACATGATGCACACAACAGAAGCGGTGTCGGCGTTGCCGCTGTCAACGCTGAAGTTTCACCAAATGCAGATTGTGAAAGGAACAAAGCTCGCATGTCAGGTGGCAAGTGGTGAGGTGAGCGTGGCAAAATGGACTGCGGAACAGTATGTGGAACTGTGTTCAAAAATAATACGGAAAATTCCGCGGCAAATAGCGATAGAACGGTTTGTGTCGCAATCACCTGCCGACTTGCTGATTAGTCCAAAGTGGGGACTGAAAAACTATGAGTTTACAAATTTGCTTGACAACTATTTGGCAGCAAACAGCATATTCCAGGGCGACGAGTTGTGAGGCGCGGAGTTGATGAAAAAAGAAATTTTAATTAATAAAAATATAAAGAGCTATGAACAAAAGTTATGTGTTTTTTGCCGACGGCTTTGAGGAGATTGAAGCATTGACGGCAGTAGATGTGCTGCGCAGAGCAGGCATGGGTGTGGAAATGGTTTCGATAAACGAAACCGCTGAAGTGACAGGCGCTCACGGAGTGGTGGTGAAAGCCGACACAACGATAGCCGATGTGAGCCTTGACAATGCGCAATGGCTGATTTTGCCTGGAGGAATGCCAGGAGCAACTAATCTTGCAAACTGCCATGCAGTGTGCGATGCCTTGCTTAAACAGAACTCCAAAGGTGGCGGCATAGCAGCAATATGCGCTTCGCCGTCGGTGGTGTTTGGTCCGCTTGGCTTGCTCAATGGTAAGAAAGCAGTGTGCTATCCGGGCATGGAAGTCGGCATGAAAGGCGCAGTTGTTGGCAATGGTCAAGTGGCAGTTGACGGCAACATAATAACAGGAAACGGCCCTGCTGCAGCCACGGCATTTGCCTTGGCGATAGCAGCTGCCACAAAAGGAGAGTCTGCGGCTCAAGCTGTGGCTGACGGCATGCTGGTGAAATGCTGAAAGCCATGTTTGGCGGCGTTGCATGATTGCACGCTGCGCAGGTGAAGAAACTGAAAAAGCTGTGACGAAGTTAAACGCCACAGCTTTTTGTTTGCAAGCTCGAGTGTGAGCCTATTTCTTCTGCGCAATGCGATGATTACTGCACAGCGACTTTGGATTTTGCATTTTCGCTGGCTATGATGTAGATGCCGGCAGACGGGAGCTGATAGTCTTGCCAAAACGATTAAAACAGGTGAGACCATACATCATCATGCGCGCATAATAACATATGTTGCCGGGCAGAAACACAAGCTCATATCATTGCTGACCAATGACTTGGAATATGATCCGGCAGAAATCATCGCCATCTACCGTCAGCGATGGGAGATTGAACTGCTGTTCAAGCAGATGAAGCAGAACTTTCCCCAGAAATATTTTTACGGAGAGAGTGCAAATGCCATCAAGATACAGATATGGGTGACATTGATAGCCAACCTCCTGTTGATGGTCATGCAGAAAGGGCTGACCAGAAAATGGAGTTTCTCCGGTCTGGCGACAATGGTCAGAATTACGCTCATGTATTATGTGGACTTCTGCTGCCTTTTCAATAATCCGGAAACGGACTGGGAAAATATTCTTTCCGAAGCTTCCAGTGCTCCTCCGGAACCATCTCTTTTTGACTAAGGGGCTTGGATATGTAAAACAGCAGACTCGGCCGCTGATTATCATCAGCCGAGCCTTGAAATTTTGCTATAACAATTTTTTATCGGACAGCAATAATAAAAAATGCGCCGCATGTGGTGTGGCGCATTTTTGGTGGGATTGAAGCTCCGATTTTATTTTGGGGCGATATGTGGAAAGTGCCGTTTGATGTTATTTGTTGTCAACGAACACTTTTTTGATGGCGTTGAGGTAGCCGTAGCCATACACGTTGTCAGGCTCCATGTAGCTCGTTTCGGTCCACTCGTTCCAACTGTTGATTGTGATAAGTGGAACTTGCTTTGGGTGGCTGTCAACATATTTTTTTGCCATGCGGAGACCTTTTTCAAACTCCTCTGGTGTGTTGTTGCGCACGCGCATGCTTTTCTCCATGCGAGGGCTGTTGTCCCAGCCGATGCTCACGTGAGGATAGTAGGGAATATCGAACTTGGAGTCGATTTTATACCATTCTTCTTTGGCTTTTTTGAGAATGTTGCTATACTCGTCGTCCATCCACAGGTAGTGGCAGAACTGATAGTGGGTGGAGCTTGTGAAACCGAGTTTTTTGACGAAATCGTTTTCAGGAGTGTCGGTTTTGTTGGAGTCAAGTCCACTGTAATTGAGGTTTGGTGCCCACATGGTGAGCTGTATGTCAAGACCGGGGAAACCAGCTTTTTTCACCTCGTCGGTGAACCATTTGAGGGCGTCTGCGGTTTTTTCAACTCCGCCAAGACCGTCGATGAGGTTTTTGACATCGTAAATCATGAACACCGGTTTGCCGTCGATTTTATAGTAGTTTGGCAGCTTGAAATAAAGCTCTATGTTGCGCTTGCAGATGCGCTCAAACTGCTCGCGGCTCACTTTGCCTTGCCAGATTACGTTGTTTTCGTTGACGTTATAGAGGCGAGTGTCCCAGAGGTTGAGCACATCGTGGTTTGCCCACATGAGATAGAACTTCATTTTTTTGTTGTTGGGAGCCTTGAGGAAGCCGTTGCGTAGAGTGGTTTCCATGAATGGGCGGTCGTCGAACCAATACCAGTCGAAGATGAACACGTTGACACCATGGCTCACGGCCTGGTCAATCTCCATAGACATTACGGCGGAGTCGGCCTCGTTGACATAGCCCCACAATGGCTTGCGGTTCCAGTAATGGCCTGGGTGACGCTGCTGCATGGTCATGACGGTTTCCCACTCACCCATGCCAGAGGGCCAGAACGGGCGAAGCCGTGGGTCGTCGGAAGCATAGGCCGGATAGAGAAATGCGGCGATGTCGTATTTTTGCTTTGTGGTTTTGGCTTTTGTCTGCGCAGAAGCTTTGAGTGTGGTGAGGGCGATTAGCACTACCAACAGCAGTTGTAAGTTGCGTTTCATATACGTTTTTTTAGTTTGTATGGATTATATTTTTTTGATGTTTTTGGCAATGAGGCTGGAAATGAAGAACCGCGGAGCGCTGCACTCCACGGTTCGGTCATTATGAGTTTTGTGTCAGAACATGTAAGTGGCTGTGACAGTCCAGCAACGGTTTTTGGCTATGTTGTCGTCGAGCACCTTGGTGCGCAATGCTTCGCCTATGCTGAAATTATAGCTACCGGCAATCTGCACTTTGTTGAACAGCTCAAAGCCAGCGCCGAGGCGCATCATGACGTTGAGGGTCTTGTATTTCAACGCGTCGGCAACATTGCTGTGGCCAACGAGGAATGAGAACATGGGACCGGCGAAAACCATAGGTGCCAGAGTGTTTTCAAATCCTTGCATATTGCGATAGCGGAATTTCAAATCAATTGGAATGTCGAGATAATGGAGTGTGCAATCTTCAGTGCCTATGCCACTGGACGACCACACTTTTTTGTCGCCAAGATGAAGTGTGCCACGGCGCTGTGTGTAGAGCAACGAACTTCCGAAACCGAAACCTACTCCGGAGAACATAAGCTCACCAGAAACACCGCCTGTGAACCCGAAACTCTTGTCAACTGGGAATATGTCGGTTTGCTTGAAGTGGATTTCGTTGTAGTTGCCACCTAATGTTACACCCCAGCGGGATTGCGCGTAAGAAGGGACGCAAGTGGCAGAGATAATGAAAAGTAATGCGAGAAATAATGATTTCTTCATTTGTAAGCTTTGATTAAAATTTTATGCAAATCTACCATATTTTATCATAACGACCAAGCAAACTAAATGTTGGCAAAGAAAAAAGGAAGCGCAATGAGGCTCTTTTTAAGAATTATTATGGGTGAGTGTGGGCAAAAAGCAATACCCTCGACGCGAATTGCTGCAACTTGATCAGAGGGTATTGACTGTATGTGCGTGTGATGCGTGCTAATGGCACGCTTGAATGTGTCAGAACAGGTAGGCTGCCGAGATAGTCCAGCAGTGGTCTTTTCCATCAACAACCACGGCATCTACGCCGGTTTCGTTCTTTATTTTGTCGTTGATTGACTTTGACAGGCCGCAACCGTATGAAGCCGCAACTTGGAGATGCTTGAGAAGCTCTACGCCGAAGCCGAAGTTCCAACCCCACACAGAGCGTTTGTTCTCAAGAAAATCGTTGCCATTATCGCTGACAAGTATAGCCAGGTCGGGACCAGTGGTGAGGAATGGCGCAATGAAGTTGCCTGTGCCGAGGAAACTGAATTTGTATTTCAGATTAATAGGAATGTCGATATAGTCGCGCTTGAAAGTTTCGTCGCCGACATTGGAACTGGTGTTCTTGAGCACCACCTCGCCCGAGCGGTGTGCGTAGAGAAGTGAAGCGTCGAGGCAAAGACCGGTGAGTGGCAAGCCGATTTCGGTCATGACACCGCCTGTGAAACCGGAGCGGTTGTTGCTGTTGAAGTTTTCGTTGATGGCATCGTTGCTGAAATGCAATTTGTTGATTGCAACACCTGCCTTGACACCAAAACGGATTTGTGCGCTTGCAGGAACGGCGAAAGCTAAAGTCATGGCTAAAGCCAGTGCGATGGTTGATTTGAATAGTTTCATAAAGCTATAAGATTTTTTTTGATGAATTTACTGTTTGATAGGGCACAACTCACAAGCATAAAAAACGGCAGGTTTGCTCTATCGCTGCAAAGCTATGAAAAAAAGGCGTAACCCGAAAAAACTCAAGTTGCTTTAGTCTAATGGAAATCAGCGCTTGTGCGATGGTTTGAAGCCTTTTATGCGATAGTCGCAGCGCACTTTACCCTTGACGATGTTGTTGAGCTTGGCTCGAATGAGCTGCTTGCGAATGGGCGATATGTGATCGATGAACAGCGTGCCGTCGAGGTGGTCGTATTCATGCTGAACAACACGCGCGAGGTAGCCCTCAATGTCTTCTTCGTGCTGAACCCAGTTTTCGTCGAACCACTTGAGGTGGATTTTGCTGTGGCGAGTGACGCTCTCGCTGATGCCTGGCAGACTGAGGCAGCCTTCATCGCGAGTAACAGTCTTGCTGGTTTCGTCGATGGTCAGCTCTGGATTGATTAGCACGAATTTTTTGCCTTTTAACTCTGGCATGTCGTCAGAAATCACGTCAACGTCGATGTAGATGAGGCGTATGTTAAGACCAACCTGTGGTGCAGCAATGCCGATGCCGTTGCTGGCATACATGGTGTCTTTCATATTTTGAATGAGTTTAGCCAAATCGGGATAGTTCTGGTCGATTTCGGCTGAAACTTTGCGAAGCACGGGGTGGCCGTAGATATAAACAGGAAGTGTCATATTTTTGAGTTAATGCTTTGTAAATAGTCATTGAGAATGATGGTGGCAGCAATGCAATCGACATTGGCTTTTTTCTGCCGGTCGCTTTTTTTCATGCCACCCATAATCATAGCTTGATGCGCTATGGTGGAGGTGAAACGCTCGTCGTAGAACACCACTGGTACATTTGGGAACGTCTGCTTCAACGACTCGACGAATGGGGTGATGTAGCGCATTGACTCGCTGGGCTGACCATTGAGCTGCGACGGTTTGCCCACCACGATAAGCTCAACACTGTTGGCCGCCAAATAATCCTTGAGAAAAGTGATAAGGCTTTTGGTCTCGACAGTGCCGACGGGGTTGGCTATGAGCTTCAGGGGGTCAGTAGCCGCAATGCCTGTGCGTTTTTTGCCGTAGTCAATGCTGATGATGCGTGCCATGAGAGTGCGTGGGTTAGTCGTTCATTGTCATGAGCAGCTCCTCGTTGGTGCGGGTGCGCTGCATGCGGTCTTTGATAAACTCCATTGCCTCGATGGAATTGCGGTCGCTCAAGAAGCGGCGCATAATCCACATGCGGTTGAGTGTGTCTTGATTGAGCAGCAAATCGTCGCGGCGAGTGCTTGAAGCGATGATGTCAACAGCTGGGAAGATTCGCTTGTTGGCGAGTTTGCGGTCGAGTTGAAGCTCCATATTGCCAGTTCCCTTGAACTCCTCGAAGATTACCTCGTCCATTTTAGAGCCGGTCTCAATGAGCGCTGTGGCAATGATTGTAAGGCTACCGCCACCCTCAATGTTACGCGCAGCACCAAAGAATCGCTTGGGCCGCTGCAAGGCGTTGGCGTCAACACCACCGGAGAGAATTTTGCCAGAAGCAGGAGCGTTGGTGTTGTAGGCACGAGCCAGACGAGTGATAGAGTCAAGCAAAATCACCACATCGTGGCCACACTCAACCATACGTTTTGCCTTGGCGAGCACAAGCTCGGCAATTTTGACGTGACGGTCGGCCGACTCGTCGAATGTGGAAGCTATAACCTCGGCATTGACGCTGCGAGCCATGTCGGTCACCTCCTCTGGACGTTCGTCTATGAGCAAGATAATCATGTAGGTGTCGGGGTGGTTCTCTGATATGGCGTTGGCAATGTCTTTAAGCAAGACAGTCTTACCTGTCTTTGGCGGAGCAACGATGAGTCCGCGCTGACCTTTGCCGATGGGTGAGAACATATCGACCACACGAGTGGATATGTTGGGGTGATTTTTGCTGACGAGGTTGAATTTCTCGTTAGGGAACAATGGCACAAGGTGCTCAAACGGAACGCGGTCTCTCACATATTCTGGAGAACGGCCGTTGATGTTCATGACCTTGCACATTGGGAAGTATTTCTCCCCCTCCTTTGGCGGACGTATGGAGCACTCCACAACGTCGCCGGTTTTGAGGCACAAGTTTTTGATTTGTGCTTGTGACACATAGATGTCGTCGGGCGAGGTGAGATAGTTATAATCAGATGAACGCAAGAAGCCATAGCCGTCGGGCATGATTTCGAGCACGCCTGTGCCTGTGAGTATGCCTTCGAAATCGTAAGGATTGTTGGCATAGGGGTTGTCGGCGAGCTGCTGTGCATCGGCTTGCGCTTGCTGCTGATTTTTCTTTTTCTTCTTTTTGCTTGAAGATGCGGCTTTTCCTTTTTCGGGTTTTGGCTCTTGAATGAGAATAGGCGCCTTGGCTGCTTCCTCGGCTTCGCGCTTGCGCTTTTCGGCCTCGATTTTGGCATCTTTTTCTTTTTCTTCCTTAGTGCGAGGCTTGAATGTCTGCACTGACCCGGTGTTGAAGAAAGCGTCGAGAGAAGATGTGCGCTGGTGTTGCTTGGGAGCTTCAGACGGGCTAAACAAGTCCATGAAATCGGACTGTGGAGTTTTGTCAGCTTCGGCAACTGGCTCGGCTGGCTCTTGAGCTGCGTCTGCACTGTAGGCTTGCGGAGTGTCGTGAGTGGTGGCAGCATCTGGGGCTACAGACTGTGTGACTTGTGCATCGGCTGCTTGTGGCACTTGTGGTGCTGCTGGCGTGTCGTTTGTCTGGTCTTGCGACTGGTCGTTGCCGGCAGAGCGAACTATGCGCTTGCGCTGGCGAGGAGTCTTGGGGGCTTGGTCCTGCGCTTGCTGGCCTTCGGCCTCGGTTGTCGGTTGGGCAGTGTTGTTGTCGGTGGCAGCTTGAGCTTGCTTGGCGCTGCGGCCTCTTTTTGCCTTTGGAGCGGCTTTGTCGCCGTCGTTGGCTTGTGGTTGCGAGGCTTTGGACCTGTTATCTTTATCGGTGGCTTTTTTGTCGGTTTTGTCGCCGGCAGCAGTGTCGCTGCTTGCCTTGGTTGCTGTTTTGCCTTTTTCTTGTTTAGCCTTGTCTTGAGTTTTGGCCTTTGGCGAGGTGGCTTTGGCGCGAGTGCGCTTCTTCGTGTCGTCTTTGGCGCCGTTTTGCGACTCAACAATTGCTTGCTGGTCTAAAATCTGATAAACAAGGTCGTCTTTTTCATAGGAGTCAATTTTTTTAAGTCCCATAGATGTAGCGAGAGCCTTGAGGTCGGCCTCGCTCATAGAATTTAAATCATTGATATTATACATATAGTAAGTATGAAATTGGATTTTAATTAAGAATGCAATTCATGAGCAATACAACCTCGACGGCGGAAAACTCAGAGAATTGATTATTTAATTGTGGAATGTTAAGTTGTCTTGGCTAAAAAATCGCGCAAGACGAAAAATAAGATGTAGAAGAATGTGGACTTGAATGTCCACTTGAACTTTGATGCAAAGTTAACAAAATATGAATTATCGACAAACAATGACATTTATTTTATTTCAAAAAAATGTGGCGAAAAGAAGATTTTTGCCAATGGCTTGCACGGCTCAGCAAAAATTGCGAATATTGCATAGCTCAAACAGTGTGTGGGGCATCGTGGCCGGGCTGCTTGGAGCTGCATTTTCAGAATTAGAACAAATGATTGAGAACATGAAAAAAATATTGGTGCTGGTGCTGGCCTTGTGCAGCTTAATGGCGGCGCAGGCTCACAAACTTGACCGTAATGCCCAGAACGAGGAGTGGCAAGCTGCGGTGATGAGTGCCGTGGGACAATTCCCTGTCAAAGGCGGCTATTACACAGGCGGTAAACCAAACGCAAACTTCGCAAAGACAGCATGGCGTGGGCTGAATGACGCCTATAAGCTGCCGGCTGGTGCGCAAAAAGTGGAATTTGACCAAATGCAGGCGCAGCCGTCGTTCTGCTCAAGCGCAACGTATGCAGCACTTATAAAGGCTCTGACGCTATGGGACAAGAGCGGAAAAATATCGCGTGCGGCATGGGTGAACATGAAACCATACGTGGGGATAAAAGACGATTTGAACCCTGACGGCATGGGGCAAGACGACGGCGAGGGCTTTTGGGGCAGAGCCAACGCAAACGGCCCAGGCATAGGCGTGCTGGTGAATGAAATGAAAGCTGGGTTCAGCATGACGGCATATCGTGGAGCAAAGAGCGACAGAAACAAGGAAAGTGTCGGAGAGAAATATGCTACCGACGAGGAGTGGCAAGGCTGTGAGATATGGCAAAGCATGATTCCGGGAGATTTTGTGAAAATATTCTGGGACAGAAACGAAAGCAAGGGTAGCGACAGCGGTGCCATAATAGGCTGCAATGCCGACAAGACCGCTGACCAAGAACAGGGGCACAGTGTGATATTTTGTGGATTTGACCCAAACGGCGATGTGCGCTACTGGAGCTCAAACGGCCCAGGCAAATTCCCAAAAGAAATGGGTTATGGCATGGCGACTTGCCCTCGAACAAGGATACAGCGAATAGTGGTGACAAGAATATTGCGCCCAGAGCGATTTGACAAAGCCAAAAAGATGAAACCAACTGTCGTGAATAAATGGCTGTGGGATCTTAACGGCAAGCACCACGCGACGACGGCAGAGCTGAAGAAAAACCTGGGAATAAAAGACTGATGATGAGCATCGGCCTAATGAAAGAAAAAGAATTATTAGAAGAAGACTTGAATGGAAAGCAACATTAAAGAGTATACACAAAAATTTTATTTAGTGGCAGGCGACTGCAATCCAGAGAAAGAATTGCCGCTGACTATGCTTATGAACAGAGTGATAGAGATAGCCACTGTGCATGCCAACATGTGGGGCATAGGCTATGACGCGCTGATAAAGAACAACCACGCATGGGTGCTTTCGAGAGTGGCGGTGGAAATGAAACGCTATCCGAAAGTGAACGAAAACTATGAGGTGACGACGTGGATAGAGAGCTACAACAGGCATTTCTCAAAAAGAAACATGGAAATAACAGACCAGAACGGAGAAACGATAGGGTATGTGAGAACCGTGTGGATGATAATAGACCTGGCTTCGCGCGGAGGGGCTGACATAGATAGATATGGCAACATTGCCGACTACGTGTCGGAAAGGGCATGCCCCATAGAACCAATTTCAAGGCTCAGAATGACTGGTGATGCCAGCAAGAAGAGCGACTACACGTTTAAGTATGCCGACTGCGACGTTAACAGGCACGTCAACACGGTGAGATATGTGGAGCTACTGCTGAACCAATTTACACTCGAACAGTTTGACAAGAGTTTTGTGGAGCGTTTTGAGATTGCTTTCTACAAGGAAACCCGCTATGGCGAAACTGCCGAGGTGATGATGGAAGGTAGCGATGAGAACTGCAAATTGAGTGTGGAGGTAAATGGAGAATGTCACTGCTGCGCACGGTTCAGACTTGCTCCCCGGAAGTGATTTTGCAACCGTTGACTTTTGCCAGCTGGCCAGAGAGAAGCTCGAAATCGTCGAGATAGCACTCTATGGTCATGCTGCAAGAGTTGTCGAAATTTTGAGCCAGAAACGCGACATCGCTATTTTTGATGATTTTCATTATGCCCTGCATTGACAGGTAGGGGAAAGTGAAGTTGATTTGACGCTTCTCGCGGCACTCGATTATGGTGGCGTTGTTGAGGGCTTCGAATGCGGCGGTCTTGTAGGCCTCAATCAGTCCAGGCGTGCCGAGCTTTATGCCGCCAAAATAGCGAACCACACACACAAGCACGTTAGTGAGCTGAAATGAGCGGATTTGTCCGAGAATTGGGCGACCCGCCGTGCCGCTTGGCTCGCCGTTGTCGTTGCACAAAAAGCGGTCGTGGTTAGGGCCAAGCATATATGCCCAGCAGCAATGCCGTGCATCGTGATACTTATTTTGATACACCTTTATTGTAGCTTTGGCCTCGTCTTCGTTATCGACAGGTATGGCAAAGGAAATGAATTTGCTCATTTTTGCCTTGTATAAGCCTTGTGATGTCTGCGTTATGGTTTTGTAGCCGTCGCTCATAGTGATTGTGCCGAAAACTTTTATTTATATCGTATTGTCAGGGCAAAATTACTAAAATATATGATAATGGAACGAAATTGCGGCGCAAGGTGAGGAAAACTTGTGTGAAACTTGTGGACTGGCAGAATGGAAACATCGCGTTTTTTTGTATAACTTTGTGATTGCGAAATGGTGCATGACCGGCAAGACCGGTCTGGGCACGAATTATGGAGATAAAAAGAAAATAATAATTATAAAATAAAGATTTTAAGGAGATTATTGAATATGAGTACATGGTTTGAAGTTAAGGTGAAATATGACAAAATTATGGAAAACGGTGCACAAAAGACCGTTACAGAGCCATATCTGGTGGACGCATTGTCATTTACAGAGGCAGAGGCTCGCATAATAGAGGAAATGCAGCCATATTTTGCCGGAGAGTCGGAAGTGTCGGCAGTGAAGAAGGAGAAAATCAGCGACATTTTCTATAAAGAAGGCGGCGACCGCTGGTATAAAGTGAAAGTGAACTTTATAACCATAGACGAGAAGACTGGTGCCGAGAAAAAGAGTCCGAACTATATGCTTGTGCAGGCCGTGGGCTTCAAAGAGGCAATGGACACATTCCTGGAAGGCATGAAAGACACAATGGCTGACTACGAGATATTCTCGATAACAGAAACTGCACTTATGGACGTGTTCCCGGCCAACCTGTCGGAAACGTTGGCTGACAAAGAAGCCAGAAAAGAGGCTGCCAAAGCAGAGTGACAAGATGGAGAACATCGTTGAAAACATTGAGAAAATAAAGGCGGAGCTGCCAGAGGGCGTGAAGCTTGTGGCTGTGTCGAAGTTTCACCCGGCAGAAGTGGTGAGAGCGGCATACGATGCAGGGCTTCGCACCTTTGGTGAGAACCGTGCCCAGGAACTTGCAGCAAAGCAACCGTTGCTGCCAGCCGACATTGAGTGGCACTTTATAGGTCACTTGCAGAAAAACAAGGTGAAGACCGTGGTGGGCAGAGCGGCAATGATACAGAGTGTGGACAGCTTGGAGCTGCTGGCTCAGATAGACAAGGAGTCGGCAAAACTGGGGCTGAAAACCGATGTGTTGCTACAGATGCATGTGGCCCAAGAGGAGGCAAAGAGCGGATTTTACATTGACGAGCTGAACGAGCTGTGTGAAAAAGACGCATTTGCCGCATTTGCTAACGTGAACTATTGTGGTGTGATGACTATGGCCACCAACACCAGAGACGAAAGTCAGGTGGCGCGTGAGTTTGGCTCTGTGAAGCAGGAATTTGACTTGTTGCGGAAGAATTGTTTTTCGGATAAGCCTGCGTTTGCACAGCTAAGCATGGGCATGAGCCACGACTGGAAAATAGCTGTGAGTCAAGGCGCCACAATGGTGAGAGTGGGAACGGCGATATTTGGCCAACGCGAGTATTGACGCCTTGCCGGCACAAAAATGCAAGAGAAAGGTTAGGCAAATCTAAAAAAATAATGTAAATTTGTTGACAGAAGAGATGGATTGCAAATCTACTGATTAATTGATTTCTTCGCATTAAAATAATTTATACTAAACATAAAAACTTAAACTAAATGGCAAATCAAAAGAAACAATGGGCTGCAATCATTATGATGATAGCCCTCTTCGCAATGATTGCATTCGTGACTAACTTGTGCTCACCGATGGCCGTCATTGTTCAAAATCAATTTGGAGCAAGCGAACTTCAATCTCAAATCGGCAACTATGCAAACTTCATTGCATATTTGGTGATGGGTATTCCGAGCGGTATGCTCATAGTGAAATTCGGCTACAAAAAGACAGCTCTGCTGGCTCTTGTAGTGGGCATCGTGGGCATGTTGCTTGAATTGCTCTCCGGCTCAATGGAAAGCATGTGGGTGTATCTGCTTGGTGCATTTATCAGCGGTTTCTGCATGTGTATGCTCAATGCCGTTGTTAACCCACTGCTCAATGTGCTTGGCGGTGGTGGCAACACAGGTAACCAACTCATACAAATAGGCGGTGCGTTCAATAGCGCAGCAGCAGTGGCCGTGTATATCATTCTGGGTGCATTGATAGGCGAGGTGACAAAAGACACCGGCATTGTTGACGCTGCTCCAGCCATGTATATAGCTTTGGCTATTTTCGTAGTGGCATTTGTGGTGCTGGCATTGACTAAGATTGAGGAGCCAGAGCAAGAGCCTGTGAGCTTCAATCTTGTGAAAGGCGCATTGAAATATCGCCACTTCGCCCTCGGTGCATTGGCAATCTTCCTGTATATGAGCGTGGAAGTAGGCACACCTACATATATGATTAAGTATCTGATTGGCGAGGTGGGCATCTCGGCAGGTGTGGCTTCGCTGATAGCAGCAGTTTACTGGTTCTTTATGTTCATCGGCCGCACAGTGGGTGGCAGCATTGGAAGCAAGGTGAGCAGCCGCACCATGGTCAGCACTGTGGCCACAGCCGCTATCATATTGCTGGCTTTCGGCATGTTCTCGCCAAGCACTTGGACTGTGGAAGTGCCAGGAGTTGACTGGGCTAATCTCAGTGTGATTTGGGTGAATGTTCCTATTGGCGTGGCAGCATTTATCTGCGTGGGTCTTTGCACTTCGGTTATGTGGGGAGGTATCTTCAACATGGCTGTTGAGGGACTTGGCAAATACACTGCGGCTGCATCGGGCATATTCATGACAATGGTGTTTGGTTGCGCAGTGATGGTGGCTCTCCAGGCTTGGGTGGCCGATGCAACTGGCGGCAACTACTTGATAAGCTACATAATTCCTCTGGTGTGTGCTGCATACATCTTGTTCTACGCTCTTGTGGGCAGCAAGGTGAAGAAATAAACACAGCTTTATAGTTATAAAGGCTGAAAACTATGACGGCTCGCTTGAAAAAGGCGAGCCGTAGTTTTTTTTCTCCTGCGACTGGCTGACTTGGCTGCTATGGGACTGATGCAAATTGAAAAAGGGCGACAAATGTGGGGAAATGCTTGTAAAATATGCGTATTTTGGGTAAATTCGCAAAAAAATGGTGTCATCGAAAAATTACAGAAATGACTAATAAAGAAATTATGGAAAAAGCAGCCAACAACATCAGAGTTTTGGCTGCGACTATGGTTGAAAAGGCAAAGTCTGGACACCCGGGCGGTGCTATGGGTGGAGCAGACTATATCAATGTGCTCTACTCAAAATATATAGTGAATGACCCAGACGACCCAACATGGTTTGGACGTGACCGTTTCTATTTGGACCCAGGCCACATGTCGCCAATGCTGTATCCGGTGCTTTGCTTGACTGGAAAATACAGCATAGCCGACTTGCAGCAGTTCCGCCAGTGGGGAAGTGTGACTCCTGGTCACCCAGAGCTTGACATAAAGAGAGGCATTGAGAACTCGTCAGGTCCACTTGGTCAAGGCCACGCAATAGCCGTTGGCTCGGCAATAGCAGAGCGTTTCATTGTAGCTCATTTCGGCGAGGAATTCGCTCACAAGACATACGCATTTATAAGCGACGGCGGAATACAGGAAGGTATTTCACAAGAAGTGGGCAGACTTGCCGGCTATCTGGGACTCAACAACCTGATAATGTTTTATGACAGCAACGATGTGCAGCTGTCAACCGACTGCGACGCAGTGTCGTCGGAAGACACGGCAGAAAAATATAAGGCTTGGCACTGGTTTGTGCAGGAAGTAGATGGCACTGACGCCGAAGCCATGGGCAAGGCTCTTGACAATGCTCTGCAAGAGAAAGACAGACCATCGCTGATAATAGGCCACACTGTGATGGGACGCGGCTGTGTGACTGCCGACGGAAAGAACTTTGAGGGCCAGTGCAGCACTCACGGACAGCCATTGAGCAAGTCGGGCGCAAGCTATGAGAAAACTGTGGAGCACCTGGGCGGCGACCCACAAGACCCATGGAAGATTTGGGCTGACGTGGAGGCTCTGTATGAAGCACGCAAGGAAGAATTGCGCGCGATAGTGGCAGAACGCAAGGCTGCCGAGAAAAAATGGCGCGAAGCCAACCCTGAAAAAGCAAAAGAGCTTGACAGCTACATAAATAATGTGGTGACACCTGTGGATTATAAGGCAATAAGCCACAAAGCAAACATTGCAACGCGCGCAGCTTCGGCAGATGTGCTTGGTGTTCTTGCAGAAAAGGTGGGAAACATGATTGTGTCGTCGGCCGATTTGGCAAACAGCGACAAGACCGATGCTTTCTTGAAAAAGACCACGCCATTTGCTCCTAAGGACTTCAAAGGCGCATTCTTGCATGCTGGAGTATCGGAGTTGGGCATGACATCTATTATAAACGGTATACTACTGCATGGAGGACTGATTGGCGCATGCGCCACATTCTTTGTGTTCTCGGATTACATGAAGCCAGCCGTGAGGCTTTCGGCTCTCATGCAACTGCCGGTTAAGTTTATTTGGACTCACGACGCCTTTAGAGTGGGTGAGGACGGTGCCACACACGAACCAGTGGAGCAAGAGGCTCAGATAAGACTTCTTGAGGAATTGAAAAACCACGCTGGCGAGAACAGCCTGCTCGTGCTGCGTCCGGCCGACAGCGCAGAAACGTCGGTGGCCTGGAAGATGGCAATGGAGAACACTAAAACGCCAACAGCGCTTATATTGTCGCGCCAAAACATAGTGGACTTGCCTGCCCAAAACGGTGAGGGCTATGAAGCTCGCTACGAAGAGGCCCTTGGTGCAGAGCGCGGTGGATATGTGGTGAAGAAAGCTGCCGATGCCGATGTGATACTGATAGCCAACGGCTCGGAAGTGTCAACACTCTTTGCTGCTGATGAAATACTCGCAGCCAAAGGCATAAAGACACAAATAGTGTCTGTTCCGTCAATAGGCTTGTTCTTGAATCAAAGCAAGGAGTATCGCGACAGCGTGATTCCTGAAGGTGTGCGCCGATTTGGCTTGACGTCAGGATTGCCATCAACGTTGCTGAAACTGATACCGGAGGGTACCATCTTCGGCTTAGACCACTTCGGTTTCTCGGCTCCTTATGGCGTGCTTGACGAGAAATTTGGTTTCACTGCACAGAATGTGGCAGAGCAAATAGAAGCTTTGGTTAAAGGCTAATAAATCAAAAAATGTGATTTTTTTGCCTAAAGTATTAATTATTAAAAAAAAAGATATATATTTGCACAACATTTTGGATTAGAATATAAATTAATTTATTGTTTAACAGAAATAAAACAAAACGTAAGTCTATGAAAAAGATTACTTTAACAGCACTTTTCTGTGCTATGTTCATGGCTCCTTCTGTTGTTAACGCACAGGAGGTGACCTATGTTGAAGATCCTGCTCAAGGCTACACATTCAACCGTTTCCAGGACAACTGGTTTATTGAGGCTGAAGGTGGTGCAGGCGTTATGCTTTCACAAAAAGATCAAGAAGCTGACTTTGGCGATCGCTATGGTTGGAAAGGTAACTTAGCTATTGGTAAATGGTTCTCACCAATTCTTGGTGTACGTTTGGGTGGTGAGTTCAACCAAATGAAGGGTGTTGTTGACCCTAACGGCGTTAATGGTGCTCTTGGTGTACGCAAAGACAAAGAGAAAATCAATGGTTACTTCGCACAGCAGTTCAACAATATCGGCGCTTTTGGTGACGTTATGTTGAACCTCACTAACTGGTGGTGCGGTTATCGTCCAGGCCGCGTTTACAACGCAGTTGCATACGCTGGTATGGGTGTTCACTGGGTATATGAAAAAGAGAACCAAGGTGAAGGCGACTGGAAATATGCTGCTGGTGCTGACCACTCACGTAACTTCAGCTTCCGCGCAGGTTTGTTAAACACATTTGCATTGAGCAAACATGTTAACTTCCTCCTTGACCTCCGCTTCGACATGCTTCAGGACCACGTAGATGGTTTTGGCCAAAGAACTTGGGTTGAGTATCCTTCAGTGTTGCTCGGTTTCTCTTACAAGTTCAACAAGACCGACTGGACTGCACCTGTTGTTCCTGTATGCCCAACATACAAATACACAGATGCTGAAGGTGACGCTCTCGTAGCTCGTCTGCAAGCTGCTGACGCTAAGATTGCTTCTCTGGAGCAACAACTTCGCGACTGCTTGAACAAGAAACCAGTTGAGCAAGCTAAGAGCGATGCTCCTCTTGCAACTATCTACTACCCAATCGGCAAATCTTACATCACTGGCGTTCAAAAGAAAGTCGTTAACGCTGTTGCTAACGTGATGACTCAAAACGATAAGAACTATGTTCTTACTGGTTGGGCTGATAACTACACTGGTTCTGCCAAAATCAACACTAAGCTCCGTAAGGCTCGTGTTGCTGGCGTGAAGAAAGCCCTCATTGGCAAGGGAGTAAAGGCAAGCCGTCTTGATGCTCAAATCAACGATGGTAACTTGACTAACTTCGGTGCTAAGAGCGCATCTCTTGACCGTGCCGTTACAATCAACGAAGCTAAATAATCATAACAGATATATTTAACTGAATGACGCGCCCCAGAAATGGGGCGCGTTTTTTGTGCTTATTTGCTTGTTATACGCGTACCTATGGCACGCAGTTTATTGGGGGGCTGATACCCGCGACCGTCGCTGTCGCTCCTCAGTCGTGGGTTATGCAGAAACGTGTACCTTCTGTACACTGTGCTGCCTTGGTGGAACGTCCCACGTGGATTGTCGTGGCATACAAAAGTGTTATATGTGGCCTTTGGCACATTGCCGCTGTGGTGGCATGGGTTGGTGTTGTACGCGTTTGTCTTGGTGGTGGTTGAAAATTAAGTTTCTCGTGTGTGGTGGAGGTGTGGAGGATTGTTGTTTTTTTGACGGGATAAATGGGTTTAGGGGATTAACAATTTGCATGGCAACGTAATTATTGCGAATTTTGCACACAAATTGTTGAACACTACTTTTTGGGAAATCATTGCCTCTTATAAAATCAAATAAAGATGCCCTTTTGGCCTTAATCAGAACTGGGCAGGAATTGACTTTAGGACAACAGTTAAGGCTGACGTTTTTGCTCAGTTTGCCTGCTGTGCTTGCACAGTTGTCGTCGATAGTGATGCAGTATATTGACGCGTCGATGGTGGGCTGTCTGGGTGCTGACGATTCTGCTTCGATAGGACTTGTGTCAACGACGATTTGGCTGTTTGGCGGCATTTGCAGCGCGGCAGCATCGGGTTTCGCCGTGCAGATAGCTCACTTGATGGGCTCATCGAAAATGGGCGACGCAAGAAACGTGGCACGTCAGGCAATATTGGTGTGTACGGCTTTTGGCTTGATAATGATGTCGCTGGGCATAATGATAAGCGACAATTTGCCGCATTGGCTTGGCGGAAATGAGAATATAGTGGAGAAAGCGTCGCAATATTTCTTGGTGTTTTCATTTTGTGTTCCGTTTGTGCAGCTGAATTTCTTGGCTGCGGCTGCGCTGCGCTGTAGCGGCAACATAAAAATACCAAGCATGCTTAACATAATGATGTGTGTGCTCGATGTGATTTTCAATTTCGTGTTCATATTCGACTCCCACACCATAGATGCTGGACTGCTGACAATATATGTGCCCGGAATGGGGCTTGGCGTGGTGGGTGCGGCTTGGGGAACGGCCGTGTCGGAGGTGATTACGTGCTGCACGATGCTCTTTTTCCTGTATTATAAGTCAGGAGAAATGGCCATAGGCAGGTTTAGCGGCAGCTACAAGCCAACTATGCCGACACTGAAAAAAGCACTGCGCATAGGTCTGCCAATGGGATTGCAAAACATAGTGATGAACACTGCACAGATAGTGTCAACAACTATTGTGGCTCCGCTTGGCAGTGTGGCTCTTGCAGCCAACTCGTTTGCTATAACAGCCGAAAGTCTGTGTTACATGCCAGGATATGGCATTGCCGAGGCTGCAACCACTCTGGTGGGGCAAAGCTTTGGCGCAAAGCGGAAGCAACTGACCATAAGTTTTGCTAAAATATCGATTGGCATGGGAATGGCTGTTATGGCCGTTATGGGAGTGGTGCTCTATTTCGGCGCTTCGACAATGCTTGGAATAATGACTCCAGTGGCCAATGTGGTTAGCATGGGAACGGAGGCTTTGCAGATAGAGGCTTTTGCAGAACCGCTGTTTGGCGCTTCGATTGTGGCATACGGTGTGTGTGTGGGTGCTGGCGATACTCTTGTGCCGTGCTTGATGAATTTCTTCAGCATGTGGGCTGTGAGGCTCACGCTGGCGGCCTCGCTTGCGCCTACGCTTGGACTGAAAGGCGTGTGGACCGCAATGTGTGTGGAATTGTGTTTCAGAGGTTGCATATATCTGTATAGGATAAGGTCGAAGAAATGGCTTAAAAAGATGGGCTGAAAAAACAGAATTGTTGCGGTGACTGGCAGTGGAGATGAAATATCGTTGTTTCCTGACGAGAATGAGTCTTGTGAGCATTATGAGGCTCAAGACTTAGATGCTTATGCTCCACTTTTTGCACGGCTCGCGGCATCGCCGTTTCGCAGCAAATTTCACTTGAAGCAACGGGATTTGGATTACATAAAGCAAAAAGGACTTGCCACAGTGAGGCATCATGCTTGTGACTTTGTG
Organism: uncultured Muribaculaceae bacterium; assembly: GCA_934636465.1. Taxonomy (GTDB): domain Bacteria; phylum Bacteroidota; class Bacteroidia; order Bacteroidales; family Muribaculaceae; genus Sodaliphilus. The sequence continues at coordinate 154,255 of CAKUAR010000001.1, forward strand.
GCCAGACGGCTTGCTCCGGCTGTCATAGCAAATGACGGCAAGCAGACACCAATGCGTGGCCACCCTGTGTTTTTGGCGCAACATGCAACCGGCTGCTGTTGCCGCGGGTGCTTGCAAAAATGGCATGGAATAGAGAAAGGTCGTGACCTTACCAGCGAGGAACAGCAGCGTGTGGTGAATGTGCTAATGGCATGGATTGAAAAGGAAATTAGACGCAACGCAAGATGAAGTTGCATGAATTGTGGAATAAAACAAGCCCACGGCAGATTGTGCGTTGCCGTGGGCTTGTTGTGTGTGTTATATATGCATGTGTGTCTGTTGTGACACAAAGCGACGTTTTCGTCTGTAAAATCTTGTGTTTTAGCCGAAATTGTCGAAGTGAATGGATTCGGGGTCAACACCCAGCTTGTCGAGCACGTCCATCACGGTCTTGCTCATCATGGCAGGGCCGCACATGTAGTATTCGCAATCTTCTGGGGCTTCGTGATTTTTCAAATAGGTGTCATACATCACTGGAGCCACAAATCCGGCTGTGTACTTGATGCCAGCGGCATCGGCTTCTGGGTCGGGACGGTCGAGAGCCAAGTGGAAATGAAAATTAGGAAATTCCTTTTCGAGTTCGAGGAAATCGTTGAGATAGAACACCTCGCTGATGGAACGTGCGCCATAGAAGAAGTGCATCTGTCGGTCGGTGCAGTGCAACGTGCGCGTCATGTGCATGATTTGTGCCCTAAGAGGAGCCATACCGGCACCACCACCAATCCAAATCATCTCTTTCTTGGAATTGAATATGGGGTGGAAGTCGCCATAAGGGCCACTCATTATGACCTTGTCGCCTGGCTTGAGGGTAAAAATGTATGACGAGGCAATGCCAGGCATAACGTCTTGGAAACCCACTTGTGGCTTTGGCTTGAATGGCGGGGTGGCAATTCTGACGGTGAGCATGAAGCGGTCGCCCTCGGCAGGATAGTTGGCCATAGAATAGGCTCTAACCGTTGGCTCGGTGTTCTTGCACTTGAGCGAGAACATGTTGAACTTTTTCCAGATAGGCAAGTATTTGTCGCCAATAGAGGCTTTGTCAATGTCTTTGTCATAATCCATCTCGAAAGCAGGAATACGAATTTGTGCATAGCTGCCTGGAATGAAGTCCATGTGCTCGCCCTCTGGCAAGGCAACGATAAGCTCCTTGATGAACGATGAAACATTATTGTTGCTCACAACAGTACATTCATATTCCTTGATGTCGAGAACAGAGTCGGGGACTTGAATGTCGAGGTTGTCTTTGACCTTGACTTGGCAGCTAAGGCGCCAATGGTCGTTTTGCTCCTTGTGGCTGAAATGAACGGCCTCGGTGGGAAGAATGTCGCCACCGCCCTTGAGCACCTGCACCTTGCACTGGCCACATGAGCCTTTGCCGCCGCATGCGCTGCTGACCATGATGCCTTGGTCGTGGAGCGTGGTTAGCAAAGACGAGCCTGTGTTGACATCGAGAATTTTCTTTCCGTTATTGACATTAATCTTGACGGAGCCAGATGCCACGAGATAGTGCTTGGCCACCAGGAGAATGACCACCAAAAGCAGGGTCACAATCAGAAATATGACTGCACTTGCGCAAATGGTCAGGTTTTGAGTGTTTAGTAATATCTTATCCATGATGTGTGTAAATCATAATTTGATGCCCATGAAGCTCATGAAGGCAATGCCCATTAAACCAGTGATGATGAATGTAATGCCGATGCCCTTGAGGCCGGCAGGAACATTGCTGTAAGACAACTTTTCGCGTATGGCAGCCAGGCCAACAATGGCGAGAAGCCAGCCTATGCCGGAGCCTGCGCCATAGACGGTGGCTGTGAGGCAAGAGCCGAAGTCGCGCTGCTGCATGAATAAGGCTCCACCCAGAATTGCGCAGTTGACGGCGATGAGCGGCAAGAAAATGCCGAGTTGATTGTAAAGCTTTGGAGAGTATTTCTCAACAGCCATCTCAACCAGCTGTGTGGCCGATGCAATGACGGCAATGAACATGATTAGGCCCAAAAAACTTAAATCGACAGATGCCAATGATGGACTGAGCCATGCGAGTGCTCCAGGCTGCAAGATGTAGGTGTCGAGAAGATAGTTGAGCGGTAGTGTGACGATGAGCATGAACGTTACAGCCACACCCAGGCCAAATGCGGTCTTGACATTTTTGGAAACGGCCAAGAACGAGCACATTCCCAAAAAGTAAGAGAATATCATGTTGTCGATGAATATCGACTTGACGAATAAATTCAATTCTTCCATTTTGATTGAGGTTTAATGGTTATTTTTCTTGAAGCTCCTTGTTGCGTGAGCGATGAACCCAGATGATGCAAGCCACGGTGATGAGAGCCATAGGCGGCAAAATCATGAGTCCGTTGTTTTGATAGCCCATATCGTAGAGAGCCTGTGGCACCACGGCATAGCCAAGAATGGTGCCGGAGCCAAGCAACTCGCGGAAGAAAGCGACAATGATGAGAATTATGGCGTAGCCAAGACCGTTGCCGATGCCGTCGAGAAAAGCCGGCCAAGGGCGGTGGCTCAATGCAAAGGCCTCAAGACGACCCATAAGAATACAGTTGGTGATTATGAGTCCGATGAACACCGATAGCTGCTTGCTGACGTCGTAGTCGTAGGCAATGAGGAACTGCTGCACGATGATAACGAGAGCGGCTACCACCACCAACTGCACAATGATGCGAATAGTGGAAGGAATGGTCTTGCGAATGAGAGAGATGATGACATTGGAAAAGGCAAGAACCGCTGTGACTGACAAACCCATCACGATGGCTGGCTTGAGGCTTGCCGTGACAGCCAGGGTGGAGCAGATGCCGAGAATCTGGACGAGAACCGGGTTGTCCTTGGATAAAGGATTGAACAGGGCCTCTTTATTAAATTTTGAAATCATATTCTGATAATTAAATAAACTCAAATTAATTATTGCTCTGCTGAGCGTTGACTTTCTGGAGGAAGCGGTCGTAGCACTTGAGGCAGTCGTGAAGCATTGACTGCACGCCGCGGCTTGTGATGGTGGCACCAGATATGGCGTCAACGTAGTCGGCACCATCGGTGCTTTTTTGTCCTTTTTTCAGCACATCAACTGACTTGAACGTGCCGTCTTTGAACAACTGTTTGCCCACGAAACGCTGCTGGAAGTCGGCATCAGTGATGCGTGCGCCAAGGCCTGGCGTTTCGCTTGCGTGTGAGTAGGAAGTGCCATAGATGGTACTTCCGTCGGCGTTGACCGCAACGTAGCCCCAAATGGCTCCCCACAGGCCTGCGCCATAGACGGGGAGAATGTATTTCGTGCCGTCGGTGGTGCTACACACATACACCGGCAGCTTGCGTTGGGCAGAGTCGAGCTTCACGTTGCTCTTCATGTCGATGTTGAAAGCTGAATTTTCAGCAGAGTCAATGACGTTGCCGTCGGCATTGACCAAAAACTGCTTGACGATGTGCTCTGTGAAGAGTGACTTGACATTGCTGTCGTCGGCACTTATGTTGAGTGCGCTTAGAATTTGTTTACGCTTGTCGTTGGCAATGTTTTCGTCTTGAGTGGGTTTTAATGCCATATATACAAAGGCCAAAACTGTGCCTACGAGCAATACCATGATTGCCGAGTAGATTATTTGATAGGAGTTGCTATTCTTGTTCATGACCTTTTTACTGTTTAGATTGATTTGCTGATTGGGCGCGCTTGAGGCGGCGCTTGATGTTGGAGTTAACAACACAGTAGTCGATGAGAGGCGCAAACGCGTTCATGAAGAGCACTGCGAGCATGGCACCCTCGGGGTAGCCGCCATTGTAGATGCGAATGAGAATGGCGAGAACACCGGTAAGGAAACCATAGATGAACTGGCCAGTTTTTGTTCTGGCGCCAGTGACGGGGTCGGTGGCCATGAACACGGCTGCAAAGGCAAATCCGCCAAGACAAAGCTGCTCAAGCGGAGAAAGCAATGAGGCCGGATAGGTGGCCGACGGCAATGCGTGGGCTATGCTGGCCATGACGAAACCGCCAACAAACACCGAAAGCATCACACGCCATGAAGCTACACCTGAAAAGAGCAGAATGGCTGCACCAATCAAGATGCAGAGGGTGGAGGTCTCGCCTGGAGAGCCTGCTATGAAACCAAAGAACGAATCGAGGGCAGACAGGGGAGTGCCGTCGATTGCCGTTATGTGGAGCGACGATGACACGTTGGTGGCAACCTGGCCGAGCGGAGTGGCACCGGAGAAGCCGTCGATGAGCTGTCCGCAGCCGAAACTAAATGCGTCGTCGGTCTTGACAAACACGCTGTCGCCACTCATTTTAGAGGGATAGGAGAAGAACAGAAATGCTCGTGTGATTAGAGCAACGTTGAAAATGTTCATTCCTGTGCCGCCAAAGACCTCTTTTGCAAAAATCACGGCGAAAGCTGTGGCCAGCGCTGTCATCCACAAAGGTGTGTTGATGGGCACAATAAGTGGAATCAGAATGCCGGTTACGAGGAAGCCCTCTTGGATTTCCTCATGTTTTATTTGGGCAGCGATGAACTCAATGCCAAGGCCAACCACATAGCTGACCACAATTACAGGCAACATTGACAAAAGTCCGAACCAGAACTTTGACAGCCAGCACACGGAGCCTTGCCCTATGGCCAGAAAATGCTGATAGCCGATGTTGTACATGGCAAACAGCAAGCATGGCAGAAGCGCAACGACAACCGTAATCATAGTGCGCTTCAGGTCGTTGCTGTCGTGAATGTTGGTACCAGAATGAGAGGTGTCGTTGGGAGTGAAAAGAAACGACTCAAAGCCGTCGTAAACCGATTGCAGTTTTGCAAACCGGCCACCGCTGTGGAACTGCGGTCGTATCTTGTTCAAATAATTTCTTAAGAATTTCACTGTTGTTACATTGTTAAGTAGTTTAACGATATGTTGTCATTTGCGGCATCAAGACATTTCTTTGCGAAGTTTGTTGAGACCGTCGCGGACGATGTCTTGCAAATGAAGTTTTGACGTGTCGGCGTATTCTGCCAGTGCGAAATCTTCTGGTGCCACCTCGTAGATGCCGAGTTGCTCCATTTTGTCGATGTCGAAGGCGAGAATTGCCTTGATGAGATATTCGGCATAGATGTCCATGGGCAGCATGCGGTCGTACTCACCGCTCATGACTATGGCACGCTCAGAACCGTTGAACTTGGCATCGAGGTTCAAGTTGCGGCTGAATTTGCCGAACAGCCAACTCGTGAAATCGTGATAGATGCTGAATTTCTTGGGGCTGAGAGACGCCCAACCCATAAATTCGTCTTTCTTGATGATTTCGGGAATTACGGTGACTTGGCGGAACGGGAAACGCAGGTAGCGGTCGATTGATGCAGGTGTGCCGGTGAGCACATTGCCACAGATGATGCGTTTCGGTGTCTCGGAGTCAGATAGGCAGCCTTGCAGCAGCGATGCAAGCGAGCAGCCAGCCGTGGCACGGACATATTGGGGGGCGTTGACCTCGGCTCCGGTTATTGCCACAAGGGTGGAGTAGTCAACGGTGCCGGTGGTGAACAGTGTGCCTATTTTAAGTAGTGTGACGATGTCGAGAGTCCAAACCGCTTCGCCTTTGTTGACAGGAATGGTGTTGGCAATCTGCACGCCCACGTTGCCGGCAGGGTGTGGTCCATAGAAAACATTGGTGATTGCGCCCTTTAACTCGATTTTGCTTTCGGGGCGGCAACCAAGATACACACGTCCGCTTGTGAGAGTGTCGAGCACAGCCACAGCCTTTTCGAGAATGTCGCGCTTGCCCTTGACGTAGAGATAGAGGTCGGGCGCAAGCGGGGCAGAGTCGAAACATGTGACGAATATGTCACGAGGCTTGGTGTCGGGACGCGGCACAATGTCGTAGGGGCGCTGGCGAAGAGCTGCCCACAAGCCCGACTGCAGAAGAATATCGGCAGGGGCACTGCTTTGGGTGTCGAAACTTACTGGGGTGGTGGCATCGTTTTTCTCTATTACCACCGCTTCGATTTTGCGTCTTTCACCACGGACGATATCCTTAATTGTGCCGCCGACGGGTGAGGTTATCTTGATAGACTCAAAGTCCTTGTCGTGGAAAATCGGCTCGCCAGTCGCCACGGTGTCGCCAACCCTTTTTTCCATGCGTGGCGATATGCCAGGGTAATCATCGGGAATAATCGCATAGATGGAGCATGGGTTTTCGTTTCTAATGGCGTTTGACTGGATTTTGCCTTTGAGGTCGATGTCAAGTCCTTTTTTTAGTTTTATTATTGCCATAAGTTAATTGTTATGCTATTAATGCAAAGATATACATAAATTCAATAAGATGAAAAATTTTGGAAGCGTAAAAACCAAGAGCCATTGAGGTGGTGCGGAATGGCGGCAATGTGGCGGCGGCGCAGTGACAGATTGAAGCCAAAAGTTGAATTTGAGCAAAGAAAAAGCGGCTTGTGTGTCATTGTGATTAAATTTTTAGAAAATGACAAGCTTGCGTTGTATTATTGAAATAAATGTAATAAATTTGCCTTTGCTTTTAGTGTAGGGTGGACTCTTTGCGAAAGCAATGAGTGAAAACATCAGGATATTAATTATAGTTTTATAAATAAATTATCAATTTTTAAACAACAATTTAATTAAATTATGGAAGCTCAAAAGCTAAACAATCAACAACCACAGCAGCAGCCCGTAAAAAAGGTTGATGCAAAGAAAGCTGACAACAAGTCTGTTTCCAGCAACGTTCGTGGTATTAAGAATGCCTCTGTTGTAATTCTTGTGGATTTCATCATCGCATTGCTCATTTTCTTATTCATCTTCGGTGCAGGCAGCAACTTCAAAGATGGTGTTACAGGTAACGCTCCATTGAACCTTCTCGGTACAGTGTACATGGGTGGATTCGTTGTGCCTATCCTGTTGACATTGCTCATCACCGTGATTGTAATCTCAGTAGAACGTTGGATCGCTCTTGGCAAGGCCAAAGGTCATGGCAGCACACCTAAGTTCGTTGTGAACGTTAAGGCTGCTCTTGCAAAGAAAGACATTGAAGGCGCAAAGAAGCTCTGCCGCGAGCAGGCTGGTACTGTAGGTGCAGTGGTTTATGCAACTCTCGTTAAGTATGATGAGATGGACAAAGACACTGTGTTGAAGAAAGAGCAAAAACTGACTTCTATCCAACAAACAATCGATGAGGCAACTGCTCTTGAGATGCCATCATTGCAACAGAACTTGATTGTGTGCGCCACACTGACTACACTCGGTACACTTGTCGGTCTGTTCGGTACTGTGCTCGGTATGATCAAGTCATTCCAAGCTCTTGCAAACTCTGGTGCTCCTGATTCAACTCAGTTGTCAACCGGTATTTCTGAGGCTCTTGTGAACACTGCATTCGGTATCGCAACTGCAGCCCTCGCACTTATCTCTTACAACTACTACACTAACCGTATCGATAACCTGACTTACGCTATCGACGAACTCGGTTTCTCAATCGTTGCAACATTTGCAGCTACACACTAATTAAAGTGTGAAACAGAAAAACGTGTTAAAATATTTTATTAAGAAAGTAAAATATGGGAAGAGTCAAAATTAAGAAAAAAGATGCGCGCATTGACATGACGGCAATGAGCGACGTTACTGTTCTTTTGCTGACTTTCTTCATGTTGACTTCTACATTCTTACAGAAGGAGCCTGTTACAGTGATAACACCGTCTTCTGTATCTGAAGAGAAAGTGCCTGTAGAAAACTTGTTTTCTATCTTGGTGGATCCTGAAGGCCGCGTGTTCTTGTCGGTATCAGGAAGTATTGACTCTACTTACAGAACAGAGCTCGTAAGAGCTGATCTTCTGAAAAATGCGGCTGCAGAATACAACAAACTGCACCCGTCAAATCCAGTGTCATTCACTAAGAAGCAGATAGAGACCTTCTCTAAAATTAGTAGTTTTGGATTGCCAATGCGCCAAATGGGACAATGGTTAGACATGTCGCAGGAGGATAGGGATAACGCAGTTAATCCTGAAAAGAACAAAAAGGCAGGTATTCCAATTGACATGAACGAGAATCCTGAAACTCCAAATGAGTTCCAGATGTGGGTACGCGCCGCATACAACTCTATGGACCCAGGATTGCAGGAAGGACTGGTTAAAGGTAAAGGTATAGCAATCAAGGCTGATCAGACAACACCATACAGCGTTGTGCAAGTTGTGATGGATAACCTCCAGACAATGAAGTTCAACAAGTTCAGTTTGATGACAGCATTAAAGAAGGAGGAATAATCATATGCCAGCTAAACAAAAAAGTCGTCAAAAGAAATTTGATACTCGTATCGACTTTACACCAATGGTTGATATGAACATGCTTTTGATCACTTTCTTCATGCTTTGTACGACTATGATTAAATCTCAGACTTTACAGATTAGTCTGCCTACAAACGAGAAAGTGGATCAAACCGAGCAGAATAAGGTAAAGCAAAGTGAAGCAATTACTATTATTCTTGATGGTACTATCGATGACAAAGGCCGTGCCGTTGACGGAAAGGTATTCTACTACGACGGTATGCCCGATGTGCAAGATGCTAATCATGACGGAAAGATTGATGACAACAAGATGAAACAAATTCAGCTCAGTGAAGTTGATGGCGTTTACCCAGCAATCCGCAAAATCTTGCGTGAGCGCAATGAGGCTGTTGTTACCAAGATTGACGAATTGAAGAAACGTTGGAAGAACGAGGAAATCTCTGATGAGGAATATCAGGCCGAGGCAAGAAAGATTCGTAACGACTCTACTCTGAAGCGTCCTGTTGTAATTATCAAGGCTACTCCAAACGCCAACTATTCAGACTTAGTGACAGTTCTTGACGAGATGCAAATCAACAACATCAGTCGTTATCAGATTGACCGAATCAACCAAGTTGACTCTGCCATGATGATAGAGCTGGAAGGTGCTGAACTTAAAAAGTAAGCGGTGATTGATACTATATTAAAGTTAGACTTAAAGAAAGATTAATTATGGCAAAAGATGTAGATCTATCATCAAAAGAATGGTGCGACCTTGTATTTGACGGCAAAAACAAGGATTTCGGTGCTTACGTGATTCGCACAACTTCGGTTTCTCGTCACAATAAGGCCATGGTGTTTACTGTGCTTGGAATTATTTTGATTGTAGCTTTGGTTTTTGCAACAGTAGCTGTGAACAAATTCATTCAAGAGCGTAACATCACTGACCAAGCAGAACAAGAAGAAGTTCTTGTAGATGTTGGTGAGGATAAACCAGAAGAAGATGAACCAGAACCAGAGAAGGAGAAAGTGGAAATGGACAAACCTCAGGTTTTGCCACAGGAAGTGCTCCAATCTGTGAAGGTTACCGAGTTGAAGATTGTGGAAGACAATCAAGTGAAGAAAGAGGACGAGGTTAAGTCGCAAGACGAGCTGGCTAACACTGACGTTGCTTTCGGTCAGAAAGACAATGCTGAAGGTGGAACAGACCGTAATGTGACTCGTACTCTGAAGGACGAGGTTGTCGTAGAGAAGAAGACTCCTGTTGTGCAACAAGAACAGAAGAAAGAAGAGGTGTTCAAGTCAGTTGAGCAGATGCCTACATTCCCAGGCGGTGAAGCCGCTCTTATGAGATGGCTTCAATCACACTTGCAATATCCTCAGCTTGCTGCCGAGAATAACATTCAAGGTAGAGTTGTTGTGCAATTCGTGGTTACCAAGTCTGGTGCTATCGGTGAAGTTAAGGTTGTGCGTTCAGTTGACCGTGACCTTGACCGCGAGGCAATCAGAGTTTGTAAATCACTTCCGAAGTTCGTGCCAGGCCGTCAGAACGGTCAGCCAGTTTCGGTGTGGTACACTCTGCCGGTTACCTTCAAACTTCAAGGTGTGAACTAATCTGAATATATCAGATTATAAATAATGTCAAGGCTTCGGATTTTCCGAGGCCTTGATTTTTTCTTTATACTCTACTTGTACGCGTACCTCCGGCACTCATTTTGTTGGGTTGCTGATACCCACGACCGTCGATGTCGCTCCTCAGTCGTGGGTTAGCAATATACGTGTGCCTCTGGCACACTGGCCTCTGACACCTTGGCTGCTGGTGCGTGTGGGGGGCTGTCTGTTTGGTGACGTAGAGTGTGTGCTGCTGGGGTGTTTGTGGGCGTGGATTTGTGCTGTTGGTTTGGGTGGTGTGCGTTACAAAATTCGTTAAGATTGCATAACAAGGTGGTTTCTGCTTATTTTTTCAATCTATTTTCTCTATATTTGCAAATTGGAAACAAAAGGAGTGTAAATTGCATTAGAAATAAACTTTTTGTATAGAAGTTAGTCTTATATAGAAATTTAAAAAGGAGGCATTTGGCAATATGAAACAGAAAGGCACTAACGTGAATATGATGTTAAGAGCGTTTTTCGGCGTTTTTATGGTTTTTGTGTATTTGGGCGTTGCTGTCCTTTTGTTCATTAATTTTTTTGATTGGACCTACACTTTTAAGTGGCCTCGAATTTTGCTTGGCGTGTTGTTGGGCTTGTATGGCATTTTCAGAAGTTACCGCTTGTTTAAAGGGTGGGACTATTACGGCGGACACAGAAAAGAGCCGGAAAGTGAGGAGGACAACAGAATACAAGAACTTATTAAAGCTGTTAATGATGAAGAAAATAAGAATAAATAAAATATTTGGCTTGGCGTGCGTTTTGGCATTGGCTTTTGCAGCAACATCGTGCAAGGACAAGCCCACTAACACAAGCACGCTTGGCATTGCCAAATTGATGTGTGACGCCTCGTTTCAAAACATTCTGGACCAGGAGATTGAGGTGTTTGAATATACTTATCCAGACGCTAATATCTTGCCTCGTTACGTGGGCGAATATGATGCTGTGGATTCGCTGCTGCAAAAGAAAGTGGACGTGGTGATAACAACCAAGGACCTGACTGACGCGCAGAAAGACGTGCTGAAAAAGCAGGGCAGGGCTTATCGCTCAAGTAAAATAGCCGTTGACGCAGTGGCTATAATAGTGAACAACAAGAACGACATAGATGAGTTGTCGCTTGACGACTTGAAGGATATGTTTATCGGCAAGTCGCAAAAATGGGGCGATGTGTTTCCCACAAAGCTGAAGAACGACAGCATAAAGATTGTGTTTGACCGCTCTGGCTCGAGCATTAACCACTATATGAAGGACAAGTTCTTGGGTGGCAAGCCATTTGGCAAGAATGTGTTTGCCGTGAACTCGGCAGAGGAACTGTTCAAGGTGGTGGAAAACCAGAAAAATGCCATTGGCTTTGTGGGGGTTAGCTGGATTGCCGATGACATGAGCAAGCCAAACAAGTCGATAGACGCAAGGGTTAATGACTTGAAGAATAACAACGAGGCATCGGCCATTGACTTCACAAAGAGAATTAAAGTGCTGAGCATAAGAAGCAATGATGAGCCACAAGGATATAAGCCATATCAATACTACATCAACGAGGGCTCATATCCGCTGTTCAGGGTTATTTATGCTATTGATGCAGCTCCAGGCGGCACACTTGACCACGGATTTTATTCGTTCTTGACAGGTGTGATAGGGCAGAAGATAATTCTGCAAACAGGCATTGTGCCGGCAGCCGAGCCTGTGAGAAACGTGGAACTTAAATAATGCGGAGCGGTGCTTATGGCAAGACGGCTTGACAGAGATAAAAAAAGACATAGAAAATAAAATAATTAATAATTTATAGGACAATGAAAATTAAATTCTTGATTGCCTCCTTAGTGTTAGGAGCCTCCATCTCAAGTTATGCCCAAGGCTACAAAGATGGAATTGAGTATTACAAGATTGACCAGCTCGACAACGCCAAGGAGCTGCTTAACCGCAACTTGAATGACGCTTCGACAAACAAGGCTGAGTCGTATTATTACTTGGGAATGATAGAGTTTCACAAGGGAAACTTGGCTGGTGCAAAGGCCGACTTTGACAAGGGTGTGCAGGCTGATGCCAACAACCCATATAACTATGTGGGTCAGGCTGCCATAGCTCTTAAAAACAATAATGCCAAAGAGGCAGAGGGATTGTTGAAGCAAGCACGCAAATACACAAAGAAAGACGCAAAGCTGGAGACCGCCATTGCAAGAACTTATTATGACGTGGACCCAACAGCCTATGCAAAGCAAATCAGCAAGAGCATAGCCGATGCACGCAAGTGGCAGGCACAGGACCCAGACTCTTACGTTTTTGAAGGCGACATGTATGCTGACAAAAAACAATGGGGCGAGGCTGCCGGCCAGTATGAGCTTGCAATGAACTATGACCCTAACCTGGTGGAAGCATACGTGAAATATGCCAACACATATTTCAATGTGAACCCAGAAATGGCCATTCAAAAGCTCCAGGAACTGCTGAAAAAGCAACCAAACTCTGCACTTGCACAGCGTCAGCTCGCAGAGAAATATTATACCGACAACCAGGGTGCCAAGGCTGCAGAGCAATATGGTGAATATATCAAGAACCCTAACCACTTCTCGCAAGACGAGGTGCGCTATGTGCAGCTGTTGTTCTTCGGCGGCAAATATCAAGAGTCGTATGACTTGGCTACCAGCCTTGTGAACAAGCTGCCTGCAGGTGACGAACAAGTGTTCTATATGCGCAGAATGCAGCTCTATAACCAGGTGCAACTTAAAAAGTGGGCTGAAGCAGCAGAGGCCGGCAAGGCATTCTTCGGCATGCAACTGCCAGAAGGCTCTACATACGAGTCAAGAGACTACACAGACTATGCCCAGGCATTGCAGAACAGCGGTAACCCAACAGAGGCAATCGCCAACTATGAGAAGGCTGCCCAAATTAATCCTAACAACCTTGACTTGCTTCGTAACTTGAGCGACACTTACACTGACGCCAAGAACTATGACAAGGCTGTGGAATTCTACAAAAAAGTGTGCGACAACGAGAAACACACCTCAAACGATTTGTATCAGCTTGCTGTGTGCTGCTACAACCAAGCACTCTCTACTAAGGATCCTGCTGTGAAGAAGACAGCTGTTGAGGAGGGTATGAAATATTTGACAGCTGCCGATGAGAAAGTGCCTGACAACTTGCTTATCGTGAACCGCAAGGCTTCTTATTACAAGCTGATGGAAGGCGAGAAGAACACCGGCAAGGCTTGCGACGCTTACAAGCAGCTGCTCAAGCTCCTTGACTCAAAAGAGGACAAGTCTGGTTACGACAGCTACTATATCAGCGCTTATAACTACTTGGCTAACTATGAGTTCAATGCTGGCGACAAAGCTCTTGCCAAAACTTATTATGAGAAATGGCTTGAGCATGACCCAAAGAATGAAGCTTTGCGCAAGTATGTGCAATCGTTGAAATAAACAGTAGAATGTAACTGTTTGTAGATAAACGGATAAAAAATCCCATGTGCTTCGGCATGTGGGATTTCTTTTTGCTTGGTTGGGAAAAAAGCCATAACTTTACAATTTAATATCAGTGTGAGCTAACGGACTTGCCCCGGAAAGTGGCAGGCGTTTGGCAAATAGAGAGAAAAGTATGTTAGAATATATAAAGGGACGAATTGACGAGCTGACCCCGACCTATGCGGTGATAGACAACATGGGTCTGGGCTATATGCTTAATATATCGCTGTCGGCATATAATGAGCTGCAAAGCCTTGCAGCAGGCACAGAAGTGAAGATGTATGTGCATGAGGTGATAAGGGAAGACGAACATCAGCTCTATGGCTTTGTGGAGAAACAGGAGCGAGAGATGTTTTTGCTGCTCATAAGCGTGTCGGGAGTGGGACCCAACTCGGCGCGCATGATTTTGTCGTCGCTCACAACGGCCGACCTGGAAGAAGTGATTTCTACTGGCAACGACCGTGCGCTTAAATCGGTGAAAGGAATAGGCAGCAAAACGGCGCAGCGAATAATTGTTGACTTGCGCGATAAAATAAAACTAGGTAATTCCACGTTAATAAGTATGGTTGGCCCAAAAAGCCAAGTGTACGACGAGGCGTTGTCGGCTCTCGTTATGCTTGGTTTCACCCAACAGATGTCGCAAAAAGCATTACAGAAGCTGTTTAAGGAAGAGCCGGAAATCGGCTTGGAGGCTGCAATAAAGAAGGCCTTGAAAATGATGTGACTTTTTGCTTTTTTCATAAAAAGGCTGATGATAAAATGAGGAGCATACTGCGCAAGAGATATAGGAATTATTTGCTGTTAGTGTTTTTGATAGGAGGATTGCTGATATATGCGGCAAGCCAATATCACGCTGTTGCCCAATATGTGCAGTCGAACCTCACTCCACCGCCACCAGTGCCCGACAAGACGCAGGCAAAACAAAACGCCAAAGACACGCTCAACATGCGCTTCAAAGTGCACCCCACTGTGCCGGAGTCTTATGGCGACTTGAAAGAAGGCGAGTTTGCCGCCGACCTGAAAACGCCGTCGAACATAACTACCGAGGCGGTGTATGACTACGCCACAGGCTGCTATGTGATTCACACAAAGATAGGCGACAATGACATAGTGACACCGTTCATTTTGTCGGCCGACGAGTATAACAACATGATACTAAGGCAGTCGATGCAAGAGTATTATAAACAGAAAAACTCTGAAGCTGCCGAAAAAGACAAGAAAAAAGACCCATTTAATTTTCTGGACATGCAGTTTGGGCTTGGCCCACTGGAGTCGATATTCGGCCCTGGAGGTGTGCAGCTCAAGACCAACGGTTCGGTGCAGATAAACATGGGTGTCAAGAGTAACAAGACCGACAACCCGGCACTGTCGGTGGCGGCGCGCAGAAAAACATACTTTGATTTTGACCAAAAGATACAGGCCAACATACAGGCTTCGGTGGGCGACAAGATGAAGTTTAACATGAGCTACAACACCGACGCCACATTCGACTTTGACAACGAGAACCTGAAGCTTGCATACGAGGGCAAGGAAGATGAAATCATCAAGAGCATAGAGGCCGGTAACGTGAGCATGACCACCGGTTCGTCGCTCATCAAGGGAAGTGCGGCGCTGTTTGGCATAAAGTCAAAGCTGCAGTTTGGCAAGCTGACCGCCACGGCACTGGTGTCGCAGCAAAACTCGCAGTCAACCACGGTGAACACCAAGGGTGGCTCGCAAACCACGTCGTTTTATGTCACAGCCGACAAGTATGACCAAAACAGGCATTTCTTCCTGTCGCATTTTTTCAGAGACCATTATGACGAGTGGTGCTCCAAGTTGCCGCTGGTGTCTTCGGGAATAAATGTGACAAGAATAGAGGTTTGGGTGACGAACAAGCGCGGCAAGTTTGAGCAGTCGCGTAACTTGTTGGCGTTTATGGACGTGGGTGAAAACCAAAACACGGCAAATGACCACTGGGTGAAAGACCAGTCGGTGGCCAATCCGTCGAACACGTCGAACAACCTGCTGTCCGAAATAAAGGACAATTATCCGAACGCCCGATACATAAGTCAAGTGGCCACCGCGCTTGCTCCACTGGAGAGCTTTGGAATAAGCGGAGGTAAGGATTATGAGAAAGTGGAGAGCGCAAGACTGTTGTCGTCGAGCGAGTACACGCTTAATGCCTCGCTGGGCTACATATCGCTTAACGCCGCACTCAACGCCGACGAAGTGCTTGCAGTGGCTTATCAATACACCTATGGCGGCAAGACCTATCAAGTGGGAGAATTTTCGGGCGACATATCATCGACCGACCAGTCGCTGTATGTGAAAATGCTCAAGGGAACCACAGCATCGCCAAAGTTGCCCATGTGGGACTTGATGATGAAAAACGTGTATTCGCTGGGCACAAGCAGCATACAGAAAAAGAACTTCAAGCTGAATGTTAAGTATCTGAGCGACACCACTGGCACGGAGCTTAACTACATACCGGCCGGCAACATAAACGGCACACCGCTGATAAGGGTGCTCAATCTTGACCGACTCGACGCAAACAACGAGCCAAACATTGACGGACGTTTTGACTATATAGAAGGCTACACTGTGTCAAAGGGCAGGGTGATATTCCCTGTGGTTGAGCCATTCGGCTCATTCTTGAAGAGCAAGATTGGCGATGATGCTGTGGCACGCAACTATGTGTATCAAGAGCTTTATGACTCGACACTCACGGTGGCCCGGCAATATCAGGACAAAAACAAATTTGTGCTTGAAGGCGAGTTTCAAGGGTCAGCCGGCAATGTGATAAGCCTGAACGCCTCGAATGTGCCGAGAGGCTCGGTGGTGGTGACGGCTGGAGGCGTTACGCTCACGGAAAACAGTGACTACACCGTGGACTACGCAAGCGGAACTGTGACAATCATCAATCAGAGTATCATAGACGCAGGCACAAACATAAGCGTGTCGCTTGAAGACCAGTCGTCGTATAGCACCCAGCGCAAGACCCTGCTTGGACTTGACTTGGACTATGCGTTCAACAAGAATTTCCACTTGGGAGCTACTGTCATGCACTATGGAGAAAAGGCATTGACCGAGAAGGTGGCCATAGGTGATGAAATAGTGAAAAACACGATATGGGGTGTGAACTTGTCGTATAACAACAACTTCATGTGGCTGACTAACTGGCTGAACAAAATTCCCACGGTTAATGCCACAGCTCCGTCGTCGCTTAGCTTAAAGGCCGAGTATGCGCAGCTGCTGCCGCATCAGGCTGCTTTGGGAACAAATGCCGGAAGCTCATATATAGATGACTTTGAGACTACGCAGTCTGGAATAGACCTGCGCTCGCCTTACTCTTGGTTCTTGGCCTCGACGCCATACGACAACAGTGCGAACGCCATGTTCCCGGAGGCAGCGCTGTCGAATGACGTGAATTATGGCAAAAACAGGTCGCTGCTCGCATGGTACTACATAGACAGGCTGTTCACGCAAAGGAACTCGTCGTATGCGCCAGGCTACATTAAAAACGACTTGGAGCAGCTGTCGAATCCTTATGTGCGCGAGATTCCATACACCGAGGTGTTCCCAGGCCGCCAGTTGAACTATGGCGAGTCGTCAACTATACAGACACTCAACTTGTCGTTCTATCCAAATGAACGTGGTCAGTACAACCTTGACGCAACCAACATTGACGAAAACGGCAATCTGCTCAACCCCGAAAAACGTTGGGGCGGAATAATGCGCAAGCTTGACAACACCAACTTTGAGCAGTCGAACATTGAGTATATACAGTTCTGGCTGATGGACCCGTTCCTTGACCCTAAAAATCAGAACACCGAGGGCGGTGACTTGTATTTCAACTTGGGTGAAGTGAGTGAGGACATATTGAAAGACGGTTTGAAATCGTATGAGAACGGTTTGTCGGCAACAGGCGACACGACCTATATAAAAAACACGGTGTGGGGCAAAGTGTCAACACAGACCTCGCTCACCTATGCTTTCGACAATGCCAACGGCTCGCGTGTGAAGCAAGACGTGGGTTTGAACGGACTGTCAACAGAAGAAGAGCTCAACTACAAGACATATAAAGACTTCACCGACGAGTTGCGTGCAAAGTTGCCAGCCAACACGATAGCGAAGATGGAGGCTGACAAGTTCTCGCCGCTGAATGACCCTGCTGGCGACAATTATCACTTTTATCGAGGATATGACTACGACGAGCAACGGCTGTCGATTTTGGAGCGTTACAAGCACTACAACGGAACGGAGGGCAACTCACTGTCGCAGAGCGATGCGTCGGACGCACTATATCAATCGTCGCGCAGCGTACCCGATGTGGAGGACATCAACCAAGACAACACGTTGAATGAGTATGAGCGTTACTTCCAATATAAAGTGTCGATAAGGCCAGAAGACTTGGCTGTGGGTAAAAACTACATAATCGACAAGCAAACGGTTTTGGCACCTACACGCGACGGCAACAAGCAGCAGGTGACTTGGTATCAGTTCAGTATTCCGTTGAGGGAATATGAGAAGAAAGTAGGCTCAATAAATGATTTCTCGACCATACGTTTCATAAGAATGTTTATGACCCACTTCACCAAGACCACGCACTTGCGCTTTGCCACGCTGGAACTGGTGAGAGGAGAGTGGAGAAACTATGACTACAACTTGAACTTGCGCGGAGATGCGCCGTCGAACGGAACAATCAACGTTAGCTCGGTGAACATAGAGGAGAACTCTGCCAGAACGCCTGTGAACTATGTGTTGCCTCCCGGCGTGAACAGAATTGTAGATTCCGGTCAATCGCAAATCACCCAGCTCAATGAGCAATCAATGCAGATGAAGGTGGAAGGCCTTGATGCTGGTGACGCAAGAGGTGTGTATCGCAACACAAGCCTTGACTTGAGAATATATAAGCGTCTGCAGATGTTTGTTCACAATGAGGCTCTGGTGAACGACGTGACAAACTTGCGAAATGGCGATGTGTCGCTGTTTGTGCGCTTGGGAACTGACGTGAAGAACAATTATTACGAGTATGAAATTCCGTTGAACATTACTGCTCCAGGAACGTATAGCAATAACAGCTCGGCCGACCGTTTGAAAGTGTGGCCGGCTCAAAATATGCTCGACTGCGATTTAGACGTGTTTACGTCGGTGAAAAAGAATCGTAACGCGCTGAAGATGGCTGGAACCGACAATGTGTCGTACTACACCCGCTACACGGAGCAAGACCCGGCTCACCCCAACGACAGGGTGACTGTGCTCGGAAATCCGTCGCTTGGCGATGTGAGGGTGATTTTGATAGGCGTGCGCAACAATTCAAGTTCCACAAAAGACTTTGTGGTGTGGGCAGATGAGCTTAGGGTGACCGACTTTGACCAAAAAGGCGGCTGGGCAGCCAAGGCTAACATGAATCTTAACATGAGTGACATTGCCACGGTGAATGTGGGTTGGCACAAGGAAACTGTGGGTTTCGGTTCGGTTGACCAGAGTCTGAAAGACAGACGACTTGACAATTATGACCAGTATAATGTGGCTGTGCAGGTGGACATGGGACGCTTCCTGCCCGAAAAGGTGAAGCTGAAAGCTCCGGTGTATTACTCATACAGCAAAGAAATCACGACCCCGAAATATAACCCGCTTGACCAAGACATATTGCTTGATGACGCCTTGGACGCCACAAGCACCAAGGAGCAAAAGGACTCAATCAACAATTATGCCTTGACCAAACGCACGGTGCAGAGCTTCAGTGTGTCGGGCCTGAAATTTGATGTCAAGAGCAAGAATCCCATGCCTTGGGACCCTGCCAACTTCACTTTCAACTACTCGTTTAACAAGCAGCATGACACCGATCCCGACAACGTGTATGAGAACACGAATGACTACCGGGGAAGTTTCCAATATAACTGGGTGCCATATTCTAAGCCGTTCAAGCCGTTCAGCAAGCTGATGAAGAGCAAGAGCAAGAACTTGAAATTCATAAAAGACTGGGAATTCCACTGGCTGCCTGCATCGATAGGCTTCAACAGCAACATTTCACGCTATTACTACGAGCAGCAGACGCGCAATGAGACTGGCATTGACGTGGAGTTGCCTGTGTCGGTGAGCAAGAATTTCTTGTGGGACCGCCAGTTCGCTTTGTCGTGGAACTTCACCAAGACGCTGAACGTGTCGTTTAACAGCAACACCACTGCCCATATACTTGAACCAGTGGGGCAGGTTAACAAGCAGCTCTTCCCCGACCGTTACCGCGACTGGCGCGACACAGTGTGGCAGAGCATAAAGCATCTGGGCACACCGTGGAGCTATAACCAGACGTTCAACGCCACTTATCGTGCTCCATTCAGCGCAATACCGGTGCTTAGCTTTATCACCGCATCGGCCAACTACTCGGCAACGTATAACTGGGACAGGGGAACCACGCTCGACGATGTGTTCTCTGGCAACACCATAGCCAACCAAAGCACGCTGAGCATTGACACACGCTTCAACTTCGACCAGCTGTATAACAAAATACCGTATTTGCGCGATGTGAACAAACGCTTCTCTGACTCGCAAGGACGCAACTCGCAGTTGAAGAAAATGCCGAAGAAATTCACCCGTACTTACAGGTTGAAGTCGGACACCACGCTGACGATAAAGCACAACATGAATGTGAAGAATCTGAAGGTTACGGCCCAGACGGCAAGTGGCAAGCCATTCCCGCTGAAGTTTAAGGTGAAAGACAACAACAATATAGAAATCTTGACAAAAGCCGACACCAGCATTAACTTGACGATTACGGAGATTGACAAGGAACATAATGGCTTCTGGTTTGACTTCGGACAATACACTGCACGAGCCTTGATGATGGTGAGAAATGCCAACGTGAGGTTTAGAAATGTGCGCTCGTTGTCGTTGCCACAGTTTGTGCCGAATGTTGGCGACATATTCGGGCAAAACACCCATTACGATGTGATGGCTCCAGGACTTGACTTTGCGTTTGGCTTTACTGGTGAAGATTACATAAAGAAAGCCCAAGACCGCGGTTGGCTGTTGAACGACCAGACTCAGACTTCTCCGGCTTTGTATGCCCGCACGCAGGAAATGAATGCCGAGGTGGTGCTTGAGCCAATAAAGGGACTGAAGATAACCCTCAAAGGCAACCGCACCGACAACCGCACGAACCAAATACAATTTATGTATGACGACCCGATGACGATATATTCTGGTCACTACACCAAGACCCATATCGCCCTGGCCACAGCTTTGCGCGGCATAAGTAGCGACAATGGCTATCAAAGTGCGGCGTTCGACAAATTCTTGGAGAACATACCTGTGGTGGCCGGCAGACTGCAGAACCGATATAACGGCAGCAATTATCCCAACGCCGGATTCTTGGCCAACTCGACATATTCTGGCAAGGCTTACGACCCTGTAAATGGCTCAGTGAACCAAGCTGGAAGTGATGTGCTGATACCGGCATTTATGGCTGCATATAGTGGCAAGGACGCAAAGAAAGTGACACTCAATCCGTTCCCAGGCTTGCAAGACGTGTTGCCAAACTGGACTGTGACTTACGACGGACTTGGCAAGATTTCGGCAATAAAGCGCAGATTCAAGAACTTCACATTGAGCCACAGCTACCAATGCACATATCAGGTTGGCTCGTTTACATCATATTCTGACTGGGTGTCAATAGGCAATGGGCTGGGCTTCACAGAAGACGCTTTGACAGGCAAGCCGGTTCCGTCGTCGCCATACAACATATCGTCGGTGTCGCTGACAGAAAGGTTTGCTCCACTGATAGGTGTGAATGCCACTCTGACTAATGATTTGAATTTCAATTTGCAGTATAACGATAGCCGTCAGTTGACACTGAACTCATCGGCCGGGCAGCTTGTGGAGGGAATGCAGCGGCAGTTTGTGATAGGAATTGGCTATAAAATTGCCAATTTCAACAGCGTGCTGAAAATCAAGAAAAAACAGCAGGGGGTGAATAATGACTTGACGCTGAACTTGGATTTCTCGTATGCAAACGATTACAACATTATCAGAAAAATCGACGTTAACAGCGCTCAGGCCACAAGCGGAGCGCGCACGCTCGGAGTGAACTTCACGGCAAACTATGTGGTGAGCAAGCGAATTACGCTCGGTGCTTACTTTGACCACCAAGTCAACACACCGCTGGTGTCGTCGAGTGCATATCCGACAACAAACAGCAACTATGGACTCTCAGTTAACATGTCGCTTGCAAAATAAGACAGCGTTACTAATAGATATATTTAATACAAAATCAGTTTGCCAAATCAATTTGGAGTGGAAAATAGCGGCAATACTATTAGACATTATCCATTGCGTCCCAGTAATCCATATCCATTTTCATGATTTTAAGGACTTTCTCCGTTTGCAATCCCAAGCCATAGTCATAAATATATTCTGTTAATTGCTGGCCATTTATCAGGATAATAGTTGGTGAACCATTAAGGCTTTCCACATACTCCATTGCTCCTTTAGTATAATCAGATGTGGTGATGAATACTCCTTTTTTTGAGGGTGTTCCTGCAACAGCTCCTACAAAGCCTTGAACCTCATGACGTTGAACATTATTATCTAAAGCATATCGTTTTGCTTGTATGGAAATATGATTGAATCCTAAAATATCTTCTTTGATAATGCCGTCTATACCGCCGTCATTAGAAAGTTTGGTGACTATACCAGCGTTTCTGACCTCGCCACCATATCCCATTGCTTGAAGTAGTTTTACAACTAACTTTTCAAATTCTTTTGGTTGTTTGCTTAATATTGTTGTTAGAATTTGAGACTGCACATTTTGTTTTATTCTGTTATAGGAATCTGCTAATTCTTCTTCTGGTGTGCGCTCGTCTTCGTTTTCCACAAAAGAGGGGATATTACCCATATTCTTGTTTTTTGAATTCTTCTTAGTCGTTCTTGCATTTACAGTTCCTTTGACGAATTCGTTTATTTGCTTCTCTGTACAAGAAGAAAGCATTGACAAGCCCTTTGCACTAATTTTATAATCTCCTCTTTGTGGCTTTTCTACAAGCCCTGCAATGAAAAGATACGATAAAGCCCACGAAATACGATCTGAAAATATTTCACCATTTCCAGAAGGATACCAAGCATTCATTTCTTCATTGGTCAATCCAAAATGCTTAGCCAAAGGAATGCGTAAATCTTTGGCTCTCATAACAGCTCCAGTACTCAATTCTTTCAGTGCTTGAATCCGTATTTCGTCAAATTGCGGTATCATAAACGACAAATTTGTTTTATTGCTTCAATAACTATTGGAATTTATATTTGTAAAAGTAGCTAAATTCCGTGTAATCGCCACAAATTACTACCTAAAAGTTATTTATGTTTAGACAGTTATTATAGATATTGCTAACGAAAAGAGCAATATAATAGCGGAAGAATTCTCAATTAAAATCAATGAAATGAGTCAATACACCAGGCTTACAATGGATATGAATTTGTGAATTAAAATTTACTATAGGTGGTTATGAAGGAAGCAATTTAGGGGAAGAAAGACCATAATTGTTACGAAGCGTAAAGTTTTAAATAATTTTATTAACTTTGTCGAAATATTTCAGGATAGAGTTCCTATCTTTGTTTTTCAGATTTTACGAAGTTTGTTATGGAAGAATCTTTAAAGAAAAAGCTTAGCAAAGACCCTAACGGTTTGATGACTTATGAGTATATTGCCAACAACATTGACAACGTTGATGACATTATGCCTGAACTTGTGGACAACATCATAATGGTGGACCATAATGGCCAGTTTGTGGTGAGCACCGCACGCTATCTGCATGCGATAGATGCCGACAAGTATAAAGATTGCATTGACAGACTTGTTAAGGCCGCAATTGACAAAGATCGCGAGCATGTGTATCTTGGTGACTTGGCTGCCACAATATGGGGACAGGACTACAAGGAGCATGCGCAGGAATTAAGCGCAAAAGACGACAATTTCAGACGCATATACAAGAGATTGTATCCGTCGGCAGGAATGTGATTGCTTGCGATATGAACAACAGATTTCTTACAAACATAGTTTTGCTGGTTATGGTGGCACTGCTTTCGTGCTCAAACACCGGCAAAAGTCAAAACACAAATTCGGACAAACGCATGAACGTAGAGATAAAGACATCGCTGGGCGACATAGTGGTTTCGCTCTATAATGAGACTCCTAAGCACCGTGATAATTTCATCAAGTTGGTTAAAGAAGGATATTATGACGGAGTTTTGTTTCACCGCGTGATAAAGAACTTCATGGTTCAGACAGGTGACGGCAACTCAAAGACCGCAAAACAAGACGATGTGCTTGGAGCTGGAGACCCTGGTTACACGATAGACGCCGAGATAGTATATCCTAAATTTTTCCACAAACGCGGAGCTTTGGCAGCCGCACGCACAGGCGATGAGGTGAACCCGGAGCGACGCAGTTCTGGCTCACAATTCTATATTGTGACTGGTGAAAAATACACGACTTCTCAACTTGCGTCGATGGAGAAGAATTTGGTGAACATGAAGAAAAACAGCATTTTCTCAAAGCTGGTGAAAGAGCGTCGCCAAGAAATCATGAAGATGCAGCAGCAGGGAGATTCGCTTGGACTGAAGGAACTGGAGCATGAGCTTGTGGCTCTGACCGAGGCAGAATACTCAAAAGACCCGGCTGTGCTCACACCAGAGCAGCGTGAGGCTTACACTACAGTGGGCGGCACGCCGCACCTTGACGGCAGTTACACCGTGTTTGGCGAGGTGGTGAAAGGCATGGACGTGGTGGATAAAATTCAGAACGTGAAGACCGGCAGAAACGACCGTCCGGTGGAGGACGTGAGAATAATCTCGATGAAAGTGTTGCCATAACCGTCACATAGCCGCAAGGCAACGTGGAGCAAAAATATTAACACACGACATTGATGTATAAGATTAACCAGTATGAGCTGGCTAACGGCATTAAGTTGATAAGCAACTTTGACGCCACCACACAAATGGTGGCGTTGAACTTTTTGTATGACGTAGGCTCAAAAGACGAAGAACCAGGCAAAACAGGAATGGCTCACTTGCTGGAGCACCTGATGTTCACAGGGTCGGGCAATGTGGCTATCTATGATGAGGAGTTGCAACGTGCTGGCGGTGTGAGCAACGCATGGACGAGCCAAGATGTGACCAACTATTATGATGTGCTGCCGGCTCAAAACATAGAAACAGCATTGTGGATAGAGTCGGACCGGCTGCTTGACTTGACTTTGTCGGACACCAGTGTGGAGACACAAAAAAGCGTAGTGATAGAGGAATTTAAGCAGAGGTGCTTGAATGTGCCGTATGGCGACTTGCCTCACTTGACCAACGCGTTGGCATATAAGACGCACCCATATTCGTGGCCAGCGATAGGGCGGAGTGTGGGTGAGATTGAACGATTCACCACTGCCGATGTGAGGAAATTCTACGAGAAGCACTACTCTGCCGACAGACTCACGGTTTGCATTTCTGGAAATTGCAGCTTTGACAAGGCGGTGGAGCTGACAGAAAAGTGGTTTGGTGACATAAGACCTCGGCAGTGCGAGAAGCGGAAGATAGCAGCCGAGCCAGAGCAAAAGGCAGTCAGACTGCTGCGTGAAAAGAATGACAATGTGCCTTACAATGTGATTGCGCGTGCCTATCACATGTGTGGCAGGGCAGACAAAGATTATTATGTCACCGACTTGCTTAGCGATGTGTTGGCCAACGGACAGTCGTCGCGCTTCTTTCAGCATCTGGTGCTCGGCACGCGCAAATTCACAAATGCCGACGCTTCTATAACTGGCACGTTTGAACCGGGGCTGTTCTTGATTAGAGCCAGCCTTGCCGAGGGAGTGACGTTTGATGAGGCTTCGGCGCTGATAGACGAAGAACTGGCAAAAGTGGTGGGCGGTGACGTGTCGGACTACGAAGTGCAGAAGTGTGCAAACAAATGCGTGGCGACTGACATATTGGATAACTCCGACTATAAATCGGTTGCAGAAAAGCAATGCACATATAGCTTGCTTGGCGATGTGGAGCTGATAAACAAAGAGCACGACAGGTATTTTGCCGTGACCAAGCAGATGATAGAGGCAACAGCACACCGCGTGCTGCAACAAGAGAATTGCTCGACACTGCTATATGGCCCTGACGCATGATGTTTTTGGACGCGACAACGGGCGCGTTTTGTGCCGCCAAAAGGGATTGTGAGCAAAAAAAGCATAATTCGCTTTTGGGTTATTGAAAAAATGCTTATTTTTGGAGCTAATAAGGTGAAAAATAATTTTTCACT
The DNA here is from genome assembly GCA_934636465.1 of uncultured Muribaculaceae bacterium. Taxonomy (GTDB): domain Bacteria; phylum Bacteroidota; class Bacteroidia; order Bacteroidales; family Muribaculaceae; genus Sodaliphilus. The sequence continues at coordinate 179,910 of CAKUAR010000001.1, forward strand.
GTTAAAATAATACAGTTATGGATACGAACAAAATGTCGGAATCGACCGAAAAAGACGAGAAAGACGTGACTACTTTTGCAGAGGCTGCTGCTGTCGAAAAAGAGACTGCTGCAACAGAATCTGATGTTGTTAAGGAAAATGCTCCAGAAGGAGACAAAGATAAACAGGCCGAGGCTGCTGCGGAGCAGACCGCGGAGAATGCAGGCAGTTTCAGCGCAATGTCGAAACCGGAGCTTGTGCAGGCTTTGGAAAAACTGTCGGCAGAGCCAATAGACACGATAAAAGACAAGGTGGCTCAAATCAAGGCTGCTTTCTTTGCTTTGCGCAAAGAGGAAATCGTTAAAGAAAAAGAGGCATTTCTGGCAGCAGGCAACGAGGAGTCGGCATTTGCCGTGCGTGACGATGCCGATGAGGCAAAAATCAAAGAATTGCTCAACGAGCTTAAAGACAAGCGCGCTCAATATAATGCCGAGCAAGAGGCCATAAAGGCTGACAATCTGGCAAAGAAAAGAGCTATTATAGCAGAGATTGAGAATATCAGCAACGACGCTGACAACATCAACCGCCAGTTTAACCATGTGCAGCAGTTGCAACAAGACTTCAAGGCAATAGGCGAAGTGCCTGCCACAGAATCGTCGAAGCTGTGGAAAGACTATCAGGTGACCGTGGAGCGTTTCTACGACCTGCTGAAAATCAACAAGGAACTGCGCGACTACGACTTCAAGAAAAATCTGGAGATAAAGCAGCAGCTGTGTGCCGAAGCCGAGGCTCTTGACGACGAGAACGACGTGGTGGCTGCATTTAAGAAACTACAAGAGCTGCACGACACTTGGCGTGAGACAGGCCCTGTGGCAAAAGACTTGCGCGAGGATTTGTGGCTTAGGTTCAAGAACGCTTCGTCGGTAATCAACAAGAAATATCAAGACTACTTTGAGAACCGCAAGGAGCAAGAGAAGAGCAATGCCGAGGCAAAACTTGCATTGTGCGAAAAAATAGAGGCTATAAAGCCAGATGAGTTCAAATCGTATGCTGCTTGGGACAAGGCCACAAACCAGATAATAGAATTGCAGGCAGAATGGAAGAAGATAGGTTTTGCTGCAAGAAAACTTAACTCTGAACTGTTTGCGCGCTTCAGAAAGTCGTGCGACGAGTTCTTTGCCAAAAAGGCCGAGTTCTTCAAGGATATGAAAGACCAGTTGGCAGCAAACCTCGCCAAAAAGACAGAGTTGTGCGAAAAAGCCGAGGCTCTGAAAGACTCTACCGACTGGAAAAAGACAACAGACGCTCTGGTTGAGCTGCAAAAGGAATGGAAAACGGTTGGTCCTGTGGTGAAAAAACACAGCGAGGCCGTGTGGAAGCGTTTCATTGCTGCTTGTGACCATTTCTTTGAGGAAAAGAAGAAGCAGTCAACCAACATTCATGTGGTGGAGCATGAGAACTTGAAACAAAAGAAAGAAGTGGTTGCTGCCATTAAGACCGCGCTTGAAAATGAGACTCCGGAGAATGGAGCTAAAGTGGTGCGTGAACTTATGGCAAAATGGCAAACCATAGGCCATGTGCCATATAAAGAGAAAGATAAAATCTACGGCGAATATAAAGAGGCTATCGACGAGGCTTTTGATAAGTTCGACATGAAGTCAATAAAGGCCAATCTATCGAATTTCGAGACTTCAATCAACTCAATGAGCGGCTCCGACAAGGTGATGCACGAGAGAGAAAGACTGGTGCGTGGCTATGAGCAAAAATGCAATGAGCTGAAGGTGCTGGAAAACAACCTCGGATTCTTTAATGCACGTTCCAAGACAGGAAACAGCATTGTGAAAGAAGTGGAGCGCAAGATAGCCAAGATAAAAGATGAAATCTCTCTCTTGGAGAAGAAAATCAAGATGATTGACGAAAAGCTCTGATTTAACATGTTAGAGAAAGCCTGCTTTGGTGGGCTACAGAAATAAATGCTCTCCACAACACTGTGTGTTAAATTGTGGAGAGTATTGTTTTGAATAATCAAGGGAAGTAGCGTTGTGAGAGGATTTGGCAGATACGGTAGATTTATATGCGGCGTGTTCACGTTTGTGGACTTTGCCTTGCTGAACGTGTCATATTTGATAGCCGGCTTGTGGAGCGGGCTTGACGGAGCTTTCTTTTCGAGACAGGTGTGGCTGCTGCTCAACTTGTCGTTTCTGATAGTGGTGAGCATATTTCCGAGCATACACAACAAGCGTGTGGTGTATGCCGACCAAGTGCTGCTTCAGGTGGTGAAGGTGGTGGCCGTGCTGGGCGCGGTGTTTTTATCGTTTCTTTATTTCTTGGACTGGTTCCAGAATTTTGACACATCATTTCCAGAGATATTGAAACTGTTTTTCGTGTTTTTCTGCCTGCTTGTGTTTTGGTGGATATTCTCACGAAAATTCTTGAAATGGTGCCGCTCTAAAGGTGTTAACTACCGACGCATCATAATAATAGGCGGTGGAACGGTTGGCAAGAGGCTCATGGAGGAACTTGAGTCGGACCAAGGCTATGGTTACCGCATAAAGGGATTCTTTGACAATAATCCTAAGGCAAAGAAAATGAAAGGCTATGCCGGCACGCTCGACAAGGTGGAGAGTTTCGTAAAAGAAAATCTGATTGACGAAATGTATTGCGCCGTGCCCGACATGGACAACGACGTGGTGTCGGACATGATAAAAATAGCGGAGCGAAATGCTGTTGACTTCTATTATGTGCCGCAGTTTGGACGAAACATAACGCGCCGTTTTGTGCTCGACTCCGTGGGTAATGTGCCAGTGCTGTCAATCAGACCCTATCCGCTAAGCAACCCAATCAACAGAGCCGCTAAACGCATTTTCGACATTGTGGTGTCGAGCCTGGTGCTGCTGCTGTCGCCCATAGTGCTGATACCGGTGGCGATAGGCATAAAGCTGTCGTCGCCAGGACCTGTGTTTTTCAAGCAGAAAAGAACTGGCTACCGCGGACAGCCGTTTGACTGCTATAAGTTTCGCACAATGAAGGTGAACACTGACAGCGACAAGGTGCAAGCCTCAAAAGATGACCCACGCAAAACTAAGTTTGGCGACTTTTTGCGCAGAACCAGCATTGACGAGTTGCCGCAATTTTATAACGTGCTTGTGGGCAACATGTCGATTGTGGGGCCGCGTCCGCACATGATAAAGCACACGGAGGCATATAGCCGCTTGATAGATAAATACATGATTAGGCACACGATTAAGCCAGGAATAACCGGTTGGGCACAAGTGAACGGCTACCGCGGGCAGACCGACCAGTTGTGGAAAATGGAAAAACGTGTGGAGTTTGACGTGTGGTATGCCGAGAACTGGAACTATATGCTCGACTTGAAAATCATTTTCTTGACGGTGCTGCATGTGTTTACGGGCGACAAAAATGCCTATTGATTTTCTCACAACTCACCCCGCTTTCGTTGGGGAATAAAAACACTTTTTTTTGATGAATATGGAAGTGGACAGCAGAGCATTGTCTTTTTTGAAAAGATTTTTTGGATATGACAAGTTCCGCTCCGTTCAGCTTGATGTGATAAGGCATGTGCTTGGTGGCCATGACGCTGTGGTGCTCATGCCCACCGGCGGCGGAAAGTCGATTTGCTATCAGATTCCAGCCATGATGTCGGATGGGTGTGCTATAGTGGTGTCGCCGCTGCTCTCGCTAATGAAAGACCAAGTAGATGCACTGCTCGCCAACGGAATTCCTGCCGCGGCACTCAACAGCATGCAGACCGAGGCTGAAAACCGAGAGATGATGGAGCATGCCAAGGAAGAGCACATCAAGCTGCTGTATGTGTCGCCAGAGAAGCTGTTGAGTGACTTGCCCCACTGGAGCAGTGACTTCAAGATAAGTTTGATTGCCATTGACGAGGCTCATTGCATATCGCACTGGGGGCATGACTTCAGACCAGAATACACACAGCTGTCGGTGCTTAAAGACCGATTTCCAGGAGTGCCTATTTTGGCGCTGACTGCCACTGCCGACAGGGTGACACGCGACGATATTAAAAAGCAACTCAGAATAGACGACGCAAAGCTGTTTATAAGCTCGTTTGACCGTCCGAACTTGTCGTTGTGGGTGGTGAAAGGCTTGACCGGCAGAGCTAAGATTAATTTCATAGCTCGCTTCATAGAGCGGCATGGCGATGGAAGCGGCATAATATATTGCCTTAGCCGCAAGTCAACAGAAAGTTTGTCGCTTAAGCTCAACTCTCTGGGCATAAACAGCCGGCCTTTTCACGCAGGGCTTAGCGCCGATGTGCGTAACGCCACGCAACAGGGCTTTGTTGACGACAACATAAAGGTGGTGTGCGCTACGGTGGCTTTTGGCATGGGCATAGACAAGGGCAATGTGCGGTGGGTGATACACTACAATATGCCTGGCAGCATAGAAAACTATTATCAGGAGATAGGCCGCGCCGGGCGTGACGGCTTACCAGCCGACGCATTGCTGTTTTACTCATATTCCGACGTGGTGGCACTGACAAAATTCGCCCAAGAGTCAGGACAAAAATCCGTGAACTTGATGAAGTTGCAGCGCATGCAGGAGTACGCTGAGGCCACGGTGTGCCGCCGTCGCATACTGCTAAGCTACTTCAATGAACGTTATGACTGCGACTGCGGGCGGTGTGACGTGTGTCTGAATCCGCCAGCCAAGATAGACGGCTCTGTGTTGGCTCAAATGGCCATGAGCGCAATAATACGCACTGGCGAAAAAGTGGGGTTCAACACCACGGTTTACATTTTGAAAGGCTCTTTGCGGCCTGATGTGGTGGAGAAAGGCTATAATCGGCTGCCAACATTTGGCGTTGGCAGAAACTTGACATTCGGAGAGTGGGGCGCATATCTGCTGCAAATGTTGCAACTTGGAATTGTGGAAATCAAATATGACGACAACAACAACCTTAGGGTAACGGAGTTTGGCAAAGAAATTCTGACTGGGCGGAGAAAGGTGGAATTCTCAAAATATGAATTGCGCGACAGGTCGGCCCCCATTGCCAAACAAGAAGAAGCAAATGTGGGTGGTGGAGGCGAATATGCAGCCGATCTGTTCAAGGCATTGAAACAGCTGCGTCTAAAGGTGGCAAGAGAAAAAGGCATTAAGCCATATCTTGTGTTCAACGACAGTGTGCTGCAATCAATAGCCAGTCTTAAACCTAAGACAAGAATACAGTTTGGCATGATACATGGCATAGCCGAGCGAAAAACTGAACTTTACTGGAAACAGTTCACAGACTTCATAAAGAGTTGGGAGCTTGGTAATGGTTAACGTGCTTGTTTTGTAGGCGAAAGGAAGAACAGCCATTAGTGGTAACAAAAAAACAATTGGACTCCGATATTGGAACCCAATTGCTTTTTGTCTTGTTATTAGCGTGCGGTTAACCCGTCACTTCAAGCCCATCTTTTTGGCGATGGCTGCAGGAATGGCCTCTTTGTTGAGGTAGATGTCCATAGTCTTTGCTTTGAAGTAGGCTTCGCTCACATAGAAGAAACCGTTATAGAGTTGGTTTGTGTCCCAGCTGTTTTGCACTTTGTAGTATTTGTTGCCTTTTTGGTCAACAGCCTTACCCACGATAACCATTCCATGGTCGTCGGTAGTCTCTTTGTTGTCGAACATTTTCTGACGGCTCTCCTGGGTCACTTCCTGCTCCTCAACCGGGCCTTTGATTTCCCATTTTTCTTCTTCGCGGTCTTTGTCGCTAAGTTGTGTCCAGCGTGCGAGGTCACTACCCTTGAGGTCTTTTTCTTCTTTACCCTTAGGAAGCACTGCGTAGCCCTTTCTCCACTTGAAGCCCACTTCGCTCACGTCGGCAGCCCACTCAATGGGGTAGCCTTTGTCGATGGCATAGTCAACGATTTCTTTAAGTTCGTCGATAGGCACGTTTTGATAAGTGCCCCAGAGCCAGTTGTCGGCCACTTCGAGCATGAATAGCTTGTAGAATGGGTGGTGAGTGAAAGACGCTATGCCAATGTAGTCGTCGATTTTGATTGGCAACGACTCGGCAAATGACTTGGGGGTGTAGGTCTTGCCCTGCCAAGTGAAAGTCTCCGGCATTTTGCCCATGTAGGCGTCAAGAATTCCGTAGAAGCCTTCGAGCCAAGCTGGCGACAGTTTTTTCTGCTGGTGCTTGTTGATTACGTTGGCGTAGCTTGTGAGAGCGTCGGTCATTTCGGCAAAGTTGAATTTTTTGGCATCATAGGTGAGTCCGGTGTAGGCTTCTTCGGGCATCATGCCATAGTTTTGCCACACATAGGGCACATCGAGTGCACTTCCACCTTCGGCAAAGTTGATTTTGCCGTCCATGCGGATATATTTCACAACCTTGTCGCGGTAGCAATGGTTGACAACAAACGCTTGGCTAAGGTTGATTTCCTTGCCAGTTTTGCGGAGAATTTCGTCTTCAAAGAAAGTGTTGGTTGAGTAGCACCAGCAAGTGCCGCTCTTGTACTGGTCCTCAACCTTGGTGGTCTTGATGACCTTGGTGTCGGTGAATTTGAATCCGGTGCTGTCGGGGGTTATGATTTTGGGGTCACCGGCGTTGGCGTTTAATGCCACAATACCCAAAGCCATAACAGTCAAAATGAATGATTTCATAAAAAAATAAACTTATGATTTTTAAATTCTGTTACAAAATTAGTAAAATTAGCTCGTTAGATGAAGCGATTGTGTAATAATCGTTGTGGTTTGACATGTTTGCTATTAAACCTTTGGGCGTGTGGAGCAGTCTAAAAAGAAACAAAAAGGTTATAAAATATATTCTTTTTGCGCAGGTGTGGCACGACTCGGTTTTTAAGCTTTGATTTAAAATGCTAACTTTGCGTGATTAATGAGAAAAAACAGAATCTATATAAACATACAAAAAAATAAAAAGAATTATGAAAAAGATTTTGAGCTTAACATTAAGTGTATTTATGGTACTTGGCTTGTCAAGTTGTGGTTCTCTTAACAAAACATCGAACGGCGCTTTGATTGGTGCTGGCGGTGGTGCTGCTCTGGGGGCCGGCATTGGCGCTTTGATTGGCGGTGGTAAAGGTGCGGCCATTGGTGCTGCTGTGGGAACAGTGGCAGGTGGAACTGCTGGAACTCTGATTGGCAAGAAGATGGACAAGCAGGCTAAGGAGCTTGCCCAGATTCAAGGCGCACAGGTTGACACTGTGACTGACCAAAACAACCTCACTGCAATCAAGGTGACTTTTGACAACGGAATTTTGTTTAAGACTGGCAAGAGCACTCTGAGCGCAAATGCAAAGAATTCGCTGTCGGAGTTTGCCACTTCACTGCAAAACAACCCACAGACAAACGTGCAAATATATGGCTACACCGACAACACTGGCAGCCGTGCTGTGAACGAGCGTCTGTCGAACGAGCGTGCAAGCGTGGTTAAGAATTATCTCACCAATTCAGGTGTGGCTGCAAACCGCATGGCAAGCCAGGGCTTCGCTTGGGACAACCCAGTGGCAAGCAACGACACTGAAGCTGGTCGCGCACAAAACCGCCGTGTGGAGATCTACATCTCTGCAAACGAGCAGATGATTAAGGACGCCAACAAAGGCACATTGAAATAAGACTGAATTTTCCCACTGCACATTCTTTGATGTGCATGAGAATGGAATTGATAAAGATTCGGGCATTGCTAACACAGAGGCAATGTCCGAATCGTTTTTTTTGTGATATTTGGTAACTTTCGTTTCCTTTTGTAAGAATTTTGTTGCGTAATTTTAATGTTTGCGCGAAAAAATGCCTAAATTTGTAATTACACTCTTTTGGAGTGTAAAAAATGCGCCTGTTTTGCGCTGCCGGGCAGTGTTTGCTAGCAGCAAACGGCGTTAGTGAGATTAGTTATATTGCACAACAAACTTTAACAGATAGACATGGATAAAGCGAGTGACCGCAAGGAAAAAGTGGATTTGAAATACTTGAAGCTGCTTTCGAGGAATTTTCCAAACATAGCTACTGCAAGCACAGAAATCATCAATCTTGAGGCAATCCTTAACCTTCCGAAAGGAACAGAGCATTTCTTGGCAGACTTACACGGAGAGTATGACGCTTTTCAGCATGTGCTGCGCAATGCTTCGGGAACGATAAAAAGAAAGGTCAAAGAAATTTTTAACGAGACTTTGAGTGGACGCGACCAAAAGGAGCTGTGCACTCTGATTTATTATCCGGAAAACAAGCTTGAGCTCGTGTGTCAAGAGCTGGAGGACGAGAGCGAGCGGAACGACTGGTACTTTATTACGATAAACAGGCTCGTGAAAGTTTGTCGTGACGTGTCGTCGAAATACACGCGCTCTAAGGTGCATAAGGCACTGCCACAGGATTTTTCATACATCATACAGGAATTGCTCCACGAGAGCACAAGCGACCCTGACAAGCAGGCCTACGTAGATGTGGTGGTGAGAACAATCATATCGACAGGGCGTGCTGTGGACTTCATAATAGCAATGTGCTACTTGATACAGCAGCTGACGATCGACCTGCTTCACATATTGGGCGACGTGTATGACCGTGGACCGAGCCCGGATAAAATTATGGACGTGCTGTGCTCGTTTCATAACTTTGACATTCAGTGGGGCAATCACGACATTTTGTGGATGGGTGCAGCTTCGGGCAACGACTGCTGCATAGCCAACGTTGTGAGGATTGCTTTGCGCTATGGTAATCAGGCTGTGCTTGAGGACGGCTACGGCATAAATTTGCTGCCGCTTGCCACATTTGCCCTTGAAACTTATGACAATGACCCATGCTCGCAATTTCGCCCGAAGAACGCTGGTAGCAGTGCCGGCGTCAAAACCGAGCAACTGACGGCGAAGATGCACAAGGCGATTTCTATAATCCAATTTAAGTTGGAAGCTGCAACTATTCGCCGCAGGCCAGACTTTGATATGGCCGACAGGTTGCTTCTTGACAAGATTGACACAAAGCGCGGTGTGCTTTCGCTTGGCGGCAAGGATTATGAGTTGCTTGACTCCAATTTCCCCACATTGGGCAGCGCAGACCCATTTGAGCTTACGGCTGAAGAGCAGGCTGTGGTGGAGAAACTGCACCACTCGTTTGTTGATTCTGAAAAACTGCGGAAACACATGGACTGCTTGTTTAGAAACGGCTGTGTGTATCATGTGATAAACGGAAACTTGCTTTATCATGCGTCGATACCGCTTAATGCTGACGGTTCGCTGAAAGATGTGCAGATTCTTGGAAAGGCATATCATGGTGAGGCTCTGCTGAAAAAGGTGGGTGGATTGATACGTGAAGCTTATTTTGGCACACCAAGTGTGGGCAATCATGATTTTGCACTTGACTATGTGTGGTATTTGTGGTGTGGAAAGAATTCTCCTGTTTTCGACAAGGATAAAATGGCCACATTTGAACGTTATTTCGTTGCCAACAAGGATTTGCACAAGGAAAAGAAAGGCTACTACTACTTGCTGCGCGATGATGAGGCCGTGTGTGACAGAATATTGGACGAGTTTCATGTTAAGGGTCAGTATAGGCACATCATTAACGGCCATGTACCGGTAAAGACAATTAAGGGAGAAAAGCCCATTAAGGCCAGTGGCAAGCTCATGGTGATAGACGGCGGATTCTCAAAGGCTTATCAGCCGGAGACTGGCATAGCTGGATATACGCTGGTGTTTCACTCACGAGGTTTTCAGCTTGTGCAGCATGAGCCGTTCACGTCTATAACCAAGGCTGTGGAGGACGGACAGGACATTAAATCGACCGTGCAGCTTGTGGAAATGACCAACCGCAGGATTATGGTTAAGGACACAGACATAGGCAATGAGTTGCAAGAACAAATACGCGACCTGGAGGAACTGCTGCACGCTTATCACACAGGCATGATAATAGAGCGTGAATGGCGACCGATAACCAATAAGCGTTGATACGCCTGGTTTGCGTAATGTGAGCAACTGCATGCCACATCAAGAAATACTAAAGGAGTCACCCTATGTGGTGGCTCCTTTTTGTTTGCGCTGGGTTGTGCAGGTAGGGCTGGCGTGATGAATGGCACAAAAAAAGCTGCAACCATCAAGGCTGCAGCTTTTGCAATATTGCTGTTGCTTTCTTATTTTTTCTTTTTGCGGTCACCGTAACGGCTCAAGAACTTATCAACACGACCTGCGGTGTCAACGAGTTTCTGCTTGCCAGTGAAGAATGGGTGAGAAGAACTTGTGATTTCAAGCTTAACCAAAGGATAAGTTTTGCCATCGAGTTCGATAGTTTCCTTTGAAGCTACAGTAGAACGAGTGATGAATGTTTCATCATTAGACATGTCCTTAAAAACTACTTCGCGATAGTTATCAGGGTGGATACCTTTTTTCATTTTTATATCTTTTTAATTTTTTATGTTTTTAACTAAAAATACGGAAAGAAACACTTTGTTCTTCTCCAATGGGTTTGCAAAGTTAGTAATTGTTTTTCAAATACGAAAGTTTTGCGGTAAGATGATTGTCCTTTTGTGTGCATAAAGCGCCATTAATGGGTTTATTTAATGTTATTTGTGGTGTTATGGAGCATTTTGCGCTATGCTTAGGGCAAATTGCAGTGAAACGCCAATGCTGTGCCGGCGCAGCACGATTTGCCCAAAAATCACTAACTTTGCAGGCGGAAAAACGATATTGAATTTATATGTTTGATTTTTTTCATAGAAGCAAAGAGCAGGTAAAACTGTTTTATCATACAGACGTGCATTGTCACATACTTCCAGGAGTGGACCACGGCTCACAAAGCGTGACCGACTCACTCAACATGCTGCAAGCCGAAATGGAAATGGGCTTGAACAGGGTGGTATGCACATCGCATGTAACGGCTGAAACGTTTGAAAACACACCAGAGTCGCTCAATGGCGCTTGTGAGGTGCTGAAAGAGGCAATTAAAGAGAACGGCCTTGACGTTACCATATATCCGTCGGCTGAATATAGGCTTGATGAATATTTCAATAAGGAATACTCCATGGGGCACATACTGCCCATGCCAGGCAATTATCTTTTGCTGGAAAACTCATTTTTGCAAGAGCTCATAGAGATTGACGACATGATGTTTGAGTTGCAGATGAAAGGCTATCGCCCAATACTGGCACACCCGGAGCGTTATCCTTACTACTATAGCCGCAAGCAGCGCTATACACAACTGCATGGCGCAGGCGTTAAATTTCAGCTAAACATATTGTCACTTGCCGGATATTTTGGCAGTGGTGCCCGCGATGCAGCGCTGTGGCTCATATCAAACGGGCTGGTTGACATGCTTGGCAGCGACATGCACAACAAGCAGCATGCCGAAATCATAAAGAAATATCTTAATTCTAAAGATTGGCGCAAGCAATCGGAGCGCTTGCAAGGCAAAATAATAAATGACATGGTGAGGTGATGACGCTTCTACCATGTCATTTTTTAAGTTTTAATTTTATCGGACAGCAATAATTTTGAAGTTGATGCCGAGGTGACGCAGCTTGCGGCTCTCCGCCAACAGGGACGCTGTTATCTCGCGCAGCGAGTCAAAGCGCATGATGACTGCATAGAGCATCACCACCAGATGAACCCATCCATTGAAGCGTTTGACATAACGTTCCAAGTCTTTTTCCCGGCTGACATGAAAAACTTTTGACTTGTCAAGCAATTTTATTACTTGACAATATAGCGGCTGTCCGCTAAAATGACTACTTTTGCTATGTTTTGTTGCAAAAGCAAAGTAACCATAATGGACTGACTCCTGCAATAGGTGACAGTCCTAATTTTTTTACTGATTCAAAATAGTTTTATCGGACAGCAATAATTGACAACACAAAACCATGAACGAATGTATTCCTGATATTCTGCTTCGTTCATGAATAGATTAAAGTCAAGTGCATCTGCGGTTGCAAGCACAGAAAGACCATATTCAGAGAGCAATGCTTTCTCTGAAATCAAGGATGGGTAAAACTTCTCATGATCGTTTTCCCAAGTCCATGCTGCTAAGTCGCCAATAATTGCGCCAATCATACAAAGTTTCTGTTATAGTCCTACTCAAAGTGTTTATCGATGAAGTTTATCTGTTCATTATTGAGAACAGAATACTGAACATATCTGCTGATACCTATCGATTCCAGTTCATTATATCCAAGTTCTTCGCCTTCATACATGGCTGCAACAGGAGTGAACTCAAAGCAATCATTATCAGGAACAAATGGAGCCAACCAACATTTTTCGTCTTGTCTTGGCACGCTTGTGTTGGTTACTTCTAATTTGTATCTGATTTGATAATGTCCTTTACCTGACATAAAAAGATACACGATGTCACCAACATTAAGTTTCTTGTCAGACTTGCGCCAATAGAGTTTGCCGTATAAAGCAATACTCTTTGTATGATCAAGGAAACTTTCATTTCCTTTAAGTAATACGTGCTTAATTGTATTCATATTCTTCTTTTGAGATTTTGCGTTAAGTATCAAATGTTATACATCTGAATGATTTTTACTATTATACAGATTGTAGATAGGCAGAGATTTGAAGAATGCAACTTCTTTTTTACTAAGTTTACTTTTGACTAATGAAAATACTTGAAACTGTAATTACCGAATATAGAAGATGTCAAAACCCTGCTCAATGAAATCAACTTCCATAAAAAGTCCTAACTCACCGCACTTTTGGTGGATAATTAGTACATTGGGACTTACAATAATTGCATTGGTGGCATTTGTACTTACAAACAGAATAGCTTGTGCTAATAAGATAATGGATTATATCTCATACGCATCAGTCATTCTTTCTATAACGCTATCAGTTTTTGCATTACTATATATGTACACATCAAATGTACAAATACAACAGCAATTTGAAAAGATAAATTCAGCCGCAGACAATATTACATCTGCTTCAGAACGACTAAAAACAACGACTGGGAAATTAGACGAAAATTTAGGTACAATTCTTCAACACTTAGAAAGTATCGATATAAAACAGCAAGAAATTAGCAATAATATCAACACGACATATCGGACAGCAATATTTTAATTTAGTGGCGTGTGTGGCTGACGGCTACTTGGTCACAACAAAGTCAAAAGTAGTGCTTTTGGTAGAACTGTATGTGCCAGAATAGCTTGAGCCGTTGAAAGTGCCGTCGAAGTTGCCCAGCGCTTGGCCAGTGGCATCGTAGGCGCTTATCTTGAGGCTACCGTCGCCCGACAATATGCCAAGCAGTTGCAGAGGGTCACCTTTCTTGCCATTGATGACGAAACAACCTGTGCCTTTAATGTTGCCAGGGTCTTTCAAGTTTAATTTCATAGAGAAATATTGGTTGTCAATTTTCCCAATCATTTTCACGATTGGACTTGACGCCTTGTGCTCATCGTCGGTTTCATCGGCATGCTCATTGCCATAGACAAATTCGCGCTCCATTTCATTCATCTCGTCCATTTGCTCTTCAGCCATTTTGTCGAGCTGGTTGAGAATAGAATCGTTGGCCATGGCTGGGGCGTTCTGCGAGAAATGCTTTGTGACGGTGACAGTGGTGTTTCTCTTAATGAACATGATGATGCACAGCAGCAATATTATGGCAACAGAAACGGCGGCAAACACAAGGGCAAGAGTGAATTTGCGCTTCTTGAGCTTGGGCAAAGCCGGTGGCTGCTGGTGTTCTATTTTTTCACCGAATTTTGGTGGAGTGGCAACTTTGTTGGGCTCGGTGAACCGCTCACCGCAGTTTGGGCAGAAATTCACGTTGTCGTCAACTTCTTGCCCACATTTTTTGCAGATTTTTGTCATTGTGCAATGCGTTTTTTCACGTATTCAATTATGAAGTTGGCTGTGTCGGCAGAGGAGATTTTTGATGAGTCGATAGACAGGTCGTAGCTTGCCGCGTCGCCCCAAGTCTTGTCGGTGTAAAAATTATAATACTCTGCTCTGAGCTTGTTTTTCTTTACGGCCAACTCTTCGGCTTCTTTGGCGCTTGCGCAGTCGCCACGCTTGACTATGCGTTCCACACGAGCTTCGATAGAGGCGTGTATGAACACACTTATCACATTGGTGTGGTTGCGCAAAATATAGTCGGCAGTGCGACCTACAATCACGCATGGGCCTTTTTGCGCCAGCTGAATCATCACATCGCTTTGCGCCTTATAGATTTTGTCGTCGCTAAGCGGAGTGTTGCCTATGAAATACGAACCGCTGTTGTCGCCGAGGTTAAAGGACCAGAGGTTTGAGAAAAAACGCGGTGAACGCTCGTCGGCTGCCAAAAAGAAGTCGGCATTCACGCCACTTGACTTGGCGGCCTCAATCAGAAGTTCCTTGTCGTAGTAAGGAATGTTGAGCCCTGTGGCTATGAGTTTGCCTATTTCGCGGCCTCCGCTTCCAAATTGGCGTCCGATAGTTATAACATAGTTTTTTGAATTCATATCATTTAATGTTTTTAGTTCTTGTTTGGATAAATGGTGATTTTATTTTTCTATTGCAGCAGGGTTATTGCTGCTCATCTTCTATGATGAACTTGTGTGTGGCAAAATGGTCACCTTGCCAGCCAGCATCAAACATTGTGGTGGTTTCGGCACGCTTTTCCGACACATATTCAAATTCTCTGATAAACTTTATTTGTCCTTTTGCTTTCTTGAACAAGCAGCCTATTAGCTGCTTGTTTTTGTTGTTTTGAATGATTATGAACTGGCAGCGGCCTATGCTAATTGTGCCCCAAAAATAGTCTTGAAAGTCCTCTGGTTCTTTGAAAATGTCGCAGTTATAGGAGAGGACAGTTGGGGTGTCAAGGTTGCCGCCAATAGTGAGAATGAACACGAAGTGGCTGGCATCGTTGTATTCAATCTTTTTGAGTGAGTCGGTCAGTGCAGTGGTGAAGGCACTGGTGCCGCTAAACTCCACTTTGTTAAGCTTTATGATGTTAGTTTTCTCGCTAATCAAGTTGCTTTCGCTTCTGAATATTTGCAGGGGAATCACCATTGTGTCTTTTTCCTTGGCAAATGTGCAGCAAACCAAAATCAACAAAAACACCACTAATGCAGAAAATCGTTTCATAAGACCTTGTTTATTTCTTAGGCGAAATTACTCAACATTGTTCAATGTAGGCAACAATGATGGCTAAAAAAACGTGAAGCACAAAGATTTTTTTTTGCGTGTTGTTTTAGAAATAAGGCGACTGGAGGGTATGGCGTTGCAAGAAATAAGCCGAGTCGAGCAACATGGCGCACTTGGTGGAAATTAGATGGGCCGCATCGTCGTAGTAGTTGTGTGGATTTTGCGATATTGCTGTGTCGTGGCTGAAGTCGAACACGTGTGTGTCGCCAAAAATACGCTTTATGGTGTAGAGGTCGTATTCGGGCAATGTGCGGCGATAATAGCGTGGTGGAATTATTATGATGTAGTCGGTGTGGTTTTTAGACAAAACATGCTTGATTTTTATCAAAATGTCTTGCGTGTGAGCGTCGATTGAGTTATTATAGGCCGTTGGCTGGGCATGAAGCTTTCTTCTGGCCAAACGCTCTGGAGTGAAGAACTTGCTTGGCACATGGGTTATGAGGGAGTCGAATGTGGCGTAATATTCCTCGTTGGTGCGCTCAATGCGGTTTGGAATGTCGGTGGTGGCATATTGCAGGGCGAGCATGCGGTGCACGTTGTCCTTTTTGTCAAGCTCATATTTTATGAACTCTGGATTTTTGAACATGTTGAAGAATTGCAAGTGAAAGTTGAGGCAGTCGAACTGCGGGGTGGTTTTGTAGTCTTGCATATACAGAAACTTGTCTTTAACTGTGCTTTCGTCGCGGCGCAACATTTCTTCCTCAATCACAATCAACGCGTGCTTCACCTGCATGCCGTTTTTGTTGATGAAATTGATTTTGTTGTATATGCCCCAAAGGGTTTCTCCATTCTGGTCGTAGTGATAACCTGACGCTCCTTTGGGCAAATGTCTTAGCCAAGCCTTGACGGTAAAATATTTTGACAGCGACGAGCCGAATATGAATGAGTCGTAGTGCATCGTGTCTTTGAAACGCAAAAAATTGCGAGTGGAGATGTAGCCGTTGTTCACGGTGAGTGCCACGGTGTCGCCGTTGCTGTATAGCCCTTTGTAGGGGTGTATCACCTTGAAAGGGTCGCTGACCACATAGAGGGCTACGAGCGCATACACCGGAATCAGTGCAACGAGTGTGCGAATTACGAATCTTCGGAGGGTGTGTGTCATGGTCGGTCAGAATTGGAAATAGATGTATTGTATGTTTTTGCCCATGCTGAAGTAGGCAATGGCTCCGAGTAGAGCCCAATAGATGAGCCACCGCACGGCAAGGGGCAGGTTGGGGTGCTGTATGGCAAAGTCGTGCTTGCGCCCAAGCCATTCAACTGCCATAAACGGAATTATGTAGATAAACGCCGACACGCCATAGGGGCGTAAGGCAATGTTGCCATTGGTGAACGTTGACAGACATTCTGCCAAGTGGCTTATGTTGTTGGCACGGAATATGACCATGGTGGCGGTAAATAGCATAAATGTCATGAGGCAGTGGCACAGCTTGGTGAAACCAGAGTAGGCTTCTCGCTTGGAAGCGGTTATGACGAGCACTCCGTTCACTATGCCCCAAATGATGAATGTGTAGTTCGCGCCATGCCACAGGCCAGACAGCAAGAAAACAATCATCACGTTGGCAATGGTGCGTGAGTGCCTTTTTCTGGAACCGCCAAGCGGAATATAGACATATTGCTTGAACCACTCCATGAGCGTGATGTGCCATCGGCGCCAAAAGTCGCGATAGGTAGTAGCAAAAAACGGATAGCGGAAATTGCGTGAAAGCTTGATGTTGAGCAGACGGGCAGAGCCGATGGCAATGTCGGAGTATGCAGAGAAATCGGCATACAGCTCCACGGAAAACACCATGCAGCCTATGATGATGCTGACCGGCGACATGACCGACGGGTGATAGAAAATATAGTCAACAATGCCGGCAAGAGAGTCGGCAATTACGATTTTTTTTGCGAGTCCCCATAAGATTTGCCTCATGCCCACAACGGCATTGCCGTAGTCAAACCGTTTGGCGACCAGAAACTGCGGCAGCAGATTTTTGGCGCGCTCAATGGGACCAGCCACAAGCTGCGGAAAGAAACTCATATAGACAAAAAATGCTATGGCGTTTTTTGTTGGTGGAATTTCTTTGCGATACACGTCGATGCTGTAGCTTATGGCTTGAAACGTGTAGAACGACAGGCCAACAGGCAGCAAAATTTGCAATGTGGGCCAATCGGGGTTGAAGCCGAACAGCTTGAGCACGTCGCTCATGGAGTCTTTGAAGAAATTGAGGTATTTGAAGACCACGAGTATGGCGAGGTTGACAGAAATGTTGCTCCACAACAGCCATTTGGCCGTGGAGTGTTTGGCTCTGGCAATCCACAGTCCTGACAGAAATGTGGTGAGCGACGTGAAGGCAATCAGCCCAAGAAATTTCCAGTTCCACCAGCCATAGAATGTGTAGCTTGCAATTAGCAGGAAAACGTTTTGGTGTGTTATTTTTCTGCTAAGAAGCCAATAGACGATAAACACTATTGGCAGAAACAACGCATAGATGTAGCTGTCGAACTGCATTGCACTAATGCGCTATGGTTCAAATTTGTTGATTATCTCTGATATGCTTGCAGCATCATCTGGAGTGATGGGGTAGGCAATAGGCAGGCTTACCACTTCATTGGCCATGGCTATGGTTCTGGGGAGCTTGTATGACTTATATTCCTTGTAGCATGGCTGGAGATGTGGTGGAGTGGCATAATGAATGTCGGTGTTTACGCCATTGTCTTTCAGATAGGCGCGGAATTTGTCGCGAGCGTCAACCCTTATCACATATTGATGCCACACTTGCTTCATCTTTGCAAAGATGTATGGCGTTTTCACGTGCGGGTTTGATATACAGTCGTTATAAGTTGACGCTACACTCTGCCTGCGGCTGATTTCCTCATCAAGGTGGCGCAACTTTGTCAGCAGAAATGCCGCTTGAATTTCGTCGATGCGGCAGTTGAGGCCACGGTAGATGTTGTGATAGCGATAGTCAGAACCATAGTTTGCCAAGGCTCTGACGCAGTTGGCAAGCTCGGTATCGTTGGTCACAACAGCACCGCCGTCGCCAAGTGCTCCAAGATTTTTTGTCGGGTAGAAGCTGATGGCTCCAGCATTGCCGAGGCCGCCAGTGTGGTAGGTGCCACACATGCCAGCCACATCACTTTTTGCTCCTATAGACTGGGCGTTGTCCTCAATGACGAGCAGCTGGTAGTGCTGTGCCATTTTCATCAGTTTGTCGTCCCAGCATGGAGTGCCATAGAGGTGCACCGGCATTATGGCCTTGACCGAAGGTGACAGCAGGCTCTCTATGTAGTTGGCATCAAGGTTCATCGTGCTTTCGCTTGGCTCACAGAAACATGGTGACAAACCATTGTCGGAAATGGCGAGAACAGATGCCACATAAGTGTTTGCCGGCACAATCACCTTGTCGCCTTCATGCAGCATGCCCATTTCTTTGTAGGCGCGTATGATTAGGCGCAGTGCGTCGAGGCCGTTGCTCACGGCAATGCAGTGCTTCACCTCACAGAGTTTTGCAATTTCGGTTTCAAGTGCGTTGGTCTGCTCGCCATGAAGGTAGCGGCCAGAGGTTATCACATCGCAAGCAGCTTGTTTCAACTCGTCCATATATGGGGCATTGGCAATAGCCAAGTCCAGAAAAGGGTATGTCTTATTGTTATCTGTCATAATTCATTGTTTTCTGTTATTTTACCGTCAAGGCAAGAAAGTCATTGTAATTGCGGATATAGTCGCTTTCAGTATAGCGCTCCGAAGCTAAGACGAGGCAAACTGAACCTGACGAAAAGTTGTCGATTGTGCGCCAAATGCCTGGTGTGATGAGCAGGCCCTGATATGGGCGGTTGAGCTGAAACGTCTTTCGGTTTGTGCCGTCGTCAATGTTCACATTGAAGCTACCACTTATGGCCACAAGAAGTTGATATAGGTTTTTGTGGGCATGGCCGCCGCGCGATGAGCCTCCGGGCACGTCATACAGGTAGTAAAGGCGTTTCACATCAAAAGGAATGTCCTTGCCGTTTTCAACAACTGTGAGATTGCCATTCTGGTGAGCTATCTTGCCGAGCTTGATTATTTTGCAGTTGCCGACGCTCGATGAAATCCTGTTTTCACTTGGTGTTGTCATTTCTTAGCTGTTGAAATTCTTGGAAGTTGTAGATATAGTCGCTTTCGTCGTAGTCAGTGTCGGTGATAATCAGAGCAACAGAGTTTGTGGAGAAGTTGTCGATTACTCGCCAGTTTAGTTTCGGCACATATAGGCCATAGTAGGAGCGGCACATGTGAAACTTCGTTTCTTTTGTGCCGTCGTTTATTGTGACATCAAAACTGCCCGACAAAGCCACGATGAATTCCTCTTGAGCCCGGAAAGCATGGCCATAGCGCACTTGTCCTCCGGGCACGTCATAAATCCAGTAGGTGCGCTTAATGCTGAAGGGCATGTTCTTGCTGTTTTCAATAACGGAAAGATTGCCCCTCGGGTCATTGAATCGTGGCAATTCTATTAGTTGAGGAATCTTAAACTTCATTTTGGGCAAGGGCGGTTAAATATTTGCCATAGTCGTTTTTCTGCATCGGGGCTGCCAGAGCCAAGAGTTGCTGAGCTGTGATGTAGCCTTTTCTGAAAGCTATCTCTTCGAGCGAAGCCACTTGCACGCCCTGTCTGGTTTCAATGGCCTTAATGAAATTGGCGGCTTCGAGCATGGAGTCGGCAGTGCCGGTGTCAAGCCAGGCGAAGCCACGGCCAAGCGTTTGCACATGCACCTGCTTGTGGTTGACATACACTTGATTGACCGACGAAATCTCAAGTTCTCCACGAGCCGACGGCTTCACGGCCTTGGCTATCTCTATCACAGAGTTTGGATAGAAATACAGACCGGTAACGGCAAAGTTAGTTTCCGGATTTTGTGGCTTTTCCACGATTTTTGTGGCATTGCCTTGCGCATCAAACGAAACCACACCATAGCGGTTTGCATCTTTCACAGCATAGGCAAATATTGTGGCTTGATTTTGCTGCTCTGCACGCTCCACCGCCTGCGTCAGCATTTGGGTGAAACTTTGGCCATAGAAAATGTTGTCGCCAAGCACGAGGCACACATTATCGTTGCCAATGAACTCCTCGCCGATTATGAACGCTTGCGCAAGACCGTCGGGGTGAGGTTGCTCGGCAAATGAGAAATTAACTCCCCATTGCTGCCCGGTGCCCAAGAGCTTCTTGAACGATGGCAAATCGTCTGGGGTTGAAATTATCAATATGTCGCGTATTCCGGCAAGCATCAGCACAGATATGGGATAATAAACCATAGGCTTGTCATACACAGGGATTAACTGCTTGGATATGCCTTTGGTTATTGGATAAAGCCGCGTACCGGAGCCTCCGGCTAAAACTATACCTTTCATTTCGTTATGAGTTTTTTAGTTGCGGTTGCCGTACATTTGTTCGTAATACTTGGTGTATTCGCCGCTTGTTACACTTTTCACCCAGTCTTGGTTGCTGAGGTTCCAAATCACAGTTTTTCTGATTCCCTCTGCAAATGGAGTCTCTGGATACCAGCCAAGTTCTTTTGCTATTTTGGTGGGGTTGATTGCATAGCGCATATCGTGGCCCGGGCGGTCGCCAACGAACTCTATCAGATTGTCATTGAGTTCGGAAATTGGACGTGACAGCAGAGCTTCAAAGCTTGGTTTGGCTTGGCATGCTTCTGCAATTATTCTTATGATTTGTTTTACTATGTTGATGTTGCTTTCCTCGTTGAAGCCACCTATGTTGTAGATTTCTCCAATTCTGCCATTTCGCAACACCAAGTCAATGGCCTTGCAGTGGTCTTCTACATAGAGCCAGTCTCTCACATTCGCTCCAGTGCCATACACTGGCACTTTCTTGCCTTCCAATATGTTTTTTATGGCAAGAGGAATGAGCTTTTCTGGGAAATGGAATGGGCCATAGTTGTTGCTGCACCTGGTGATGTTCACAGGAAAGTTATATGTGTGGTGATATGCCAGCGTCAGTAAGTCAGCACTCGTTTTTGAGGCAGAATATGGTGAGCGTGGTGACAGCATGGACTCCTCTGTGAAAAACGTGTGTCCGAATGTCTTTAAGTCATGGCGATTTTTAACCACCGACTTAATGTCGTCATCTACCGTGAGCTTCTGTGGCACTTCAAAATCCTTTTTCAGAGAGCCATACACTTCATCGGTTGATATTTGCAGATATTTCTTACCAGGTTTGTAGCTAAAGGCGCCATTGGCGTCTTTGCCAGCGAACCATGCGCCTTTTGCACTGTTGAGCAAATTTTGTGTGCCGAGGATATTTGTTTCAAGAAACAGCCTTGGATTTGTTATGCTGCGGTCAACGTGGCTCTCGGCAGCGAAGTTCACCACATAGTCGATGTCGTTGTCTGCAAAAATTTTCGTTGTCAGAGCAGAGTCACCAATGTCGCCTTTTATGAAAGTGACATTGGGCAATTTAATTTCATTGCTTATAGAAAGCAGGTTCCCTGCATAGGTGAGTTTGTCAAGAATTATCACATTGACAGCATCACCATGTTTTTTTAGTATATATTTTACGAAGTTTGAACCGATAAATCCTGCGGCTCCAGTCACTAAGTATGTTTTTACATCTGTCATATAGGCAAACCTTTTAATTTACAAACTTACAAAAAAACGGCCGTATTTGCATCGCATAATTTCACTAAAAGCAATGCTCTGCATAAAAACTCCTGTAAAAAGTAAACTAATAAGTGTATAATATAGTATAGATATGGCGATATTAGCAATGGTTTTGTGAATTGTGCACTTGATTGTGCGTGTGCATTAGAACATGGTGCTTGGATATTAAAGCAAACAAAAAAGGTGGCACTTTTGAGATGCCACCTTTTTGTTGGTTATATTTCAGAACGATTAGTCTGCGTTCAGATTCACGCGCTGGAATGCGATAACCTTGAGGTCAGCGTCATTCTTTGCGAGATATTGACCGATAGTCAGCTTGAGCTGTGGCTCTGCCTCGTATGGTTGCTCTGCCAAAACATTCTGGCTGAAGAATTTGTTCAAACGGCCCTTAGTGATGTTTTGAATCATAGCTTCAGGAAGGTTTGCAGCCTTTTCTGCAGCCACGGTCTTCTTGATTTCTTGAGCCTTGTCTGCTTGCTCTTGTGTTAGCCAGCCCTTAGCCAAGTTAGAAGAAATGTGGTCATCGCTGTCAACGAGGTTGGGGTTGATGCCAGCCTTGCTGAGTGCGTTGTTAACGGCTTTCTCCACTTGCTCTTCTTTAGTCTTCTCGATTGCGACCTTAGTTTCCTCGTCGATAACTGATTGTGGAACCTCTTCGCGAGTGCAAGCGATTGGGTTAGAAGTAGCGATTTGCATAGCCACCTCTTTCAAAACGTCGGGGTTGCTTGCTTTGTTGAAAGCTGCAATCACAGCCAACTTGTTGTTGAAGTGATTGTAAACAGAGAGACCTGCGCCTTCAAGAGCTTTATAGTCGCCCAATTCCATCTTTTCGCCTGTGATACCACTAAGTTGAGTGATGTGCTCAGCAACAGTTTGACCGTCGTAGCTGAAATCGTTCAACTCTGCCATGGTCTTAACTTTGGCCTCAAGTGCCTTGTCAAGGATTTCTTTAGCCAATTTGATGAATTTTTCATTTGACGAAACGAAATCTGTTTCACACTTCAAAGCCACGATTGCTGCGAAGCCGTCAACAGCCTTACCGAAAGCAACACCTTCGGCTGCAGAGCGGTCTTCACGTTTTGCTGCGATGGCCTGACCACGCTGACGGATAAGCTCTTTAGCTTTCTCCATATCGTTGCCAGACTCAATGAGAGCCTTTTTGCAATCAACCATTCCTGCACCAGTGAGGGTGCGGAGTTTCTTGATATCTTCGATTAATGACATGTTTACTTAATGTTTAAAAAGTGAGTGAACGAAAATTATTCTGCTTTAGGAGCTTCTGGTTCAGCAGCCTTCTCTTCTGTAGCCTCGGCAGCTTCTCCGTTTTCTGCTTTGGCGGCAGGTTTGCGGTGAACGCGTGCGCGGTGGCGTTTTGGTTGGTCGCCGTCAGCCTCTTCTGCGTCTTTGTTGTCAACTTTCTCAACCTTGCGCTCTTCAAGACCTTCTTGAATTGCGTCGCAAACAGTGCTCATAATCAAGTCGATTGACTTAGAAGCATCGTCGTTTGCAGGAATCACGAAGTCAACGGTGTCGGGGTCGCTGTTTGTATCAACGATGCCAAACACTGGAATACCCAAGCGAGTAGCCTCGGCTACTGCGATGTGCTCTTTCAAAACGTCGATAACGAACAGTGCAGATGGCAGACGGTTAAGGTCAGCGATACTGCCTAAGTTCTTCTCCAATTTTGCTCTTTGACGGCTAACCTGCAATCTTTCTCTCTTTGACAAGTTGTCGAAAGTACCGTCTTTCATCATCTTGTCGATAGACGCCATTTTCTTAACGGCTTTTCTGATTGTAGGGAAGTTGGTCAACATGCCGCCTGGCCATCTTTCAATCACGTATGGCATGTTTACAGCCTTTGCGTGATCTTCAACTACTTGTTTTGCTTGCTTCTTTGTAGCAACAAACAAAATCTTCTTGCCAGACTTAGCAATGTTTTTGAGAGCTGCGCAAGCATCTTCGAGCTTGGCTTGAGTCTTGTATAAGTCAATTATATGAATGCCATTTCTTTCCATGAAGATGTATGGAGCCATTGCTGGGTTCCATTTGCGTTTCAAGTGGCCGAAGTGGCAGGTTGCGTCTAATAATTGTTCAAAACTTGGTGTTTGCATTTCTTTAATTAATTTGTTTACGTTCTACTAATGCAATCACAAGGTAGCTGCCATTTGTTTTAAGAGTTTGACAGGTCTTTGTGATTTGGATACTAAACTCTTGAAAAAAGATTCTAAGTGCAAATAACGGATTAACGCTTGCTGAACTGGAATCTCTTGCGTGCCTTTGGACGACCTGGTTTCTTACGCTCAACAGCACGTGGGTCACGAGTCATGAAGCCCTCTTTGCGGAGCGCAGGTTTGTCCTCTGGGTTGATTTTAACCAAGGCTCTTGCGATAGCAAGGCGCAGAGCTTCTGCCTGGCCTTTGAAACCGCCACCTACGAGGTTAACTTTGATGTCATATTTTCCGTCAGCCTCCAAAGTGTTGAGTGGTTGCTTAACAATGTATTGGAGAATGGGAGAAGGGAAGTACTCACTAAGAGCACGCTTGTTGATAGTGATGTCGCCTTTACCTTCACTTACAAATACTCTGGCAATTGCTGCTTTACGACGTCCTACTGCATTTATTTTTTCCATCTTTCCAATCATTATTTAAGTTTGTTGATATCGATTACTTTTGGAGTTTGTGCCTCGTGAGGGTGCACGTTACCATTGTAGATGTGTACATTCTTCAAGATTTGAGCGCCAAGCTTGTTTTTAGGAAGCATACCCTTGATAACCTTGAGGAACAATGGGTGCATACCTGGCTTGAGGTCTGTCTTGTAAGATTTTTGTTGCAGTATTGCAGGGCTTGCAAATCTCTGACCGCCTGGATAACCAGTGTAAGAGATGTATTGACGGTCTGTCCACTTGTTGCCTGTCAATTTCACCTTGTCGGCGTTGATGATGATTACGTTGTCACCGCAGTCAACGTGAGGTGTGTAGTTTGGTTTGTATTTGCCACGCAAAATTTTAGCAACTTTTGCGCAGAGACGGCCCAACACTTGGTCGGTGGCATCTACTACTATCCATTCTTTCTTAACGTCTTCGGCTTTTGCCGATTCTGTTCTGTAACTTAAAGTATTCACTTTTAAATCCTGATTAAATGTTAATTACAATAATCCTCCGCCTTCTTGTGGCACGGCCAAATGCCCAGAAAACTTGCGGATTTTATCGTTTTGGATATAATCGGTCTGCAAAGATAGTAATTATTTGCATATTACGCAAAAAGCTCGAACAACTTTGTGTTCAAGCTTTTTTATATTAAGAATGATTTTTGGTCGGTTGGCTTATGGCTCTCTGCCTTCAACTATGGCTTCGGTGTCTTTGGCAATCATGTATTCCTCGTCGGTTGGAATAACAAGAACCTTGACCTTGGAGTTTGGAGTGCTGATAAGGGCTTCTTTGCCTTTGGTCTTGCTGTTGACAGCTTCGTCAACCTCCACACCCATAAATCCGAGATTGCTGCAAATGTTGGCTCTGATGATTGGCTGGTTCTCGCCAACACCGCCAGTGAACACGATGATGTCAGTGCCGTTCATTTCGGCTGCAAATGCTCCAACGTATTTTGTGATGCGGTGCTCATACATGTCGAGTCCGAGTTTTGCTCTGTCGTCGCCTTCGTCGGCAGCAGCGTTAACCTCGCGCATATCGGGAGAAATGCCGGTGATGCCTTGCATACCGCTAAGTTTGTTGATGATGCCTTGCATGCCCTTCACGTTGATGTTGTGTTTTTCCATCAAGAAAAGAATTGCGCCCGGGTCGATGTCGCCGCAGCGTGTGCCCATGACTAAACCTTCTGTTGGGGTTAGTCCCATGGTGGTGTCAATGCTCTTGCCGTTCTCCACTGCTGTTATGCTGGCTCCATTGCCAATGTGGCAGCAGATGATGCGTTGCTCCTTAGGGTCAACGCCAAGGAATTCGCACACGCGCAAGCTCACATATCTGTGGCTGGTTCCGTGGAATCCGTAGCGGCGCACGTGGTCTTTCTCGTAGTATTGGTATGGGAGAGCATACATAAATGCCTTGGGTGGCATGGTTTGGTGGAATGCTGTGTCGAACACGGCCACTTGTGGCACATTAGGCAAAATCTTGGTTATGGCCTCGATTCCTGCCATGTTCACCGGATTGTGGAGTGGGGCAATGTTGTAGCACTCCTTTATTTTGTCGATAACCTCTTGGGTTATCTTCACGCTCTTGTTGAACTTCTCTCCACCATGCACCACGCGGTGACCCACGGCGTTAATCTCGTTGAAATCTTTGATGCAGCCATATTCCTTGCTCGTGAGGTTGCTCAATATGGCTTTGATTGCGCCATTGTGGTCGGTTATGTCAAGTGGCTGTTTGAGCTTTTCGCCAGTCTTGATGCGGAATTTTATGAAAGCGTCTGGAAGTCCGATTTTTTCAATTCCACCTTCGGCCAGAACATTGTTTGATTTGATTTCAATGAGTTTGTATTTTACAGAGCTGCTTCCGCAGTTAAGCACTAAAATGTTCATATATATGATGGGTGATAATTTATTTTTTATTTATTGCTTGATTGCAGGTTAGAATGATTGTTCTGTAGATGTCCTCTGGAGAGCAACCGCGTGACAGGTCATTGACAGGAGCGGCCAGTCCTTGAAGCACTGGACCAACTGCAGTGGCACCGGCTAAGCGCTGCACAAGCTTGTAGGCAATGTTGCCAACACCGAGGTCGGGGAACACGAGCACGTTGGCGTGGCCAGCCACTTTGCTGCCTGGAGCTTTGTGCGCGGCTACTGACGGAACTATTGCGGCGTCGGCTTGCAACTCACCGTCGATGTCGAGCGTTGGATCCATCTCTTTTGCTATTCTTGTGGCTTCAACCACCTTTGTCACATCGTCGTGGCTTGCGCTGCCTTTGGTTGAGAAGCTGAGCATGGCCACATGTGGTGTGATTCCGGCAAGGTCTTTGGCTGTTTTGGCTGACGACACTGCGATTTGTGCGAGCTGGTCGCAGTCTGGGTCGGGCATAACGGCACAGTCGGCAAACACCATGATGCCATTCTCGCCATAAGGAGAACCTTCTGGCAGGAGCATGATGAATGCACCAGACACGACCTTGATGCCTGGGGCTGTCTTGAGCACCTGGAATGCGGCTCTAAGCACGTTGCCTGTTGTGTTGTCGGCTCCGGCCACTTGTCCGTCGGCCTCGCCGTTCTTTATCATCAAGCAACCTAAATAGAGTGGGTCTTTTACTTTTTTGCGTGCATCGTCTATTGTGATGCCTTTGCTCTTTCTGAGCTCATAAAAGAGTTTGGCATATTTTTCAGTGTGTTCTGCATCGTCGGGATTGACGATAGTAGCTTTGCTGATGTTGTTGAGCTTCTGCTCTGCAGCTTTTGCTTTTATTTCTTCGGCATTGCCAATGAGAATGATGTCGGCAATGGAGTCAGCTATGATGCGGTCGGCGGCTGCCAACGTTCTGGGTTCTGTACTTTCTGGCAAAATTATCTTTTTCTTGTTGCCAATTGCTTTCTTTTTAAGTTCTTCAAAAAGGGGTTCCATGAATCGTTTATATTTTTGTGCAAAATTAAGACTAATTTTTCATTTACTTACATTTTGGCGATAGGAAAAAACGGCTTGTGTTTAGTTTTGTCATGGTTTTGCCACAAAATGTGTCTGTTGTGGTGGCGCAGATTTATAAAAATATACATTCAAAATGGAAGTGCAAAACTTGTGGGTGAAAATAATATGAAAAACACCGCAGGTTTGCCTAACG
>CAKUAR010000002.1 GCA_934636465.1 uncultured Muribaculaceae bacterium
ACTGAATTTTTCTTCGCCTTTAGTTGAATTCTTTAAACTCTTGAAATAATTTTGCACTTGCTTGTTGACTCTACAAAGAGTGAAAAAATGGTTAAAATGGGGAGGGGTAAGTGCGATTTCACTACCTTTGCAGCGAGGTGTGTGGAAGCGCCTCGCGAAAACATGATGTTCAGATGCAAAGAATTGAATTGAGCAATGCCTTGCCGGCTGTGTTTGCCGGCAGAGAGGAGGACAACTCGGAAGTGTGGCTTCGCGAGATTGCCTTTGAAAAAGGGAAAAAATATCTCATATCGGCCGAGAGCGGCACCGGCAAGTCGTCGATGTGCAGCTACATCTATGGCTATCGTGTGGATTACTCAGGCACGCTGAGTTTTGACGGAACCGACATCAGGCAGCTGAGCGTGGCGCAGTGGTGCGACGTGCGCTGCCGGCACATATCATATCTGCCGCAGGAGTTGCGCCTGTTTCCGGAGCTGACGGCCATGGAAAACATAGAGCTGAAAAACAAGATAACGGGCTTCAAGCAGCAGAGCGAGATAGAGGCCATGTTTGAGCGTCTGGGCATAGCCGACAAGGTGGACAGCCCGGTGGGCAAGCTTTCGATAGGGCAGCAGCAGAGGGTGGCCATAATACGCACCCTGTGCCAGCCGTGCGACTTCATATTGCTCGACGAGCCGGTGAGTCACCTCGACAGCAGCAACAACGCCATAGTGGCCGCCATGGTCACCGAGGAGGCAGAGCGGCAGGGAGCCGGGGTGATTTCGACCTCGGTGGGCAACAATGTGGCAATTAAAACAGACAAGGAGTTTAGGCTATGAGCAGTGTGAAATCTAAAAATTTGATGTGGAAATTGCTGCGCAAGCACATCAGTGCCCCGCAGCTCATAGGGTTCTCGCTCGCCAACCTGGTGGGCTTGACGATAGTGATACTCGCCGTGCAGTTTTATCTCGACGTGCGGCCGGTATTTAACGACGACGAGAGCTTCATTCGCAAAGACTATCTGATAATAACGCGCCATGTGACCGGGGCAGGAGCCATGCTTGGCAACAGCTCTGAGTTTTCTGACGCCGACGTGGCCGACATAGAACACCAGAAGTGGACCCGCAAGGTGGGGCGTTTCGCCAGCAGCGAATATAACGTGCAAGCCACGTTTGGTGTGGGCGGTTCGGGCCGCTCCATGCGCACGCAGTTTTTCTTTGAGTCGATACCGGGCGAGTTTATCGACGTTAACCCCGGCGAGTGGACGTTTAACCCCGAAAAACCAGAAATTCCGGTGATAGTGTCGCGCGACTACTTGTCGCTCTACAACTTCGGGTTTGCCGCCGCCCAGGGCATGCCGCAGATAAGCGAGGGCATGGCAGGCATGCTGCCGCTCTCGTTCACGCTCACCGGCAACGGCAAGAGCGAGGTGATACCGGGCCGCATAGTGGGCTTCTCTAACAGGCTCAACTCGATAATAGTGCCGGAGCAATTCATGACATGGAGCAACGCACGCTATGGGCAGGGCGGCACCTCGCTGCCGTCGAGGCTCATAGTGGAGGTGAACAGCCCCGGCGACGCCAAAATACAGGAATACATGGACGCGCACAACTACGACATAGCCGGCGACAAGATGTCGTCGAGCAAGGCCAACTACTTCCTCACGGTGATAATAAGCATAGTGGTGGCTGTGGGTGTGATAATAAGCCTGCTGTCGTTTTTCGTGCTCATGCTCAGCATATATCTGCTGCTGCAAAAGAATACACGCAAGCTGCAAGACCTGCTCGTGCTGGGTTACTCTCCGCGCGAGGTGTCGCGCACATACGTGCGCATGGTGCTGGGCATTGACGGCGTGGTGCTCGTGCTTGCCGTGGTGCTGCTATGGTTGTGCCGGCTGTGCTACATGCCCATGGTGCGCGCCTTCGGGGTGAGCGGCAGCGGCATAGGTGTGGCCGTGGCTGTGGCCGTGGTGATAATGGGCTTGATAGCCCTGGGCAACGTGACTGCCATAAAGCGCAAGGTGGCGTCGCTGTGGATTCAAGACTAAGTGGGGCAATGCGGTGGCAGCCGTGCGTGGATTAACTAAATTTAACGCAACGGCTGCATCTTTTTGGGCGTCTTGTGCGTCTATATCATGAAAACAATTAAAAGAACATCATCAGTTAACAGTAAAAGTTAGAAAGAGAGTGAAAGAACAAATGGAAAGATGGGCTATGGCGCTGGCAGCCGTGATGGTGAGCCTGGCGGCCAATGCCCAGTTTAGCGTGGTGAGCCTGGTGAACGACAGCACAGGCGATGGAGAACCATACGCCACGGTGCGCATATATGCCGCCACCGACACCGCCAAAGTGCTGCTGACCGGCGTGACCGAGGACAACGGCTCGTTTAAGCAGGAGCTGCCCAAGGCTGGCGAATATGTGTTTGTGGTGTCGGCCGTGGGCAAGACGCAGGAAAAGCGCAAGTTTGAGGTTAGCAAGGCGAAGCCGGTGGCCGACCTTGGCAAGGTGGTGCTGCATGTGGCAGGCAATGTGCTTGCCGGAGTGACGGTGTCGGCGCAAGCACCGCTCGTGAGCAACGAGATAGACCGCTTGAGCTACAACGTGCAGAGCGACGCGGAGTCGAAGACGAAAACCATATTTGACATGTTGCGCAAGGTGCCGCTCGTGACCGTTGACGGTCAAGACAATATCACGGTGAAAGGCTCGTCGAACTTCAAAATATATAAAAACGGACACCCCGACCCAAGCATGTCTAAAAACCCCAAGGAGGTGCTGAAATCGATACCGGCAAGCATGATAAAGAAGGTGGAGGTAATCACCGAGCCGGGAGCCAAATATGACGCCGAGGGCGTGACCGCAATTTTGAACATAGTGACTGTGGACGGCATGGCGGTGAAAGGAGTGACCGGCACGGTGAGCGTAAACGCCAACAATTATGGCAATCCGGGCGTGAACACCTACTTGACAACGCAGGTGGGCAAGCTGGTGACGAGCATCAACTATGGCTACAACTATGCCGGAGGTAGGCAGCATCGCAACTCGTCGGACTCGGAGTATGAGTACCTGTCGAGCGGCAACCGTCAGACGTCGTGGTCGAGCAATGGCGACACAAAAACAAATGTGCATTATGGCAACATAGAGTCGAGCTTCGAGCCCGACACGCTCAATCTGCTCACGCTGTCGTTTGGCGGCTACTATTACGACTACACTGCCAGCGGACTGGGCGGCAACAGCATGCTCGACTACCAGGGTAACACGCTGTGGTCGTATAACAACAAATGGAAATACAAAGGCAACAGCTACTACAGCTTTGACGGCCGCTTCGACTATCAGCACAAAACCCATGTGAAAGACGAAACGTTCACGCTTAGCTATCTGCTCTCAACATCGCGCAACCACAGCGACAAGGAATGCACGTTTTCTGACTTGGTTAACTCGCCGGTGGCATACGACGGCTACGGCAGCCGAGGCAGGGAAAACTTCATAGAGCACACCATGCAGTTTGACTGGGCGCGCCCGTTTGCGAAATATCACAAGTTTGAGACCGGAGTGAAGTATATATACCGCAAGAACAAGAGCCACTCGTTCATGGACTACTACAACGCCGACGGCATGGACACCGACACGCGGTTTGACCACTTGACGCAGGTGGCAGCCGCCTACACAAGCTACACGTTTACCAAGGACAAGTGGGCTGCTCGCGCAGGCTTGCGCTATGAGTATAGCTACTTGAGTGCAAAATACCCCGACGGAGCACAGGCAAACTTCCACAAAAACCTGGGCGACTGGGTGCCGAGCGCAAGCGTGAACTACAAGTTCTCAAACGCCAACAGCATGAAGTTAGCATTTGCCACGCGCATCAGCCGCCCGGGCATCAACTATCTGAACCCGGCAGTGGTGAACACGCCCACAAGCATAAGTTTCGGCAACTCAAAGCTGAGCAGCGCGCGCTACTACAGCACCACGCTCACGTTTATGCACATAGGCCCGAAATTCACAATCGAGGCTTCGCCATATTTCACGTTCAGCAACAACCAGATTTGCGGCGTGCAATATGTGCAGGACGACAAAACGGTGTCAACCTATGGCAACGAAATGAAAACTGAAAACTTCGGTTTGAGCGCTTATGTGCAGTGGCAGGTGTTTGAAAAGACAAGCCTGTCGTTCAACGAGTCGGCGGGCTACCTTTACTTAAAAAACAGCAACCGCGGTCTCAAGGCCGAAGGTTGGGGCTACTCCACCTACGCCTACGTGAGCCAGATGCTGCCGTGGAAGGTGCGTTTGACGGCTGGCGGCGGATTTTATAAAACGCCGGCTTCGCTCTACGGCCACACAAGTCCGAGTAACTTCTACTACATGTCGGTGCAACGCTCGTTCCTGAAAGAAGACCGTCTGACGGTGAGCTTGAGCGGCAACCGCATGTTCTCGCCGCTGCACATGAACTACACGAGCTACACCGACCGCGGCGACTATGTGGGCAAGAGCAAGAGCCGCTGGGTGAGTCGCTTGTTTACATTGAGCGTGAGCTACCGTTTCGGCTCGCTCAAAGCCTCGGTTAAGAAAACCGGCACCACCATTGAAAATTCTGACATGGAGGGTGGCAGCAGCCGTGGCGGCAGCAATGGCGGCCGTTAAACCGCAGCGCTGAAACAACGAAAGAGATAACTTTTTTGCGAGCCACGCCGCGCCTTGCTTTGTGAGGGCGCGGCGTGACTTTTTTTCGTTTTTAGTGATTTTGCCATGCGATGCCGATGCAAATGTGACAAAATTGTTATCTTTGTATTCAGCAACAAAGTGTGCTCGTAATCGGATAACAAACCAGTTTTATAAGATTGACATTGTGGAAAATATTGGAGATTATAACTTTTTAGGACTTGCAATAGGTGTATGCACATTCTTGGTGATAGGTGTGTTTCACCCCATAGTGATTAAGAGCGAGTATTACTTTGGCACACGCTGCTGGTGGGCATTTTTGTTTGCCGGCATAGGCATGGGCGTGGGCACGCTGCTTGTGGAAAACATATTTGTGTCGGCACTTCTTGGTGTGACGGCATTCTCATGTTTTTGGAGCATAAAGGAGATTTTTGAGCAGCAAGAGCGTGTGAAAAAAGGTTGGTTCCCGCGCAATCCCAAGCGTCGCTATCCGTGGGACGCAGACTGAGCTGCACCGCGCATGCATTGCTCCTCAGAAAATCAACTTGCCATAAAATCAAAACTCGGAAAACAAAACTATTTAATTAAAAATACAGAAACAAAAACTTTAAGAACAGATGAAGAAATGTATCTTTCTACTCATGATGCTTGTTTGTGTTATGCTTGGCACTGAAAAAGCAAACGCTTACGACATCGTGTTTAACAAACAAGTTGGAAACCATGCCGTTTCGCTGTCTTATGACGCGTCAACCGGAGTCTATAATGTGGTTGCTGTGGGTGATGATCCGTATATCACTACACAAAGACTCAAACGTGCGCTTGAAGACACGGAGTGCGTATTCTCGTTTGAATATAAGTGCGAGATAGGCAAGGCTCCGTGGACATTGCAACTGTTTTTTGCCAATCCTGTGCAAGAGGCAAGGTCTGCCACTTTTAATGCCGGTTTT
Source organism: uncultured Muribaculaceae bacterium (assembly GCA_934636465.1). GTDB lineage: Bacteria > Bacteroidota > Bacteroidia > Bacteroidales > Muribaculaceae > Sodaliphilus. Next base: position 5,579 of record CAKUAR010000002.1, read on the forward strand.
GTGTGCGATGGCGAGTGGCATGAGTTCAAGGCCAACATCAAGCCTTATAAGGAAAAATTCAAATGGGGATTGCAAACCCACTTGCTGCGCATAGATGTGGGCGAAGTGGCAGGCTGCGAATTTCAAGTGCGCAACGTCAAAATACGCGAAATGAACGAAGATGAGCTTGAAGCCGAGCGCAAACGCCTGGAGTGGGAGAAATATAAAAACGACATGAGCGACCATCTGAATAACTATCTGGGCAATCCATATAGCTCAAAGGTGGAGACGGTGACGGTGGCCGACAGCTCGGTGACAATAACCGGAAAGTGTGTGGGCGAGGGCAAATTCCAGCTCGTGGATGTGGCTCCATACGACGAAATCACCGAGACCAAGCGTTTCGCCCAGCGTGTGGCTCTTGCCGACAAGGAATTCATGGTGACAGTGCCGCGCTACATGGTCAAGCGCGACGGCTACCCCTACGACCGTGCCCTGTCGAAATGGGCCATAGTTGACTCAACCGAGGAAGCCGATGTGCTGCAATCAACGGCAATATATGCCACTGACGTGGCTGCAAAAAAATCGCCAGAGGCACAGCCGCTTCTCTCAAAGAAGGGATTGGGCAATTATTACTCGAATGGCTATGGAGCCGACCTCGACTCGTTGCAAGTGAAGAGCGTGACGATAAATGTGGTGCTTAATAACCTGATTTCAACCTACAAGGTCAACAAGAACTGGGCTGCCAAGACATTCAACGGCAAGAAGTATTACTACAGCAAGAAAGCTCTGCAAAACTATGACGCGCTGCTCAAGAACTGCGCCGAGAAGAAGATTGTGACTTCAGCCATATTGCTTGTGCCATATTATGCTCCTGACAGCACTATGGTCAAGACCATAACTCACCCGGAGAACACAGGCGGCAACTATGCAATGCCTAACTTGACCGACGCAAAGGGTGTGAACACGTTTGCCGCCATGCTGTCGCTGCTGGCCGAGCGTTACTCTGGTGGAAGATACGGACGCTTCAACCACTGGATTATCCTCAACGAGGTAGATGCCGGAACCACATGGGCAAACATGGGCGACCAGCCGCTGCCACGCTACATCGACGCTTATCAAAAGACAATGCGCATGTGCTACAACATATTGCGCCAGTATGACCAAAATGCGTCGGTGCTGGCATCGTTTACCCACACATGGGCTGGCAAGGCAGGTGAATACACCACGCTCAACTTCTTGAACCAATTCGTGCGTTACGATTATGCTGAGGGTGACTATCGCTGGGGCTTGGCTTATCACCCATATCCGCAAGACTTGGGCAGACCACGCTTTTGGGAAGACGACAAAGAGTCAACCTACATGATGAACTCGCCATATTGCACGTTTAAGAACCTGGAGGTGGTAGATGCCTGGGTGCGCAATCCGGCACACTACTACATGGACAACACCAAGCGAGTGCTCTTCTTGAGCGAGAACGGAACTAACTCGCCGTCGTATTCGGAAAAAGACCTTGCTGACCAAGCTGCCGGCGCATGCTGGGCATGGAAAAAGGTGAGCAAGCTTGAAGGCATCGACGGAATTCAGTGGCACAACTGGATTGACACCAGGGTGGAAGGCTTCAGACTCGGTTTGCGCTACTATACCGATGATGAGACATACAAGGGTGCTCCAAAACCGGTGTGGTATGTGTGGCAAGCTGCTGGCACAGAGAAAGAGGACTCGGTGTTTGAGAAATATAAGTCGGTTATAGGCATAGCAAGCTGGGACGAGATATTCCACGAAACCGGCGTGGCTGTGGTCAAGACCGCAGAGCCTGCACTGAAGGCCTGGGGCGCACAAGGCACAATCATGGTGGCTGACGAAAAGCCAGTGGAGGTTTACTCGATGATGGGCGCTCTCGTGGCTCGCGGCAGCGATGTGATAAACGTGCCTGCCGGCCTCTATGTGGTGAAGCGCGGTTCAAGCTCGGTGAAAGTGGTGGTGCGCTGACGCCCGACGCGCCTCACGGCAAGATGCAGAGGCAAGATTAAAAAAGAAGAAAATAAAAAGGTTTTTAATTGAGATAATGACATGAAAAAAATGATGTTTATTTCGGCTATGGCTCTGGTGCTGGCGGTGGCTGGCACGGCATGCCAGCCGTCGGGCAACCAAGCCAAGATTGATGACTTTGAAATAGGAGAAGTGTATAAAACCGCAACCATGTCGTATAAGCTGGTGGGCGACACCACTTATGGCAAAGGCGTGTCGGTGTATAACACCACGAGCGTGACCATGCAGTGGCCCACCAAGTTTGGCTCAAACGACCTGACCGCTTTGCAGGACTCGCTCATGCTCACGGTGCTCGACACGACCGGCATTGACATCAACAAGGCCATTAACCTCTACATCAACAAGCCGTGGTGGGAAGGCGGCGGCAAGCCGGAAAAGGTGGAGTCGGTGCCAGACGTGAGCGACAGTGTGCGCATACTGGAGCGCAACGTGAAGATGAGCTCTGTGGGCTTTTGCGACACCTACATGGTGTTTCGCATTGACTACTACGAGGACTTTGGCGGCGCTCACCCCAACTACTACTCACATTTCTTGAACTACGACATCAAGAACAACAAGATTCTTTACTACAAAGATGTGTTTAAGCCGGGCACTGACGCCGCTCTGCTCGATGTGGTGAAGCAGGGCCTGTGCAAAAAATACATGGTAAACAACTTGAACGAGCTTGGCGAGAAGTCTGGAATCTTCATCGACCAAATCAACGTGAGCCGCGAGATTTATCTCACAGGCGACAATGTGGTGTTTCACTACAACCCTTACGCCATAGGCTGCTGGGCAGCCGGAACGATTGACCTGGAGGTGCCGGCCTACGAGTTGCTCGACTACTTGACCGACACTGCCAAGACTTTGTATGGTTTCCCTGTTTCCGCCGTTAGAAAATAATTGGTTTTATGGCCGACAACAGCATAATGTTAACAAAGATGTTTGAGGAGTCGTTTCGTGCCGACCTCATCAGTTATCTCGAGGCCGCCAACGCCATAGGCAAGCCGTTTCCTGTGGCTCCCGACATAGAAGACCTGTGGGCAAAGATAGGCGAGAGCTATCTGCCCGACGGCATGAGGGAGTTTCAACAATATCCGATTGCCGCGCTGGGGTGGATTATGTATGTGGGCATGGCGATTGCCAAGTTCTGGCATGACGACTGGGAGCGATATGGCAAGATTGACGACATGTATGGCTACTTGAAGCAGCAGACCGACTTCGACCACCTCGACGACTACATACGCTACGATGTGCTTGGCATGAGCAAGGCCGACGGCGAAAGCATAGAAAAGCTGGTGGGCGAGTGCGGCGCGCGAACTGACACGCGCCTGCGCCACCTGCAAGTGGAGTCTGGCACACAGGCGGCGTTTGTGGCATTTGTGGCAGCATTGCACCAGCTCTACTTGATGGGCATGGCCGTGCAGCTCAAGCGCATGGGCTATGAGATGGTGAAGATGGGCTGATTGCAAACGAATAAACAAAGAAACACGGTTAGATACTAAATATTTTTATGGTTGCGCGCCGCTATCACTGTGAAGTGGGGGCGGCGCGCTTTTTTTATGGCTTCTGCGGGGGGGTAATTGATAACTTTCTGAAAATGGTTTAAAAACTTATAAAAAGTTTTTTATTACGAATAAAGAAATTAACTTTGCAAGTGCCTTGAAAGGCTTGTGTTTCATGCACAATTATACTGTAAACATAAAGATTTTTTTACTATAACAAAGACATGTTAGAGAAAACCGAAGTGAAATTCCGTCAGAGCGTTGTGGTGCGCTTTTCTGGCGATTCGGGCGATGGTATGCAACTTGCCGGCAACATATTTTCAAATGTTTCAGCAGAGGAAGGCGACCAGATTTCAACATTCCCCGATTATCCTGCCGAAGTCCGCGCCCCACAGGGGTCGCTCAACGGAGTGTCGGGATTTCAGGTGCATATCGGTCACGGAGTGCACACGCCTGGCGATGAGTGCGACGTGCTGGTGGCAATGAATCCTGCCGCACTGAAGCAAAACGTGCGCTATTTGCGCAAAAACGGAGTGGTGATAGTTGACATCGACTCGTTTAAGCGGGTTGACCTCGACAAGGCGTTGTATAAAACCGACGACCCATTTAAGGAAGTGGGCATAGAGGGCAAGGCGCAGATTTTGGAAGTGCCTATGACCTCGATGGTGAAAGCCGCCTTGACCGATAGTGGCATGGACTTCAAATCGCAGATGAAGTGCCGCAATATGTTTGCCCTCGGCTTGATATGCTGGCTGTTTAACCTGCCAAAAGAAGTGGCTGTGCACTTCCTGCACAACAAGTTTGGTAAGAAACCGGCAGTGTATGAGGCAAATGCAAAGGTGCTGAGAGGCGGATTTGACTATGGCCACAACATACACGCTTCGGTATCGACATATCGCATCAACACTGACTCGGTGCGTCCGGGCATATATACTGACGTTAACGGCAACAAAGCTACGGCTTGGGGCTTGATACTTGCAAGTGAGAAGAGCCACCGTCCGCTGTTTTTGGGCAGCTACCCAATCACTCCTGCCACCGACATACTCCACGAGCTTGCCAAACGCCGCGACTTGGGCGTGAAAGCGTGCCAGATGGAAGACGAGATTTCGGGCATCTGCTCGGCAATAGGAGCTTCGTTTGCCGGCAACTTGGCCGTGACAAGCACTTCGGGCCCGGGACTGTCGCTCAAGAGCGAGGGTCTGGGACTTGCCGTGATGGCAGAGCTGCCGCTGGTGCTGATTGACGTGCAGCGCGGCGGACCGTCAACCGGACTGCCCACCAAGACGGAGCAGACCGACTTGATGCAGGCACTGTATGGCCGCAGCGGCGAGTCGCCCCTTGTGGTGGTGGCAGCCTTGTCGCCAACCGACTGTTTCCACATGGCATTTGAGGCTGCACGCATAGCACTGGAGCACATGACTCCCGTGATTTTGCTCACCGACGCGTTTATAGCCAACGGTTCGAGCGCATGGCGCATACCCGACGCCGAGGATTATCCGGAAATCAAACCAAACTATGTGCCCGACGAGTTGAAGGACACATGGACTCCATATATGCGCAACGCCGACTTGGCGCGCTACTGGGCAATTCCAGGCACTCCTGGACTGGAGCATCGCGTGGGTGGTCTGGAAAAGGACTATGACACCGGCGTGCTCTCAAACAACCCTGAGAACCATGAGCGCATGGTGAAGGCAAGAGCGCAAAAGGTGGCTAATGTGGCAAAATATATACCGGAGCTTGAGGTGAAGAGCGAAGGTGCGGGCGCCGACACGCTGCTTGTGGGCTGGGGCGGCACTTATGGCCATCTATACTCGGCATTTGAGGAGCTTAACAAGGCAGGCAAGAAAGTTGATTTTGCCCAGTTCCGCTACATCAACCCCATTCCGCTCAACACCGCAGAGGTGCTCAACCGCTACAAGACGGTGATTGTGGCAGAACTTAACGAAGGCCAGTTTGCTGACTACTTGCAGGCAAAAAATCCTAATCTCAACATCAAGCGCATCAACAAGGTGCAGGGACAACCATTCCTGGTGCACGAGCTCGTTGACGGCGTGGACAAAATTATGGAGGGCAAATGATTATGGACAACACTATTAATTCAACATACCAACCCAAGGATTTCAAGAACGACCAGACGGTGCGTTGGTGTCCGGGCTGTGGCGACCACGCCATTTTGAACGAACTCCACAAAGCCATGGCCGAACTTGGAGTTCCTCCACACAAAACTGCAGTGATATCAGGTATCGGCTGCAGTTCAAGATTGCCTTATTACATGAATACTTACGGCTTCCACACAATACATGGCCGTGGCGGTGCTGTTGCTACCGGTTTTAAAGTGGCTAATCCCGATATGACTGTGTGGCAGATCGCCGGTGATGGCGATGGGTTGGCCATCGGAGGAAACCACTTTATTCATGAGGTTCGGCGCAATGTGGACCTGAACCTCTTATTGTTGAACAACAAAATCTACGGACTCACAAAGGGTCAGTATTCGCCTACGAGCGACCGTGGCTTTGTGAGCAAGTCATCGCCATACGGCACCACAGAAGACCCGTTTATACCGGCCGAGCTGGTGTTTGGCGCAAGGGGCACATTCTTTGCCCGTGGCATTGACGTGGAGATGAAAATATCGCAAGAATGTATGGTTGCCGCAGCGCGCCACAAGGGCTGCTCGGTGGTGGAAATTCTGCAAAACTGCATGATTTTCAACAATGGCATTCACAACTACATCACCAACAAGGAAGTGCGTGCCGACCGCACCATTCACCTCGTGCATGGCGAGAAAATGGTGTTTGGCAAGGATATGGACAAGGGCATTGTGCAAGACGGCTTCGGGCTGAAGGCTGTGACCATAGGCCAGGACGGCTACACGATGGACGACGTGCTTGTGCACGACGCCCACTGCAAGAGCAACTTCCTGCACCAGCAGCTTGCCATGATGGACGGCCACGAATTGCCGCTTGCCATAGGTGTGATTCGCGATGTTGACAGCCTGAGCTATGAGGCTGAGGTGCAAAAGCAGGTGGAGGAAGTGAAAGCAAAGCACGGATTCTCGTGCTTGCGCGACATGATTCTCTCTGGTGACAACACGTGGGAAGTGAAATAACGCAAAAACAACACACATAACGAAACAAAAACTGCCGCTCGGTGAGAGTGGCAGTTTTGTTTTGTGTTGCTTGTAGCCCCAGAAGTGTGCCGTGCGGCGGCAGCGCAGGGGCTGGGAGAGTGTGGGGGTTACGCCTTGTCGATAGCCGACTTGATGTCGGAGAAGATGTCGTCAACCGAGCCGGTGCCATTTATGGCCTTGTAGATGCCCTTCTTCTTGTAGAAGTCTTGCAACGGCGCTGTCTGGTTGTGATACACGCCCAGGCGGCTCTTGATGGTGTCTTCGTTGTCGTCGCTGCGGCCGCTTTGCTGCCCGCGCAGCACGAGGCGTTTCACAAGCTCGTCTTCGGGCACTTCAAGACCCACAACGGCATCTACAGCCATGCCGCGGTCGGCAAGCAGCTTTTCCAATGCCTCGGCTTGTGCTATGGTGCGTGGAAAACCGTCGAAAATCACGCCTTCGGCGGCAGCTTCCTTGTTGTTGTCGAGCACAGAGGCAAGAATGTCAATCATGAGCTCGTCGGGAATCAAGTGACCTTTGTCGATGTATGACTTGGCTGTTTTGCCGAGCTCGGTGCCTTGCTTGATGTGGTTGCGCAGCACGTCGCCTGTGGAGATGTGAAACAGGTTGTAGTGCTTGATGAGGTTTTCGCTCTGAGTGCCTTTGCCGGCGCCCGGAGCTCCAAAAATTACGATGTTCAGCATAGTTGTCGTCTTATTATTTAGATAATTGGTCTTTGAGAATATAGATGTCGGGGAGGTTGCGCGCCTCGCCGTCGAGGTCGAGTCCGTAGCCGATGATGAACTTTGACGGAATTTCAAATCCCACATATTCCGGCGGATTGCCCACGGTGAGCGAGCCTGGCTTGAACAGCAGCGACGCCATTTTGACGCTCTTGGGCTTGCTTTGCGCGAGAGTGGTACGCATCTGCTGCGCGGTGACACCGGTGTCAACTATATCCTCGATGATGATTACTTCACGGTCTTCGAGGTTGTCGTCGAGCAGTCCGTTAACTTGTGTCACGGTGCCTGTTGACGAAGTGCCTTGATATGACTTAAACCTCATGAACGCCATTTCGGCATGGGGCAGATTGCATGCACGAAACAAGTCGGCGGCAAAAATGAAAGCACCTTTCAGGGTGCAGATAAACAAGGGATTGTCGGTGATGGCGTCGCGCTTAATCTCGTCGGCCACGCGCTGCACTTGCTTGGCAATCTCACCAGCCTCGATATAGGGCACAAAAGTGAGGTCTTTATATGTTAATTCCTTCATGTGAACGTAATTTGCACAAAGTTAAAAAAGTTTGGTTTTTTGTGCAAGTCAACCGCGCATGAGTGTGCCGTGCAGGTCGCGAAAAGTTTAGTTTGCGAATTTGGTGATAATTAAGTGGAAAAGTGGCGGTGGCGAAATGAAAAATTGTTATTTTTGTAATTTGATAAGCATTGGCCGCACTGCTTGTGCCGAGCGAGGCTTTTGGGCGCGGAATGAGGCTATTGTGAACAAAGAAAATAACATCAGATGAAGATATTTACGACAGAGGGAATAAGAAAGATAGACGAGGCCACGATAGAGCGCGACAACATTTCGTCGCTCGACATGATAGAGCGTGCCGCCTCGGCCATAGCTTATGAGATAATGTCGCGTTGGCGCAGCTCGCAGCGCATAGTTGTGTTTGCCGGCCCGGGCAACAATGGAGCCGATGCTCTTGCCGTGTCGCGCTTGCTCTTTGAGCAGGGCTACAACCCTGAAGTGTATTTGTTCAACATCAAGTCGTCGCACTTGAGCGGCAGCTGCTCCACCAACCGCGACCGCTTTGTGGGGCTGGGCGATGTTGACTTCACCGAGATTGTTAACGAATTTGCTCCGCCGGAGCTTGGTCCCGAAGACGTGGTGCTCGATGGACTGTTTGGCTCTGGTCTGCGCAGTCCGCTCCGTGGTGGCTACGGCTCACTGGTGCAATATATCAACGACTCGCGGGCTCACACGGTGTCAATCGACATTCCGTCGGGGCTGTTTGGCGAGTGGAACTTGGGTTCTGACCGCCGCAACATCATCAAGGCAAAACTCACGCTGGCATTGCAGTTTAAGCGTCTGTCGTTTTTCTTTGCCGAGAACGCCGATTTCATAGGTGAGTGCAAGGTGCTCGATCTGGAAATGGACACGGCGGCAATGGCATCGGTGCCCACTGATTATTACTTGATAGAGCGCGACGACGCCCACAAGGTGATTAAGCCGCGTGAGCCGTTTTGCAACAAATATGACAACGGAACGGTGTTTGTGGTGGCTGGCAGCTATGGCATGATGGGCGCGGCAGTGCTCGCCTCGAGCGGGGCAATGCGCGCCGGTGCCGGACTGGTGACGGTGCATGCCCCGCGCTGCGGCTGCAACATATTGCAGACCGCTGCTCCGGAGGTGCTCTTTGAGGCCGACCGCAACGAGATAATCACAAGCGACATCACGCTTCACCACAAATACAACGTGGTGGCTCTGGGTCCTGGAATGGGCACGAGCGAGGAGACGCGCGCGGCAGTGGACTCGTTCTTGAAAAATTATCGCCAGCCGTGTATTCTTGACGCCGACGCGCTCAACTGTATAGCCATGCACCCCATGCTGATAAGAAGCATACCCAAAGGCTCGGTGCTGACACCGCATGCCACGGAGTTTGACCGCCTGTTTGGCAAACACATGAGCGAGGAGGAGCGACTGAAAAAGGCGACCGACGTGTCGAAACTCTATGAGATAACCATAGTGCTTAAAGGCCATTACACCATGACGGTGAGGCCCGACGGCAAGGTGTATATCAACAGCAGCGGCAATGCCGGCATGGCAACAGCCGGAAGCGGCGACGTGCTGACAGGCGTGATAGCGTCGTTTGTGGCGCAGGGATTCCCTGTTGACTGGGCTGTGGCTCTGGGCGTGTATGTGCACGGCCTGGCAGGCGACATGGCAGCAGAGGTGCACGGCACTTACGGACTGGTGGCAAGCGACATAGTTGACAACCTGGGGCGTGCCATTCGCGAGGTGCAGCGCGGCATTTGACCGCCAGCCGCTGGCAGTTTGTGAGAAAAGAAATCTGAATTTTAGAAAAACTGAAGATAAACGCTTATGAGAAAATATATTTTAGCGATGCCTTTGCTGGCTCTGGCACTGTCGGCGATGCCGGCTCAGGCTCAAAAGACACAGAAATTTACTGCCGCCAAGGGGGCAGACTATGGCTTGACCTACTCTTTGCCTGTCACTCACCTCTCGATAACGGTGAAGGCTGTGATGACGGATAAAAAAGCCGGTCCGTATTACAAATACGCCCAGAAATATTTGGGCACTACCGACGTGGTGACTGCCGACAGCAAGACGTGGGAGCTGGCCGACGTGGAAGTACACCCTTATGGCCGCGCCGACGACTCGCAGCGCTATGTGATGGAATTTAAGTCGGGCAAAGCTCCTTTCATTATGAAAACCGAGGACGGCGTGCTACTGTCGATTAACACGGAGAATGTGGTGGAGCAGTCGGTCACGCCCACGCTGAAGGCCTCGAAACCGAGCATTCTGGGCAATAACAGCTATCTTAGCTCACTGCCTGGCGACTTGCTCGTGAGCGGTTCGGTGGCAAAACGTGCCGAAATAGCCGCGCAGCAGATATACAAGATACGCCAGAGCCGTTCTGACTACGCTACCGGTGAGGCGGAGCAAATGCCCGACGGCAACGCCCTGAAGCTCATCATGCAGCAGCTCGATGAGCAGGAAGCTGCCCTGACGGCGCTTTTTGTGGGCACAGTGGAGACTCGCGAGGCAGTAAAGACTTTTGACTATCAGCCGGGCTCCGACAATGTGAAAAATGAGGTGCTGTGCCGCATAAGCGACTACGACGGCATAGTGGATAAGGCTGACTTGAGTGGAGCTCCGGTGTATGTGTCAACCGAGGTGCTTGAGCGCGGCAAGGTGCCGGTGAACGAAAAAGGCGAGGAGAAGAAGATGCCGAAAGACGCCGTGGTGTATAACATGCCTGGCAAAGCACGCTTCACATTCAGCTACGACGGCAAGAAGGTGAAGGAAGCAACGGTTAACGTGGCCCAGCTTGGCATAGTGTTTGGCCTTGCCCCCGACATGTTTACCGACAAGAAAAAGCCTGCCTACGTGAAGTTCGCACCATCTACGGGCGCTGTGGTGGAGCTTGGCAATGTGGCCGACACTCCCGACAGCGGCAAATGACGCGTGCAGACCCAACTGTCTATTTTTCGATAATTGAAACTAACAGATTAGTGTATATATCGCCATCGGCTGGTGCGCCGGTGGCGTTTTTTTTTGTTGCCATGTCATGTGCCCTGAAAGTGCGTCGTGAGCCAGAATTACTCAAAAAACGAAGTTTAGCAGTGTGGTTTATTGTTAAAATGTGTTATTTTCTTAATTTTTGATTTGTGCGCCGAGAGGGTGGTGGCAGTGCCGTTATCTCTTTGATAGTAGCGGATAGGGTAAATGTTACCAAAATGAAGTTTACAAATGAAAATGTTTACAAACGTTTACATGATTTGTAATTGGTGTTGCGTTTTTGTAAATTTGTTCTGCTTTAAAAAAGCAATCGTTTATTCATTCGCTTGCTCCGACAGCATAACGGAAAATGATAGACCATGATTTTTCAGCTGTCACGTCCGAAGAAAAAGATGGAGCTAATGCGCAATCAGAACCGCCGTGGCGGTTGCCCAGAGCCAAGAGAGAGGCTGGGCAGTAAATAGAAGTTGAATTTCCGGTTTCACTTGATTATGAGGAAAACTTGCTTTTCCTCCGGGACTAAAATTATTTGGAATGAAGAAAGCATTTAATAGAAATATTGTTACAGCGTGCCTGATGATGATTGTGATGGCATTTGCCACCAATTTCACAGCACAATCGCAGGAGCTTGCCGCCCGTAAGCACGGCACAGTGCTCGAACAGATAAAATTGGCAAACATCAACAACACACGTCGTGACAAGATTCGCGAAATGCTCGACTATGCTTTCACTTTCAAGGGCGCACGCTACCGCTCTGGCAGCTCAAGCCCCAAGGGTTTTGACTGTTCTGGCTTCACGAGCTACATTTTCCGCCAGTTTGGCTACACACTGCACCGCTCGTCAAGCGGTCAGATTGCCAATGGCCGCCGCGTGGAGCGCGACGATTTGCGCCCTGGTGATTTGGTGTTTTTCAACGGTCGCTCTGTGGGTAGGCGCATAGGTCATGTGGGCATAGTTACCGAGGTTGGTGACAATGACTTCAAGTTCATTCATTCGGCATCGAGTGTGGGTGTGACAGAAAGCAAGTCAACCGAACCATACTACCAGCGCCGCTATGTGGGTGCTTGCCGCGTGCTTGAATAAAAAACGGAAGAATTTTTCCAATAAAATATCAGCAAGGTTGTCGAATTTCTCGGCAACCTTGCTTTTTTTAGCCCAAACCACAATTTTTGTGCAACATGACTTGATATTATGCTCCAAAAACATTATGCTTGCGGAGCATAATGTTGTTTGGGAAATTGTTGTGTCATTGCCCCTTGTTGGCGAGTTTGACCACACTTATTCCATAATCAATAAACCGCTTCATTGCTTATAGATTAGATAGCTCTTGAAAGTATCGATAGTGTTGTGCATAAACGTGTAGGGAATAGCGCGCAAGTACACCTTGACCGTATAGCCATTCACATCAAATGAGGTGTAGTCGTTCAATTTAAAGAAAACACGGCCCGAATAAGTGTCATTGTAATAAGTAGAGGGTGCCTTGCCCTCAACGGCGCGTTTGCGTGCGTCATAGCTGACCTCATACCATATGTCTGCGCCAAATTGTGACCTCTGCAAGTCATACTCCTTGCCTGTGCTATACTCCACGATGTGACACTGAACCAATCGGTATGTGCGTGCGCTAATCACAGAGGGAAGCAGTGCGATGCACAGGGCGAGCAATATTTTAGCTGTTGATTTCATGTTTATTTGGAATTTGGCTTGTGAGAAAAATTGTTGATGCTAATTTGTGACTGGCGTTTACATTATTGTAATGCGATATTTTGCTATGTATTTAGGTGTGGCTATAATCGTTTGTTTTTTCAATGGTAAAGATAATTAAGTTGTCCAAATTTGACAAATAAATGGGGTGAAAGTGTCTAAATTTGACAAATAATGCCGAGCGGTGGAAATAAAAAAAGGAAATCCGATTGGATTTCCTTTTGGGTGGTAGAGACGAAGGGATTCGAACCCTTGACCTCTGCAATGTGACTGCAGCGCTCTAAACCAGCTGGGCTACGCCTCTATGTTTTGTTTAGCACTGCAAAAGTATAAAAAAATTGCAGATGTGGCAACATAAAACGTAGATTATTTCAAAATTTTATTCTTGGCGTTGTTTTTTTGTTGGTTTAGGCGACTTGTGCCGGCATTTTTTATCATGATATTGAGCTGGAACGGTGGGTTTTGATTAATTTTGTTGCAACAAAATGTAAATTCATTTTGCTTTTTTTATGAAGTGTGAAAGCTGTTTCTGTCTTGTTGCTTATGATTTGTAACTCTTGGCGTTGTGAACACATTTGTAACCAATATTTGAATTATAATTACTAATCAAAAATAGAAAGCCTATGGCAAAAAAGATTTATCTGTTTGTTTTAGTTGCCCTCTCTGTGCTCACCGCAAGTGCTTGGGACGGAGAAGGCACGGTGTCGAGCCCTTATCTGATTAAGACAAAGGCCGACTTGATTGAGCTGTGCACGCAGACCAACGTGTCGCTGCTCACTTACGACGGCGTGTATTTCAAAATGACCGCCGACATCGACCTTGAAGGCGACACCCTGTTTACGGGTATTGCCACAACGTCGTCGAACAACACTAAACGCTTTAGCGCAACGTTTGACGGCGACGGACACGCCATTCACGGCATCAACATAGATGCTATGGAATGGAAAACCGCGCCCAATGAAACCTCGCTGGGCACGCCTAACGGCACAAAATGCACCAACAACGTGGGTTTCATAGGTTATCTGGGTGTGAAAGGAACACTCAAAAACCTTGTGATTGCCCGTGACAACAAGTTTGTGCTATTTGGCTATGGTGCAGCCCTTGTGGGCCGCAACTACGGCACTGTGACCGGTTGCCGCAACTATGCCAACATCATTGGTTACTCATCTGACATCGGTGGCATAGTGGGTCAGTCAGAAAAAGGCTCGGTTATATCAGATTGCCTTAATGCCGGCTACATAAGCACCGGTTTCGTGGAAAACGGTGGCATTGTGGGCAAGAGCAGCGGCATTGTGGAGCGTTGCATCAACCTGGGTCGTGTGGAGAGTAGTGTTATCTCCACATTCAAGGCTTCAAACAAGACAGGTATCGTGGGCGGTATCGTGGGTAGCGGTTATGGTGCCCTGGTGCGCGACGTGGTGAACCTGGGAACTGTGGTTGCAGCCTACAAGGCCGGCGGCATTGTGGGTAGCTGGGGAAAGCCATATAAGGAGACCACAGGCACTGGCTACAACGACATGTATCGCGCAATAAGTGCAGGAACTGTGCTGTGTGACAACCACGCTCAAGAGGGCGGCATTGCCGGCATAGACGGCACGCTCGGCAAGACCGAAGATGTGTATTGGGACACCCAGATAGCGCCACTGCACGCTATGGCACTCAATGCTCACGAGAACACCACCGGTGTGGAGACGTCGGTGCTGACAAGTGGCACGCCGCTGGCCAACTACTCGGCCGACGTTTGGTCGTTTGAGGCTGGCAAATATCCAGTTCTAAAGGAGTTTGCCGGCGATGCCGAGGTGGCGGCTGCACGCAAGGTGATTTTGTCGATACCTGCAGGCAACAGTATCAGCGACCTTAAAGTGAACTCTACCGTTAGCACCGACGACGGCTGCAAGTGGGCTCTCAAGCAGGGCACGGCATTTGGCTTGAACGGCAACACACTGGTGGCTCCTGCCACGGTGGCTAAATTCACTGCCGACACTCTGGTTGCCACTGTTGACAACTTTGAGAAGCAATTCCGCGTGACAAGATTCCAGGCCAATCCTCTCAAGGGAGAAGGCACGGGCGAAAGCCCATATCTCATTGGCAGCGTTGACGACTGGAACAATCTGGCCGAATACATAGAGGAAACTCAAACATCGCTCGATGGCAAGTATGTGAAACTTGCGGCTGACATTGACTTTGCCGACAAGACTTTTGTGCCGCTGTATAATGGCGGCGTGGCAGAATTCAAAGGGACATTCCTTGGCAACGGCAAGACGCTTAAAAACATAAGTTTTGCGGCAACCACAGTGAATCAAGGCGCGTTCCGCATGATTGGAGCTGAGGGCATTGTGCAAGATTTGACCATTTCGGGTGAGATTACTACAAAATTTGCTTGCACAGGCGGTTTTGTGGGCGCGCTAAAAGGCACGCTTAAAAACTGCGTGAACCGTGTGAACATCACTTCCACCAATGGTGGCTATGTGGCAGGTTTTGTGGGTCAGGCTTCTGGCACAGCACGCCTGCATAACTGTGTGAACTATGGCAACATCACTGCCAAGAACAATTATGCCGCAGGCATCGTGGCGCAGGCTGTGGCCGATGGCGTGGTTTATGACCACTGCGTGAATGAGGGTACTATTCTCAACAACGGCACAACAACGCTGCAATGTGTGGCAGGAATTGTGGCCTACAGCAAGCAGGCGCAATTCATAGAGTGCCACAACACTGGCAATATTTTGGCAAGCAACCCAACTAAGGTGTCGGCACTGGCAGGTATCGCTGCACAGTTGTTCTGCGAGGGAGATGGCAGCCAGGCAAGTTATTTCAAGAATTGCTATAACACGGTTGACCTGGAAGGCAAGACTGTGCTCGCCGGCATATTGGCCGACGTGTCAACCAACACAAAAAAAGTGATGGAGGGTTGCTACAACACTGGTAACATCAGGGTGATGACAACCTCCAAGACAAACCTGCTGCCATCAGCTGGTGTGAGCGCATATTACATTCCTGGTGACTCTTACACCGACTGCTACAACACCGGCAATGTGACCGCTGACGTGTGTGGCGAGATTGCCGGCGTGGTGGGCAACTTCAAGACTGGTGCCAACGACACTACTGCCGTGGTGACAATCAAGCGTTGCTACAACACCGGTAACATTTCTGCTCCATTCAGCGTGGTGGGCGGCATTGGCGGTTCGCTCTTCGACGACGTGATTACCATCGACAGCTGCTACAACACTGGTAACTTGAGCGGTTTGTTCATGGTGGGTGGCATTGTGGCTTCGTTCAGAGGTCCGACAAACCATGTGACCAACTGCTGGAACTCCGGCACAGTGACCGGTGCTAACCGTGTGGGTGGTCTGATAGGCTGCGACAACGGCCAGAACCGCATCGACAATTGCTACAACACCGGTGCTGTGAAGACCAACTCAAAAGACATTTCCGATGCATCAAGCCGCGAGACAAGCTACTCGATAGGCGGTTTGGCAGGCGAGGGTAGCTCTGCTTACACTAACTGCTATAACATGGGCACTGTGACTGGCAACAACTTGACCGGTGGCCTCATTGGCAACGTGTCGCGACTGCGCCCGGCAAAGCTAATCAACTGCTACAATGGCGCCAAGGTGGAGTGCTCGTTCACACAGAACTATGGCAACTTGATAGGCGTTGATGCCGACAGCACCAACACTGTGATTGAGAACACATATTTCGTTACTGACTATGGGACAAATGCCGTGGGTGCTGCTCATGGCACAGGCATGACCATAAAAGAGCTGGCCGGCAGCAAGGTGCTGGGCAACGCCTATACGGCTCCCGATGCTTATTCGCTGCCAGTGCTTGTGGCTCGTGCAAACGACGATTTTGCCAAGTTGTATTCGGCATCGGTGGTACTTGCTGATGGTGACACATTCAGCAAGGTGACTCATGCGTTCAATGTGGGCCAGCCGGCTGATGTGGCTTGGACTGCTTCGTTGGCAGGAACTACATTCGATGGCAATGACGTGCGTCTGCCAGAGGGCTATAGCGGAGAACTCAAGCTCACAGCCACTTGTGGTGCTGCAAGCCGCTCATTCAACTTGACACTTGCCAACTACACTGGTGTTGACGGTGTGACTGCAACAGACGATGTGACTGGCACTGCATACTATGACGTTAAGGGCGCATTCTTTGGCAGCAAACGTCCTGTGGCTGCTGGCATATATGTGGTGAGCGAAACCCACCGCAGCGGCGCTGTGACAACGCGTAAGGTTGTCGTTCGCTAAAAGCCATAGCTTGACATTACGGAATAAGAATTAATCCTACAAATAAAGTCCGGGCATCGAGGCGTTTTTGACCTCGGTGCCCGGATTGTTTTTTCTCATTATTGATGCGGTGCTACTTGCCTGAAGATATAGAGTTGATGAGCCAAGAAAAGGCGCGTGCGGTGCGAATGTCATTGTCTTGAAAATGGTTGCCGGCGTTCCACTCAAGTGTGCAGCGGTCAGCTCCCATGGCACTGCATAGCAGGTTGTGCTGCATGACGATGCAACTGTCCACGTTTCTCATTATGGCAGTCTTGGTGTGGTGCTCTTTGTCGCCCAGGCTAAGATACACGCTGTGGGCTGTGGGTCGGTGCGCCTTGGCGTAGTCGAGCCAGCCAGGAAACCACACCGACGGCGACACCGCCGCCGCTCCGGCAAATGCCGGCTCTTGATAGGCGCACCACAGGGCAAACAGTCCGGCAAGTGAGTAACCGCCTATTATGACAGGTGCATGGTTGGCGCAAATGGGCGCAAGGTGTGGCATGAGCGTGCTTGTGATGTGGGCGAGCGTGCGTTGCGCACCGCTGCCAAACGGCGTGCTGCCGAAAACCGGCGGCGCTGGCCACGGCGACAGCTCGTCGTGCCAATGCGTTATCTCTATGGCGGCAAGGCAGAAATTAGAAGCTTTGCCAGTGCTGGCCTCGATAGTTGCGATCTCGTTGTCGAGAATTGTGAGGTCGTGGCCGTTGATTGGCTGAATCAGCATGAAATCTGCCGGTTCGCTGCCAGCATATATGGTGCATTGTTGGCTGCCTATGGCTTGCCGTGACTTGTTGAGTTTTGTCATAATCGTTGTGGCGTTTTGCTTGGCAAAGTTAGTGATTTTGCCAGACAGCTTGTCACGGCTTTTTCTGCACTTTCATGTCGGTGTTGATTATTTCTCCGTCGTCGGTTATGCCCTCTATGTGCAGGTTGAGCGTGGGGCTTGTGGAGTCTGACGTGTAGAAGTTGAACTCCGATGTTCCGTCTTGCCCTATGGTCACGACGGGGTTCCAGTAGATTGTGGAGCGCAGGTCGCGCGCAAAGTCGGTGGCTGGGGCAACGTTGTAGCGTGGAGTGTACTTCTGGGCTGGCTTTTGGCAGCCAAGCGGCGAGTGGAGCTTTATGTCCATGGGACGCTCCCAGCCCGACGTGTAGCCGCGCTTGGTGACAATCATCACCATTCCGCCAAAGTTGTCCTTGACGGCGCGTGTGGAGAACAGTGTGGGCACGTTGAAGAAGTGTATGCTTTTCACTGTGCTTATGTCAATCATGTCTGACAGTTGTTTCAGCTCCGACTGGTGCTCGTCGGCAGAGCGGTGCTCCTCGCCGTCGATATAGAACGCCACAGGCAGGTTGTGGTGCGTGACCTTTTCGCCCATGATTTGCAGTCCGGGTATGGCGCGTAAGGCTTGTTCGAGCGTGGTGTAGTGCCAGCGTTCAATGTCGTCTTTCTTTAGGGTGCTGAAAGCCTGTGCCTCATATTTGTCGTCGCTTTTGCGCTGCTGGCTCACCACAATCTCGCCGAGCATTATGCTGCCGCCATTGAGTGCGCGCAACCAATAGCCGTCGTTGGCGGCGAGAGTGCCTGTTTGTGGGCTTTGTGCCGCGGTGGTGACATAGGGCAGCGGAAGCGGCGCGATGCTCGGGAACGTGTCGGCCTCTATGGTCACGTTGCGCATTCGCTTGCCTTTCTTGTCGCGAGCCTGAATGATGAATGTCACGCTGTCGGGGAACGAGCCTATGGGAAACATGAACTGGCCGTTTTTGTCGGTCTTGCCCACGTCGATGTAGTTGGTTTTTGACTCAATTACCGTTACCGATGCGCCGTTCACAGGCTCTTTCTTCCAGTTGCTGCACACTTGCCCAGCCACATATTGAAACTCTTCAAACCCAATCTTGGGCTTGGCGTAGCGGCCTTGCAGCACGGCTGGCAGGTCATAGCGTTTCCAGCCCTGGGTGAGAAGCAGAGCGTCGAGTGCGCTGGTGCGCACAGCCGAGTCGGCAGGGAAATAGTAGCCAGGGTTCTCTATGTTGCCCTCAAGTTCCGATTTCATGAGCAGATTGGCTGCAATTTGGTTGGCAGAGTCGGGCGTTACGGCATTGTCGTCGGTGACGCTTACGGCGAAGTTGCCTTCGGGCAGTTTGTAGCCCGACAGTTTCACCGTAGCCTTGACGAGGCTGCGTGAAGTGTAGGCCGTGCTATCGGTGCTGACTACCGCCCTTTGTCGGCCCTTGCCTGGCGCGAAAAACAGGCGAGAGCTTAGCACATTGTCGGCGGGGTCGAGCAGCAAGGCTTCAACCACACCAGGCTTTAGCGCGGCGGCATTTACGAGCAAGCCGTCAACGCCTTGCAGCTCGGTGGCAAAGACGAGCACGCCGCGTTGCAGCAATGCAATTTTTGACCCACTGGGCACATTGCCTTGCACCTTGATGTCGAGTTTAGTTCCGTTAGGCAGCAGGCGCAGTGCGGCAGCGCTGGCGTCGGCTTTGGGCAAAGCCACATCTTGCTTGCTCGTGCCATAAGTGCAGGAGGCTGTGTATGTTTCGTCGGGCTTCACGTCAAGCTCAAACGTGCCCATGCCCGCATGGGTGGTGATGAAGTCGGCCACGGCATTGCCGGCGGAGTTGACCACACGGCCAGAGATGTTTATGCCCAGTCCGTTGCTGCCCATGGCCTTAAAAGCCACTTTGCACTTGTGGTCTGGCAGCAGATAGCCACCTTCTGGAAAGAAATCCACAGCCCATGCTGCGGTGGTGGAGTCGGAGGGCAGGTTGATGTAGCTTGCGTTGTCGTCAAACTTCACGAGCACTGCGCCGCATTTTGCCTCTGTGGGGTTGAGTTTCACGTTTATTGGAGAGTCGGAGTGCTTGCGTGTGTGCGTCTTGCCATCGGGTGGCACGTATTCAAATGTGGCATAGTCGGCAGTTTTTCCGTCGGCAGTCATGTTGACCGCAAACGTAATCTCGCCGTTTGAGTTGCGTGTGAAATTGCGCTCAATCTGCGCTTTTGTGGCTTGTGGCCTGACGATTTGAAGCTGCTTACGGAAAAAATAATCGGGTGCCATGTTCTCCATGTAGCGCGTGTAGGCAGCCAGAGTGTAGGTTCCTGCCGGCAAATCGGCAGGCAGGGGCACATAGCCGCTGAACCTCACATTGCTGTCGGCTTGTATCTTGACACGTCGTTCTGTCGCGCCAAAAGGATTGATTAGCTCGGCATACACATATTTGCTCTCTTTCACAGGATGGTGATTGGCGGCATTGACCACAAAAGCCCTTAGCCACACGGTGTCGCCCGACACATAGCACTGTTTGTCGGTAGTGACATGGATTTTCTCTTGCGGAAATTGCGACCACTGATTGTCGAGGTGTGTGGCAATGTGGTCGTCGCCAGCAGCCACCACAGCCCCAAGAGTCATGGCTATTGTTAAGGTGAAAAAGAGTAAAGCCTTGTTCATGAATAATGTTGTTTGGTAGTTAACACCCAAAGATACTCCAATACTTCATCACCTCCAATACTTTTCACTGTTTAGTTGGTGAAGTGATGGCGGATTTTGCGTAACTTTGTGATTGAAGGTTATAAATTTGGTTTATATCTAAATCATGGGAAAGAAAATAACTGATAAAGTTACGTGGGTAGGAAAAGTTGACTGGGAATTGAAACGTTTTCATGGCGATGAGCTGTCAACGAGTCGTGGCTCAAGCTACAATGCCTACCTCGTGCGCGATGAGAAAGTGGCTCTTATCGACACTGTGTGGAAACCCTACGACAAGGAGTTTGTGAGCCGTCTGAAGCAGGAGATTGACTTGAAGCAGATTGATTACATTGTGATGAATCACAATGAGATTGACCACAGCGGCGCACTTCCGGAACTGATGCGAGAAATTCCAGGCACTCCCATTTATTGCACAAAGAAAGGCGAGGCTATCATAAGAGGGCACTATCACGAGGACTGGAACTTTGTGACGGTGAAAACCGGCGACACGCTGTCGCTTGGCAGCACAACGCTGACTTTTGTGGAGGCTCCAATGCTTCATTGGCCCGACACTATGGTCACCTATATGGACAGCGACCAGATATTGTTCTCAAACGACGTGTTTGGGCAGCACTATGCCTCGGAGTCGCTCTATGACGATGCTGTGGAGCACGCCGACATCATGCGCGAGGCAGAGAAATATTATGCCAACATTATCAACCTGTATAGTCCGCTGGCAACGCGAAAAATCAACGAGCTGCTGAAGCTCAACTTGCCAATAAAGATGATTTGCCCAAGTCACGGCGTGATTTGGAAGGCCAATCCGTCGGCCATTGTGGAGCAATATTTGAAGTGGGCTAATGCCTATCAGGAAAACCAGATTACTATCGTTTACGACACCATGTGGCAGTCCACACGCCTCATGGCAGAGGCAATAGCACAGGGAATCGGCGAGCAGGACCCTGCCGTGACTGTAAAGGTGATGAACGCGTCAAAAGACGACAAAAACGACATATTGACCGAGATTTTCCAGTCGAAGGCTGTGCTTGTGGGCTCACCCACTATCAATTATGGATATTCTTTTGCCATAGCCGGTTTGCTCGAAATGGTAAAAGGATTGAAATTCAAGAAGAAAAAGGCAGCCGCATTTGGTTCTTATGGCTGGAGTGGAGAAGCCCCAAAGCAAATCGCAGCTCACTTGGCAGAAGCCGGATTTGAAGTGGTTGACGAAGGAATAAAACTGCTGTGGGTGCCTGATGAAGATGGGCTGAAACAATGTGTTGAATATGGAAAAAGGTTTGCCGACGCTGTGAAATAGAGGCAGTGGCGGCCAATCATAATTCACTATTTTTATTAACTATCTAAACACTTATCGTTACTATGAAAAAGTACCAATGTGACACATGCGGCTATGTGTATGAACCAGAGTTGGGCGACCCCGACAACGGCATAGCCCCGGGAACTTCTTTTGAGTCGCTTCCAGATGATTGGACTTGTCCGATTTGCGGAGCTGATAAAAGTAGTTTCAGCGAAATGGACTGATACCTGAACGGGTAAAATGGCAGCGCATGTAGCTGCTGGTTAAAGAAAAGAAAATGTCGGCAGCGCGCAGTGCGTTACCGACATTTTTATTTGTCTATGTTCTTCTTCAATTATTAAAGCCTCCCTTGCTGCGAGGCTGTGCGTTTAGCCGAATAACCATAACGAAAGGCTAATGCCTTTGCTGTGACTGTTACTTCCACGACATGATTTGCATTTGGCCGTTGGCAGCATTGTTGCACTGCACATAGAGGCGGTCGTTGTAGAAATCGCAATCTTCAAACTCAAAAGGCACTTTTGTCTGCATGTTTATGGCGTTGACCATGGTGTGCTTTTTGAGGTTCCAGGAGTAGATTACGCTCGGATACTGCTTCGTTCCTACGCCAGTGGGCATGATGAGGCAGTCGCCGGCAATCACGCCTCCTTGACCTATTTGCACGGCAGGAAACGCCGGGTCGTAGTCTTGAATCAAGTAATTCTCTATGATGTCGCTTTTCTTCAATATCACAGTTGAGCCTTGTTTCAGCTTAGGGAGTTTGAACACCATGATTCTAAAACGGTTTGCAGGGTCGGTGTTGTTGATTGTGTTGCCAAAGCCTATCAGACGCCGGTGCTTCTTGTCAATGGCCCACTGCACGGCCCAGCCGTAATAGTCATTGTGGTTGTCGAGCAGTATCGTCTGCACAAGCTCTGCCTTGCCTTCGGGCAGAATGCGCTCCACAAAGCAGGCGTCGGTTATGTTCTTGTCTTTATCGGTCTTGGTTTGCGACACATAGAGCACTGGCATGGGGTCAGCCTTGTCCACACGCTCCACACCGAAGTTTGCCACGTTGGCGTGGTTATATTTCGACTGGCTGCCGAGTGGGAAGTTCACAAACTCCGTCCAGCTTCCGTCTGGGCGCAGCCGTGCCAGCGAGGCGTAGCCGCCGTTGCGCAAGCTCACCATGTAGTCTTTGTGAATGGCAAATCCTTGAAAACCCTCGTTGACGGTACCGCGTTTCAGCACTCCGGCATCGGTGAGCGTGTAGCCACTCAAGTCCATGACTCCGTTTTTTAGCTTTTGAGCCGACACTGTGCTGCTCACGCTGCCTACAATGGCACAAGCCAATATGGCAAGAAATGCTTTTCTCATAACTTTCAACTTTGATTCTTATGCGCTAAGATAGCACAATTTTGCGTTTTTTGCCAAGAGAAATCTCACATGGTGCACACTTCAAGACATTCGTCAAGGGCTTTCTCTATGGCTGCCTTGTCGAGGTGCTGGCCAATGAACACCAGTTTCTGCATGCGGTCGCCATATTTCTCGTCCCAGTCGCGGCGCAGCGTTGCATCTTGCTGCAGGAGTTTCTCCAGTTCGTCATGTGGCATTGTGGCATACCACTGACCGGCGTTTTTGAGGTTCACTTGCTTGCCAGCCTGCTCAAACACATAGCACGTCTCGCGCTCGTCGTTGAAGTAGCAGATGCCTTTGGCGCGTATCACGTTCTTGGGCCATTTGCGCGACACGAAGTCGTCGAAACGGTTGATGTCGAACGCGGGGCGACGGCAGTAAACGTATGTGCCTATGCCATATTCCTCAACTTCGCCGCCATGTTCCTCCTCTTCGTCGTGGTGGCTTTCTATCTCGTTTATCCAAGTGGCAGATGTGGCCACTTTGTCGAAGTCAAACATCTTGGTGTTCACAATCTTGCCGAGGTCAACGTTACCGTAGTCACACTCTATTATCTCGGCCTTTGGCTGCAAGGCGCGTATGATTTCCTTGATTCGCTCCAAGTCGTCTTTTTGCACTTCAGAAGCCTTGTTGAGCAGCACAATGTTGCAGAACTCAATTTGTTGTATCAGCAGGCTCTCAATGTCGTCTTCGTCGATGTTTTGGCGCATCAGATCACCGCCCGACTTAAACTCGTCTTTCATGCGCAGGGCATCTACCACGGTCACTATGCAGTCGAGGTTGGGGTAAGCGCCGTCGTTTATCGCTTCTGGCACCATGGTTGGAATTGAGCAGATTGTCTGTGCGATTGGAGCTGGCTCACAAATGCCGCTCGCTTCTATAACTATGTAGTCAAACTTCTTGAGTTTGGTGATGTCGCGCAGTTGTTGCACGAGATCCATTTTCAGTGTGCAGCAGATGCAACCGTTTTGCAGGGCAACGAGGCTGTCGTCTTTTTTGCCCACAATGCCGCCTTTTTCTATGAGGTTGGCGTCGATGTTCACCTCGCCAATGTCGTTGACGATAACTGCGAATTTAATACCTTTTTCGTTGGCAAGAATGTGGTTGACCAGAGTAGTCTTGCCGCTGCCCAGGTAACCAGTGAGCAGCAGGACTGGTATGTTGTTGATTTTCATTGTTGGAATGAATTTTAATGTACAAAAATATTACTCTAATGTGGAGTTTGCAAATTATATGCCAAACTGCATAGTGCCTTTTTGTCGTGAAATTATGTCAAGATGCCAGTGGGGCCGGCTCTGTGACACGCAGCTGTGCCAGACGGCGCTTGAAGCAGATGTAATAGAGGATTCCGGCAAGCGTGAGTCCAAAAGGAAAAGCCGACCACACGCCCACGAGTCCGCCACCAAAGGTTATGCCAAAAATGTAGCTGCACGGAATCGACACCACAAAATAAGATATGAACGCCACCAGCATCATGGGCTTCACGTGCGACAGTCCTCGCAAGGCGTTTGAGAACGCGCATTGTAGTCCGTCGCCTATCTGGTAGGCGAGCAGTGGCACTATGGTGGCCGACACGATTTGTGCCACATCGGCAGAGTCAGTGAACAGATAGCCTATGGAATCCTTGAAAATTACCACTGGTATGCTCACTAGCACAGCCACCACCAAAATCAGATGAAATCCTGCCCAGGTTATGGGCGTAATGCTGTCGTAGTTGCGTATGCCGTGATAAAGGCTAACCCTTATCGAAACGGCAGCCGCTATGCCGAAATACACCTGATAGAAAAGCATGCTCACGGTGAGCATTATCTGGTGGGCTGCGAGAGCATTAGTGCCAATCCAACCCACAATTATGCTGCACAGCGACCATGCGCCCGACTCCATGCCCATCTGCAAGCCGAGCGGCCAGCCCATGCGGTTGATGAGCATGAAATGCTCGCGGTTGAGGCAAGCCTTGGCAAAGGCAAGCCGCACTGTCTTGAACCTCGGCGACGCGAAAAATATTGTCCAAATGACTATTGCCATGATGATGCGCGACACCAGTGTGGAGATTCCGGCGCCAAGCAGACCCATTTCGGGCATGCCGCATTTTCCGTAGATTAAAATCCAGTTTCCCACTATGTTGAGCAAGTTGCCGCCAAGCAGCACCCACATGGGCATCTGCGTGTTAGCGGTGCCGTCGAATGTTTGCTTCATGGAGTTGAACCAGCACCCAAACGGCACCGAGGCAAGGTTGACTATGTAGTATGACCGCATATATGGCAGCAGCTCCTCTGGTTGGCCCATCTTGTCAAGGAAGAAATAGAGCACGGAATATACAGTCATCAGCAATGCCGCAAGCACTGTGTTGGCCAAAGTGGCGTTTTTCACAATGGAGCCAATTTCGTCGTAGTTGTTTTGGCCAAACAAGCGTCCCACGATTGGGGTTATGCCATTGGCAAACCCAATGGCGATAAGCAGACCCAGCGTGAGCATGTTGCTCACAAAGGCAGCCGCGGCAAGCTCCACAGTGGAGTGGTGCCCAATCATAAGCGTGTCGGCAAAGTTGAGCACAATTGTGCCTATTTGTCCCACAACTATGGGAAACCCCAATGCGATTATTGTGCGGTAGTGATGCTTATATGTGTTGAAGTCTGTAGTCATCGGAAATCGAAAAAAGGTGATTATGTGGGCAATATCGCCCAAAAACAGCGCAAAGGTAGTCAAAATTTGCCACTTGTAGCCAAATCATTGGCGTTTGCGGTTGCCTGTTGACTCTACAGTTTGGTTAAAATCCGCCATTTTTAGGCTTTGAGGGAAGATTTAGGACTATCTTTGCACATTATTAGTTAATCGGCGTGGCAATGCAGGCATTGGCCAGCAGCTCGCTCAAAAAAAGAATATCCGTGATAGAAAAATACAGCATCGAGGAGGCCTATTGCTTCCTGCACCAAAAGTGGCGTGTGTATGAATACTCCAACAACCCCACGCAAAAAGACGACATAGAGCTTGCGATTGCCGACTATGTGGGTGGCATGAACCCAGCTCTATATGCCGAGCTTGCCCATGGCCGAGAGTACTTTTTGCTCGACCACAGCACATTTGCTGCCGACATGGCTCAAGCCGTCGATGAACTTGAGGCCATGCTGTTTCCTACCACCAAATAACACCACCGGTTGCCGTTTTATAACTTACCGGAAAAAACTTTCACCGGATTACCGCGCACAAGTTCCGTGTGGTTTAGCCAAGCTTCTTTGGTTGCAGAGTCTTGCAGCGATTTCTCCATGTCGTAGAGCTTTAGCAGCAGCCTCTCTCTGGCAAAAGAACATTTGAGTTTTTGCGTGCGTAGTTATGTGCCGAGGTAGAGGTGAGCTTTGGGCAACTTGGCGCAAACCGCCATTATGGCAAACGTTATGGCGAATGTGATTGTGGCTGTGAGCGGTATGGCTACCGCCACCGAGCAGAAGTGTGGAGCCAAGGCCTCATGTACGTTGTTGAGCACCATGATGTGTGCCAGATACACGGAGTAGCTTATGACCGCCGCGCGGCAAACTATGCGGCTAACAAGGCTCGTGGCGTTGAGCTTCACACGGCTTATCAGCCCGAATAGTCCGAGGGTCATCATTGCCACGTTTATCGTGCAGAAATTCCAGCTTAGCTCTGCGTCGGCGGCTTGGGTTACAACCGTTGCCTGGTGGTTGAACACTGCGGCTGTGATTACATATCCCACTACGAGCATGGCTGCCGATGCCTGCCACGACGGTGCGCCATATTTGCGCACATAGCTCCCCAGCAGCAAGAAGCCGGCAAATCCGTTGAAATAATAGAATGTGGGGGTCGGGTTCCACGAGCACTCGCCGAGCACATCGGGCCACACCAGATGAATGTAGGGCAGCAGCGTGGTGAATGCCCACACAAGCAGATAGGCCCGCATTTCATTTTTGCCGCACTGACGCACCCAGGGCGATATGACTGGAATTATGGCATAAACGCCCACAATCATATAGACATACCACAAATGCCCAACTTCCGTACCCCAGTTTATGGGCGTGTGCGCAATGTGGACAAGGCAATCGGCCATGCTGTCGCCACGCCAGAATGTGTAGTAAACGGCATAGGCTATGCACCAGAACATAAACGGCAGCAGCACTCTGGCAAACCGTTTCTTGAAAAACGCCGAGGCCGAGACATCGCGCATTGGCAACAGGAAGTAGCCCGACAGCATCACAAATAGCGGCACGCTCGTACGCGCCAAGCTGTCGAGCCAACCGATTGCGCTGGCTTGGTTTCCGGCAGAAAAAATGCCGTTGTCACCTATGTAGTAGAATTCGGTGGCGTGTTGCCATACCACAAGCAGGCATGCCAGCACGCGCAGCAAGTCGAGCGACAGATTGCGCTTTGTGTAGGCGTTGGTTGGTTCGTTGGTCATAATGATTGCGTGTGTAGGGTTATTTGCGGAGTTGTTGTTGGTCAGTGGCAGGTTGTTGCAGTGAAATCAGCGGATTGTTCTCGTCAATGCCGAAGCAGCGCTTTATGGCGTGGCGTATGGTTTGCGCCTCATCGCGCCCCGACTTCAAGATGTTGAGCACCGTGGTTATGTATTCGTCTTTATTGGTGAGGCCGCACAAGTGCGCCACATTGCTTGCTATGAGCATAGTCTTTTCGTTATACACTCGCAGCACTTGCAGGTAGTCGGCAGTGTCGGCGTATGTGCGGAATTGACGGCAAAGCTCATTGTAGGTGCCGCGTGGATTGATTTCGTTCACCAGGTCCACCATGTGCTCCTCCAGGGCGTTGATGTTGCGGAAGCGCATGTCGATGCGCACCTCCACATCGTGTTTCACCTTGTGGCGCACGTGCATCAGGGCTTGCTTGTGCAAGTCGCGGCGGAACATCTCTATCACGGCCGACTTCACTTTGTTGAGCACATTTCGCTCGTTGCGATGGCGGGCGTGTGCCACGGCGGTTATCACGTCGGGCAGCATGAGTATGTTTTCTATCTCTGCCACGTTTGGCACCAGTATTTTCTTGTCGCGCAGATATTGCACCTCTTGCATGCCTCGGCGGTCTCTGTCCACTATGCCCCAGCTGTCGAGGTGATGAAAACTGCGCAAATCATTGAACGACCGCACCGATTCTATCACCTTCTCGCAACTGCCGAGCGGTTTCACCGTGTAGTCGGGGAAAATGAGTGGATACAAGCGGTTGTCTATGCTGTGGGTAGCGTCGCCCTCTATGAAAAGCACCGGCTTGCGTGTGCCGAGTATGTCGTAATACAAGTTGTCGGACAATGGGCTGCCAGGCTCAAACACCTCGTAGTCCCAAGTGGCGTGCGCAGGCTCATAGCTTTTCACCCACACGCATTTGTTGTCGATGCGCGACGAGGCGAAATCCACGTCGTGCGTGTTGTAGATGAATGTGCAGTCGGGGCGCATTTCCTCTATAACGTTCCACAACGCTTGCATTATGGAGGGGTGAATGAACGTTTCTGGGTCGTCAACAAAAATCACGGCCTCTGGCATGGCATAGAGCACAGCACCTATGTAATAGAGCACGGTGCGCTCGCCATCGCTCAACCGCAGTGCCGAGTAGGTGTCTTGGTGACCCTCGGTGGTGAACATGAGTTTGCCGTTGGCTCGCAAGATTTTGTTTTGTGGAAATATCTCCTGCCACATTTTCACAGTTTTGTCGAGCCTTGTCTTGGGAAACTTGGCTTCTTCGTGCATCAGCAGATGCGCCTTGTAGTTCATCAGCTCGCGAAACTCGTCGACGAGCATTATGTAGGTCAGTTTCTCAAATTCGGTCTTGGCTCCACTTTGTGCCAGTGTGTTGCTTTTATTCACCTGGGCAAACATATCGTCAATTGAGTCTTTGAGCTGCGACGGCTCCGTCTGTGGAAACATGGCTTTGAGGGCTGATATGCGGTAGGCTTTGTTTCCGCACTCGTTCACAAGCCAGTTGCAGAAGCGGCTTTTTCCAGAGCCGTTTGCGCCTATGAGTGTCACTTGTCGTGCGTTTCTTAGCACATAGGCTTCTTGTCCGTTGGTTTTGTCGGGTAGTTTAATGTCCATAGAGCAAAAAAGGTTTGCTTAAATTCCACATGGCCTTATGCGTCTTGGCTGGTGTGGAATTGCGTGCCCTAAGTTAAGCATAAAATTGCAAAGGAGATGTCGGCCTTGGCCAAAAAGCCGCTTTGTGCGTGCTTTTTTGAGGCCTGCACCTGGCAGCGGCGTAGCGTGATGTCAGATTGTGTCGTTGCCCTCGGCTGTGGCAAGCACTTGCTGGCGGAATATGGTATCGGTTTTGAGTCGCTTCAAGGCTTGCTTCGATGCGCCTTGGTGTGACT
Source organism: uncultured Muribaculaceae bacterium (assembly GCA_934636465.1). Lineage (GTDB taxonomy): Bacteria > Bacteroidota > Bacteroidia > Bacteroidales > Muribaculaceae > Sodaliphilus. The sequence goes on from CAKUAR010000002.1 coordinate 34,943, forward strand.
CTTTCTTGCTGTAGCCCACAGCGTCGCTGGCAAATATACCGCCCAGAATCACGGCTGTTTTGAATATTGGGTTGTTTTCGCTGTCGGCATAGGTGTCAATCAGCTCAAATTCTATTGTCACCCTGAATTTCTGAGTCCACTCTATGAGCCTCGACTTGAAGTTTTGCTCGGTTTTCACGAGCTTGTTGATGTCGATGTAGCGTTTGATGATGCGTTCTTCTATGAACTTTTGCGCCACCTTGTAGCCGTGGTCTATGTAGATAGCCCCCACAAGAGCCTCCACCACGTTGCCGTTGATATAGGAGTTGTGCGACTGCGAGTGCGCAGCTGCTCTCACCCTCTGGTCGAGGTGCATGAGTCCGCCTATGCGGTTCAAGCTTTCGCGTTGCACTATTTTAGCCCTGGTGGCCGTCAGAAAGCCTTCATGCTGGTTGGGATAGTGGCGATAAAGATAGTCGGCAACCACAGCGTCGAGAATTCCGTCGCCCAAGTATTCGAGCCTCTCGTTATTGGCCCAGTGTTGCCCGTCGAGTGCCTTGACTGGCATGGAGCGGTGCACAAAAGCGAGCTTATACAGGAAAATGTCATGCGGCAAAACGCCGGTTGTGGAGCGAATAAAAGCATAAAGCTCCCTATCCTTAGAGAAAAGGAGCTTTATGTAAGGTATGATGTTTGATAGGAACATTTTCAAGTGCACAGAGGTGAGTGTTCCTTGATAACCTCAAGCAAATTAACCTTTGAATTTCTTGACAATGATGCTTGCGTTGTGACCACCAAAGCCAAATGTGTTAGACAGGGCATAATCGACAGTGCGCCTCTGGGCTTTGCCAAAAGTGAAGTTCATGTTGTAGTCGATTTCCTCGTCCTTGTCGTCATCGGCGTGGTTGATGGTAGGCGGCACGATGTCTTCTTGACACGACTTGACGCAGAACAGTGCTTCCATTGCGCCGGTAGCACCGAGCATGTGGCCAGTCATTGATTTTGTTGAGCTGACGTTGAGTTCATAGGCGTGGTCGCCAAACACTTCGGCTATAGCCTTGGTCTCCGACAAGTCGCCCACATGGGTCGATGTGCCGTGAGCGTTGATATAGTCGATTTTGTCGGCAGAAATGCCGGCATCGTCGAGTGCGCGTTGCATCACGAGTTTTGCACCGAGTCCTTCGGGGTGGCTTGCGGTGATGTGATAAGCATCGCCCGACATGCCTCCGCCCACAACTTCGGCATAAATCTTGGCACCGCGAGCCTTGGCGTGCTCATATTCCTCAAAAATGAGGCACACGCCGCCTTCACCAATCACGAAGCCGTCGCGCGACGCGCTAAACGGACGTGAGGCTGTCTCTGGGCTGTCGTTGCGAGTCGAGAGGGCTTTCATTGAGTTGAAACCGCCCACACCAGCAGGAAACACCGGAGCCTCAGAACCACCGGTCACGATGGCCTCGGCCTTGCCCAGACGCACCAAGTTGAATGCGTCAATCATTGCGTTGGTCGATGTTGCACATGCAGAAACCACACCATAGTTTGGTCCTCTAAGTCCCCACTTGATTGAAATGTGTCCGGCAGCTATGTCGGCAATCATCATAGGGATAAAGAATGGATTATACATAGGGCCGTTGGCTTCGTGCAGCGCATAATAGCCGGCTTGTTCCTCAAATGTGTGAAGACCGCCTATGCCTGAAGCAAAGACCACACCCACGTTGTCGAGGTTGAAACCTCCGTCGAGCATGTTGGCGTCTTCAATTGCTTGCTTGGCGCATGCCATGGCATATTGCGCATAGAGGTCCATTCTCTTGAACTCCTTGCGGTCCATGTAGTCGGCAGGGTTGAAACCCTTTACCTCGCAGGCAAAATGAGTTTTGAACAGCGAGCTGTCAAAATGTGTAATAGGTCCAGCGCCACTCACACCATTCAAGGCGTTGTTCCAAACGGACTCAACGTCGTTTCCAAGTGGAGTAATGGCACCCAGGCCTGTTACTACAACTCTCTTTAAATCCATATTTACAGGAATAATAGAAGTTTTTTAAGCTAATTATTCAGCTTTAGCGTCTTCGATAAACTTGATGGCGTCACCCACAGTTTGGATAGTTTCAGATTTCTCATCTGGAATTTTGATACCGAATTCTTTCTCAAATTCCATAATCAACTCCACTGTGTCGAGTGAGTCAGCACCAAGATCCTGAGCAAATGTAGCTTCTGGTGTAACAGCTGATTCGCTTACGCCCAATTTGTCAACGATGATAGATTTTACTCTTTCTGCAATTTCAGACATAATAATATAAATTTAAAAAGTTAAAATGAATGTTTCTAATTTTGCTCGGCAAAGTAAGCAATTATTATTCAAATAATAAAGTAATTCGCTCAATAAAAGCACCTACTTTGCACTTTTTAATGCAAAGTGGGCTGCTTTGGTGCGTTTTTAGAAATTTTATAAGAAAACAAAGGTTAAAAAATGTAAACTTTTTCATTAATATTGCCGTTGTTGACACTCAAGTGGCTGAATGACCAAATTTTATCATTATTTTTGTTGAATTAAACCGATAGGCACCATAAAAGTCTAAACTACAAATTAACAATATTGCTCCTTTTTCAAGGCGTTGGCAACAACGAGGCGAAAAGGCATTAACAATTAAAGATTATGACTACTTTACGAAACATGATGATGGGCGTGATGCTCATGGGAAGCGTGACAATGGCGTTTCCAGCTATGTCGCAAGTGATGACAGGCCATCGCGGAACTAATTCCGGACAGTCTTCCGGCATGGGAGCTCCGGCAGTAGAGAGAAAAAGCAGCAACCGAAGCATGATGGGCATGCCAAGTGCACCAGCTGGCCGTGGTTCGGGCAACAACATAGAGAGACGCATGCAGCCGTCGGCACCTCAGCAGCAAAGTGGCAGCCGCAGCAGTGCTTTTGGCGGTGGACGCGTGTTTGGCGCGAGCGGCAGCCACAATGCCATGCAGAGTTCACCGGCAAGCGAGGCAAGGCGTGAAACACAGCCAAGCGTCAACCACTGGCCGTCGCAAAACAACTCCACTCCGCGCCAATTTGGCGGTGACGCTCCATCGCGGCGCAACGAGTCAACTGGCAATCGCCGCGTGTTTGGCGGCAACAACGACTTCAGCCGCAACACTGGAGGCGGTCCTGTGAAAGTGGAAAGCCGTCAATACAACAACCCTGGCAGCAACTTCGGCTCTGCCGGCAATGGTGGCGGTTCGGGCCGTATGCCAGGCCGCACCCCAGGCAACAGCGGTATGGGTCCTGGCAAAAACAACGGTGGCGGCAACTTCAACGCCCCAAGTGGAAATAACAATAACGGAGGCCCAGGCCGCCGTCCAGGCTACAATCCTGGCAACAACCGCGCCCCTGGCGGCAACAGGGCTTATGCTCCAGAACCGCCGCGTCAAGAGCGTTATGGAGGCTATCGCAACCGTGGCGACTTCGACCGCCGTCGCCACGCCATCAACCGCAACTATCGCCGTGGTTTCTGGCACGGAGCTTTTGTTCCACCGCCACCACGTCCATACCGCCCACGCTACGTCAGCATTTATGCTCCGGTTCGCCCTTATGGCTGGACACCGCGTTATGGAGTTCCGCTGATTGACGGAGTTCTCGGATTGACGTTTGGCACACTCTATGATGCCGCGCTCAATTACCTCTACGACATGAACTATGCAATCGACGGCTGGGCAAACGACTTGGTTTATTTGCGCGACGTTCCTGTGATGCGCTTCACTTGGCCCGATGCAATGATTAGGTTCGACAGCTATCGCCGCATGAACTATGTGCAGCTGGTTTACTCCTCTCCTTATTACGACCGCTCACGTCTGCGCAGCCTCTACAGCGACCTTTGCGTCACCTATGGCAGCCCGGTTTCGTTTCGCGACGACGCGCTCACACAAGTGTCGTGGTACGGTGGCGACGGACGAGGCTACGTGACACTCCGCTACAACAACGTCAATGGCCGTTACTACACCACACTTTCATTCGGTCGTTGACAGGAATAATGAAATTGACAGAAGCTTTTTTACGCCGCACCTAAAGTCGAGCGCAAAAACAGCTCCTCGATAAGAACGAAAACAACCAGATGGACTGCGTTCCTACACAAAAGAGAACGCAGTCCATGTTTCTTTTCTGCCAGTCGCACACCAGCTAACAACAAATCACAGTCTGAAACCTATTTGAGCACAGGTCTTATTTGCGATGCGCTCGTTTTTGCAGATTTCGATTATTGACTGAATGTCGATGCTGTCTTCTCCCGACAATATGGCGTTAACTGCATATTTTCGCGAAATGTTTTCAATCTCGCCTCCAGACATGTCGAATTTTGAAGCCAAAGTGTTGGCGTCGCTCAGTGTCAACGCTGGCATCAATAGTTGCCAGATTTGAGCGCGGCACTCAATGGTGGGGCGGTTGAATTTTATTTTGTAGAGAAAACGGCGCTCAAACGCTTTGTCGAGATTGGCGGTTATGTTGGTTGTGGCAATCATGATGCCTTCAAGTGACTCCATTTCTTGAAGTATTATGTTTTGTATGGAATTCTCCATTTTATCCACGGCACGTGTCGCGCCTTCCATTCTCACTCCAAGTATGGCATCGGCTTCATTGAAAAGCAAAATCGGGGCAACTTTTGATTGTTTGCAAGCCTTTCGGTAAATGTCGAAAAACCTCTTTATGTTTTGCTCGCTTTCTCCCACCCAGCAACTCTTGATTTTGTCAACGTCAACACGCAATATGTCGCGTCCGGTGGCACGGGCTATCTGATACACTGTTTCCGTTTTGCCAGTGCCTGGCGCTCCGTAGAACAAGCAGCAAAAGCCGGTTCTCATTTTGGCGTCGCGCAGCCGTTTCTGAACGGCATGGAAACGGTCGGCCGACAATATCGCCGAAAGCTCTTTGACTTGGGCTCGCTCCGATGCGTTGTAAATCAACCGCTTTTCCGGAAAAGAAGAGCATTTTGTCAATTGACAGCTTTGTTGCGGTTGAATGTTCAAGTCCAGTTCAGACAGCAAGTCATTTTTGGCATAGTCGGTTAATTTGAAAGCATTGGCGTTGGCCATGCCGTCTTCGTTGGCGTTTTCAATCAGCTTGTGCTCAAACAAGGATAATGACCTTTTGCGCAATCCCTCCTTACACCAATATGGCAATTTTTGGTTGTCGTAAAGACCCTCAAGTTGGTAAATATGTATGCCATCGTCACAATCATCAACAAAAATATGTGCCATAAATATGAACAACAGCCGTTCCTCTTCCACCAACTTAAATTGTGAGAGCGTTCTTGAAAAATGAGAGTCGGCTATTTTTGAAATAGCGTCGTTGGTGCGTTCAAGAATCGCTTTGTGGGTCAGCTCTCCATTGTCAATTTCTTCACTCAAATCGCTAAAATACTCAAAGAATGATTGCGGGTCGTTTATCGGTGTTTCAACATAGACGTAAGGTTCGTTTTTAATCAAAGCATTTTGCACATCTAAAGGCACACGATAAGAAACTCCGCCATTGCTTCTCGACACTCTGATGTAGTGTTTTTTCTCAAGAACATCAATTTCTGGCAAGAACTGCAAGATTTTGATGTTGCTGCAGCCAGTGTCATCAGCAATGCGCGACAGTTTAAGGCAGTAGTCGTCGCTGTGCGAAACAAACAGAGCAAGCAGAACCGATTGCGTTTCGGAAAGTTCCAATTTTTGTGAGACATATTTTATATATGGCGACGCTTTCTTGAAAAAGTTTGCTGACAATTTGGAACCCTCAGCCAGTTCCACAATTTGTTCAAAAGCTTCAAGCATGCTTGTGACACGAACAATTTTCGTGTTTTTCTCTTTTTTTGTTTGATTTGTCGGCATATCAGAAATATTTAAAGTCGTTTGTGTATGACACATTTGTTAGTTGGTGCAAAATTATGCCCAACGTGTATCAATACGCGCTCCATGTGTGGCTTTTTGGGGCAAATACACATTTTTGCACGACAACATTTGTTGCCACAATTAGAAAAATCATTTTTATAAGTGCGGGAAATTGTTGTATTTTTGTGGTGTAAATTCCAATCTGTCAAACAAATTGCATATTATGACGTCACTTTGCCACAAATCCATGCAGGCACTACGCCTCGTTGCGTTGGTTGTGCTTGCCGTGTCGGGCATTGCCAACGGCTATGCCAACGGTCACTTCGCCACGATATTTGAGAGCGGATTGCCCTACAAGGAGCAATCTTGGTTCTATAGCGGAGAACTTGACCAGGATAAAATCAAGAAATACTGGGACGAAGGCAAACGCATCACAAGCGTTGCCTACACCGATAAGGGCTGGTTTGTGGTTATGGCCAAAAACAGCGGCTACACTATGCAGACCTATCACTACGACACTTCTTGGCCATCGGAGTGGCTTGATAAGAAAATAAAAGAGGGTTATTGCATCACGTCGGTGTCGGTTAGCCGGTCAAAATGGCTTATTGTTATGTCGCAAAATAGCGGCTACACATCGCAAACATGGCTCAGCAATGCCGACTGGTCGCAGACCAAAGCTAAAATCAAGCAATATTGGGACCAGAACTACTACATAACCAATGTGGCGAACAATGGTGGCCAGTGGCTTGTGGTGATGAGCAAAGGCTCGAAGTTCACGTCGCAGAAATACATGTTTGCCACCACCGAGAAACAGATTGTTGACAAGATTTCAGCCGAGTGGTCTAATGGCTACAACTTGATGCAGATGGAATATGGCGGAGGCGAATACATGGCAGTAATGGTGAAGTATAGCGAGAAAAATTCCGATCGTCGCCAGACCTACATCACCTCGTCAGACGACGTGAAAAACGAAATCAGCAAGCAGTGGAACGACAGCCGTGACATTGCCTATGTGTGCGGAGGCATTGACATGGCACAAAACACCACCAGTACGAGTAGCAACACTTATGCCAGCAACAACACCGTTGCAAGCAACAACAATGGTGGCAAAGGCAAGTTCGGCATAACAAACAATGCCAACGGCACGCAGCGCATAGATTTGCCCGACGGCGGCTTCAGAATCAACAATCCGCAACCCGACGGCAGCATATTGTCTTATGAGGAGCACCCGTGCATCATTTGCCACGGCTCTGGCAAGTGTACAGTGTGCTGGGGTACAGGCGGACGCTATGCCAACGGCATATTCTATCCGTGCAACTATTGCTGCCAGACAAACAAGTGCAAGGCATGTTCGGGCAAAGGCAAAACCACGCTCACTTCCACCTATCGCAACGGTGTGGCAATAGGCGTGGGCAATGACGGACGCACCTATATGGGCACAGCCGACGGCAGTAACTCACGTTCGTCGGAACGCCGCTCAGAGCGCAAGTCAAGCAGCAGCAAAAGCAAGAAGAACGAATATTTTGAGTACACCGAAGATGCGCCTAACTACACAGGTCTCGACCGTGACTTAGTATGGTGCGAAAAATGCAAATCATGGGGAAACCGGCACGCCCACATACGCAAGCGCATCAACTAATCCTAACAAAAAATCCTCATTTGTTTACGATTTTTTGCAAAACATTTGGTGCTTTCCAAAAAACTCACTACCTTTGCATCACTTTAAGGAACGGAGATTCGCTAGCTCAGCTGGTAGAGCACAACACTTTTAATGTTGGGGTCTTGGGTTCGAGCCCCAAGCGGATCACACAAGCAGGTTGCAAATCGAAGATTTGCAACCTGCTTCCTTTTATTCCCCCTCCCACAGGTCAATCAGACTAGATACATTCCCAAAGTATTTTATCTTTTCAATCAACGATTGTGAAGTTTTTCTCTAAAAAATGATAACATTGTGTCATATAACTAATTAAATTAATTATTATGAAACGAATAATGCTATTCATTCTTGTTTCGTTTATGGCTTGCTCTATGACCCAAGCTAAAAAGTTGTTTGTGGAGATGGAATTCCATAAGAACTGCATTAAGTTAGATGATGGTTCAAATAAGAAGCCTCAGCCATTGAAAGATGAAAATGGAAAAGACCTTAAATTCACATCGCTAATTGGTGCATTAAACTATATGTCATTGCAAGGTTGGGAATTGTTAGACACCAAGTCCGTGACAAGTGGCGGCGGATATATAGGAGCTTATGGTGGGGGCAAGTTCCACAGAGACAAAAGTATATTACATCTTTTGCAAAGAAGTTACCGATGAAGAACTTCATGAAACTTGAAGATGTGGTGAAGTGGGATAGGGAAATTAACTGGCTATCGGCAAAAATGTATTAACTTTGTGGTGTGAAATGGTGACGCTTAACCACACTGCCATGCAGATTGACGTCGCCCATTAACTATACACTAAAAAGACTTTGCCTATGCCGTTGCACTTGTTGCCCAGTTTGTTGTTGCTGATTTTGGTGTGGGGTCTGACTCCTGGACCTGCCAATATTTATGCCATGGGCAGTGCCTTGCGCTATGGCTTTAAGCCTGCCTTGAAGATGTGGTGGGGACTTCTCACCGGATTCACCATGGCTATGACCGCCGTGGCTCTCATAACGCACTTTTTGGGAACGGAGATTGAGGCGTATGCCGTGTATATAAAATACCTCGGTGCGGCCTACATAGCATGGGTGGCTCTCGGCATTTTCCGCTCGCGCGGCAAGATTCGGCAGGACAATCGTGACTGCAATTTCACTTCGGGTATGATTGTGCAGCTCACTAATGCCAAAATCATCATTTTTGACTTTATGGTGTTTTCCATTTATGTGCAGCCTTACTCCAACCGCCTTATCGACCTGTTTTTGGCAGGTCTTTTAGTTATGCTTGCCGGCCCTGGCGCAAATCTGGCGTGGATTGCCGTGGGTGCATGGTTTAAGCGGTTCTTTGACAACTATCACAAGCAGGTTGACGTGGTGATGTCGGCAGCACTGCTGATTTGTGCTTGCATAATAGCCTTTTAGCTCTGTGCAAAGCTGTCTTTTTGCTCCTCGAGGTCTTTTGCTTCGAGATATTCTGCAAAGATTCGTGCGGCGCTTTCCACTTTCTTGGCGCAAGGACGTGTTTTGTAGTATTCAGGCGTGCGCGCCGATGCCTCAAACGTTGGCTTTGGCAATGGTTTGCCGCTCAATCCGAGCAAATCGGCACAAATCACCGACCCGTTGCGTTTTTTGAATTCGCCCACAAGCTGTTGCACCACCTTGTAGCAAGCCGATTTGCCAGCGCGGTCGTTGCCCTCGGTCTGGCCACAGTCGAGCCCTGCCAAAATCACTAAGCCCGACACCGTGCCGCACATCATGCGCAAACGGCCCACGCCGCCGCCAAATCCGGCGCCAATCTTTTTGGCCAATGTGTCGTCAACGCCATATAGGTCGCAAAAAGCCGCCACCACACTTTGGCAGCAGCCATAGCCCTGCATAAAGTTGTCAACGGCTCTCTGCACCCTGTTTTCAAGTTCTTGTTTCATATCAAACCTCTTTCTTTGTGTCATGTAAAGTTACTCAACCGAGAAGTTTCTGACAAATATTCATTTTGTCGAAGCAAATTCCAAGCCACGTTGCACGATTTGTCACGAAACTGGCTTTTCCGCAATCTAAGGCATTGTATTTGTTACAACTAAACATATAATACGACAAAAAAACAATAAGATTATGAAAGTGACAGAGTTAACTACCGAGACATTCAAGCAAAAGGTGATGAACTATGACATTCACCCTAATGAATGGGTTTTTGAGGGCAACAAGCCTGCCGTGATTGACTTCTATGCCACATGGTGTGGTCCATGTCAAGCCACAGCGCCAATCATGGAGGAACTTGCCGCCGACTATGACGGTCGTGTGGATTTCTATAAAATCGATGTTGATGCGCAGCTGGAGCTGTCAGCGCTGTTTGGCATTCGTTCCATTCCGTCGCTGTTGTTCATACCCATGGGCGAAAAACCAAAGATGCAAGTGGGTGCTATGGGCAAGGCACAATTCCAAGAAGTAATCAACGAACACCTGCTCAAATAATTAATCATAGTTGACCCATACGCAAGGGTTTCTATGTAAATGTTAGGGATTAAATTTGGTTGAGGTCGAAGACTTTGCCTTCGTCGGCGAGGTCGGTGGCTGGGAATATCTCGCGGGCTTGCTCAAGGAGCAAGGCGTTGTCGGTGTAACGCTTGGAGAAATGGCCTATCACCAGATGTTTTGCTCCGGCTTTTAGCGCCACGGTGGCTGCCTCGCCGGCAGTGCTGTGGTATCGGCTGCGTGCAAGTGGCGCGAGGGTATTGTCGTAGGTGGCTTCGTGATAAATCCAGTCAGTGCCGGTTACGGCCTCAATCACGCGTGGCGAGAACGCCGTGTCGCTGCAATAGGCATAAGATATTGACGCGTCGGCTGGCGTGGTGAGCACGGAGTTGGCTATCACAGTGCCGTCGGGAGCGGTGTAGTCAAGCCCTTGACGCAAACCGTTGAGCGCATGTAGCGGTATGTTGTGAAACTTGACCATATCGGAGTTTATGTGGCGCAACTTGGGTTTCTCACGAAACAAGAAGCCCACTGCCGGCACGCGGTGCTTGAGCGGAAAGGTGGAAATGGTGATTGCATCATCATCGTAGATGACGGCTTGTTTGGTGGTGATGATATTGAACTTCAACTCAAACGGTATTTCGCGACAAAAGTAGTTCATGACGTGGGTGAGCTGTTCAGCTCCGTCGGCAAACGTGTGTACGGTCACCGTGCCGGTTTTGCCAAGCAGCGCCATGGTGGACAGCAGCCCTGGAAGTCCGAAACAGTGGTCGCCGTGCAAATGGCTTATGAAAATGTGATTGAGGCGCGAGAACTTGAGTTTCATGCGCCTCATTTGCATTTGTGTGCCTTCGCCACAGTCTATCATGAAGAGGTTGTCGCGTATGTTGAGCACCTGTGACGATGGCATGTGCCGTAGGCTGATTGTGGCTGAACCGCAGCCGAGTATGTTGAGTTCAAATCTTGTCATTGCGCTTTGGGTGGTAGGGGAGAGTGATTGAAACGTTGTAATTGCCAAATAAAAAGTAAAAAAAACAAAAAATGATTGCACAAATGTTTGCAATGTGGGCATTTGTGTTATATATTTGCGAATAAGTTTTTTCATAGGATTAGATTTTTAAGTTTATTGTAATGTGGCTGTTGTGAAACAGCCACATCATTTTTTCTTGTCTAATCGCTTATGTCGGCCATTGTGCCCGTTATGCCGACGCCAAAGCAGCTTGCAGCTGCTGGAGTGCGTGGTTGAGCACAGCGCGCGGCGTGGCCACATTGTGCCTCATGAATCCCTCGCCAGCCTTTCCAAACATCAGGCCGTCGTTGAGCGCAAGGTGAGCCTTGTTGACAAACAGGTCAATCAGCTTGTCGTGTGGCAAACCAAGTCCGGTGCAGTCGAGCCACACAAGAAAAGACGACTGCGGCCTAATAGCTTTTATGCCCGGCAAGTGCTTCTTGCAAAAGTCTTCCGCATGTGCCACGTTTGCCTCAATGTAGGCAATGCACTGCGTGAGCCACTCCTCACCATGCTCATAGGCTGCCTGTGTGGCCACAGTACTCACAAAGTTCACCTCATTGAACTCGTTGGTGTCGAGCCAAGAGAAGAACGGATTGCGCAAATCAGGATTTTTCACAACACACCACGAGCTGACTATGCCGGCAATGTTGAAAGTCTTGCTTGGCGCGCCAAACGTGACGCTCACAGCCGCAGCGTCGTCGCTCACGCTGGCAAATGCCACATGGCGGTGACCATAGAGCATGAGGTCGCCGTGAATTTCGTCGCTCACCACAATCACATGGTGCTCTTTTGCGAGTTTTGCCACTTGGCACAGTGTGTCGTTGTCCCATGCTATGCCTATGGGGTTGTGTGGGTTGCAAAGAATCATCATTTTGGGCTTGTGCTCGCGGAATATGCGTTCAAGCTCCTCAATGTTCATTGCATAGAAACCGTCGGCAGTGCGGAGCAGGTTGTTGACCACCACACGGCGATTGTTGCCGGCAGCCACTCTGCGAAACGGGTGATAAACCGGCTCTTGAATCACGATTTTGTCGCCCGGCTTGGTGAAAAAGTTGACGGCAAGCGCCACGCCTTTCACAATGCCTGGAATGAAAGTAATCTCGTTTGGGGCTATGGTGAAGCCGTTGCGCTTCTGCTGCCAGTTGATGATAGACTGCCAGTAGGCTTGCGTGGGCATGGTGTAGCCGTAGATGCGGTGCTCGCCGATGCGCTTCATTATAGCCTCGGTTATGGCCGGGCACACCTCAAAATCCATGTCGGCTATCCACAACGGTGTGAGGTCGGTGCGTCCAAACTCCTGCGCAAGCATGCCGTATTTGCAAGTGGCAGATTGCGTGCGGTCAATGACTTTATTGAAATCGTAGTTCATGTTGCGGTTTTCTTATGTTAGTACAAAAATACGATAATTGGCTCAAACACCAAAAACTAAACAAAAAATGACAGGGGCGTGATTGCCGTTTCGTGAGAAATTATTATGTTTGTACTTGTAATATTACACACTGGACGATGACACAAGCACCCAAGATGACTCCCGAAGCAGAGGAGAAAATGATAGAAGATGCCTATCAAAATCTGTTGAACGGCTACCTTCACAGCAATCACCGGAAAAAGGTGGAGATAATCGACAAGGCTTACAAGTTTGCCAAGTCGGCCCACAACGGCATACGCCGCCGCTCTGGTGAGCCCTACATATTGCACCCCATAGCTGTGGCCACAATAGTGAGCCAAGAGATTGGACTCGGCTCAACGTCGATTTGTGCCGCTCTGCTGCATGATGTGGTGGAGGATACCGATTTCACAATAGAGGACATCGAGGCTCAGTTTGGCAAAAAAATCGCGCAGATAGTGGAAGGCTTGACCAAGATTTCGGGTGGCATATTTGGCGACCACGCTTCAGCGCAAGCCGAGAATTTCAGAAAACTGCTGCTCACCATGAGCGACGACATCAGAGTGGTGCTAATCAAGATGGCCGACCGCCTGCACAACATGCGCACCCTCGACTCCATGCCGCCCAACAAACAATATAAGATAGCTGGTGAGACGCTCTACATATATGCTCCGCTTGCCCATCGCTTGGGCTTGTTTGCCATAAAGACCGAGCTTGAGGACTTGAGCTTCAAGTATGAGCACCCTGATGCCTACAAGGAGATAGGCGATGCCATAGCCAAGAGCGAAGGCCACCGCAATGAGATTTTTGAGCGGTTTTCGGCACCAATACGCGAGCGGCTCGACAAACTTGGGCTCAAATATGAGTTTAAGGCAAGAGTCAAGTCAAGATACTCGATATGGAAAAAGATGCAGGCAAAGCACATTCCGTTTGACGAGGTGTATGACCTATATGCCGCCAGAATCGTGTTTGAGTGCCCTGACGAGTCGAGTGAAAAACGCATTTGCTGGAACATATACAGCGAGATAACCGATATATACAAGCTGCACCCCGACCGCACGCGCGACTGGATAAGCACACCCAAGGCCAATGGCTATCGCGCCCTGCATGTGACGGTGATGGGCCCTGACGGCAACTGGGTGGAGGTGCAGATAAGAAGCCGCCGCATGGACGACATAGCCGAGCGAGGCTTCGCCGCCCACTGGAAATATAAAATAGGCGAAGGCGAGGAGGAGTCGGAGCTTGCCGTGTGGCTTCAGACCATTGAGGACATTCTGAAAAATCCGGAGCCAAACGCCCTTGATTTTCTCGACACAATAAAACTAAACTTGTTTTCATCGGAGATAGTGGTGTTTACGCCCAGAGGCGAGCTTGTGAGCCTACCGAAAGGAGCTTCTGTGCTCGACATGGCATTTTATCTGCACACGGAGATTGGCACGCACTGCATAGCCGGCAAAGTGAACCACAAGCTCGTGCCGCTGTCGCACAAGTTGGCGAGCGGTGACCAGGTGGAAGTGCTCACATCGCAGTCGCAGCAGCCGCAAGCCGAATGGGACAATTTCTTGATGACCGCCAAGGGCAAGACGCGCTTGCGCGCGGCATTGCGCCACAGCCGCCGTGTGGTGATAGAGCGAGGCGAGGCACGTTTGCGCGATTTTCTTGCCAAAAACAACGTGGAGATAGAGCCTACCACATTCAACCGTATAATCACTGCTGAGCATGTGCAGAACAAAGATGAATTGTTCTTCATGATAGGCGACGATGAGATAGCATTGAGCGATCAGTTGCTCAAGGTGGCCAGACCCGACTCAAAGGGTGTATTCTCAAAACTGTTTCATAATCCGTTTGCCAGCAAGCCGAAACCAGCAATTACTGCCGGTGTAGATGTCAAGAAGATAGACTACAGCAAGGTTTACTGGCTGCGCACCGAAAATGGCGTCAGCAACTACAAACTTGCCAGCTGCTGCCACCCAATTCCGGGCGACGACGTGCTGGGCTTTGTTGACGACAACGGTGAAGTGGAAGTGCATAAAATGGACTGCCCGGAGGCCATGAAGCTGAAGAGTAGCTATGGCCCGCGCATATTGCAAACCAAGTGGGAAACGAAGAACGCTTCGTTTCTTGCGTCGGTGCGCATAGAGGGCATAGACCGCATGGGTATTTTGCAAGAAATAATCTATCTTATTTCCACTAATTTGGCGATAAACATAAGGAAACTGTCGATAACGGCCGATGCCGGTGTGTTTAGCTGCGACCTTGATGTGCTGATTTCTGATGCCGATGTGGTGACCAACATGTGCAAACGGCTGAAGAAGGTGAAAGGCGTGAACCGCGCCACACGCATAAGCTGATTGCCTGTGCTGAGGCTAAGCGTGGCGAGGATTCCTTTTTTTGATATAAGAAAAACAACGACTTGTCTATGATAAAAAATAAAAACAAATGGCTGGTGGCATTGATGCTCGTTGGCTCGGTTGCGCTTATGGCTCTATGTCTGCCGCCAGGCAACAACAGGGTTACTTATGACTACACCGAGGGCAAACCGTGGCATTACCCAATGCTCACGGCACCGTTTGACATTCCGGTGGAACTTGACTCGGTGACCGCACGGCACAAAATCGACAGCATAAACGCCAATTTCATAAAAATCTACAGCCAGGACTTGACGGCTGCAAGCGTTCAGGTGAGCAACCTGAGCAAGGCTTTGGCGCGTCTGCATGATGTGCCTGCCGGTGTAAGGCAGCAGATAGTGTCGAACGTGAGCAGTGTGTATGACGACGGTATAGTTGACAACGACACCTACGACCAAATAAAGCTCGGCAAACTGCCGCAAGTGCGTCTGCTCAACTCTAACATTGCCGAACTGACTTCCACCGCAAAATTCCGTTCGGTGCGCGCAGCCTATTTCTATCTCGACTCGGTGATGGCACACCCGGCTATCCACGCCGCCATGGCAAATGTGGGGCTTAACAACTATCTGGTGCCAAACGTGACGATTGACTCGGTGGAAACGTCAAAATTGCTCGACGATGTGTATAAAAAAGAACTTGCGCCAAACGGCGTAGTGCAGACCGGCGAGAGCATAATATTTCCAGGAAACATTGTCACACCACAAAAGTTCATGATTCTCAAGACCTATGAGAAAATGATGCAGCAGCACAACATGGCTGTGTCGAGGGTGAACTATGTGCTGATAGGCCAGATATTGCTCATCGTCATGTTGGTGGTGATATTCTTCTTCGTGATGTATTTCAACCGCATGCGCGATTTCGCCAACACCCGGCTCATGGTGCTGCTCATATCGTTCACCACCATATTTGTGATGCTGGTGTATGTGTTCACGTCGTTCAGGCTAAATGCTGTGTATGTGGTGCCGTTTGCCTTGGTGCCAATAGTCATCGCCACATTCTATGACAAGCGCATGGCGTTTTTCCTCCACATGTTTGTGGTGCTGCTATGCTCGCTTGTGGCGCGCTACCAGCTCGAATTTGTGCTGTTGCAGTTCATGGCAGGGTGCATAGGCATAGTCACCATGAATGAGCTTACACGCCGCTCACAGCTGGTCAATGGCGCGTTCTACATATTTGTGGCATATTGCGTGACCTATGTGGCACTGACGCTCGTCAAAGACGGCTCGCTCGCCACACTAAGCTGGCATGTGATAATGTGCTTCGGCATCAACTGCGTGGTGCTGTCGTTTGCATATTTCTTGATTTCTCTGATTGAAAAGATATTCGGGTTTACTTCAGTCATGACACTTGTGGAGCTGTCAGACATCAGTTCGCCTGTGCTCAGAGAGCTGTCAGACAGTTGTCCTGGCACATTCCAGCACTCGCTCCAGGTGGCAAGTCTTGCCGCCGAGGCAGCCCATGACATAGGCGCAAACGTGCAGCTCACGCGTGCCGGTGCCCTCTATCACGACATAGGCAAGATAGAAAATCCAGCGTTCTTCACTGAGAACCAAAACGGCGTGAACCCACACGACAGCCTTTCGCCGGAGCAGAGCGCGCGCATAGTGATTTCGCATGTGGCCGACGGCTTGCGCCGTGCCGAAAAGGCAAACTTGCCACAGGCAATCACCGACTTCATTGCCCAGCACCACGGTAAGAGCATAGCCAAATTCTTCTATGTGCAGGCTTGCGACGCCAATCCTGGCAAGGAGATTGACCCCGCGCCGTTCACTTACCCCGGACCCAATCCGCAAAGCAAGGAGACTGCAATAGTCATGCTTGCCGACTCGTGCGAGGCTGCTGCAAAGAGCTTGACCGACCACAGCAAGGAGTCGATAAAGGCACTTGTTGACAAAATAGTTGACTCCAAGGTCAAAGAGGGATTGCTCAAAGAGGCACCAATCAGTTTCCGCGACATAATGGTGGTGAAAAACACGTTTGTTGAGCGTTTGCAGTCGTTCTATCACGTGAGGGTGTCTTATCCCGACGAGATTAGGCAGCGTCAGAAAGAAGAGCCTGCTGACAAGCCAACCGTTACAGACGGTCAATAACTGCCACTGGTGGCATGCTCGGAGTGCTAAACTTCTTTAATTTGGCAATAAATTGCCGTTGCGGAGAGTTGATTAATATGTGTAGGCGCAGGTCGGAGCTGTCTTTTCGGCCATGCCTATGCAAAAATAGAGATTGCGTAACCTATGGTTTTAGGAATTATACTGCTCGTGTTGGGCATCGTGTGCATGATTAGTGCTGCCGTGTGCTTGCTGTTTTACAGGCGTATAGCTGCTGTTTTGCCTGCCTATGTGGCATTGGCACTGCTGCACGCCAGTACCTACATCTATTTGCCTGTCAAGACGTTTGTGTTTTGGGGCATTGCCACGCTTATAGTGGCTGGCATACACCGATTGCTGCCTCAAGGCGAGCCTGCCGGGCGTAAGTCGGGCAACGTGTATGTGGGTGTGGCGGCTGTGGCTGGCTGCCTGCTGGGCATGCTTGTTGGAGCGAGAGTAATGGTGCTTGGCGTGGTGCTTGGTGCATTTGTGGGGCAGATGGCTTATAGCCGCACGCCAGAGGGCAGGTGGCTTAAATTTCCAACTTCCACATTTATTCAGTACTTTTGTGCTAAAAGTTTGCCTGCAATAGTGGCTGTGTCAATGCTGGGCATAGCCGTTGAGGGCTTTATCTTTTGAAAATAGAGCAAATAAACATGAAATTCAGATATAAAATAATGCTTGTGGCAACGGTGGCTTTATGGTCGTTGTTGTCATTTTCTGCTGGAGCAGAGGCTCGCCTGAAAGTGAAAAAGGTGGATTTTGAGCAAGTTAAAAAAGACACTCAAGACCCAAAGAACCGCTATTACTATCCACGGCTCATGAAGTCGTTTCAGAGCAACGACACGGTGATGAGCATCGACGCCTATCGCGATTTATACTACGGCTATGTGTTTCAGGAAGACTACAATCCGTTTCGCGAGTCGGAGTTCAGCAACGTTGTTGAGAAACTCTACTACAAGCAGCCACACAACAGGGCCGAGTGCGACAGCATTGAGAAATATGCGGAGTTGTCACTTAACGACAATCTTTTCGACCTCGACCAGATGAAGTTTTACATCTATGTGCTGAAAGAGAAAAAGAAATATGCGCGTGCTGCAGTCAGACAGTTCCGTCTCGACAGGCTCATAGCCACCATAATGTCGTCGGGCAAGGGCACTAAAGAGGAGCCGTGGGTGGTTATAGCGCCAGAGCACGAATACAACATTGTGAATTTTCTGGGCTATGTGGCAACCGACCACAAAGAGCTTGGCAACGGGCTCGACTACATAGCCGTGAAGAAAAAAGAGGGCAAGAGTGTGGAAGGGTTTTACTTCGACGTCAGTCGCATGATGGCGGTGGCAGGCAAGAAATTTCCCGACAACGACAAATAGCGCCCATGTGCAGGCGTGAGCCAAAAATGAAGTTTGGCGGCACAATAGAGAAAATAGAATGAAGAAACACCTGTTAGCATTAATTGTTATGAGTTTGCTTGGAGGAATTTTTATCTCCTGTTCCACTGGTTCGGTGGTGACGGTTGACAATGCCGGATTTCAAAAGATATTGACTGACAGAGGCACCGCTGCCGTGCTGCTTGATGTACGCACGGCCGATGAGTTTGTGGGTGGACATCTGCGCGGCGCTGTCAATGTAGATGTGCTGGCCGACGGCTTCACCGCCAAGGCCACCGAAGTTCTCCGTGAGCGTGGGGCAAAGGTGGCATGTGTGTATTGCCGCAGCGGCCGCCGCAGCCTCGATGCTGCTGCCAAGCTGTCGAAAGCCGGCTTTAAGGTCGTAAACCTTGACAATGGCATAATAGGCTGGCAAAACGGCGGTGGCGACATCACCAAGGATTGACCTTTCGCAACCATGAAAACCAAAGGATAAAAAATCACTAAAAATATAGATATGAAACAGATTATTACCCATTTCACCGACGATGACCTGTATAAGTTCACGATGTGCTGTGCCGTGATTGACAACTATCCGCGTGCAATGGTGAAATACACGTTTGTTGACCGCGACGACCTGGTGTATCCCAAAGGATTCGTAGAAGAATTCCTGCATCAGGTGGCGCTGCTTGAAAATCTGGTCATCACCGACGAGGAAGTGGAATTCATGAAGCGCAAGTGCTACTACATACCGCATTGGTTCTATCGCTATTTGCGCGGATTCAGATTCAACCGCAAGTGGGTTAAGGCAAGCCAAGACGAAGAAGGACACCTGCATGTGGATTTTGAGGGCGCATGGTCCGACACCATATTGCTTGAAGTGAAAGTGCTCGCCATAATATCGGAGCTTTACTACATAATGACCGGCAAGAACAAGGGTTTTGACTATGAGGCTTATTACGACAAGACTTACCACAAAGCTGAGCGTCTGCTTGAGGCAGGGTGCGTGTATAGCGACTTTGGCATGCGCCGCCGTGCCTCGTTTGAGGCCGAAGATGTGGTGGTGCGCGCCATGAAAGATTGCCAGAACTCAAAAAAATGGCCCGGCAAGTTTGTGGGCACAAGCAATGTGTATCTGGCCATGAAGCACGACCTTACGCCGGTGGGCACCATGGCTCATGAGTTTGTGTGCGCAATAGGCGGAATGTATGGCCCTCAAATGGCAAACCATTTGGCAATGAACGCCTGGCGCTCAACATTCAGGGGCGCGCTCGGCACATATTTGTACGACAGTTTCGGCTGGGATATATTCGACTTGAATTTCTCGGAAGACTTTGCTCATCTGTTCAAGGGTCTGCGCATCGACAGCGGCGACAACCACGAGCAGCTGATGCGCATAGCCGACAAATACCGCTCATTTGGCATCGACCCAAAGACCAAACAAGTGATTTTCAGCAATGCACTGTCAACCGACTCGGCGATAGCCATTCAGAAGTATGCCGTTGACTACTGTCAGCCGTCGTTTGGCATAGGCACGCATTTTACCAACGATTTCAGCCACGTTAGGCCCATGAACATAGTGATAAAGCTCGTGGCGGTGAAGATAACCGAGTCGTGGCCGTTCTACAACGAAACGTGCAAAATCAGTGAGGACGAGGGCAAGCACACTGGCCGCCCCGATGTGGTGAAACGTTTCATGGACACCATACACTTCAAGGAAAAACAGCACTAAATCTCGCGCCGTTTACGGGTGGAAGAAAGAAACAAAGCGAGGGCACGCCTAAACGTGCCCTCGCTTTATTCGTATTCGGTTGTGCTCATGCCGCGGTTGCGGCACAGTGCGTCAGTCCTGCTTAAAATAGTAGAGGAACACTGCTATGCCTTGCAGAGCAGGCTTGCGTTGGCCCTCAATCTCTATCTTGAAGTTAATGCTCGTCTTGGCTATGCCACGCAGGTTCTCAATGGCGGCAAGAGAGGTGACGAGGCGCACACGGCTGCCAGTAATCACAGGTACGCCGAAACGCATTTTCTCTATGCCATAGTTTACAAGCATGGTGATGTTGTTAACCTCCACAATCTGCTCCCACAGGTGCGGCAGCAGCGACAGCGTCAAGTAGCCGTGAGCTATGGTGCTCTTGTATGGGCTTTCGCGCTTGGCACGTTCAGTGTCAACGTGAATCCACTGGTGGTCGAGTGTGGCGTCGGCAAACAAGTTGATGCGGTCTTGGTCAACGGTAAGCCACTCCGAGTGGCCAAGTTCCTCGCCAAGATGAGATTCGAATTCCTCGAATGAATTAATGACTAATTTTCCCATTATTTTCTGTTTTGTGAGTCCTTTTAATTATTTGCGATACATATTTGCCGCAAACCCCGGCAAAATTCCCTGCAAAGTAACTAAAAAAATCCCACCGCCCCAAATCCACCCAATGCACAGAATGCAATGTAGAGTCAACAAGCAAGTGCAAAATTATTTCAAGAGTTTAAAGAATTTTACCCATTGGTGGAAATTTAAGTACGGATTTGTTGCGGGGGTGGTTAGGAGATTGTGGTGATGGTGGGGTGGAGGGTTTTGAGCTTGAGGGGGAGCTTTTTGACGACCTCGCTGTAGCTATGGTTGATGAGCTGCTTGATTAGCGTGTCTGACAACGAGCCGAAGGTGTCGAGCTGGTTCCAGTATTTCTTGTTCATGTGCCAGGCTCCTGTGATTTCCGGGTGCTGGTCACGCAAGTCCAATGCCAGTTCGGGGTCGCATTTCAGCACAAACCATGTGGGGTTTTCGAGGTCAATCATCGCAAATATTTTGCCAAGCACTCTAAATGCGAGTGTGGTTTCGTCGAATGGAAAATATTCGGTTGCCAATGGCAGCGTCAGGCAGTAGTTTCTTATTTCTTCGATGTTCATAGTCGTATTTTTTTTTTGAGGGTGATGGTGGTTACGTTTTGGAATAAGGGATTTGTGTGCGTGTGCTCTCAAAGTAATAGCTCCATGTCAGTCACGCCGAGTTCTCTCCCGAATTTCATGCCCACTTTCTCAAACTGCGACACTTGCTTGAATCCGAGCATGGCGTGCATTGCCACACTGGGTTTGTTGCCGTCGGTTATGCAGGCAATTAGCGCTCTTGCCCCTTGTTTTCGGCAAGCTGCAATTAAAGCTCGCATTAGCTCGGTGCCTATGCCTTGGCCACGGCACTTGCTGGCCACATATATGGTGGTTTCAAACGTGTGGGCATAGGCTGCACGCTCTTTCCACAGGTGGGCATAGCTGTAGCCGGCGATGTGTCCGCCGCGCTCGCACACGAGGTATGGAAAGCCTGAAGAAATGGCAAGTATGCGGTCACGCATCTCGCTGACTGGCACAGGCTCGGTTTCAAACGAGATGGTGGTTTCGGTCACATATTTGTTGTAGATGGCGGCAATTTCGGCTGCGTCGTCGGGGTTCGCTTGGCGTATCATAAACTTTATGTTTTTTGTGGGGGGGGATTGTGATTTTTTTTCAATAATCGTACGGAGCGATGTGACGATTAGAAAATATTCAAAAGTTCTATTTCAAAAATGAGTGTGGAGTAGGCAGGTATGCCAGGCTGTGAGAATTTGCCATAGCCCATTTCTGCCGGAATGTAAACTTCCCATTTGTCGCCTATGCACATGCGGCTCATGGTTATCACCCAGCCCTCAATCAAGTCGCTTAAACGCACGGCGAGTGGCGCACCGCCCAGACTACTGTCGAATTTCTTTCCATTGATAGTGCGGCCTGTGTAGTGAGCAGTGACTACACTTCGCGGATTGGGGTGTTTTCCGTCGTTTTTGCCCTTGGCAAGCACTTTGTAGAATATGCCTTTTGGCAGTGGTTTCACGCCGTCTTCTTGCGATTTTGCCGCAAGCCACTCTTGGTTGATTTTAGCATAGTTTTTTTTGTCCATAAATAGTGGGATTTGTAGTATTGAACGGAGTGTCATTTAACAAGCTCTTTGCAGAATTTGCGCTGAAGCACATGGGCATCGAGCACCGACATTTCGCTTGCCATTATGGCGAACGCCAGAGTGTGACCATTGCTCCCCTGGCAATAGCCGGCAAGAGAACTTATGCCGTAGGGGTGCGACAGTGTGCCGGTCTTGCCCTTTATCTTGCCACGGAGGTCTGGCGACGACATTTCTCTTCTAAGTGTGCCATCAACTCCAGAAACCGACAGGAGTTTGCACAGTTGCGCATATATGGGCGGATTCTCGTAGCCATAGCGCAAAATGGTGGTTAGAGCCACTGGCGACAGGTGATTGTGGGTACACAAGCCACAGCCGTCATGAATCACGAGTGCGGTGTCGGTGAGGTGCAGCTGCGTGCGCATGAACTGGCGCAGGTAATTGACGCCGGAACTCACTGGGTCGCCCGAGGGGTTGACTTGGTGGCCTATGGTGTAGAGCATGGCTGTAGCTTGGGTGTTTGAGCTGTTTTTCCACATGCGTTCCACCACAAGGCTTATGGGGCGATGAAAGCGGAACAGACACTGCGCTCCTTGTGGCACACGTCCGAGCACCACCTGGCTGTCGGCCACGGCTACGCCACGGCTGCGCAAGGCATATTTCAACTCCTTGACCACGCGCGGGGCACCTTTGTAGAACACGCCGTAGCGCGAGAACGACAAGTCCCATGGATACCAGTGCTGCTCGCTTTTGACGGGTTCGCTCACCACGAGGTCAACGAAGCATTTGCCGCTGATTTTTCTGATGCCTTTGTTGGCAAACGCCTGCGCAAACATGTTGAGGTCAGGGCCGTTGATCTGTGGGTCGAGGCTGCCTTTCAGCGCGATGTCGCCTTGCAAAGTGTTGCCGCTGATTTGTCCCTTGGTGTAGCTTGACGTGGAGTAATTGTAAGCCGTGCCCATGAGCTTCAGACCGGCAATTCCGGTGAGCAGCTTCATGCACGATGCCGACGGGATAGATTTGCTCTCGTTGAAACCAAAGACCGTCTTGCCGGCAGTGAGGTCGTAAACATGTACGGCAAACTGCCCTTGCACCCTGGGTGCTGCAATGAACTGGGAAAGGCGACTGCGAAGGCTGTCGTCGATAGCAATCGAGCTTGTGGCTTGCTTTGCTGGTTGGGCCGGAGTGGCGGCTTTGTCGTTTTTACCGCCACATGCCGACAGCGCGAGCGATGCGGCAAGAAGCGACGATGCTATGATTTTGTATTGTGATAGTAAATTCAATTTTTTTTTCGTTGTGTTGCGTTTGTAATGCAAAGTTAATGTATGTTGCCTTTTGTCGAGGTTATGAAACATTAAAAGTGCATAGCCAGCATCACTTTTTTATGGATAAATGGGCTTAGTTTGCGCATTGGGTTGCTATGCGGCGATAGGCTTTGCGGCTCACAATTATGTAGCACGTCATGACCATAGAGCCTGTCACAACCCAAGAAATAGGGTAGCAATACATGAGCCGGGCAAATCCTGGCCATATAGGACCCACAAAGAATACCCACACAAGGCGCAGCATGCACGTGCCGAGTATGGTGAGCAATGCCGGTTCGAGCGAGTAGTTCATGCCTCGCATGGCAGCAGCCGATATTTCGTAGCTCACGGCCATTGGCTGGAAAATCAGAACCCATGACATGCGAATCACAGCATAGTGAACCACTTGTGGGTCGGTGGTGAAAAGTCCCAGGAAGAAGTCGCGCTGGGTGTAAAACATCATGTTGCCAAAGAAGCATGTCAACGCACCTCCAATCATGCAGATTGTGAATATGCGACGGCACCGCATCACATTGCCGGCGCCAAAGTTTTGTCCGGTGAACGTGATTGCCGCTCCGCAAAATGCGGTGATGAAAAAGTAGCAGAAACTGTCGAAATTGACTGATATGGCAGCACCTGCCACGGCAGCCGAGCCATAGCCGTTGATGGCCGTCTGCACGCACACGTTGCTGAATGAGAACACCATGCTTTGCAAGCCTGCCGGTAGTCCGATTTTTAGTATTCTGCTTATTTCGGCCTTGTCGGGTGCGCTGAGGCTGAAGTGCAGTTTGAATGGTTCTGGCTCTTTCTTCAGCAGCACCAAAATGGCAAGTGCGCTAAATGCGTTGGAAATGCCGGTGGCAATTGCAACACCATCGACACTCATGTGAAACACGATGACAAACAACAGGTTGAGAGCGGTGTTGATGAGTCCTGCCACA
The DNA here is from genome assembly GCA_934636465.1 of uncultured Muribaculaceae bacterium. GTDB lineage: Bacteria > Bacteroidota > Bacteroidia > Bacteroidales > Muribaculaceae > Sodaliphilus. The sequence goes on from CAKUAR010000002.1 coordinate 59,306, forward strand.
ATCAGAATGTAGAGCGGACGCTTGGTGTCGCCCTTGCTGCGCAAAATGGCGGCTCCAAAGTTGTATATCATGAAAAATGGCGTGCCGCACATGTATATGCGCAGATAAAGCACAGAGTCGCTGAGCACGTTGGCAGGTGTGTCCATCAACTCCAGCACTGGAGCGGCTATGAGAAGTCCCGTAACGAGCATGGTGAAGCCGCTTAGCACAGCCAAAATCATGGTGGTGTGCACGGCTTTTCGAGTGCGGTTGTCGTCGTTTTGCCCTATGTGGTTTGAAATGACAACGTTTGCACCAACGGATATACCTACAAACAAATTGATGAACAAGTTGATGAGAAACGTGTTGGCTCCCACGGCGGCAAGAGCCTCACTGCTTGCGAACCGGCCCACCACTGCCACGTCAACAGCATTGAACATCTGCTGCAGAATGCTGCTTGCGGCAAAAGGAAGGGCAAATTTCAATATACCAGAAACCAACGGCCCATGAAGCATGTCGATTTCGTGTGATTTTGGTCTTTGTGTGCTCATCTGTCAAAAAGAAAAACTTCCCTGAAAAAGTGGTCACTAATGCTTGTGTGACGTGCAAAGTTACTGATAATTTTCCAAAAGATGTTTTGCCACTGTAATTATGGCTTCGGCTTTGTGTGTCACTGCTGCAGACCGCGATACACATCTGCCACTTGGGCGGCGATGTGCCCCCAGTCATATTTCGACATGTCGTAGGCAACGCGCCTGGCAGGAACTGCTATCAGCGACTCAAGTTTGTGTTTTAGGGCATGGGTGTCGCCCATCTTGAAATAGCAGCTTTCAGGAAGCCCCACTTCAAGGTTGGCTGGAATGTCGCTCACAATCACTGGCACGCCATAGCTCATGGCTTCGAGCAAGGCGATGGGCAAACCTTCGTGCGACGACGGCAGACAATAGCTGCGGCAGTTGGTGAGCAGAGAGTGCAGTTTGCGGCCTTTGACAAAGCCTGTGAGCACCACCCCGTTTTTGCGTGCGAGAGCTTTGAGTGCAGTGGAATATTCATCGGGGAAATCGGTGTCGCCGGCAAGCACCAGTTTCATGTCGCTGCGCCCTGGGTGCTCGCTCTGCCATGCCGAGAACGCCGCCACGAGGTCGTGCAGACGCTTTTCTGGCACAAAACGGCACATGCCGAGTATGTAATTGCCTTTTGTTATGCCTATTTCCTTGAAGTATTCCGGGTAGTCGCATAGTTCGGGCTTGGGCACGCCATTATAGATGAGATGCACGCCTTTTGTGCGCCCATACTTGTTTTTCACGATGTTGCGTATCACGTCGGAAATCACAATCACATCATTGGCAAACGTGCAGCCCATTCGTTCTCCGAATTTCAGCATGGTCTTGGCGGCAAACCCCCATTTGTCACGGTAGTAGTCTGGGCCGTGGTGAGTGAATACCACTTTCATGCCGAGCAGTCTGGCCAGTGGTGTTAGCATGGCGGGGCCTATGGCGTGTATGTGTACAATATCGGCTTTCATCGCCTTTGCTTTCCACACGGCTCTCCATGTGTGGACTATTGCCTCAAAGGCCTTGCGTCTGGGGGTGGCTATATCCACGAGCTTCACGCCGTGCCACTGGGTGAGATTGTTGTCAACGTAGGTTGATCGGCGCACTACAGTCACGTCGAAACCAAGCGCGGCAATGCGTGGGAACAGCTCCTCGCAATGGGTCTCAACTCCGCCCATCACATTGGGTATGCCTCGTGTTCCTGTAACAACAATCTTAACCATGTGGGAATTGAATTTCGTGTTGAGTGTAAATGCGCGTTGCTATTTGGAGCTGCTGTCGCGCTTGGTGGCTTCGTAGCCTTGCGACTCCACATCAGCATTCACGATGTCCTCGCCCCGCTTGCCTTGCAGGGCAGCGTTGGAGTTGGCCGAAAGGCCGTTGTTGACCATGGCGTTCATGTCGCATGTGCTGAGTTTGTCTATGTCGGATTTGCTCACCTTGCCGTCGCGATAGTCGCAGCAGATAGGGTTCTCATACATGGAGTATTTCAAGCCCAGAAGGCTCTTTGCCTTGTGTTTCAGCACCCAAAGTGCTGGTTTGGCAATGTATTTGTGCATGGCTGGTGAAACAGAGCCAATCATCCAGCAGTTGCGTGTGCAGTGATGCACCTTGTTGCGCACAGCCTCAGCCTGCTCGCTGTGCCACAGTTCGTCCCACGACTGCACGTTGAGGTTGCCCATCACCTCTTTGTCTTTGGTGCCGTTGCATGGCATGACGTCGCCATAGGGGTCAATGAAGAAAGTGTCGAAGCTCATGTCGCAGGGTAACAGGCGCGGTTGGCCGTAGATATAGTTTATTAATCCATGGTTGAAATAGGCTCTGAACCATTTCTTCGGAGAGTTGCTCTTCAGCAACTCGTTGATTAGAGCCTCAAAATTTTTTGCCACCATGGGGCGGTCGTGTATGATGTTTTTTGCCTCCACAAAATAGAATGAGTTGTGGAGCGACGCCGTGGCAAACTCCATGCCCATTTTGTTGCTCAACTGATAGAGCGGCACAAGGTCGGGGGCGTTCTTGTCTTGCACGGTCATGCCAAAGCCAACGTCGTTCATGCCCATTTTGCGCAACTTTTTCAGCGTGGTGTAGCCGCGGTTGAAGCCGTCGTTCAGGCCGCGTATCTCGTTATTGGTCTGTTCCAGGCCTTCGATTGATATGCGAATGCCTATTTGCGGGAATTCTTTAGCCAGGGCTATTATGCGGTCAGTAAAAAAGCCGTTGGTCGATATGACGATGCGGTCGCTTTTTTTGTAGAGCTCGCGCACTATGTCGTTGAGGTCGGTACGAATGAACGGTTCACCTCCAGTGATGTTGGTGAAGTACATCTTCGGCAGTTTCTTTATGGTGTCGAGAGAGATTTCCTCCTCTGGCCTTGATGGGGCTTTGTAGCGGTTGCACATTGTGCAGCGCGCATTGCATCGGTAGGTCACAATCACGGTGCCATTTAACTTTTTTTCTGCCATGATAACTATATAGTAATTACTTTAATCCGATTTTTTGTCGGTTGCCGCTCATTAGTGTAGTGAAGGCGGTGCAAGCCGATTTTATAATCAAAAGTACAGAATATATTGTTTTGCTGCAACACTCCAGCTGTATTCTTTGGTGATGAACTCACGCGCCTTTGCTTTTTCCTCGTCATATTTGGCGTTGTCATTGAGCAGGGTGCTGAGGTCGGCGTCAAACGTCTGGGTTATGGGAATGATGCCATTTCCGTTGCCCGACTTCATAAATGGCAGTGAGTTTAATATGTTGCTGCATACAAATATAGGCCGGCTTGCCGACAGTGACTCCAGCATTACCAAGCTAAATGCCTCTGATTTTGAGTTGAATATGCTGACGCGCGATGCTGCATAGAGTGCGTTTAGTTCTGCCCCTGGAGCAACTTCACCGGCATAAACCACTTGACTGGTTATGTCGTTTTGTGCGGCGAAATTGTCTATTTGTTGCTTGTAGGCAGCATCTATCACTCCACCGGCATACATATATGCAGTGTCGGGTTGTGACTTTAACGTGGGGAGCAGCAATTTGAGGCTTCCGAGCTGGTTTTTGCGGTCGCACACAGAGCCGACTTGAAACACCACCTTTTTGCCAGCCAAGTTATTGGCGGCTATGAATGAGGCTATGCTTTGTGGGGTGGGTGCTTGCTCGTTATACACGCTGGTGTTTACGCCGTTTATCACCTTGTGCACCTTGCCGGGGACTACTCCAATTTTGTCAATCATCATAGCCTTTGCGCCGTCGTTGAGCACAAACACATGGTCGGCATGCCTCACGCAATACACTTCTTGAAAATAGCGTTTTTTGACGGTGTCGCAAATCTCATTCCAGTTGCCGAACCACACATGGCTGTGCACGGTGTAGGCTATGTTCACCCTGCTGCGCAATGCCGCAGGGGTCAATTTCAGGAAAAAGAAAAGATTATATTGGTTGTGGAAATGCAGCACTATTTTGCTGTCGGTGCAACGTTTGATTATGCAGTGAAGCTTGAACGTCAGTGAAATGGAATAGAGCACGCGCTTCAACTTGTGGACTATGCCAAGGGTGGTGTCGGTGGTGTTGAAGAGCTGTGGCATATACACTTCAGTGATAGGCAAACTGGTGGCAGCGCGCTTGGAGTCTTTTATATCAACAATGGTAGCGTCGTAGCCGAGGCTCAGCAGCGAGGAGGTTAGCTCCTCGACCACAATCTCGGTTGCTGCGCCAATCTTTGCCGGTATGCTGGTGTAGCCAGTTCCTATTTCAAATATCTTCATGAGATGCTATCGTTTCATTAAAAATGTCCATTAACTTTTTGTAATGGATTTCCGGAGAGAAATTTGACAGTGCAAAGTTACGAGAAGCTACTGACATTTGCTGATAAGTTTCAGCATTAATTGCGTTTGCCTTAATGATGCAGCGCTTCAACTCCTCCACGTTGCCCATCTCAAAGAGGAAACCAGTGTCGGGTGTCACAATCTCCGGTATTCCACCAGTGATGGAGCCTATCACTGGTTTGCCATGAGAATATGCTTCGATTATTGTGAGCGGATTGTTGTCCTCACACTCCGAGGGCACTATGACAAAAGACGCATGGCGCACCTGCTCAAACAGTTCTTCTCCTTTCTTGAAGCCAAGAAAGGCCACGTTTGCGGGGGCTTGCCGCTCGAGCGACTCTCTCAAGGGGCCGTCGCCAACCACACGGAGCTTTATGCCGGGCAAATCACGCATGGCACTGATAAGCGCGGCTATGCCTTTTTCTGCCGTTATGCGACCATAAAACAGCATGTAGCCGTCGTGGGTGTGACATGGGGAGATTTCTCTCATGCCAGGCATGAAATTGTGAAGAATGGTACCTTTGTCTCTGAAATAGCTGTGACGCTCGGCATGGAAGTCTTGAAAACGCTTGCTGACAAAGATGTAGCGGTCGATGTAGCGATTATAGTCAAACAGCTTCTCTTTTTGAAACATTTCAAAAGCACACACCCAGCTGTTGATGAAATTGTCTTGATAACACTTGAACAAGCCGCATGGCAGTCCGCCGAAATTCAAGCAGTTTTTGCATTTGCTGCCGCGAGTGTTAAACAGCGATGATGGGCACACGAAGCGAGTGTCGTGCATGGTGATGACGACAGGTATGTTGTGGCGGTGCAGCACCGGCAGTATCGACATGGAAATGCCGTTGAAAATGTTGTGCAAATGGGCAATTTCGGGCTTTTCTTGATTTATGAGTTGCTCGATTTTTCTTTCAGAGTCTTTGTTCCAGAAAAATGTGCCCATGTTCTTGATCTTTTCCACGGTGCTCTGGTCGCGAAGTTCCGGCGCATGAGTGAAATATTTTGCAAACGCCGATTTTGTGTTTTTGGGATTGTCGGTGCAAAACGTGCACACGTCATTGCCCATCTCCTCCAGCAGTCTTATCGTGTTGAAAAAAACGGTGTCAACTCCTCCTTTGAGGTAGTGGTATTTATTGATTTCAAGTACTTTCATTAAAATGTATGCGGAATGTTTTGCTGTTGTGCCAATTCCGTTTTGTGTCATGCAATCAGCACTGACATGCTCAGAAAACGTTTCTTAACACTATAACGCAAAACAGGTCACGTTTATTATTCTGCAAAAGGGCAAAAATCTGCGTGCTTTTGTGTGGATTGTTGGCTATCTTTGCAAGTGGTATTTCATTTTAGCAAAAATAAACTGATTTGATGCAGAAAGTGATTGTGATTGACGCTTGCATGCGCGACGAGGCATCGCGCACAAGACGCATTTTGATGCCGTTGGTGGCAGAGCTTGGCAAACGCTATGAGATTGAGACTATAAGGCTCGACGGCGAGGACTATTCTGCCGTGGGGCGCAAGGTGCTTGCAGAGCGTGGCAATGGATATGTTCCGGCTGAAATTGTGGCTACGGCAAAGAAGATTGCCGCTGCCGACCGCATCGTGATTGCCGCTCCGTTTTGGGACATGAGTTATCCGGCAATTTTGAAGGTGTTTGTTGAGAATATGTCGCTGTTTAACATCACGTTTCGTGACAATGGGACTTATTTTGAGGGGTTGTGCAAGTGCCAACGGTTGCTTTATGTGACGACGCGCGGCATGAACGTGTCAACTGACTCGCCACTTGACGGCGCCACGCCATATATTCGCGCAATAAGTGCGCTGTGGGGGCTTGGCGAGGTGAGTGTGGTTGCCGCTCAAAACTTGGACTACGGCACAGATGAGGAGATTGAGGACAAGATAGCCACAGCCGTTGCGCAGGGACTTGAAATCTGCCGTGAGTTTTAACTGCAATTTAACATGCGGCACGAGCTGCGACATGAGTATTCGACATGTATTTGAGCCATAATAAACAAAGGAAAGGAGAAATCTTATGAAAAAGACATTATTGTTGATGATTATTTGTCTGCTGGCTATCGTGGCAAATGCCCAGCCGGTGGAAAACGCGCCTATGGTGAAGGTGTATTGCACGGTAACTTGCAGTGAGTATAACTTGCTTAAAAGCGATGTGAATGTGAAGGTGGATTTCGGCATCGCTCCAGACGCTGTGGGCGCATGGGGGTGGATTTACAACCGCCAGACAAACAAGAAAATGTCATTCGCTTCGACAATGAGTGTGCTTAACTTCATGGCCAAACGTGGCTGGAAGTATAAAGGCAAGGTCAAGGAAATGAAACAAGGTGTTGATGGCAAGGTGTTTCCGCAAGATTATTATCTGTTGGAGAAGGAACTGCCGGCAGATTACTCGCCGCTTGATGTGGTGGGCGACATTTACTATCGTGTGGAGTGAAGATGTGCCGCAAGGTCAGCTTTGCGCATAAAAATAAGGCAGAGGTCTGGAGCCAGTGAAAAAAGACTCGCAGACCTCTGCTCTTTTATTTTATGAGACGCGCGTTGATTGGCGTGTTAGCTCCCCCCGGCGTTACTCAGCCACGATTTTGCAGATTTCAATGATTACCTGCATGGCTTTCTGCATTGATGGAATTGGCACGAACTCGTAGCGGCCGTGCATGTTCATGCCACCTGCGAATATGTTTGGGCAAGGCAGACCTTTGAATGAAAGCTGTGCGCCGTCGGTGCCACCTCTGATGGGTTGCACGATGGGCTTGACGTCGGCGTTTTTCATGGCTTTTTCCGCCACTTCCACAATGTGCATCACTGGCTCAATCTTTTCGCGCATGTTGTAGTATTGATTCTTGATTTCGGCGGTGGCGCAACCAGGGAACTCACAGTTGATTTTGTGGCACAGGTGCTCGATTTCGCGTTTGCGGCTCTCGAAGCGTGCGCGGTCGTGGTCGCGAATGATGTAGGTGAGAACGGTTTTTTCCACAGAGCCCTCGAATGAAATCAGGTGATAGAAGCCCTCATAGCCCTCGGTGTGTTCCGGAGTTTCCCAGCGTGGCAGCATTATGGCAAATTGGTTGGCAACGCGAATGGAGTTGAGCATCTTGTGCTTGGCTGCTCCTGGGTGTACGTTAAGCCCCTTGAATGTTATTTTTGCTGAGGCGGCATTGAAGTTCTCGTATTCCAGCTCGCCCACAGCACCACCGTCCATAGTGTAGGCCCAGTCGGCACCAAATTGCTTCACGTCGAAGTGATGCGCGCCCATGCCTATTTCCTCGTCGGGATTGAAGGCTATGCGAATGTCGCCGTGTCTCACTTCTGGGTGCTCAATGAAGTATTCCACAGCCGAGATGATTTCGGCTATTCCAGCTTTGTCGTCAGCGCCGAGAAGGGTCGTTCCGTCGGTCACAATCAGTTGCTGGCCAATATAGTCATTCAGTTCAGGGAATTGTTCTGGGTCGAGAACTATGCCTTTTGCTTTGTTGAGCACAATCTTGCCGCCCTCGTAGTCCACGATGCTTGGCTTAACGTTCTGGCCGCTCATGTCGGGGCTTGTGTCAAGGTGGGAGATAAAGCCTATGGTTGGCACTTTTTTGTCGGTGTTCGATGGCAATGTAGCCATCAGATAGCCGTTCTCGTCGAGGGTGATGTCGCTCAACCCCATGCTTTTCAATTCTTTTTTGAGCTGTTGGGCAAAAATCATTTGTCCCGGAGTTGAAGGTGTCAGGTTTGTCTGCTCGTCGCTCTGAGTGTCATATTTGACATACTGAAGGAATCTGTCAACTAATTTCATAATCGATATGGTTTTTAATATCCGGCTTTTTTCAAAGCTAAGGATTGTTTTGTCACACTTTATCAATAAGCAAAGTTAATAATAAATTTTGTAAATTTGTGCCACAAAAATGTCAGTTGTTTTATGCCGGCACGCAAAAGAAGAAACAGTTTGTCGTTCAGCGACTTGAAGAGGGCTGGCATCGTGGTGCTATGGGCTGCGATGGTGGTTGGCGTACTTTTTCTGGTGATTAGGCATCTGGCGGTGGGCGAAATCGATATGCGTGAGCAGCGCGCCTCGGCAGAATATGTGGCGGAGCTGCAGCAGGTTGACTTGCCTGGCGGCATGCCGTGTGAGCGCATAGCTTACAAGGGTTTTACCGTGTATTTCAATCCCAGGCTGCACATTCCAATCTGTGTGGTCTATGAGCTGACTGCAAGTGAGACTGAGGGAACGGTGCCGCGCTTCGGCAGCTTTGAGCGAGACTCGGCGGTGGCTGGCTGCGCCAACCCCTGGGACTACACCTTGAGTGGTTATGACCGTGGCCACATGATTCCGGCTGGCGATTTGAAATGGGATTCGCTGGCAATGCGCGAGTCGTTCAAGATGACCAACGTGTGTCCGCAGGTCAGGTCGCTCAACAGCGGTGGCTGGACCAAAATAGAGGAGAAAATCAGAGAATGGGCCGCTCGCGACAGTGCGCTGATTGTGGTCACCGGACCGGTAATCACGCGCGGCATGCCGACGATAGGTGCATCGCATGTGGCTGTGCCAACGGCGTTCTTCAAGGTAGTGCTGTTGCCGTTCACCACGCCCATGCGAGCCATAGGGTTCATTTATCCCAACAAATCGGCAAACGGCCCGCTAAAGCGATATGCCGTGAGCGTAGATGAGGTGGAGCGCCGCACTGGTATCGACTTTTTTTCGGCTTTGCCCGATGACATTGAAAATAAAACAGAGAGTCAGCTCAACCTTGACGTGTGGACACATTGAGGCGGCTGAAACACAATGAGAAAGCATTTTATGAAAAAAATAAGAAAAGGTTGTTTGGCTTGCGTCGTTACCTTTTTGGCGATTTGCATGGCTTTTGCTGGTTGCACCGGACGCACCAGCGCTGCCACTGCCAACGAGCCGTCGGAAGTGCTACTGAAGGTGGTGCTGCCCGGCGATGTGGCCAACGAGCATATCACATATAGTGCCATTTCAGTTGATTTCAACGACGAGAGGCGCATACCCAACTGCGTGGCCTACAATCTCACGCAGCAAATGGTGATGATGGCCGACGCCCCCGATGCTGAAAAACGCAAAAACTATAAGTTCAACAAAGATAAAAACGTGGCGGCGTGCCCCGACTGGTGGGAGTATAAGAACAGCGGCTACGACCGTGGGCACATGGCTCCCGCCGACGACATGAAATGGAGTCGTGAGGCTATGACAGAATGTTTCTACATGACCAATATGTGTCCGCAGAACAATTCGCTCAACAGTGGTGCCTGGCGCTCGCTGGAGCAGAAGGTGCACCGCTGGGCGGCAAGATATGGCGAACTGCTCGTGTTCACAGGGCCTATAGTGCACTCCACGCACAAAACCATAGGACCGGAGCACGACATTGTGGTGCCACAAGGCTTTTTCAAGGTGATATATGCCCCGAAGCAGCAACGTGCCATAGCGTTTGTCTATGACAACGTGCAGGCCAAGGGAGGGCTGCGCCGTCACGCCGTGAGTGTTGACGATGTGGAGCGGCTCACAGGCATTGACTTTCTGTCGGCTTTGCCCGACGATGTGGAGCAGAGCGTGGAGGCAAACAATGATGGGGCTTCATGGCTCGAAAACGGCAAATAAGAAACAACAACAGGAATTTAAGAAGCGATTATGATAGACAACACTACACTGCAAGACGACACAATAGTGGCAATCAGCACTCCTCATGGAGTGGGTGGCATAGCCGTAATCAGGGTCAGCGGCAAAGATGCCGTGCGGTTTGTGGGCCGATGCTGGCAAGGCAAGTCCATAGAAGACATGAAAAGCCACACCGCCCATTTCGGGCGCATAGCCGACGCTTCTGGCGAGGTGCTCGACGAGGTGGTGCTCACCGTTTTTAAGACTCCTCATTCGTTCACCGGCGAAGATGTGATTGAAATCTCGTGTCATGGCTCTTTGTGGATTCAGCAGCAAATTGTGAATTTGCTTATCGACGACGGTTGCCGTGCGGCTTCGGGCGGAGAGTTCACGCGCAGGGCGTTTGCCAACGGCAAGCTCGACTTGTCGCAAGCCGAGGCGGTGGCCGACATCATAGCGTCGTCGTCGCGCGCGTCGCACCGTGTGGCCATGAACCAAATGCGCGGTGTGTTCAGTCAGCGCATAGGCGAGCTCAGGCAACAGTTGCTGCAGTTTGTGTCACTGATAGAGCTTGAGCTCGACTTTAGCGAGGAAGACGTCACATTTGCCGACCGCGAAAAGCTGCTGTCGCTTGCCGACAAAATACATGGCGTGATCAAGCGTCTGACGGAATCGTATGCCACTGGCAACGTGATTAAGAACGGACTTCCTGTGGCAATAGTGGGGCAAACCAACGCTGGAAAATCCACAATACTCAACGCCTTGCTGCACGACGACAAGGCTCTCGTGAGCGACATTCAAGGCACTACGCGCGACGTGATAGAGGACACCATAGTGATAGGCGGCATTACGTTCCGCTTTATCGACACGGCCGGCATACGTCATTCGAGCGACGCAATAGAGGCAATGGGAATAGAACGCACGTTCCGCAAACTTGACCAGGCGCAGATAGTGCTCTGGGTGATTGATGGCACTGAAAAGCCGCAAGATGTGGCGCAGTTTCTTGCCGACAACATTGAACCACATTGTCACGGCAAGCAGCTCTTGGCAGTGATTAACAAAGCCGATGTTGCCCCGGCTGACAATATAGCCGCCATAACAAAGGTTATTGGTCAACTGAATCACATAGTGATTTCGGCAAAACGCGAGGCCGACATAGCCATGCTGCAGCAGCGAGTGACAGAAGCCGCTGCCATACCGCAAATTGACGACAATGCTGTGGTGGTGACCAACGCACGCCATTATGAGGCGCTTGTGCGTGCCGACGAAGCGCTTGCTCGCAGCTTCGCCGGTCTGAAGTCGGGCTTGAGCGGAGACCTCGTGAGCCAAGACATCAGAGAATGTCTCCATTACCTTGGTGAAATCACCGGCGAAATCAGCAACAACGAAATCCTCGGTGAAATCTTCTCCCACTTCTGTATCGGAAAGTAAGTGGTGATTACCAACGATTAGCATATATCATCAACGATTATTAAGGCGTTCATTTTGAGCGCCTTTCTTTTTAGTCTTATAAGCGATGGTTATCGTTTATAGGGCTTTTTCAGCTCTTTTTTGTACCGCATTTGTTGCTCGCTTGTTGAAGCCTTGTTTCTCGCCAACAAGGTAGTGTAGATTTGAGACACAGTGAGACGTGGTGAGACGCACTGAAACAAAAATGGAGAAATAAACGGAGAAAAGAATGAGCAGTAACATCGAAATCAAGAAAAAATGTAAGTGGTGTGGGCAGATTTTCATAGCCCACAAGACGACTACGAACTATTGTTCTCATAGGTGCAACAATGCAGCTTACAAGGAACGGATTAGGCAAGAGCGTATAGCTTCTTATCAAAAAGAGTTTTCAATGAACGCAGAAGAACCGTCTGTTGAAGACAAAGAGTTCTATACGCCACCCGAAGCCGCAAAACTCTTAGGAATTAGTCGAGCCAGCATTTACCGCTACATGGCAGATAACGTAATTAAAGCGGTTCAATTCAAAGGAAAAACATTAGTCAGGAGGAAAGACATTGAGCTTTTATTTGAAAATGCTGCGGAGTATAAGAAGATAGTACCCATAGAGAAAGCCCCTATTACCGACTTCTACACCACAGCCGAAGTAAAAGAGAAATACCATGTAAACGAATCATGGATATTTGCGGTAGCCAAAAAGAACAACATACCTCGCACTTTCAATCGTGGCAAGACCTACTGGAGCAAGAAGCACATGGACGCTTACTTTGCCAAGAAAGCCCCGGATCCCGACATTACCGAATGGTATAGTACCCAAGAAATGCAGGAGAAATTCGGTATGACCTTATCAGCCATCTACACTTTCGTTTCCAAGAACGCCATTCCTAAGAAGAAAGAGGGTATCATGGTGTACTATTCCAAGAAGCATGTCGATATTGCCAAAGGAGTGGCAGCACCCGAAGAACCGCAATATTATACGGTAGTCGAAGCAATGGAGAAGTTCAATCTCACCCGTGACCAACTCTATCATTATGCGAAGTATCATAATATCTCAAAGATCAAGAAAGGCAAATACACGCTTATTTTCAAACCCGAATTGGATAAGCTACTTGCAGCCCCAAAGATTGAATAAGTTATTTATCGGTGAATGTTACCACCATTGAATCACCATATTCCTTTGCACCAAACAAATGTAAAACTCTAAATATTAAACAGTATGACACACACGTGTACAAAAGTAACAGTTCGTCAGAGAGCGATTCGAAATAATCGCATCTCCTTGTATCTGGATTATTATCCGGCAGTCCGTAACCCTGAGACAATGCAGATGAGTCGTCGGGAATATCTCGGCATCTACATCTATGCCCACCCGAAAAACGAAATGGAAAGGGAGTTCAACAACGATATGCTGAACAAGGCAGAGGCAATCCGTTGTATCAGAGTGCAATCGCTTATCAATGAAGAATTCGGTTTCTTGGATAAGACCAAGCAGAAAGCCGACTTCCTTGCCTATTTCAAAAAGATGTGCCGAAGCAAAGATCAGAAATGGACGTTTGTCTATCAGCATTTCTACAACTTCGTTAAAGGGCAATGTACCTTCAGCGAAGTAAATGTGGACTTGTGCAAGAAGTTCCGTGAATACCTATTGAACGCCAAGCAACTCAAACACAGCAACCGCTCCATATCCCTCAATTCGGCATCCGGCTACTACTCCACTTTCAGAGGGTTGTTGAAGATTGCCTATCGGGACAAATGGCTTCGAGAAAACATCAATGACTACCTTGATAAGATTGAACCGCAAGATGTGAAGAAAGAATATCTGACATTAGACGAGGTGAAGCAACTTGCCGCCACACCTTGTGATATCCCTGTTCTGAAAGCAGCCTCTTTATTTGCTTGTCTGACAGGTTTACGCATCAGCGATATTCTCAATCTTCAATGGGAAGATTTCGCTATTGCTCCCGACCAAGGCTATTGCTTGCGTATAAGAACCCAGAAAACCCAAACGGAAGCGACACTCCCTATCAGCTACGAAGCCTACGAACTATGCGGTACGCCCGACACGGGTAAAGTATTCAAGGGTTTGAAACGGAGCATGATTAACTATCCGCTGAAGAACTGGCTCAAAAAGGCAGGAATAACGAAACCGATAACCTTCCATGGATTTCGACATAGCTACGCAGTCATACAAATCTCCTTAGGTACAGATATTTACACGGTCTCAAAAATGCTAACCCACAAGAACGTTTCCACAACTCAAATCTATGCAGATTTAGTAAATGTAAAGAAACGAGAGACAGCCAATAAGATTTCACTGAAATAAATTATAGCCATGAAACGAGGAATCATAACAAACAACGGAGCAGTCATCCAGATTTCTGATGGCGAAGTATGGATGACCTCTTGGGAGATTGCCGACTTGTTCTATACAACAACTGGAGCAATCAACTCTCGCACAAAAGCGATATTGAAAACCAATATCTTAAAGGAGTATGAAGTACGCCAATGTATCAGATTAGAGAATGGGAGTAGTACCGATGTGTATAATCTCAATATGATTATAGCCCTATCCTATCAAATAGATACAGGACATTCCGCTGCATTCAGAAAATGGCTAATACACAATGTTCAATCCTCACGAGAGAACAAGGTATCTTTCCTTGTTCATTTAGGAGGTAGGTTCTACTGCTAATCAGAAAGCCCGAATTAGATATAAAGTCCAATTCGGGCTTCAATTCATTAAAAAGTGGCATAGGTTGTCTAGGGTACCGACGCAACACACTGCCACTTTCAAAAAAACGCATCTACTATCCATAGAATGATATATATTTGCACACAAACGATTAACATATATCATTATGGAGCAGAAAAAGATAGAACATATTACTTTGAATCTGATTGTTTTCGGGACAATCGCTATCATTGGTGTTTTAGCCCGCCAGACCGTACTTCACTATGGTTGGGATGAGTTCAGCAGCTACCTCATTTTAGTGGTATACTCTATTATCATGGGAGCTATCTATCTCAATCTGCAAATGGTATTCAGTCAAATTCTTTCGCCAACAATAGAAAAGTGTTTTATGAGATTTGAGTGCTACCACAATAAGGTTGTGGTGGTAGAAGCTCCAGTAACGCACCCGGAACTTACCGAAAGTACCATAATTTCAGAACCTATCGTTTCAGAACCTGAACTCAAAATTGAAATCAAAACGACATCTGACACAACAGAAGAAGTCTCTATTTCATCGTGTTCCAAACTCAACGAAGACGTAGCAGAACTTCCAAAGGAAGAAACCACACCTTCTACCATCAACAATATATCCATCGAAGAATCCAATCAGCCAACAGAATACGAAATATTCCGTGCCAAAGCTATGGCAGAAAAAGAACGAGCATCACAAGAAAAGTTAGATAAGGTTCTTACATATACGAAACAAAACTTGGTTCTCTACCTTAGCGAAACTGACCTCAATCGTCTATGTATATATATTACTGAATACTACTTCTCAGATTCTCTACCCAAAGTCGAGCAGATAAAGGTTGATGCCCAATTAAAAACCATTGACATCATGCACTTTGGTTGGAATATAGGTAAGGCATTTGGCAAGCCACGCCTACAGACTGCCACCTTTATAAAGAGGGTATTTGCTCATACTCTCCGTGATTCGGAAATATCTACCATTGAACGCAAGATGTCGCACACAGAATCAGAGTGCAAGATTAAATTGGATAGAAAAATAACATAAAGTCTCAAATTTATCTTGGCACTTCCATATAATCTATCTTTCGTGAGTATGGAAGTGCTTGGATTACAACTACTGCGTTATTCGGAGCAAGAAACAACTTTACAGTTCCATTTTCAACTGATGTCAAAAGCAAATCAAATGTTTTAATAGAGTAATCATCAGTATCTTCCCATTCTTCTTTACTCACAAGGAATAAGCCATCACCAATTATTCCATTCTCATAATCATTTCTACGACACACAAGGACAAACTCTTGTTCGTCAAACATTGGGATATATTTATTCTTTTTCATACTTCAAAATATATTTAAAATATTGCTATTACTGGTGCCCCTAAAACACTTCCTTCCTCATGTAAAAGCCAATGTTCATTTGAGTCAGAAGTAATAAATAAAGATATCATTGGATGTTTCGGTATTTCTTTTGTAGATACTTTTCCTTTGACATTGCCAGCTTCAAAATATGGCTCCCCTGTGCTTTCATTCTTCTTTACATCAATTCTTGTAGCTGATATTCTATCTTTAAACTGTTCAATGGTAAGTGTTTCTTTTGGAGGATTCGGAATCCATTCTTCGTACGGATGATAATCTATAAAATGGAATTTTTTCCAACGCCCAAACAATAATATTGCATCTTGTTTGACAATACCTAATTTCAACATTATATTCTCAACAGCTACATCTTTACTATTTGGAAAAATATCATTTATATACTTGTCAAAAGAACTCGTGTAAATGTCAATCTTAGACCTTCCTGTTTTAATTTTGCTAAGGTATTTGTAATTATAATATATATCCGTCAATCGCATTTTAGGAAATAATTCATTTGTAGAATCTAAGATCGCATGGTATAACATTTCTGCAGTAACCTTACTATCATTATCACATTGCAAGGATAGGAAATCATCTATTTGCTTAGGATAATCCGTAAAATCACTTATATCATCCGTGATGAATAAATAATCTTTCCCATTTACTTCCTCTAGACTAATTTTCATCAACCCTCTGCAAGCTGCCACTACTATGTATTCAGATTGTTTAATTATATTATGAGAACTCCACTTGTCATAATACAAGATTGCGAAATAGAATAACTCATCTATTTCCTTAATTGTAATTTTTTTATGTTCTTGAAAAATAATAGTTCTTTTACTCATGACAGATATGTTTTCTACTTACAAAAGTAGCTAAATTCCTTGTAATCACTACCAATCACCACCAAAAGTTATCTCACAGTTATATCCCGGTGATGTTTTCCACCATCAAAACACCAATTTCCTTTGCCAGCGAACAATTAAAAACGAGTACGTATGGCAAACGAACAAATCACTTTTGATAAGCTGCCCGAAGCGGTAGGTTATCTGACCGAACAGATCATTGAGTTGAAAAGAATGGTGTCGCCACTTCAACCGCCAGCATCAGACAAACACGTGTTGGTTGAAATTGAGGATGCTTGCCGTATCATCAAAAAAGCCAAGCCTACCATTTATACATTGGTGCGCAAAGGGCTGCTCCCTGCCTATAAGAAAGGCAAGAAGCTCTATTTCTACGAGGACGAACTTCTGGCTTGAATTGAGAACGGGCGTAGAAAGACTTCCGAGCAAACATATGAGGAAATGCTTGCCAATATGCAAGGAGGTGTCCGTCATAAGCCCAAATCATCCGTAAAATTTTAATGGATACATCTTCTATTAATCCGGCATCCATCATTGATGAAGCGGTTGATTTAAGTATGCGAATAGCTGGCACTGATTTTCCGGTCAGCATATTCCCGACAAGAATCCAACGCATCATCAGTGAGGTTCACGAATGCCATAACTACCCGACAGACTACATTGCCGCAGCTATCCTTACGGCAATAGCGGTCGGCATAGGTAACACACATCTTGCCCAAATCAAGCAAGGCTGGGTAGAAAGCCCTATCCTGTATATGGCATTGATCGGAAGACCGGGAGCAAACAAAAGCCATCCGCTTAGCTTTTCCATGAAGCTGTTTCTTGATTATGACTATCAGCAAAATCAAGTCTTTGAAAAGGCTCTTGCCAAGTATGATGAGCTGCTGAGTATGAGCCGTAAAGAACGTGCGGATA
Source organism: uncultured Muribaculaceae bacterium (assembly GCA_934636465.1). Taxonomy (GTDB): domain Bacteria; phylum Bacteroidota; class Bacteroidia; order Bacteroidales; family Muribaculaceae; genus Sodaliphilus. Next base: position 76,542 of record CAKUAR010000002.1, read on the forward strand.
ACGGTGAGGAACAATTTCCACAGGAACCAGTCCGTAAACGTTTCTTGATTTCGGATGTAACACCTGAATGATTGAGCCTCATTCATGCACAGAACAAACGTGGTTTATGCTTGTGGGCTGATGAGTTATCCGCTTGGTTCAAGAACTTCAATCGTTACAACAACGGTTCGGAAGAACAGTTTTGGTTGTCGGTATTCAGTGCCAAAACCACTATATCCGACCGCAAGAATTCCAAGAGTTCCATCTTCATCAAGCGACCGTACATCTCAGTTATCGGCACTATCCAAAAGAAGATTCTCAGTGAACTGGCTAAGGGCGAACGTTCCAGTAATGGATTCATTGACCGTATCCTGTTTGTAATGCCCAATCTGCAACAGAAGGCACGTTGGAATGACAAGGAACTGCCGGAGAACATTGAAAAAGAGTGGAATGGTATTATTGGCAAGCTGATACAACAAGAATATGCCCTCAATGAGTTTGGAGAGATAGAACTACAGATTCTTCTCTTCACAGAGGATGCCAAAAGACGGCTTTACGAATGGCAGCACCATTTCTCAGAGTTATGCGACCGAGAGACAAACGACACAATCGTGAGTATCTATTGCAAGTTGGAGATATACATCATCCGCTTCTGCCTGATTATCCAATTAGCCCGATGGACTTGCGGAGAATGTGATAAAACCCACATCGACCTGTTGACGGTGGAACGAGCCATCAAACTAACGGAGTATTTCAAAGAATCCGCATTGAGCGTTCAAAACATACTCAATGAAAATGCGCTCAACAACCAGCAACTGGCGATAGTCAATCTGCTTCCTCCAGCCTTTACAACTGCCCAAGCTATACAAATAGCCGAGCAGAACAGAATGAAGGAGCGCACATTTCAACGCTTTCTCAATGACAACATCGGGACTTTGTTCCGCAAAGAGAAGCATGGAGAATATTCAAAGATTAACCCGTGACATTTTTGTCGGTTTTGACACTTTCCAAGCGAAGACGACAATAACGACAAAAGTGACACACCAAAAAAGAAACATACAATGAGTACACATAGATTCATATTAGAACCCTACAAAGGTGTCAGCACTCGGCACACTTGCCCGAACTGCCACCGCCAAAGATGCTTTTCCAAGTATATTGATACGGAGAAGCAAATCCAGTTCCCAGAATATGTGGGGCGTTGTGACCATGAGCAGAAATGCGGTTATCACTTCACGCCTCGTGATTACTTTGAGCAGAACCCGTCCGAGAAAGAAAGGTTTGCAGAAGATAGTTTCAGGAGTTAGTACCGATTAAGGAAGCACAACCTCTAGTCACATCCTACATTGATTTGGATATAGTCAACCAATCATTGCGTGGTTATTCTGCAAACAAGTTGTTTCAATTTCTGTCAACTTAGTTCGGAGAAACAGAAACATTAAAACTCATGAAGAGATACAAGGTTGGTACTTCTAAGTATTGGGACGGTGCAACTGTATTCTGGCAAACGGATAACAAGAATAAAGTCCGCACTGGTAAAATAATGCTTTACAATCCCGAAACAGGTAATCGGATAAAAGAACCATACAATCATGTTACATGGGTACACTCCGTGCTGCACAAAGGTGATTATAATCTGAAGCAATGTTTCTTCGGTGAACATCTGCTTGCTGAAGACAGAAGCCGCCCTGTTGCACTGGTAGAAAGCGAGAAAACGGCACTCATTGCTTCCTACTATCTGCCACAATTCCTATGGATAGCATCAGGAGGAAAGAACGGTTGCTTCAATGCTAACAACCTATCCGTTCTGGCAGGAAGAAGCGTTGTATTATTCCCCGATTTAGAAGCGACAGACTATTGGCAGAGCAAAATCGGGCTGATGAAAAGCTACGGGATTAAGGTGCGAATGTTCGATTATTTGGAAGCCCATGCCACCGAAAGCGAGCGAAAAGAGGGGTACGACATAGCCGATTATCTGCTCAAAGTGAAGCCTGATGAAGCTATCCTCCAACAGATGATAAGGAAAAATCCTGTCTTGAAAACACTGATAGAAACATTCGATTTGAAGCTCGTCAGCGTACAACAAGGCACTCTACAACCAAAGGTTTCACCACCTAAGAAACGAGGTTTCAAATAAGGAATACAGGGAGATAAATCGAGACTTTTTTACTGTAGCAAGTTAATGTCGGTGTATTACATTTCCCGACCACTTGCTCCTCAAAAAGTCTGAGGAGGTAGCTCCCGATGGTCACAAATTATTCACTAAAAAACAATTCAAATGGAAAAGAAATATACAATAACACTTCGTCTGTCATATCAGCAACACGCATGGTTAGGTGCGCTTTGCAGACGAAGCAAGCAGACTCAAAGCGAAGTCATCCGTTCGCTCATCGAGAACGGTTCGGTACGTGAACGAATCACGCAAGAGCATATCCACATCATCCGGCAACTAATTGGTGAAAGTACCAATCTTAACCAGTTGGCAAGACAGGCAAACACCTACGGTTTCTTTGCCGTTGCGGACAGATGCGAGGAAATGGCTCAGTACATTAATCAACTTATAAAACGACTGAAAGATGATAGGTAAACAAACTAAAGGGACTTCGTTCGGTGGATGCGTCCGCTATGTTCTCAAAGAGGAAAAATCCAAGCTATTAGAAGCGGCCGGAGTAGAATGTACACCCGAACAGATGGCAGTGCAATTTGAGTTACAGGCATTACTCAATGACAAGGTAAAGAATATTGTCGGACACACTTCGCTCAACTTTTCACCGGAAGATAGCGCAAGGCTAAAGTCTGATGATACTCTGATGCTGAGCATAGCGCACGACTATATGAAACTGATGGGTATTGAAAACACGCAATACATCATTGCCCGGCATATCGACCGTGAACATCCGCATTGCCATATCGTTTTCAACCGAGTGGACAATGACGGCAAAACGATTAGCGACAAGAACGACTTCCGTAGGAATGAGAAAGTTTGCAAAATGCTGACCGCCAAATATCGCTTGTACTTTGCCAATGGGAAAGACCATATCAAAGAGGAACGCTTACGCCCTTATGACAAGGCAAAGCATGAGATATACAAGGCTTTGAAAAAAGAACTACCCAAAGCTCATAGTTGGGATGATTTGAAAGATGTGCTTGCCGACCGAGACATTGATATGAAATTCAAGGTCAGCCGGACTACACGAGAAATACAGGGTATCAAGTTTGAGCATAACGGTTTTTCTTTCTCCGGTTCAAAAATAAGTCGAGAGTTCAGCTACCTGAATATCGACAACCGACTGGAAGAGAATGCTTGTGCATCCTTGTTGAAGTCTGCCAAGCAGGAATCCCAACAACAGAAAAAAGAGGTACAGCAAAGCATTTCCCATTCCGATAATGGCATTGGCTTCAGTCTCGGTTTATTGAACAGTAGCTCATCTTACGATGCCACTGCCGCAGAAGAAGCAGAGTTCAATCGCCTGATGAAAAGAAAAAAGGCTAAGCGCAAGCGAGGCTTTCATTTATAATTCACTTTTTATTAACAACTTAAATTCAATTATTTATGGTACAAAAAGATTTAATTCTTGATTTCAATCTCTACTTGTGTGAGAAATTTGGCTATAGAGAAAGCTGTAGCGTGATGCAAAATGCCAATGGCTTTTGTGTGGACATCCGTGAACGTGACTTAGACTGCTACATCCGCTTCTGGGAGTATAGCTGTGGAAGAGGCAACTTTCCCAACTGGTCTATCATCATTGTGCGCAGTAATTTCAAAAAGAACCAAGAAGAAAGCCTGAAAGACTTGGCTCGGTTCTTCAAGGAGTACATGCCACGCTACGGTTACAAATACCTCTGCACCGAAGATGATGACTACAAGTATTATCAGACACTTGGTTTAAAGTGTATAATGGACGGTTTTTATCCCAATTATGCACTTGCACTGAAGGATTTGAATGTCTGAGACATGGTTTAGAGTTAAGGAGGGGATTTTTCCTCTCCTTTTCTTATATACCGATAAATCAGAATTTAGAAGCAATGGCAAAACAGCTATATGACTACTGGTTTGTGCAGTTTGATTTCCCGAATGAGGAAGGGAAACCGTATAAATCTAGTGGAGGTAAGATGGTTTGGAATGAGAAGTTGAAGCGAGAAATTCCCGAAGGATGGGATATATCTTTAATAAAAGATATTGCTACCACATATTCAGGAGGTACACCCAAATCAACAAATATAGAATACTACGATAACGGAGAAATAGCTTGGATAAACAGTGGGGAACTGAATAGTCCTATAATCACTAAGACTACCAATTATATTACAAAATGTGGATTAGAAAACTCAAGTGTAAAGTTATATCCAAGCAACAGTATATTGGTCGCAATGTATGGCGCAACAGCAGGTAAAGTTAGCTTGCTTACATTCGAGGCTTGTTCTAATCAAGCCGTTTGTGGCGTTATCCCTACAATAGAAAATATGTTATACTATGTGTACTTCCATATATCATCATTGTATAGCCATTTCATTACACTCAGTACGGGTTCTGCAAGGGATAATATTTCTCAAGATACAATCAAGAATATCTTATTGCCCATACCAACAAGAAATATTCTGAAACTATTTGATGAAAAGATTGGAAGCATTTACCAAACGATTGTAAATAACTACCAACAAATAGATTCCTTGACTAAGCAGCGAGACGAACTTCTCCCGCTTCTGATGAACTGTCAAGTGTCGGTAAATTCTGATTTATCTGACGATTAAGTTCTATTTTGCTGTCAATAGAACTTAATAACTTACCGATGCGTTTTTGTTCTGATAATTCGGGAATCCACACTGTGCAATCTTTGATTTTATCAGGTGATGTGTGGCGAATTTTAGTCTGTTGGGCAGCGGCACTTAATTGCTGTTTTACGAGTGCAGAGGATATAAGATAAAAAGCAAAGTTCTTGTCTAACAAGTCCTCTTTGCAAACAATCTTTGCCACATCTTGACTTTGGATATATTTACCACTTTCGGGAATAATGGCAGTAGAACCAAGCAATCCTATTGCTTGTTCGGTCAAAGGAGTGATAATATCTCCCTCCTCCATTAGGAATTCAGATCTAAAGTCACCAACATAATAAAGATTGTCTTTGGACTTATTCTCCTTAAAGCAGTTATTTTGATAGTCAAAGTTACCACAAGTCAGGCGAATATACTCCCCCTCAGTGGCGTAAAACTCGCCACTGAGACTTGCTCCTCTTGTAACATTGAGGATTTCTCCCAATTTATATCTTGTCAATTTCATTGCAATCTATTTTGGCTTTTAAGATACACTTTGATTTGTTCTTCAAGAGATTTCAAAATAAGTTCTCGTCTCTTCTTTTCCATTTCTTTCTGTTCCGTAGTGGCATAACGGTTTTCTTCTATATCCTTTTTATGAAGAGCAATTATGTATTCAATCCCATCATGCAAATCCTTTTCTGATATAACCTGATTTTTTGCTCCAAATAAATCATCAATAGCAATATTTGTCAATTGCGCACAACTACCTGATTTTAGGAGCAAGTTAGATATTCATTTACTTTATCGTAATCAATCATTCAAATAAATATTATATTCGTATACTATAACTACTCATTCAACATTCCTCTAACTTGTTTATCGAAGTCAGAGTCTATCCGTTGGGTTTTATTAAAAATATCGTACTCGCTTTCCGCTTTTGCCTTAGCCTGTGATGCGGAGACACGCCCTTTATCCGGCAAAATCTGATAGCGACGAAATGTAAGGAACTCATTGACACTCCCCGAAAACTGCGACATATTGAACGTATTCTCACGCTCGATAAGGTCTTCTATATAATCAAAGAAACCTGTTACAGCACGTTCCAACTGGCGGATTTCCTTTTCCTGCAAATAGTTCTTGGCTATTGATACATCAGACTTCAATATACGTCCATCGGGAGCATTCTTCCATGTGGTCAAACCCATGTGTTCTTTGCGATGGTCTGCCTTTGTGTAGATAATTTCGGCAGCTGTCTGTCCTGTAATGGCATAATGAAAACGGTTCTGTATCATAGCATAGAAATCACGTGTTGTGGGCGAGTTCTTGTCATAGTCAACACTACATTCTGCATATATATCAGTAATTTGCTGCCAAATACGGCGTTCACTGGCACGGATAGAGCGTACTCTTTCCAGTAATTCACGAAAATAGTCTTTCCCGAAGACCGTTGTTCCTTGCTTCAAACGATCATCGTCAAGTACAAATCCTTTTTTGATGTACTCATTAAGAATTTTTGTTGCCCATTGGCGGAACTTGGTTGCTTTAGGGGAAGATACACGATAGCCAACAGCAATAATCATATCAAGATTATAGAAATCGACCAACTCTTCAACCTCGCCTCTTATGCCTCTATTTACGACGGTTGCAATTTTTGCAACTGTCGTGTCTTGCTGAAGTTCATCTTCCTTAAAAATATTGGATATGTGGCGACTAATACCTGATTTATCAATACCAAACAGCTGCGCCATAGCCTTTTGGGTACACCAAATCGTTTCGTCTTTGATAACGACTTGCACCTTCCCTTGTTCATCAGGCAGGCTATATAATAAAAACTGTATCTCGTTACTCATTGTTCCCTACATTTGTGTTGAACTGCAAAGCATCCAACTGTTTCATTATTTCCTCTTCCAAACGATGGCTCTCTGCAAATTGCTCGGAAAGGATTTGCTTGTAGTCCGCCATTCGGAAATTAAACTCTTCTTCCGTTATATCTACATAATCAATCTTGATGTCGAAATATTGTCCGGCAGAAAGAGAATATCCTTTTTCCTTTATCTCATCGTAAGAAACAGCTACGGAAAAATCCTCCACTGCCTCCTTGCGCTGGAATGTGCCGACAATCTTTTCTATCTCGTCATCGTTCAACCGCACCTTTTTCAGTCCGTTTGCATCCTTGTATTCCTCGCCCAATTTGCTGGCATCAATCAAGATTACTTTGTCAGTGGTTGCGGACTTGTCGAAGAACAAGACACTGACATTCGTACCCGTATTGGCGAATACATTACTTGGCATGGAGACACAACCATACACTATTTTTTCATCTACAATTTTATGAAGGATTTTGTTTTCAATACCACTTTTAGCCGTTATAAAGCCTGTCGGAATTACAATAGCTCCCTTTCCTGTCTTTTTCAAAGAATTGATGACATGTTGAATAAAGCAGGTATAAATTGCCATTGATTCTTTCTTCTTGGCTGGTACATTGGGAACTCCTGCCCAAAAACGTGCCGGCATGGCTGCAATCTTCTCTCTGGTATCGGAAAAATCCATCTTGAAAGGAGGATTGCTCACCACAAAATCAAATTGGCGTAACTGTTGTCCGTCATCGCTTTTGTGATAAGGGCTTACAAGCGTATCGCCCTGAATGGCATTGTCGAGTGAAGACACAAGTCCATTGAGCAACAAATTCAGTTTCAACATCTTGTTGCTTCGTTGGGATATATCTTGCGAGAAGATGGTGCAACGGTCTTCGCCTATCTGATGGCTGAGTGCCATAAGCAATGTACCCGTTCCTGCCGATGGATCGTAACACTCCATGCTATGTAGGTCGGCATTGTCCCCAACCAGTAAACGTGCCATAATGGTAGCAATAGCATGAGGGGTATAATATTCCGCATATTTGCCACCTCCAGCGGTATTATAGTCTTTAATTAAATATTCAAAGATACTGGAGAAGAAATCGTAGTTCTGTGCAAACGCCTCTTCAAAAGAGAAATTCACAAGTTTGTCCACCAACGCACGGGCAAATGGCGCACGTTGTGCCGTATCGGTTACAAAAGGCGTAAGAGGTTCAAACAGGGGTATTTTCGTGTTAGCCGTTGTTTGTGTGGAGAAAATATCTGCATTCTTTTCCGCTATATCCGTCATAGTGGAATCGAAGATAGTGTCAAAGTCCCCTTTTCCTTGCTGATTCCAAAGATAGGCTATCAGGTGATAAGGTTCAAGCATTGGGACATCGGGTGATATGGCACTCTGAATCAACATACGCTCATCATCAGAAAGATTCTCGTATGCCGTTTCCCATTTTTCATCACCATTCAGTTTCTTGGCAATGTCACTTTTCGCATTCTTTAGTTCATAGCCGAATTTGTCATTCAGGAATTTATAGAGAAATACCTGAGTGATAATTTTATATTCGTTACCATCGTTACTCATGCCGTATGACTGGCAAGTGGCTTTCAGACCGTCGATGAGCTTTAATGTTTTTTCTTTAATGTCAGACATAAATTTTATGCAATGCCATAAGTGGCGTTATATTGGTTGATATATTGTTGTGAAATACGTGTTTGGATAAACTTGTAGTCATCCATTTCCGGCTTTATCTGTGGAAAATGATACAAGCACCCATTGATAAGTGCCATCACCGTACGATTAAAATAAGCGTCCTTTTTTAGAATGTCGTTACGGTCATATACTTTAGCATCCACATCCTCTTTTATGATATTGAGAATGGCTGCAATCTCTTCATCAAGGAAAGAGAACATGGGCTTTTGTCCTTTCTCCTTTCTCCTTTCTCCTTTCTCCTTTCTCCTTTCTCCTTTCTCCTTTCTCTGCTTATTTACTTCACGTATGCGCTTGTGCACACGGGCAAATTTTTCATCACCCTTATACTTTTTCACTAACGCATTATTTCGTTTTTGCAGGTCTTGCAGACGAACTATGATTTCATCCAATGCTTGGGTTTCTTCATTAAACTTTGCTATAGAGTCAATCACAAATCCATGTTCTTTGAATCGTTCCATAAAAGCGTCACGCAACGAAATGAATTCAGGATCGTCTTGGTCGAAGTTCTGCGTGAATGAAGTAATGGTACGCTGCCATTTTTCTTTCAGTTCTATTCCTCCCGATATAAGGTGCATTTCTTCTTGCCCAATTTTAGAGAAAGTGAACTCAATATCCATCATGGCTTCGTTGATAAGCGTTTTTGTCTCATCACCTATGCTAAAAGCCTCCTTTTGATTGATGATACCAATGCGCCTTTGTACTTCAGATAACAGTTGCGGCAACTTGGTAATTTCAAGTTTTGCGAATTGCTCTTTCATATCATCATCGCCAAAGGTACGCACAATATTCGCCATATTCTTCGCTGCCTCTAATGCTTGTTTTAGGTCAAGAAGTACAGCTTTGTCTTCCTCTGTGGAGATTTCGGACGAGAACTCTTCCGCATTGTCATAAGAATAATCAAAAAGTGTCTGACGCACCTGTTTCATTTGCTTCAAAATCTCTTCCTTATCCTCTATGACTTGGGTAAACGTGTCTGTGGCAGCGGATTCTCCGGTTTCATCCACGTCATTAAAACGGTTCAACTCTTGCAAATATGCCTCGTTTGTTTCCTGAAAATTGCGTTTGATGTCGGCAAAATCGATGACAAAGCCGTAACGCATTCCCGGATAAGGACGATTCACACGGGTAATGGCTTGGAGCAAATTATGATCTTTCAATTTACGACCAAAATATAGACGCTTCAAGCGAGGGGCGTCAAAACCAGTCAGAAGCATATTGAAGACAATGAGAATATCCACCGTCATATTCTTCTTGAAGTCCTTGACTATCTGCTTTCTCGTTTCTTTGTCATCCGTATCGTGAAGAATGATTCCCGCTTTCAATGGTCTGTACTTTGATTTGTAATCCACTTCAGGTTCACCTACAACATATGAACCATCAGAAAGTTTTACCTTGATAGGCTTCGGTTGATATTTTTGCCATTCTTCTTGGAACACATCATAAAGTCGCCGTGCCTGCTCGCTGGTCTCGCAGATAACCATGCCGCCCAAAGTATCATCACCCTGTATCTTACGAAACTCTTTTAAGTCATTCATGATATAGCGAGCCAACTCATTTACATAACTCGGATGCTCTATGATTTCCGACTTGCGGATGTCTTTCTTTTGCACAAGGGTTTCCAGTTTATCGTACACATCAGACAAACGCTTTTTATAGGAGGTTTCTATATCTTCACGTATGATTTTCAGCGTGTAGCCATCCGCAATGGATTTATCGTAATAATAGGTATGCAAATAGTTTCCGAACACCTTGCAACTGGCACGTTCCTCCTTTAACAGTGGTGTACCTGTAAGTGCGATTTTAACCGCATCGGTATCGGCATCAAAGAGATTGGCAAGAAAGCAGCCGCCGGGTTTATACCCTCGGTGTGCCTCGTCAAGAATGAAGATACGTTGAAGATTGGTTGCATAATCGCTGATGCGTACTTTTTCTTTATCCTCGGCAAAGCGTTGAATGTTTACAACCGTGATTTCTGCCTGTCCGCTTACACCTTGTTGTGCCTGATTACTGCGGAATTGTTCCATCAGTTCGGTTCTTGTATTGGCGGTAGATACAACCAATCCACGAGCTTCAAACTCTTGTGTGGCTTGTTCCAAAAGGTCAAGGCGGTCTACTATGAAATAGAATTTGGCAACCTTATTCTGTTTGGAGTAGAAATCGTTGAGAATATAGGTCAGATAGTATGACAAGGCGGTTTTACCACTTCCTTGTGTATGCCAGACTACGCCAGATTTCACCCCTTCTGCCAGTTTTTGGCGAATAGCTAACGATGCAAACAATTGTTGGTAACGCATGATATGCTTTTGGTCGGTAGATTCTATTTTTCCATCCACCTCACGCTCCATACGAACATAGGCAATACCATATCTAATGATATACAACAAACGGTCAGGCGAACACATGGATGTTAGGATTCTGTTTGTAGGGGTGTTGAAACCAAGATTTGTCTGATACTCAGGACTTGTATGAATGACTTGGCAATTATAATCAGACAATATCTGTTTTTCCACCGTCTTGTCAATCTCCTTATACGGATAGTCACGATGGAACGGTGCTATTTTCTGACCGTTTAAATTTTCTTCACGGAAGCAATTGAATGGTGCGTATGAACGTGCCCCAGTACAATAGAAAGCCCCTTGTATGGGTACGATACCGCCCAACGCATCATATTCCATATTATTGCTGAATATCATCAACTGCGTAATGTTGATGAAGTGGCGAAACTTTTTATTTGGGAAGCGTTCTTTATTCATTCGTGCGCTCTCCGCCAACATACCACTATGATTGTTGGGTTTCTTCACTTCTACAAAACAAAGTGGCAATCCGTTTACGAACAAAGTAATGTCAGGACGGAATTCGTCCTGTCCGTTCTTACAGGTAAATTCGGCTGTGAAATGAAACGTGTTATTCCCAATGTTATCAAAGTCTATCAGCTTTACAGGCGAAACAGCTTTGAGACGGTTATAAAAGCCTCGACCGAGGTCATCATCGTTCAGTTCCTTACGAATATCTTTCAAAACTTGAAGAAACTCTCCCTCATGTCCGGGATTCAGATTCTTAAACTGCCGTTCAAATACCTGCAAAAGAATATTCGTGTCACTGTCATAGACCGTGCCATTCTTATCTTCGCTCAACTTGCCGAAGTAAGTATATCCTATTCGAGTGAGGTGAACCATTGCAGGCATCTGCACCCGTGTAGCTTCCGAAAACTGTTTCATATCACCTATCCTTTTTGTCGGTTATCAAATCCTTCAAATCGACCTGCAATATCTCTGCTATCTGTTGCAAGGTCTCTAAATTTGGTTGAATCCTATTACAGGCATAAGCATTTACCATACTGAAACTCTTATCGAGTTTCTTTGCCAACCATGTCTGAGAGATACCTTTTTCAGATAATACAGCCTTTATTCTATTTAGTTTCATTCTTTGATGCGATTTTATAGTGCAAATATAGTGAATTATATTCGATAATCGGGATCGTTTTTGTACTTTTGCATCATAGGTAGCTCAAATTTGGGCATAAAACTCAAAAAGAACAAATAAGATCATGCATATATTTGACGAATACTTAAATGATGAAAACGTAGATAAACGTGAACGTGCCAAACTTTGGCGAACATCTATTGGTTTGCAGGCTGTTGATAATCTCACGGTTTCAGGCTTCCTTATTGAAATGGCACGTAAACATATAGAGGGAGAAATATCAATGGATGAAGTCAATAAAATGATATAAGAGCATTACGCACAAAAACGACTAAGAAATGACTAAAATGCTCACATACAATATTGTTGCATTTCAGTTATTCGATATTTTCGAATGGCTAAAAGATTAGAATCATCACACTGGTGTAGTAAAAAGTTACACCGAACAAGTAATAACCCTCATAATAGTTTAGTTTATACTTCAAGTGGGATGAATTTGTGCATTCATTGAGTTGACAGACTATCTGTCATCCTGAGCGCAGTCGAAGGATCTTCTCCATTGCTCTTGCGTCGAGATGCACAAACAGATACCGAGAAAAGTATAAATATTGGTTAGCTCATCTATTCCCGAATAGGTGTCTAAAAATTTAAATAAATATCAAAATGAGAATACCGGATGAAATAATTAGACAACTTCACGAAATTAACTGTGAAGATGCTGCCAAACGCTTTGGACTTGATGTCAAAAAACATATGGCTCATTGTTTTAAGCATAATGACCGTATTGCAAGTCTTGGCTTTAGAAATAATCATTGGAAATGTTTTTCATGCGATATAGGTGGAGACGCAATAACTTTTATTCAAGAAAAATTTTCAGTATCTTTCGTTGAGGCTTGTATAATTCTGGCTAATGAATATGGTGTTCACATCCCTTCTGTTGAAAGACGGTCTGCAAAATGGAAAGATTCTGTTATAAATCTACCACAAAGGGAATCAACTAATGACGTTTCACCTCTTTTCGATCGAGAGGTTGCTGAATTTATAATGGAACACACAACCCTGACAAAGGCCGGAATTAATTTTTTACGAAGTCAGAGAAACATTAAAAGTGATGTAATTGAGTTCTCCAAGATTCATTCTATTGATGGCGTGAATAGTTTAAAAGATATAATACAAGTTCGATTCGGAATAGATCGATTAAAAACAGCGAAGATTTTAACATCAAATGGAAAATATCTAACTATTGATGCACCCTCATTAATCATTCCTTACTATGATGAGAGTAATAATCTAATAGGTTTGCAGACTCGATATTTGGGAAAAGATAATCCAGATTTTCACATACCAAGATTTAAAAGAATATGTGGCTCATCAATTAGATTATATAACCTCCCTATTTTGAAATCAATGCAACATGGTGCAAGACTTTTTATTACTGAGGGCATAACTGACTGTTTAGCCATGTTATCAGTAGGTTATAATAGTGTAGCACTTCCTAGTGCGACTTCGTTACCAACTGAAGACCTTACCCAAATAAAAAGCTATAATCTTTATATGATAGCTGACCAAGATAAGGCAGGAAATGATGCTTTCATAAAGTTATATCGACTTATGCTCAGATTTGGGTGCGAAGTAAAAAGAATTAAACTTCCAAGCGGTGTTAAAGATTTTTGCGATTATTATCTAAAGACTACAAAGGATTAAACAATATGGAAAACATATACCCCAGCAATCTCGAACAAGTTTTATTTAAGGACTTGAATAGAGAGGTGTTATACAAATTGTTCATCAATAGTAATGCCCAATCAATGGATGTAGATGAGATAGGTATGATTGATGAAGGAGTACAGTCATCGCCTAAAGAGAGAGAGGTAAGACATAGAGTAGAGAAGCTATTATTCTTGAATTTATTGATGGATTATGATTTGGAAAATCAGATAGAGCGAAGGAAAAACGCCAAGTATGATTATATGAACGGCCTTCTTCTATACATTGCTTCGAATCATCATTTCAAATATGGGTTTGGATATTTTAAAGACAACATACAATCATTTGATAATATGCTTGGGCAATGGTGTAAATTCCTGAACGCAGTTATATCAGACATCAAGGTTCTTCCTATTATCAAACTGGACCAGCAGATCGCTGTTGAATTTGGAGAAATTCTTAATATTACGTTATCAAAGGATGTTATTTACAATGTGAATATTAACATGGATAACTTTGATAGGTTATTTAGAGAAATGCCCCCAAAATACGACTTTTGTATAAGAGTTGATAAGGGTACATTTGAGTGTGGCAAAAGCGATGGGAGCGGACTACAGAGCGACTTATATAAGGCATTCTCAGAGCTTAATCGATTAATACAGACATTATCGTCAAAATAAAATTAGTACACATAGAATTATGAGCACCAAATTAAGAGAACAAATACTATCAGAGGAGAATATCTATAAGGCAATTTTTGCTATGGAGTCATATATATCAGAGCGTGATTTGCTTAGCCCCGAAGATCTGGATACATTTCTTCGGCTAAGGGATAAATATGACTTTAATGGCATTGTTTCTGATACTATTGAAAAATGTAAGAAAACTCTAACCCAATTACTTGACGATGAAAATGAATTGCTAGAAGTCAATGTTTTCTTTAAAATCAAGAAACTGAGTTCCGAAGGAAATACAGTTGTAGAGTATCGCCCATTGCACACGGCTAGTCTCGTCAATCAGATTTGTATGGCATCAATGCTTATGCCTTTAATGTTTGACGATTCTAATGGGAAACGGAATCTATCGGAATTATCACGTATGCTACCTCATAATTTCTATGGTAATATTCCAAGTTGTAATATAGGTAGTATCTTTATGAATTGGACAGAGAAATACCGCCAATATTCTCAAATAGTAACGACTCGCTGTCGGGAATATTCCAAGACACGCGAATATGATAAAGAAATAAGTTTTGACCTTAAAGACTTTTTCCCATCTATCAATCCTTTGAAGATTCTGAATTTTATTTGGAATGCTGTTTCGAGTAAATATAAAAACGATACTGATAAAAAGTGTCTGAAGACCATTATATCTAAACTTCTATATTTTAAAATTTCCGAGGAGAACCTCCGGGAATGGAAAGATGTATATTATAAGGAACAACATAATAATGTAAAATCGGTTAACGGTTTCTATCCTGTCCGGGGAATAGCGCAAGGACTACCACAATCATACTTTTTTGGTAATTTATGCATGATAGAAGTCGCTGATTGTATGAGTCATGTCGATAAATTAATGGATTCAGACTCGTATTTCTATGTGGATGATTCAGTCGTATTTGCTAAAAACATTAATTCGGATTTATTTGGAGAATTAATCCAAAGACTCAATAATTCGGTTACTGAAGCCAAAAAAGATTGGGAGGAATATCCAGTTATAGGTCAGGATTTACTGTCACAAGCAATGGATATAAATTATAACATACAGTTTCATCCTAATGGAAAGAGTACAATTTGTGATATAAATGACTCTTTTAAAGGTATGGATGGTCTGTTTCTAGTTCAACGACCTGTGTCAATGGGCGGATGGATAAAGGGAAATATTGATGAAGTTGACGATAACGTTGCCTTGAAAAAGCTAACGGCTTTACAGGATGTCGTTAATCTTGAGATAAATAAACTCCGTTCGAAAAGAACTAAACTTGGAGATAATTCTTATGGTGAAGAACGACTTAAGTGGCTCAGACGATACAAACGATATTTTCTATTTAGACAAAGAAAACTGCAAATTCTTTTGAATGGGAAATATGATAAGGAGCTAAAAGCGAAGTTCTACGAAACATTCAAAATTGACGATGTTACATCTCAGGACAATACTTCAAAAGAACTAATTAATGCTTTATTTGAGGTCTTTGAGGAAGAAATATTCAAATCTGAATTTGAGTTGATTCTAAGAGATATGCCTTTCAGTGAAAAAAAAGGTTTCTGCGCCAAAATTCAACAATATGATATCGCTCTGTCAAAATATAATTGCAGCACTCATAGGTCTGATAAATACTTGTATTACCATAGAATCAGTTCGATGTTATGCAGTGCAGATGTTGCCACTGTGGACGAATATGAATCCCTTTCGCGTGTTGTGCGAAGTGTACGTCCTTTCCGTAACTCTGAAAGATTTGTTGAGGCTATAAAGAATACATCTTATAATGCCAATGATGTGTGGGAATTGTTCCCATTCCTAAATTCAATCACAGGAGTGTCTGATTCCGGAAATCCATGTCTTAATTCAAAAACAGGATTTCCTTCTTGGTGCGAGTTTGTTTTCAGAAATTCAGAGAACTTCAGACGTAAAATTTTGAATTGCTGTTTCTCATTCGCTTGCAACATTCAATCTGGAGATAATCTATCAATTTTGAGGTCTGACATTAAGCCAATAAAATACTATGAGTTAAGAATTATTTCAATGCTCAGGAATTATCGTTTGAAAATTTGCGATTTCTTTGAGTTTGTGAGATCTCTTGATCCAAAAGATTTGAACGAGAGGATGGATATAGATCTCGGAATTCTTGAAGGGCTCGGTATATACCGGCAAAAGATTCAAGATCCTGAAAAGATTGACCGATTAATCCAAACACATAGACTTGTTAAAAGCCTTTGGCATAATGGTTCCAAATTCTTGAATGCTTATACATTACACAATCACGAACACGCTATCAATCTAATAAAGAATGTAGTTAGGCTCGTGAATAATGTGGATTTTTTGAATTTGAAGGCTAATGATTTCTTCTTGCTATTTAATGCGTGTTATCTACATGATATAAGCATGGTTATACATCCGAGTGTATCCTTGTTTAACGATTCTAATGTCAAGTCTGAACAATTAATCAGTAAGTGGCTTAATCGTATGTTGACACTTAACAAAAAAGTTGACAATGCCTATAAATCAAACAAATTCGCAATGGACGAGATTCATCGGATTAGGAAAGAGATGGGATTGTCTTTGATTGAGGTATTTCAAGATATTTTTGACTTCTTTGAGAACCGTGTGCGTGCACCTCACGCATATGAAAGTGCTATGTTTATCCGTCATTGGCAAGAAGATATGTTGTCTTTCCTATCAGAGCTTGAAGCTGAAACAATAGCTACAATATCCGATAGTCATGGATGGAATACAACAGATGTATATGAAATGAAATCTTCAGCGAAGGAAGAGTTAATCAGCTTGAAGTACATGATGATTCTCATACGTTTGGCAGACTTGCTCGACTTGGCAAATGATAGAATAGATTATTTCTTACTGAAGCAAAATCGTTCGCAGATGAGTCCGGTTTCACTATACCATTGGATTTCCCATCTGATAACTGAGCGATATGAATTGGATGTTGATTACGAAATCATTAATGAAAAGGAACTAACAGATCAACCTATCCAAGAACTGATACATCTTGATATTTTCTTAAATGCAGAGATTCTTGCAAATATAGAAGTGCATAAAGAGTGTTGCAGAGGATTTCAAGCAGAACTTACCAAATGTAGAAAAAATAAGATTCCAAAGAACGATACAGAATATAAATGCCTAGAATTTAAGGTAGGGAAAGATGATGAACCCTGCTGTTCAAATATGTGCAAACGAAATGGAGATTCTCATAGTTGCCCATTCATTTGTCTATGGATGAGCGACAAGCATTGGTGGTTATTCTCTGAGCTTGGCAAACTCAAACATTATCTGAATTCCGTCAATTCAAAACTGATAAAATCAGATATTTCAGTTAGATTTTTCTATAATAATACCAACAAACTTGACTCTGAGTTTTTTGACGATGTTAAGAATTATCTGAGTAGATAAGGTTATCGAAGTTTATTGCAAATCTTCGTGTTTGAAGCAGAAGCTGTTTCGTAATCAAGGAGCTTAGTCAATAAGTTATGAAATCAGGGACTGAACCTATATCATTCATGTATAGATTCAGTCCTCATTAAACTACTCCATTGATTCCCGAATAATCCGCAAAGTTTCTTTCTTATACTCCTTGCGATCATATTCAAATCCTCTACACATCCAACAGCTACATGGAGTACCTGTCGTTTTGTATACTTGTGCCCATTTGTCTTTTGCCAACTCAAACCAATGAGGGTGTTCATAATAGCTTCCATCCTCACGAATAATACAATGCCCATAAGCGGCATAAAGAACCATGCGAGCCTTAAACACACGAGCCATTTGTTGGCGTCTCCAAAATTTGTTTCTTTTGTCCATCATCTCTTTCTATTAAAGTTAGGATGAACAATGATGCTATTTTGGTTAGATTTAATGTATCCATAATAATTGTCTTATAAAATATGTTCAGTCAATACTATTCTTCTTCCTCCTCAAACCCTTCTGACGCATTAGCAATCAGTGCTTTTCCTATCTCCATCTGTAAATATTTAGGAAGACGAAGTAACTTTGTAATCAGCTGGCTATAAGTAAACTCAACTTTGGTATCAAATATAGGTTCTTCTTCAATGCTCGTATCAATTTTCTCAACGATTCCAGCCCTCTCTATAAAATCGGAAAAGTCTGGCTCGTCAGGCCAATTTTCTATCGTGCCGTCATAGTTGATTCTTAAGCGGATATAATCTCCACAATCATCCACCTCTGGTATTAAGCCATTGGGAACATAATCGGCAATTCTGCATATCACCTTTTTGTCTTTATCAAGTAAGAAATAGGTTCCGCTATCACATACCTTGGCTTGAAAATACAAACTTCCATACTCTTGTTTCCAATTCAGGAGCTTATGAGTTTTCAAGTTAATCATAGCTGACCACATCCCCTTAGAGACCAAAGGATACTTGTTTTCATAAAGTTCACCCAACCAATTATCGGTATAACTACACAGTTCCTCATTGAATGGGAGGTATATCATAAGGTAATGAGCAACCTCATTCAAATCTTGCTCTCTGATTCCAACTAATATCTGCTTTGCCATAATGTCTTTATTTATAATTAAATGGTAGTCAATAAACTCAAATCAACATCAGGAATGATAACATCCGCAAGCTTATCTTCAACAAGGAATCCCATATAAAGCGGAATGGTGAGTATATCTCCCTCACGTCCTACATTATATTGACCCAACTTGATTGCATTTTTGACATGATACACATCCTTGTTCTTCAGAACCGTAGTCATGCTTTTTGCCTTTCCTGACTTTGCCTTGACTTCAAGGATAATGCATTCCCCTTTGAATCTTACCAAAAAGTCCAATTCAAGACCGCTATCCTTATGAAAGTAGTATAGCTTTTGCCCAGACTTGCATAAGAAATCAGCCATCAGATTCTCAAAGATAGCTCCCTTATATCCAAGAAGATTACCCTTCAAAATATCCGCCTGCGTGCCATAGTCGAGCATAGCCATAAGAATACCTATATCGGTAGTATATACCTTGAAACACTCTTTGATGGAATTACCCTCTAACGGCAGTTCCGTAATCTGCGTGTTATAGCATCTACGAACTATCCCGGCATCCTCCAACCATTGGATACTACCGATATATTGCGAAGAGCGTCCGCCCTTCTTGACGATGGAATACTGAAATTTCTTGTTCTCTTTGGCTAATTGTTTCGGAATAGATTCAAAACATTCACGGATGTTAGGTTTGTCTGCATCATCCGCATATTTAACCATATCCTCTTCGTATTCAGCAATAAGATTGCGCTGCGCCTTATATATAAGTTCGATATTCTTGGTTTCAAGGAAACAGTTCACCACTTCCGGCAGACCTCCAACAATGACATACCTGTACAACAGCTCCATCATTGCCTTGTGAATTCCATCTGGAACAGGCTGTTCATTTTCAAAGCATGATTTAACCGCATCAATAACCGCCTCGCCGATTCCATTTGCCCATAAGAACTCTTCAAAATCTAACGGATACATATCTATCACGGTTTCATATCCGACAGGAACAGAATCTTGTCCCTCTTCTTCGTTTTTCTTCCTGCTTTTGCCGTAGCCTTTCACACCTAAAAGAGAACCTGTAGCAATAATATCGAAACGCCCGTCTATATGGAATGACTTCAAGGCTGTCCTTGCCTCCTTGCATTCCTGAATCTCATCAAGAATAATACAGGTTTTCCCCTCAATGAAACGACTACCTTGAATCAAAGCAGAGAGGTTGAGAATAATGGTATCGACATCTATATTACCCGTAAAGGCAGACTTCTTATCCGGCTCAAGTATGAAGTTCATATAGACCACATTTTCATAATTTTCTCTTGCAAACTTCTGGACAATGTATGTCTTTCCGCATTGGCGGATACCTTTTATCACAAGAGGCTTTTTGTCCTCAGACTCTTTCCACTTAGCTAAATATGTTTCTATTTTCCTTTTAAGCATAGCGCAATCATATTCTTCCAATGGCAAAGTTACACTTTTTCCAGCGAACAACCATCAAGCTCATACATTTTTTCAAGCGAATAAATCACATATATCCACATTTATTCAAGCCAATCACATATTTTCACACAAAAAACTATCGCAACCCACAGAAATCCCAAGAAAACCACTACCTTTGTATTCAACAAGCGTTCTGTAACATACCAGCGGAAATGCCCTATCATTAAGTACCTTGTATCTGATATAGGACATTCCACAAAAGGGCTGAAAAGAGGCGGTACAACACGTATATGCAAAGCGATGAAACACAACGGTTTGCATTTGTCCCTACATTCTGTGTATTTGTCAAAATAGAGGTTGTACCGATTAAAATGAATAGTCACAGATAATCAGTAATATAAATATGCTGCGTGGGAAAGTGATCTTTCTGAATTATAATATATTGCTGTTCTTTTCTGCATACGTTGCTCGTCTTTAATTACTCAATGGCAAAGGAAATATTGGCTTCAATAGTGGAATCTTTCACCAAAATAGAACTGATTGAATAACGACGAATTACGTTTGAGTTTTTTTTTGGAGTGGGCGGAATGTTGTACTTTTACGAAACTAAACGATTGACAGAAAACGTAATTTGACTAAACAAATGAGAAAAATCATCTATTTTGTGATTAGCTTGGTGGCGATTTCTGCCGCTGTGTGCTGTTATGCTGGCGGCACTGTGGTTCAACGGTTGAAGTTCACTAATGCTTTCCCTGCCAGTGACAAGGCTCCACGTGATGCCGAGCTGTCGTGCGTACGCACCAATCCGTCAACCCCAAAAGACGGGTACGACTCTCTGGACGTGCTTAAAGAAACCGACTCTTTGCGCACCCGGCTTGTGATTGGGGGCAAGAAAACCCTGTGCACATACACTAACTGGTTTTACTTGACAATTGATAGCCTTGAGGTGCAAGACAAGACCATAAAGCGAAAGAAAACCATTGACGGCATTGAGGCTGGTGACACCATACGCACGGAGAAACATTATTTCATCATAGGAAGAAGCGCGACATGGAACAACGGCTACTGCACGCTCGACAATAAGCCTATTGATTATCGCCTTAACATTAAAAAGGATTACAGTCGAAAGGAAATTACTAAGGAGTTTTTCGATTGGCTACATTCACATGACTTGAAATGGAAAGTTTATAATAGCAAATTGGCAGATAACCTTAGTTTCTCAATAAACGTGAATGGTCCTGACCGTAATTTTTCGCTCACAACCGATGATGGGCGCAAAATAAAAGTATTTGTCGGGTCAACGTCGGTTATGACTTTGACTATTGCCGGCAAAAACGGCAAGGCGGAGAGTTATAAATTTGAGAAAGGAAAAGCTGAGCTTGTTGACCGTAAGGGCTGGGAGCAAGCGTTCACTTTGGGTGATGATGATGGCGGAAGATACTTCGGCTTGAACGACAAGGGCGAAATGGCATATTGCTCCAAGGACGACGCTGTGATATGGAAAGTGAAAACTGACGTGAAAAAAATGGGCGAATGTCTGAAACTTGCCCGAATGAGAGAAATTCTCAAAGATGGTACAGCGTCGTTATTTGACTTTTTATTTATGTTTTAATGGTTGACGCTGCTAATTTTTGCAGCAGTTTATTGTTGCTCATTGCATATATTGCGCTGAATTGAGCCAAATTTGCTAATGTCTGCGGTTTGATTTAAATTTGCAGACAAACAATAATATTTTTAACGAAAACTTCCATTGACATGAACAAATTTCTCACAATGTGCTGCGTGGCTGTGGTTTATGCCATGTCGGCGAGTGCCCAGACCGCAGCACCATTGAAGGTGAACGACGTGTTCACACCACTGCCAGCCGGAAGCATAAAACTTTCCGGATATTTTGAGAACGACATTCAAAACAACATCACGCACTGGAACAAGGGGGTGCTGCCCTACGGCAAGCTGGTGGATTTCTTCCGCAGCGGCCGGCCGCAATTCGCATTGGGTGAAATGTGGGGCAAGGCTGTGCGCTCCGGTGCCATGTATTACCGCTACACCCATGACTCGGAGCTAAAGCGAATACTTCACGCCACCGTGGAGGACTTGCTGACCACAACGCGCTCCAACGGAAGCATAAGCTGCGACCCTGTGGAGAAACAGCCCGACGTGAACGGCGGCGACATGTGGGAGCGCAAATATGTGCTTCTCGGACTGCACGAATACTACACTCAAGTGGAAGCTGACCCGGCAGTGCTCGAAGCTATGAAGCGCGAGGCTCTCAACATAATAGACCTGGTGGGCGAAGCTCCGAAAACTGACATCAACACTCTTGGGTGGAGCGCAAACAAAATAGAGTCGTCATCGCTTCTCGAACCGTTTATGAGGCTTTACAAGATGACTGCCGACAAGCGTTTCCTTGATTTTGCCACCTATATTGTGAATCATGGCGGCTGCCAAGGGTCGAATATCTTCCAGCAGGCCATAGACAATGTGTTGCCTCGCCAAATGGCTCTGCCATATCCCAAAGCCTATGAGATGATGTCGGTGTTTGAGGGACTGACCGAATATTATCGGGTGACTGGTGACCCCAAGTGGAAAACAAGCTTCATGAACTTGTTTCATAACGTGATTGACCGTGAGATAACCATTGTGGGCAATGCCGGCGGCGACCAGCCTTATTTCCCCGACTGGGCAGGTGAGGCTTGGGACGACACCAAGTTTGAGCAGACGAATCCCAACATAAAGCGCATGATGGAAACCTGCATCGGCATCACTTGGGAGAAGCTTTGCAGCCAGATTTTGCGCATAACAGGCACTCCGCTTGCTGTTGACTACATAGAAAAATACATCTATAACGGACTGCTTGGAGCCATGAAGCCATCGGGCGACGGATTCAGCTATGTAAATCTGCTCAACGGCGAGAAAGTGACAAACCAAGGCTGGGGCTGGAACTTCGACGGACTTCCTGTGACATGTTGCAACCTAAATGGTCCGATGGGTTTGGCCTACATTCCGTTTGTGGCCGTTATGCAGTCGAAGCAAGGCCCTGTTGTGAACCTCTATAATGCTGCGCAAGCCACGGCATCGTCGCCAAAAGGCAACCCGGTTAAGCTCGACATAGCCACCAAGTTCCCGTTGTCAAATGTGGCTACGATAACAGTTAATCCTGCCAAAACGGAGTCGTTCACCATAAAGCTGCACATGCCACTATGGAGCGAAAACACCATTGTCAAAGTCAACGGCAAGGCCATGACCAACGTGGTTGCCGGTCAATATCTCAACTTGAAGCGCAAGTGGAAGCGTGCCGACAAGATAGAAGTGACATTCGATATGAAGTGTCGCCTAATTGATGCACCCACGCAAGGCAGCAACCCTGCCGGTCGCTATTTCCAAGCGGTGCAATATGGCCCGATAGTGCTTGCGCGCGACGAGAACACCGACCCGTCGTTTGACAAGCCTGTGCAAGTGGTGGCCGATGCCAATGGCATTGTTGCAGTGAAACGTGTGGCGCCCACGCTTAAAGGCACACGCATGGAGTTTGAGGTGCCAACGACTGACGGCCCTATTCGCATGATTGACTTCTCTTCGGTCAATTGCTGGAACGGTAAAAAGATTTGCACTTGGTTGCCCATGAAGAGGTAATCGCTTCATGATTTGCAAGCAAAAAATAATTTGGGAGTGATGCACTGATATTAAGGCATCACTCCCAAACTTTATAGTGTTTCAAAAACTGATGTGCGTTGACCTATAATGTGTCAAGCATTTTGGTCAATTTCCACAAGGGGTGCTCCGTCGGGCACTGCATCGCCCACCGACACGAGCACTTGCTTCACTGTGCCTGCGCACGAGGTGGTGATGGTGTTTTCCATCTTCATTGCCTCAAGCACCACCACAGTGTCGCCATTAGCCACCTTGTCGCCAGCCTTCACCTTGATGTCAACCACGCGGCCTGGCAGGGGAGCATCTACGGTGTAGCCGGTGATGGGCTGCACTGCTGGTTTTGCGTTGCCAGCTGCGGCTGTGCCAACCTGTGCCGAGTCGGCAATTTCTATGATATGAGCACCTGCAAGTATGGCATCGCCTTCCTTGACCAAAATCTGACGCACAACGCCGTCACATTCGGCCACAATGGCGTTTTGCATCTTCATAGCTTCAAGTGTGGCCACCACATCGCCCGTCTTGACAGTTTGACCCACTTTCACTTTGATGTCAACCACACGGCCTGGCAGGGGAGCATCTACGGCAAAACCAACTATGGGTTGTGCGGCAACTGCGCCACTGGCTTTTGCTGTGGTTGCGGCCTCGGCAGCGTGTTTGGCTTCATAGGCTTTTTCCTTCAAGTTGGTGAGATAGGTCTTGGCAACCGATGGGAAAAGCTCAAGCAGAAGTTCCTCTTTCTCGTTTTCGGCAAGCTTCACGCCACCAGCTTCTGGCAGAGTGGGATTTGGCTGTGTCATATACTTTGATGTGTCGTATGGCGTTTCTTCACGCACTCCACAAATCTTGAAGCGAAATTCTGGGTCAACCTTTACAGGTGTGTGGCCATATTCACCCTTTACAAGTCCGGCAAACTGCATGCTTGTGTTAGTGTACATGGGGCGTCCGGCTTTTTCGTCAAGGGCACAGTTCACTGCCTGTGCACCCACGATTTGTGACGTTGGAGTCACGAGTGGCGGCAGGCCGGCAGCCAGACGCACTGTTGGTATCAGCTCCATGGCGCGCGGCAATATCTCACTTGCTTTGAGTTGCTTGAGCTGTGCCACCATGTTGCTGTACATTCCGCCAGGAATTTCTGCCTCTTGCACCAGTTTGTTTGGAGCTGGGAAACCAAAGTATGCTTCTATCTTTTGGCAGGCTTCGAGCAGTGTGGCAAAGTCGTCGGTTTGCACAGCGCTAACAGCAGTGTCAAACATGGCCTCAACGTTGGCCGGCAGCTTGTCGGTCAGAGGGTTGAATGGCTTGGGTTCTGGTTTAGATGCACCAAACACTGACAACTCAAGCTCATGGCGTATGCCGCGCAGTTGTTCGTTGATTTTGGCCACAGCCTCCATGTTAACGTCTATTTCCACGCCAAGTTTCTTGCAGAACACATATATCAGCTCAAGAGCCGGAGCTCCTGTGCCCTCGCTGAACCACCAGCAGTTGGTGTCAACAATGTCAGCGCCAGCCACAATGGCTGCCACCACCGATGCCAGTCCGTAGCCTGGTGTGCAGTGCGTATGGAAGTCGATAGGCAAGTTGATGTGTTGTTTGAAGAGCTTTATCAGTCGGCTGATGCGGTGAGGCGGAATCAAGCCCGACATGTCTTTTATGGTTATCATGTCAGCACCAAGAGCAGCCATCTGCATAGCTTTGTCGAGGAAATATTCATCGGTGAACACCGGCTTCGGGTTCTTCTTGCCCATAAGGCGCTGCATAAGCGACAGCTTGGGGTAGCGTGGGTCCACAGTGTAGCACACTGCACAGTCGGCTATGCCGCCATATTGTTTCACATATTTTACGGTGGATTTCACGTTGTCAACGTCGTTAAGAGCGTCGAAAATGCGCATTATGCCCAGTCCGCTTTTTATGGCGTTGCGGCAGAAACCATCAATTATTTCGTCGGTATATGGCGAGTAGCCAAAGAGGTTGCGGCCTCTTGACAAGGCGGTGAGTTTCGACACGTGGCCCACGGCATAGTGTATCTTCTCAAGGCGAGTCCAAGGGTTTTCGTTCAGATAGCGCATCACCGAGTCGGGCACTGCGCCACCCCACACTTCCATAGCATAAAAACCAGCCTCGGGATAGTATGGCAAACAACGGTCAATCTGCTCCTGCGTCATGCGCGTGGCAAATGAGGACTGCTGACCGTCACGCAAGGTCAAGTCCCTTATCTTCAATACTTTTGTCATTATTTTGAACTTTTTGGTTAAATTTCTGTATGGTTAACATATTGCAACAAATCTCTAAAACACGGTTTCAAGCAACCATAATGTCTTTCGAAATAGTGTGTTTACTCTTTTTGCTATGCAAAATTACATTTTTTATGCGACATGGCACACCTTGTGGGGCATATTTTTCTGCTACAGGCACAACCAAAGAGGCTGCCACGCAGCTTGCCAAGGCAGCAAATGCCGACCTATATGAAATTGTGCCCGAAAAGCCTTACACGTCGGCCGACCTCGACTGGAACGACGACAATTCGCGCAGCTCCGTTGAAATGAAAAACCCTAAATCACGCCCTGCCATCAAAGGCAAAGTTGAGAATCTGTGGCAATACGACACCGTGTATGTGGGTTTCCCCATCTGGTGGTACACGGCTCCCACAATCATCAACACCTTTGTTGAGAGCAACGACCTGAAAGGCAAAACCGTCATAACATTTGCCACTTCGGGTGGCAGCACCGTAACCAAGGCCACAAAAGACCTAAAAGCTGCATATCCGGGCATCAACTGGAAAGAAGGCTCGCTGCTCAACGGCCGCACGCTTCAAGAAGCCAAAGCTCTCGTTGGCAAAGTGAAGTAATCGCCATACGTTAGCCCAGCATAACAAAAACAAAAAAGCCGGCGCGCATCACTGCGCATCGGCTTTTCATTCTAATTATCTATTAAACAAATTTATCTCAGAACTATCATCGGTTTGCTATGCTTGGCAAGTTGTGCCACATTCAAGCGTGTCACTTGATGTCGATAACCTTAGATTCTTTCTTCATGTCTTCTTGCGACACTTTAGGAAGCACCACTGCAAGCACACCATTGTTGACGCTTGCGGTTATCTTGTCTTTGTCAACGTCGTCAGGCAAAATCAATTCCTGATGAAATTGAGAATAATAGAACTCGCGACGCAAATACTTGCCGTCTTCCTTCTTATCCTCTTTCTTGTTTTCTTTTTCGATTGCAATCACAAGGTTGTAGTCCTCATTGAGGCTCACCTTGAAATCGTCCTTGGTCAAACCAGGGGCTGCAACCTCAACATCATATTCTTTTTCTTTTTCAATAACATTGATTGCCGGAGCCGTGGCGTTAGCCTTAGGCAGGTATTCATTGTCAAAAAAGTCATTGAATACATCGGGTAACCAATTCTGATTGTTTCTGCGTGTTGTCATAGTTTTAATCTCCTATATTTTTAATTTTGTTGTTCAATTTATCTTTGAACGCCGCACCCTTGCGAGCCGCGCTCACCATAAGTAATGGCAAAAGCAGTGCCACTCCGCATCAGCCTCTGCTTTACTGCAAAAATGTCCACCTTGCATGACAATATGTGTCTAAAAGGCAGTCGTTTACCCCCCCCCAAAAAAAAAATAGTGACTTTTTGGCCACCCAGCTTTACACCCATACCAAATCACCGTCCTTTGCGCTGGCTTTGCACTTTGTTTAAGTTTAAACATGGTTAGTTACAAAGACTCATTTGAAATTTGAGGCGTGGTTCTCTTTTTTGAGAGGGGAAAGTTTGGGTGGGGTGGAGAAAATGTATTAAATTTGGATTGATAAAAAACCATTGTTTGGGACTTTAAACGATGAACGCTTAGTTTAAGCTGTTAACATCAAATTGCAAACGAAATAAAATGCTAGTATATGGGCTCTAACAGACGTAATTTCCTTAAGACGCTGGGCTGTGTTGGATTGTTTTCAATAGTGCCCCGCAACGTGCTTGGAGGCAATGGATATGTTGCTCCGAGCGACCAGTTAACCAAAGGTATAATCGGCACAGGCGGAATAGGCCGGTCGTCATATCACTTCACAAGCGACAAGCAATGCCGCCTTGTGGCTCTGTGTGATGTTGACAGCAATCACTTGAACGATGCCGCAGCCGCAGCCAAGAAACGTTTTGGCGAGACGGTGAGCACTTACCACAACTTTGTGGATTTAATCAACGACAAGAATGTAGATGTGGTGCATATCTGCACTCCGCCTCACTGGCACGGCATAATGAGTGTTATGGCTGCAAAGGCTGGAAAAGACATCTGGTGCGAGAAACCCATGACGCGCACCATAGGCGAGGGACGCAGGGTGAAAGAGGCTGTGGAACGCTACAACCGTGTGTTCCGTCTTAACACCTGGTTCCGCTTCACTGACACGTTCTATGGCATGGGCACCACAGTGCAACCGCTGAAGAAATTGATTGACAGCGGTCTGCTTGGTTGGCCGCTTAAAGTGACGGTTTCGGGCGCAACTGGTTTTGCTTGGAAGTTCTATTGGGTAGGCAAGGAAAATCTTGTGCCGCAGCAAGTTCCGGCTGAACTTGACTATGATTTGTGGCTTGGCCCGGCTCCTTACAAGCCATATAACAAGCATCGCGTGCATGAGACGTTCCGTGGCTATTGGGACTATGATGGCGGTGGCTTGACCGACATGGGACAGCACTACCTTGATCCTGTGCAATATATGCTCGGCAAGGACAATGACCTGCCGGTGAAGATAGAAGTTGACGCTCCACAGCAGCACCCCGAAGCAGTGGGCACTTGGCGCAAAATCACCTACACTTATAGTGACGGCTGTCAGATAGTGCTTGAAGGCGAGGGCTATGAGAGCAAGGGCGACACTCCATATATTGAAGGACCTAAGGGTAAGGTATATAAGGGATTTAGGTGCACAATACCAGATGTGTTTAACAAAATTGCGGAATATCCAGACCCGGAACCGCAACGCACCGATTTCATAGAGTGTATTCGCACACGGCAGAAATTTGCTCTCAATGAGCAAAATGGTTTCAACAGCTGCACGCTTGTGAATATGGGTACAATAGGCTTGAGGCTTAATCGCCAGACGCTTGAGTTTAATCCGGCGACAGGGTTGTTTGTTAATGACGATGCTGCCAATGCACTCATTGACCAGCCGATGCGTTCTCCGTGGAAAATATGAAAAAAGCAAACCAAGAAAAAGGAAACAACATGAAACGAAATAAAATATTATCGATATTTCTGCTTTCTGCCATGGTTCTTGGCAGTTTCAGCACCTATGCCCAGGACAGCCGCAACCGCGCTGCCTCGACGGTGGTTGCCGACGGATTGGCACAACTGCCAGCAAGCAATGTGACGGTTTTCAACCAGGTGATGGGTGAGATGGCGCGCACCGGCGCACAAGGCGTTGAGCAGATAGCCGGCATGCTGACGCCTGCCGACAAGGGTAAAAACGCCAAATTTGAATATGCGCTTAACGGAATTGTGGATTTTGTGACACTGCCTGGCAATGAAAAACTCGCAACTGATGTGCGCAAGGGTCTAATAGCAAGCCTTGATAAGGTGACAGACAATCCAAACAAGGCATTTTTGCTCACGCTGCTTGCAAACTGCGGCAAAAGTGAAGATGCCAAAGTGATGGCAAAATATATAACCGACGATTATTTGAGCAAATTTGCTGCACAAGGTCTTGCCAAGCTGCCAGATTGCGACAATGCGGTGCTTGAGCTGATGAAAGCCGGTTCTGCCCCAAAGGCACTGCTTGCTGATGTGGCTTATAAGCGCAAAATAAAAGCAGCCGAACCGATATTGTTGTCGTGGCTTGCGGCAGGCGGCGATGCGACAACACTTGCAGCCGTGCAAGGCGCACTGGGCGTGTGCGGCTCTGCCAAGTCGCTCAAAGCACTCGAAAAAGCAGCAAAGGCAGTTAAGTTTGCCGACGATGCAACTTCTGCCACCGACAGCTATTTGCAGTTGCTTGACAATTTGGGTAAAAGCAACGATGTGGTGAAAGCCGCCAAAGTGTTGCTCAAGGCTGACGTGGAGCCAGTGCAATGTGCCGGACTCAGACTGCTCATAAAGAATGATGCCGCAAATGCCTCAAAATATGTGACCGAAGCCCTCAAGAGCAACAACCGCGACTTCCGCAATGCTGCTTTGCGATATGGTGTGGATTATGCCGGCAAAGGCATTATAGATGCCGTGGCTGCAAAAGCTGGCGGACTTAGTGCTGATGCCTTGACCGATGTGGTCAGATGGCTTGGCAACAGCAAGGCTACCAATCAAATGAACATAGTGGAAAAAGCCATTGGCTCAAGCAATGAGGAGTTAGCACATGCAGGTATTGAGGCCGCTGGCAAGATAGGCGGTG
The DNA here is from genome assembly GCA_934636465.1 of uncultured Muribaculaceae bacterium. Classification (GTDB taxonomy): domain Bacteria; phylum Bacteroidota; class Bacteroidia; order Bacteroidales; family Muribaculaceae; genus Sodaliphilus. Next base: position 106,647 of record CAKUAR010000002.1, read on the forward strand.
ATGCTGCGCTGCAAGTACTGATGACCGCACTGCAAGGCAATTACTCGGCGCAGGCTCAGTCGACATTGCTGTCGTTTAATGGCAACATAGGTAACGCTGTGGTCAAAGCACTTGACGGCGACGCCAATATGCAGGTGAAGGCTCTTGAACTGGCTTCGCAACGCCACATTCATGCAGCCTACGACAAGGTGATAAACCTGGTGTCGGCTGGCGATGCAACTGTAAGCGCAGCAGCCATACAGGCAATGAAAGGCGTGGCATCAAAAGACAATTTCGCCCAGCTTGGCACACTGCTCGAAAGCGCATCGACCGACAACGTGAAAGCTTTGCAATCAGCAATGAAGAATGCAATAGCAGCCGAGTCGCAAGACGAGCAATATGCCGTGGTGAACAATCAGTTGAAAAAATCTGCAAAACCGCAATTATATTATCCGCTGCTTGCACAGGTGGGCAATGAGCCTGCACTCACCACTCTTGTGGCTGCCTATGGCAAAGCTGACACTCGCAGTGCCGCCCTTGACGCTCTGATGCAGGTCAACAACCAAGGCGCAATCAACCCTCTGTTTGACATTGCAGAGGCAGAGAGCGACTTGCGCTCTACCATATTGCCGCGCTATCTGCAACTCGTCAAGGGGTCAAACCTGAACGACGCGTTGCGCTATTTGTGCTATCGCCGTGCGCTTGACCTCAAACCAGAAGCTAAAATAGGCAACGCCTACATAAAGGCTCTGGGTGATGTGAGAACTTTGCAATCGCTCATGCTTGTGGGCAACTATCTTGGCAATGCCGAAACTGCTCTCACAGCAGCACAGGCAGTGCAGAGCATAGCTAAAAATCACGAATTGCTTGGCGGCGACGCTGTGAAACATGTGCTCGTGAAAGCGAAAGAAGTGTTTGCTGCACAAAGCGACGCTGACTCTGGCTATGCCGTGAACGAGCTGAATGGCTTGATTGCAAAAGTTAAAACCACAGGGTTCAAAAAACTTGTGAATAACGAGACTGCACGCAACCAGTTTGCCTTGCCGAGTAAATATGAAAATTTTGAAATGTGCTTCGACTGGCGTTCTGCCGATGAATCTACTCTGTGTCTGCGCTCCATGCCAGAAGTGACTATTAACGGCAATGACGGAGTTTCATTCATGTATGGCGACAAGAAGAACAAAGAAACTGTGAACACCGACGAGTGCTGGAACACGCTTTATGTGAAAGTGGTTAACGACCGCCTGAAAGTGGTGTCGAACGGCGTGATAATCGCAGAAAATGTCACTATGCTAAATAGCCCAAAAACAAAACAGGTGAACTTTAGCGGACTGATAAAACTCATTGGCAAAGACAGTGGACTTTTTGACATTCGTGACCTCTATATTAATGAACTTGCCACGACACCAGTGTTCAAGTTGAGCGCCGATGAGGTCAAACAGGGCTACGAGGTGCTGTTTGACGGACGCACGCTCGACAAGTGGCACGGCAACAAGACCAGCTATGTGCCCGAAGATGGAGCGATTGTGGTTTCGGCTCAATATGGCGGTGAGGGCAACCTATACACCAACAAGAAGTATAGCGACTTTGTGTTGCGTTTTGAGTTCTGCTTTGTGGAAGAAGGCGCAAACAACGGCATAGGCATACGCACCACTGAAGGCGTTGATGCGGCATACGAAGGCATGGAAATACAGGTGCTTGACCACGATGCGCCAATCTATAAAGGACTGCACCCATATCAGCAGCACGGTTCGGTGTATGGCGTGGTGGTGCCAAAGCACGTGAATTTCACACAAAACAAATGGAATGTGGAAGAAATTGTGGCCAAGGGCGACAACATAAAAGTAACTGTGAACGGCGAGGTAATCACCGACTGCAACATTCGTGAGGCATGCAAGGGTCACAATGTGGCTCCTGACGGCTCTAAAAACAACCCATACACCATTGACCACCGCAATCACCCAGGTTTGTTCAACAAGGACGGACTGGTGTGCTTCTGCGGTCATGGTCCAGGAGTGAAGTTCCGCAATGTGCGCATACTTGATTTGAGCAAAAACAAGAAATGATAAATAAAATCCTCTGCTTCACGTTTTTGGTAAACATTTGAAAGTGAAAATAGAAAACAATATAGTGCGAGAACCGGTTTCGATAGTTGCTATCGGAGCCGGTAATCGCATGAATACTTATCTGCACTATGTGCAGCAGCACCGGTCAACCGTGTCGCTGGCTGCCGTGGTGGAACCTGACGACATAAGGCGCGATGCGGTGGCACAAAAATTCGGCTTGCCGGCCGACAGGTGCTTCAAGTCGGCTGACGATTATTTCCGCAATCCGGTGAGTGGCGTTAATGCCGCATTTGTGTGCACACCAGAAGACAAGCATGTGAAGCCCACGCTGCAGGCAATAGCAGTCGGCTATCATGTGCTGCTTGAGAAGCCCATAGCTCAAACTGTGGCTGAGTGTGAGCGTATAGCCGATGCCGCACGCCGAGCCGGAGTGGTGGTGGGCGTGTGCCATGTGATGCGCTACCACCCCTATTTCATGAAAATAAAGGAAATAGTGGATTCTGGAGAGCTTGGCAAAATCATATCGGTGGAGCACAGCACAGGCGTGGGTATTGACCGCTTTGCACATGGTTTTGTGCGTGGGTGTTGGCGCAACTCCGAGGTTACAAATCCGCTGATTTTGGCAAAATGCTGTCATGATGTGGATTTCTTGCTTTGGCTCGTTGGCGGCAAGTGTCAGCGAGTTAGCTCCATGGGGTCGCTGCGATGGTTCAAGGCGGAAAACGCGCCGAAAGGGTCGGCCGCGCGCTGTGTAGATTGCAAAGTGGAGGACAAATGCCCATTCTCGGCGATTGACCTCTATAAGCGTAGGCATGAGTGGATAAGAAACTTTGATGTGCCGCAAGGGCAGACCATAGACGGCGTGATAGACTGGCAACTGCGAGAAGGACCATTCGGGCGATGCGTGTATCACTGCGACAACAATGTGGCCGATAACCAAACGCTGATAATGCAGCAGTCAACTGGCGTGGACATGACCATGACCATCAACGTGTTTACTTGCAAAGACGACCGCTTCACGCGCATCAACTTGACCGAGGGCGAGATTGTGGGTGATGAACGGACTCTGACCATAAGCCATTTTCGCAGTCGCACGAGTCGCACCATTGACTTTAGCGAGGTGATGAAGCAGCCATTTCATGCAGGCTCTGACTTGAGTCTTGTGGAGGCGTTTGTCAACACCATAACAGGCAAGCAAGGTGGGCTTGTGTCAACGATAGATGCAAGCATAGAGAGCCACCGTATATGTCTGGAAGCCGAGCGCAGCCGCCTCACTGGCGTTACGGTGGAACTTTAATTTGCGGTGATGCGGCTCATGGCAGTTGCGTTGCGAAAAAGATTTGTGGCAAATTTAACCAAAAATCTTGTTGGCGCATTATCTTTGCAGTGTTCTAAAAAAAAGCGAAAAGATGAGAAGCAGGCAATTTAATGCAATATTGACGCTGCTGGCGGTAGGCACTGTGCTTGTGTGCTCTTGCTCCACGCAGCACGAGCGTGCCGTGACTGTTGAGGCCGGTCAGCTGTGGCAAAACGGAGAGGCACTATATCAGGTGGAAGACTCTGGTTCGGTTTGGAATTTGTATGGCGGCACTTTGCACGAGGGTGGCTTTGAAATGAAACTGCCAAAATCGGGCGAGTGGCAACTTGTGACAACCGCAGGCAAGACGGCGCTGGTGCTGAAAGAGAATGGCAAGTCGACCGATGTGTTGCTGCTCGTTGACGGCAAGCGATGCACCGCGCGCGACTCCATGTATGCTTGTGTGACGACAGCGCTCGACAGCGCACAATCCCACGGCATCAAGGCACTGCTGCGAGGCACATACAGGGCTGAGGACGGCCAGACATGGCATTTTGCTGACAGCACTGTCACTATAGGCAAGACGAAGAAGACATATCATCTGGGCAAGTCGCTTGACATGTATGACCGCGTGACAACAATTGACGGCGACACCACGGCATTTGCCTACACGTTTAACAGCCCAAGACACATGAAACTTGTGCCGGCACGTTACTCCGACGACCCTGGCGCATATAGCTATTTCCTTGATGACGAGAACGGCACACTGCTGACATCGACGCAAAAAGACCGTTTTGCAAAGATGCTTGATGAGCAGCTCGTGCCACAATACTGGGTGAGATATATGATTAGCGGTTTCAGTCATGGGCAACGAGTGGCATTTCTGAACTCGCTGAAAGCAAAAAGCGGCAATAACACTACGCTTAAAACCAATATAGAGATACTTGAGGCGGCAATCAAGGCTGTTGAGCGTGAGGAGTCGTAAATGAGTAAATAGTCTATTAAAAACACAAGTTATGATAAGGATTTATGGAATGTCAACTTGCCCTGACTGCACGTTTGTGGAAAAGCAAGTGAAGGGCGACAAACGTTTTGAAATTGTTGACATAGGCAGCCATGTGCGTCACTTGAAGGAATTTTTGAGATTGCGCGACACCAGTCCACTTTTCGACGAGGCCAGAGCCAACGGCTCTGTGGGAATACCCTGCTTTGTGCTTGACGACGGCACGGTTACGTTGTCGCCCGAAGAAGTGGGGCTTAAATCGCGAGTGCCCGAAGGCTCTTACTGCAGCATAGACGGCAAAGGTTGCTAAAACACATGAGAATGAATTTGACAAGAAATGTGGTGCGTTGCGTGTTGGCAACGATGCTATGCGTGGCCATGGGCTGTGGTGTGGCCGACGCAAAAGGCGGTGTTAAGTCAGATGACAACTCCGACTTTGTGTCGCTGTCGGAATATATTCCCGATGTGATGCTTGACGTAAGATATTACAGCACATATAACTTTGTGGGACGGCGCATTAATGGCTACGAAGAGCCTTGCGCGTTGTTGACAAAAAAGGCTGCACAGGCGCTGAAGGCTGTAAGCGATGAGGTGACAGGCATGGGCTATAGGCTGAAAATATATGACTCCTACCGCCCACAAAAGGCTGTTGACCACTTTGTGAAATGGGGCAAAAATTTGGGTGACACCATAATGAAGTCTTATTTTTATCCGGAGCGGCCAAAGAAAGTACTGTTTGCAGAGGGCTACATAGCCCATCGCTCTGGTCACAGCCGTGGGAGCACGGTTGACCTCACGCTGTGGGATATGCGCACTGGGCGCGACCTCGACATGGGCGGAACGTTTGACTATTTTGGAAAACGCTCGCATCCTGATTTTGCCGATGTGACACCAGAGCAGCTTGCAAACCGCAACCTGCTGCGCAATGTGATGATGAAGCATGGCTTCGTGCCGCTCGACACAGAGTGGTGGCACTTCACACTGAAAAATGAGCCATACCCCAGCACCTATTTCACGTTTCCTGTGCGTTGGCCAAAATGAGGCAGCCCGGTGTCACGACCACTATTGTGAGGTGACTGATTATATGAATGGCAAGAGGCGGAGGTGTTGTAGTGTTTCTTATCTGAATGTTTTTCTGTAACTTTGCGTGAATTTTAGGACAATAAAAAATCTTTGATATATGGCACTTCAATGCGGCATAGTGGGACTCCCTAACGTGGGCAAGTCCACTTTGTTTAATTGCCTGTCGAATGCTAAGGCACAGGCTGCGAATTTTCCTTTTTGTACGATAGAACCTAATGTGGGCGTGATAACCGTGCCCGATGAACGACTTAACAAACTTGCCGAGCTTGTTCACCCGGAGCGCATAGTGCCTACCACGGTGGAAATTGTGGATATTGCCGGACTTGTGAAAGGCGCTTCAAAGGGAGAGGGTCTTGGTAACAAGTTTTTGGCAAACATTCGTGAGACTGACGCTATAATACATGTGTTGAGGTGCTTTGACGACTGCAATGTGACACACGTTGACGGTTCGGTTGACCCAGTGCGTGACAAGGAGGTGATTGACACTGAGCTTCAGTTGCGCGATTTGGAGACCATAGAGAGCCGCATAAGCCGTGTACAGAAACAAGCACAGGCTGGCGACCGTGATGCCAAAATGCAGTGCGAAGTGATGAAACGCTATGAGGAGGCGCTGTCGGAAGGCAAAAATGCACGCCAAGTGGAGCTTGCAAGCAAGGAGGAGGAACGCATAGCGCGCGAATTGTTCTTGCTGACCAATAAGCCTGTGTTGTATGTGTGCAACGTTGACGACGTGAGCGCTGCCGCTGGCAATGCCTACGTAGATGCAGTGCGTGAGGCAATAAAGGACGAAAATGCCCAGATGCTTGTGATTGCAGCTCAAACGGAGAGTGAGATTGCCGAACTTGACACATACGAGGAGCGGCAAATGTTTTTGCAGGAGATTGGCTTGCAGGAGAGTGGTGTGAACCGCTTGATTAAGTCTGCCTACGCATTGCTCAACTTGCAGACATTCCTCACCGCCGGACCAAAGGAAGTGAGGGCATGGACATTCCACAAGGGTGACAAGGCTCCACAGTGTGCCGGCGTGATTCACAGCGACTTTGAACGCGGATTTATTCGTGCCGAGATTATAAAATATGACGACTACATAGCCTATGGCAGCGAGGCGGCAGTGAAAGAGGCCGGAAAGATGCACATAGAGGGCAAGGAATATGTGGTGCAAGACGGCGACATAGTGGTGTTCCGCTTCAATGTGTAATCCGGAAAAACTAATAACAAAATATAGTTTGTCATGACGAGATTTCTCGCTGTGGTGGTGCTTGCGATGTGCGTGTTGCTGTCGCAAGGCACTGTGCGTGTGCTTAACTTCAAAAAATCGGGTCAAGATGTGACTGCCGCATGGCAACGCGCGGCAGCCGGCCTTACGGAGCGCGACACGGTGAAGGTGAATTTTGGGGCTGGCACATATTATTTGAGCGGCACTGTGGAAATGCTGTGCAACTTGACCATGACAGGAAAAGGCTCTGCAAAAACCACACTGAAATGTCGTGTCAACAGCCGTTTTTCTGACGACTGTTTCATAAAGGCTGCCGGACACTTCGGGCGCACGATAGCCGTGGGGGTGACAAACATGGGCATTGACCTTGAGAAACATAAGGGAATGGCCTGGGACGTGAACAGCGCGAAATATTTGCTGAAAATCTATCATGCCGACCGTGTTGACATCAAATCGGTGTCGAGCTACATAGACAATGCTGTGTGCACGAATCTAAACATGCGTTGTTGCAATAATGTGACAGTGACCAGCTGCAGCTTGATAAACTACAACAACAATCATGATGGCGGAATCCTGTGGCTCTCTGGAAACACCGAGAACGTGCTTGTGTCGAATAATGAATTCAAAAAGCAGGGAAATGATGAAGTGGTAGGATTCTATGGAACTGGAAACAACGCATGGAGTGCCGGCACAAATGCAACATCGGCTTATAAGCGCAACATAAAAGTTTGTGATAACAAATTGTGGCTTTCTGGTGCAGCTGGCCAGCCATTGACCATGGCATTCTCGATGTTTAATGTAGAGGGGCAGAAGAGCAGCAATGTTGCTGCTGATGTGCGCGATGTGACGTTCTCGGGCAATGATATAACTGTGGCTGGCGACGTGCGCTGCATTTTTGCTTTTCAAAAAGAGAAAAACACTACTGGCCAAAATATAAGGTACATAAACAACACCGTGAGGTGTTTGGCAGAGTCGTCTGTAAAAGGGTCGGCGAGGTCAATTTTTAGAATTGTGGATCACTCTGAGACAAAAGAATCATTTGTGATAAGCGGCAATGTGATAGATAGCAAGGCTAATGTGTTGGGGGCTGACGGCTATAATTATTATAATTTGCTTGACATAGATGGTGCTACTGTGGAGTTTGATGGCAACAACGTGTCCTCCACCAAAGATGCTGCCAATAAGCAAAGTGGCATGGTGGGAATGTATGTTAACAATGCCGGAGGCAAAGTGAATATGAGAAACAATGTGCTGAAAGGGCTGTGTGTGCTGGCAAGTTTGTCGGTTACAAAGGGAATCATACAGCGTATGGAGATAAATGCTTCTGGTAATCGGTTTGAGGGAGGAACTACGATATTCTGCAATAACCTTGACCGTCTTGACTTGAATTTCTCAAACAACGAATTCTTGAGTACGAGTTGGGAATATTTCTTGCAGGAGTTTGCAAAGACAGGAACACTTGTTTTTAGAAACAATGTCGTGACTGCAAATAAAGGCGGCGGCAGCCTCTTAGCTCACTATTCCAATGTTCCAACCAAGAATATGCGTTTCGAGCGTCTGGAGGTGTGCAACAATAAGTTTTATGGCATACGAGGCTCGGAGTTGCTGAATAACATAACTAACGTGAAGCGTCGGGTGGTGTCGGGCAACACGTTCTGACGGCATGACACTGCCACTGTGGTTGCTCACTCTTTGCGAAACTTGAGTAAGAGATTCTTCACGACCTCAAACGCATAGCACAACCAGAAATTTTGCGACATAACAATCTTAAAGCGCACCCTTGTGGCAAAAGAAAGGTATTGAACAGGATATGTGGAATAAGTGCTTTTTAGTTTATTGAAATCGAGATTGTAATATGCGTCTTTTTTACTATCTAAATTTAAGTTGGAATTAAAAATGTGTTTTATAAAAGCAAATAGACTGCTGAATATATGTCCAGAAGCAACGACTTTAGCATTAGGATAGTTTAAGCTTTCTAACCTTTTTGCAAGGTGATTTGGAAAAAAGAAAATGTTCTTTAAATATCTATCGGGGTTAAAAGACATGCTCACAGATTGGAAATTATGCCGGTAGTTGTAAAAAACATATTCTGTAAAAACTATTGTTTTGCAAGCTGCAGCAAAATCTAAATTAAAGAAAAAATCTTCGCTAATTAATTCTTTTTCGGATTGAAATTTCAAGTTGTGCCGCTTTATTACAGTTGTCTTGTAGATTGCAGTACATTGACTTGCATCAGATTTTATTTGCGATTCCTGTCTTAGCAGTGGTGCCATATTTGTCAAGATAGGATTGAGCTTTTCAATTAAATTTGAAGTCTGGTATATTTTCGCAGCCGAATTGTCACTTGTTGTTATGTTTGCATGGTCATGAAACCTGCGGTGTAGGAAGCGGACTTCATCTGCATTTTGTGCTACAGCCATATTATAGCATATTTCGTAAGTGTTTAGTGCAACGAAGTCATCACTGTCGCAAAAAGCTATATATTCGCCATCAGCAGCCTCTAAACCTTTGTTTCTGGCACTACTAGGACCACCGTTTTTTTTGTGTATGACCTTAATTCTGTTATCTTGCTTTGCGTAACTGTCACAGAGCTCAGGACATTTGTCAGGAGACTCATCGTCAACTAATATTATTTCAATATCTTTTAGCGTCTGATTGATGAGTGATTTTAAGCAAGTCGCTAAATATAGCTCTGTTTTATAGATGGGAACAATTATAGATACTTTAACCATGGCGTCAAATCAAAAGCGTGTCAGTGCTATGCTGTGGTGGAGAGGTTGGCTTTTGGGGTGTCTGTATTTAGTTGTTTTGTGTCTTTTCTTTCCCATGAAAAATACAGGATTGCTATAAGAATATAGCAGAAATTCATATCACGGAAAAGAGGACCATAGATTAACATGCCAACGATGATTGCAATTATGAGCAACTGAATATTGATATCTCGTTTATCAAAGGGCTTTGGATGACTAGTGAACCAAGTAATCCATACGAAAGTTGTCCAAATGCACCCTAAAATACCGAGTTGAACAAAGACTAAAAAAATCATGGGCGAAGTTCCTACAAGTAGCCAATCCCAATTTTCATATAATTCTGTTGTTCCAAAGAAACTTCCTGTCATAAAATGTCCCACACCGAAGCCGAACAAAGGATTTCCGCCTTCTTGGTCTAAAAGTATTGGGAGAAATGCAATTTTTGTTATTCTGGGGACATCTGGTAGCTGATTCTCTGTTTCAAGTCCATATTTAGCATTGCCTTCACTCTCTTCAAAATCAGCGTACATGTATTTTTCCAAAAAATTGATAGAGAACACATCGTCGGCTGTAAAATTACCGTTATACATGGTTAGAGAAGAAAACAGCAATACGGCTCCCGCTAAAATGCCAACTATGGCAGGAATTCCAATCATGAGTCTTTTTGCTGTTTTTTTGTTTATAGGAATTAAAAGTATGAGATAAAGAGCCAATAGAATGAAACTTATTTTAGTTTCGTTCATAAAAGTTGGTATGAGTAGTGCAAGATATTTCCAGTTTGCAGCAACACTTCTCCAAAGATTTTGATTATCCAGCCGTTTACGAATCAAATATAAGGAAATTAAATAAATACATATACTGACAGTTCCCGAAAACCCTTTTGTTCCAAAAGAGCCACCGCCTGGATCTCCAGCACCATACTCAAAATACTGCCATGTTATGCAAAATGCTTGTACGTAAAGCCAAATAAGTAATGTTCGGTCGAATTTTTTCACAAAATTGTCACGCAACATTTCATCATCACAAATAAATCTGAAAATAGGAACGGTGAAAATAAATCCCCAAAAGATGCGTGAGCCATTAAGCCATGTGATTGGTGAGAGATGATTGATTATGCAGGTGCATATGAATGAGATAATAACGTAACTTATAGCTATAGCAATATCTAATTTATGACGTATTGTTATTAGACCAAGTATCAGAAAAGCGGCATTTGATGACAGAAGCATCAACTGTTCTACAGTGTTGCATAAATCTGTGGATAGGAATTCATCACAAACAAAGCCGTAGCAAGTAGATATCCAAAACCACCAGTATAGGAATTTACTGACTATGTTACCTTTTGTTAGTTCCATTGTCGTTTTTCTACCAACTTGTCTTTAGTCTTCGTTGTCGTTGGTTTGACCATAGCCGTATGTGTTGTCGCTGCTTGGCTTGGTGTCGTTGATGATAAGACCCACGTTTGGCAGACGATTGGTCTCAACGAGCTTGTTGATGAATTTGACCATGTTGCGCTTGGTGTAGTTGGCGCGTGTCACAACCAATGTGGCATCGGCAAACTTAGCAAGCGAGAATGTGTCACTCACCATGCCCACAGGGGCAGAGTCGATGATGATTACGTCGTAGTGGCTGCGAAGCTCGTCGATGAATTGCGCTGTGCGGTTGCTCAACAGCAATTCTGATGGGTTCGGTGGAATTGCTCCGCCAACGAACACGTCAAGGCCGTCAACATCGCTTGTGTGTTGCGCAACACCATCGATGGTTTGCTCTGGGTCGGCCAAGTAGCTTGTAACGCCAGGCACGCTCTTCAAGTTGAGCATTTCGGCAAGTTTCGGGCTACGAATGTCCATGCCCACAAGTGCAACTCTCTTGCCGAGCAGGGCGAAAGATGACGCAACATTGGTGCTTATAAATGATTTTCCCTCACCACTCACACCAGAGGTCACGAGCACCACTTTATCGTTCTTGCCATTGAGCATGAATTGCACGTTGTTGCGCACATAGCGGAACAGTTCAACGATTGATGACGTTTTGCCAGATTTGACAACTAGCGGCGTATTGTGGCGGTTGTGGTGAATGTGACCTATTACCGGAGAGTTGGCAATGGCTTCAAGTTCGTCTTGCGTGTTGAATTTGGTGTTGAGCGCTTTTTTGAGTTGAATTATAATTATTGGAATCAGAAATCCAGCCAAAAGTGCAATCATTATCACAATTGCAGGCTTTGGCTTAATTGGTTTGCTCATTGCATAGGCAGGGTCAACGACCTTGCCTTTTGGTGTGGTTGAAGCAAGTCGCAGTGCATTTTCTTCACGTTTTTGAAGGAGGAAAATGTAGAGCTCGTTTTGTATCTCTTGTTCGCGATACAAGTTTTTGGCCTCACGCTCTGTGGTGGGCAGCTCATTCACCTTGTCGGTTGCCTCGGCATTGACAGAACCAACTTGGCTCATCTGAATGCGAATGGCAGCCAAAGTGTTGTCAATGCTTTTCTTGACGGTGTTGCGCATCACGTCAATCTGCTCGTCAAGGATTTTGAGACTTTGGTTGTTGTCCTTTGCAGAGCTTGACAGATGCATGCGGTCGGTAAGTAATTTGTTATAAGTCTTGATGGCTGAACTTGCAGCAGTGGAGTCGGCTTCAAAAGGCACTATGGTGTGTTTGTTGGCAGGGTTTGCCATGAAGTCTTTAATCATCTTCACAATGCGATATTGGGTTTCCATGCCAATGAGTTTGCTTTGCGTGATGTCTTGCTTACCAATGATGCTCTTTACTTGAATTTCAGGGTCAACCATCTTGTGCGCCTTTTTGTAGGACTCTATTTCAGCCTCAGTGCCCATAAGATTCTTATAGATCAAATTTATGCGCTCGTCAATGAATTTGGCTGTGTTGATGGCCTGGTTATCCTTGTCTTTCAATCCGCGCTCGTTATACAAGGCCATAAGCGTGTTGAGAATGTCACGACCACGCTTCACGTCGGTGTCAAGGACATCAAGGTAGATGGCATCGGCTTTTTTTGACATTACTTTTATTGTCATGTCTTCAGACAATGCTTCAGATTTTGGTATGTTTCCGGAAATCACAGCGTTTATTGTCAAATCTTTGCCCGGGACGTAATAGCGAGTTTTGTTGACGGTGAAAGTGCCATAAGGCGTTTTTACCGCAGTTGGCAACTGCACGTCTTTCACGTTGGCAATGGTGCTGAACATTCCCTTTTTGACGCTTATGTTGGCTTTGCCTGCTTTGTTAATTTCTATTTTGAATTTCAGAACTAACGATAGGGTGTCGAAAATTTGCTCTGGAGCGTCAACAGTGACAGGCGAAGTGCGATACAAGTCCTTTTTCTGCAAAAACCCCGTTTTTTGATAGTAGCTACGGTTGATACCAAGCGCACTTATCATTTGCGCGTTAAGGCTTTCAGACCCCATAATCACAAGTTCGTTATCAACGTTGGCATTGCCACCACCTATAAGGCTTTTCATGATGGAGGAACCTGGGCTTTTTGAAGAACCACCACCTCCGCCACCCATAGCGGCATCGTCGTCACCAATGAGAATTGATGACGCAATAAGATAAGTTGGTGACTTTATTTTGAGGTAAAAGCCGGCTAAAGCTCCGCACACTATGAACGATGCGAGAAACAGCCACCAATATTTAAAGTATCCTTTTAGAGTTGAAGATAAATCAACAGATTTGTCTTTTGTGGTGCTTACTGTATTTTGTTCCATGAGTCCTATGTTTCGTTTATCGTGTTAATGCAATTACGAGAGAGGCTATGACCGAGACAGCACTCACAACAGTTGATATGACTGACAGCTTATAAGCATTGTTTTGGTCATATTTAGAATTGTTGGTTCTAATTTTGTTAGGTTCAACATAAACCACATCGTTTTGCTGCATGTAGAAATATGGCGATTTAAACAAATCGGGGTCGTTTAGGCTGACGCGGTGGTATGTCAGTTGGCCATTTTCGGTGCGCATTATGAGTATGTTGTCACGTTTTGCATAGACGGTAAGGTCGCCGGCTGCAGAAAGCGCATCAAGTAGAGTGAAGCGTTGCTTGTTGATTTCAACTCGGTGTGGGCTTTGCACTTCTCCCATAACATTTACACCAAATTGAATCATCTCAACTCTGACGAAAGGGTCTTTTACGTTTTGGGCTACTTTACCTTTTATTAATTCTGAGATTTCATTGGTGGTCAATCCTTGTACATGAAGTTTGCCTATGAGTGGTAACTCAATGTCTCCTTTTGGGTCAACGATGTATGTCTGAAGCCGAGGCTGCGACGATGCAGTGACATTGCCTCGTGTAGATGGGTTTCCTAAAGGCAAGTTATACATGGCAGTGGCTTCAGGTACAGAAGATGTGATGGTTATTATTAACTCGTCATCAGGCTGGACTCTGATTATATATTTATCGTCAACATTGGCTAAAACTCCGTCATTTCCAGTTAAATTTTTAAAGTAAACGAGTTTGTTATCTTTTGTGCTTGAGCAAGAAGCCAAGACGACGAGTGAGATAATTGCGAATAGAATCCTATTTTTCATATATACGTTTATTTCGAAATAATCTTATTCTTTTTAACGGCAATGGTTTTTGTTTATTGTGCATTGCACTTTGTTTTATTGAAAAAGCGATTCAAAATTGAGTGAAATATGGCTTTTGGCATAAACCACAATTGAAGGCTGATTGCAATGAAAGCAACCAGCATGTCTTGCCACCAAAATGTTGTTAGGTAGTATGCGACTCCTGCTATTAACATTATAATCAATGGCGCAAAAGTTTCTTTTTTTAGCGTGAACAGAATGTAACGGCGCATGTCGAACCAGCGATAGAGGACAAGGACTGTGTAGGTTATTATGGAAGTGGCTATTACGCCCCAAACACCCCAAATTTGCACTAAAACATAATTTGACACAACGTTAATCACGGCACTTAGGGTGATTGCGGGCAATGTGCGAGCTGTGTCCTTCGCACACTGATAACCCATATCGAAGAAGGCTGACACGGCAAAAAGCAAAGCAGAAATAGCCATTGGGTATAAATACCACTTGCTGTAACTATATTGGTTTCCAATAAGCCAAAAATAATTAACTTTTAATACAAAGCAGAAACCAACAACCATTATTGCCAGCAAAACAATGTAATTGCTCAGCATTTTTGAAAAGAAACTGTCTCGGTCAGGACTGTTGTATTGCAGTATGGCGGTTTCTTGCCAGGCTTGATAAAATATAGTGGCAAATGTGGTTAAAATGCTTGTGAATCTTATAGAGACGGCGTAGATGCCATTGACGTCACGCCCTAAGAACTCTAAGATGAACCATCGGTCGCTACTGCTTGTGAGCCACCAGCATAAAGAGCCCGACAAAAGAGGCAATGAAAAACTTAAAACATTTTTCGCAGTGTCTTTTATAGGAACTTTTATGTTGAAAAAACGTTTTATGGTGCGAACTTTTAGTTCCACAAGGGCAATTGCTATTATACGAGCCAGAATATTGGCTATGAAAATACCCTTGATGCCAAGGTCTGCCCACACTACAAAAATCACGCTGAAAACTCCTATGCCAAAAGCTGATAAAATTCCAACAGAAATGAAAGCTTTATTGTCTCCGAGTCCTCTGAACACTTGAGATACGACTTCTTGTAGGCTCATTGCCAGAAGCAAAGCAATGGTGTAGCCTAAATAGTCGATTTTGAAAAAGCAGGCTATGGTTAAGGCGATTGCAATGGTCAATGCAAACGTTAGTGCCAATGTCCTGTAAACCATTGAGACGATGTGGACGCGTTGCTGCTTGTCTTCGGTTTCAAGCAAAAAACGAAAAGCCCCATCGCGCAGCTGCATGGTTACAAACGGCATTATCAGGAAAACCGCAGTTAAGCAAATGTCATAGTAGCCATAATCGCTGCTGTTTTCAATGAAATGGGTGTAAAGAGGCACCATGCAAAAAGTGATAATCTTGGAGCCAAGATTACCAATAGCGTAAATTCCTATGTCTTTTAGGAATTTGGAAGTTCTTTTTTGTGATGAACCCTGATTCAATGCCAATTTCGTTTGTATAACCTTGCAAAGGTAAGTCATTTTTTGTGATGTTCAAAATGAGTGTCGTGGGCTTGCCGGCAGCTGTGCGTGTGATTGAAATTTGTGTGTTATTTGGCTGCGAAGTGGCAAAAATGGGAGCGTTGATGATAACTATTTCTGCAAGTATAACTAATTTTGTACGAAGAATTGACAGTATATTTTTTATTTAAGCATGTGTTTTTCATTGGCATTTAATCCGATTTCGTGTTTGTTGCTTGGCTTGGGGCTGCTGTTTGCCCTTATTTTTGCCGTGTGGCACTGGAGCCGCACCGTGCGCTTGAAGCGCCAGCTGCGCTATGAGGACGAGCGCGACTATGCGGAGGAGTTGCAACCGGTTTCGGTTATTGTTTATGCGTGCAACGATGCCGATTGGCTGTCACGCTTTCTGCCCATGATGCTTGAGCAGGATTATCCGGAGTTTGAGGTGATTGTGGTGAATGACGGCTCTACCGACGGCACGCGCGATTTGCTGAGCGACATGAAAACCGGCTATCCGCATCTGCACGTCACATTCACGCCAATGGAAACAAGAGGCTTGTCGCGAAAGAAACTGGCGCTGATGATAGGCGTGAAAGCTGCTAAATATGACGTGGTGCTGACTACTAACGCCAACTGTCGTGCAATGAGCCCCAACTGGCTTGCAACCATGATGCGCAATTTCACGCCCGAAGTTGGCGTGGTGATAGGCTATTCGCACTATCGTTATAGCAAAGATAAAGGACTTGGACGTGGCTACAGAGTGTTTGACACCGTGACCGTTGCCTCGCAATACCTTAACAGCGCAATAAAGGGACGGCCTTATCGCGGCACATGCGACAACCTTGCCTACCGCAAGAAATTGTTTTTCGACAACAATGGCTTCTCTAAGTCGATGGACTTGCGATGGGGCGATGATGACGTGTTTTTGAGTGTGATAGCCACGCGCACCAACACGCGTGTGGAGATTGCCCCAGAAAGCCAGCTTGTGGCATATTATGACAACGTGGCTTCGGCGCATAAGGAGTTGAAGCTCCGCCGTGATTTCACTTCGCGTTTTGTGAGACGCACACCATTTGTTGTGCAAGGGCTGATGTCGCTTGTGAATTATATGCAGATAGGTGCGCTTGCGGCTGCTGTGGCTTTTGACTATCGCAATGCGTTTGTGCTGATTGCCGCCGTGGCAATTTTGCTGCTGTCGTGGCTGTTGCTTATGATTTCGTTCAATCACTCTGGCCGTGTGCTTCAAGTCCCTGGACTGGTGCTCTCACCAGTGTATGCCTTGTGGCGACCTGTGGTTAACTTTGTGTATAAGTTGCACGGACAACGCTCAAAATCGAGCAACTACACTTCAATGCTCGGCTGAAAAATCCTGTTATGAGCAGGCAGAAGCAAAACATACCGGTTGTGGCATCGTGGCGAGGCGTGCTTGCCATGTGCATTTTCATGTTTCACTTCGGTTTTAAGCAGGAGTTTTGTCAACTGACGTGGTGCGGTGTGGTTTTTTTCTTCGTGTCGAGTGGATTTCTCGTGACGCTTCATCATCGTGGCGAAAAGCTGACTTGGCGTGACAGTTTGCCTTTTTGGTTCAGACGTGCTGTCAAGCTCTATCCGGCTCACTGGCTTGCCATGCTGCTGTTTGTGTTGCTTGCTGTGAGGGGTGGCACTTTCGTTGCCAAGTTGTGGCCGCTGACGGTGAACTTGCTGCTTTTGCAGACCTTTGTGCCTGTACAAGAGTGTTTCTTCTCCTATAACGTGCTGTCGTGGTTCTTGGGCGCCTTACTGCTGTGCTACGCCGTCTATCCACTGCTGGCGCGCTTCTGGTCGAAAACCAAACTCGGCGCGCTTTGGTGCATAGTGGTGGTATTGTTGTGCGTGAACGTTGCGGCAATTCATTTTGCCGTGGCAGAAGAAATGAAAAACTATCTGTATGTGTGCCCATTGGCACGCGTGGGGGAGTTTGCCCTCGGCATGACACTTGGCGAGACTTGGGTTCGCACAGGGGGCAAAGCCACGCGGCGTGGCGCACGTTGGCTTGAGATGGGCGCATGGGGCAGTCTGGTGGCGTTTATTGTGCTTCACCGCAGTTTTGCCGCTGCGCTTGAGTGGTATGACGCCACGGTTTTATGGTGGATTCCGGCTGGTGCGCTGATGTGGACTATGGCGGCTTGCAATGGGGTGGAAGGACCGGTGGGCAGGTTGCTGCTTACCAAGCCGCTGCGCTTCTTGGGCAAAATCAGTTTTGAGTTATATCTTTATCAGGCCATTGCGCCCATGGCACTTAGCGTGACACTGCTTCCGCTGGTGTATCACTACACCGGCGTGACGCTTGGCTATCACAATGCGTGGTTCGTGGCGACTTCGGTGCTGTGTCAGATAGCACTGTCGTGGGGCTTGCACAAGTTGGTGGTGAGGCCATATTGGCAGTGGTGCTCACGGCGCGGCGAAGCGGTGCAAAAAGTGTGAAAAAGAGAGCCGTTTGCAATATCGGCTCAAAAAATGCGTTATAAAAATTGATGGCGACAAAAAAAATACGACATATAACATTGGCTTTGGTCATGCTGCTGTGCGCTTGCGCGGCAGTGGCGCAGGAAAACGACAAGATTTTGAACCGTCCGTATGCCGACATGAGGAAGATTCATTTCGGTTTTTCTGTGGGCATGAACTTTCAAGACCTGAATTTGACCAACAACGGCTATGTGACCGATGACGGACAGTCGTGGTTTGCCGACATTCCGAGCCATTCGCCTGGATTTTGCGTGAACGTGCTCGCCGATTTCCGTTTGTCGCAATATTTTAACCTGCGTTTCACTCCAGGCATGTATTTCGGCAACAAGGTGGTGAAATATCGCAATGCGCTGGGCGATCCCGACGCTGCGAACCAGCAAGAATATAAGCAGAGTCAAAATGTGAAGGCAACCTACATAGTGCTGCCTGTGGATTTGAAATATTCGGCACTGCGCTATCGCCAGATGCGCCCATACTTCACAGGCGGCGTGATGGCGATATATGATGTGGGCAAGGAACGCCCGGAGCAGTTGCGCTTTAAGGACATGGATTTCATGCTCACTGTGGGCATGGGGTGCGATTTGTATCTGCCATTCTTCAAGCTGTGCCCAGAGCTTAAATTCTGCTTCGGACTGAAAAATATACTTGAAAAGAAACGTCCTGACTTGAAAGATAACCCGGAAATGATGCGATTCACGCAAAGTGTTGACAAGGCACAGGACAACATGGTGGTCTTGACGTTTTATTTTGAATGATGAACTGCACTGCAAGGAAATATAGACACCGCGTGCTGGCACGCCTGTTGCTGGTGGTGGCACTGCTTGGCTGGGGCTGTGGAGAGGCTTCGGGCCAGGTAGATGCGCAGTTCACGCAATACTGGGCTGCACCCACCTACTACAACCCTGCGGCAGCCGGCAATCTCGATTCGATACACATCACAGGCGGTAGCCGTGCGCAATGGGTGGGCATAAAGCATGCTCCGCTCACATTTGTGGCTCTGGGCGACATGCCGTTTAAGTTTCTCAACAAGCGTTGGGGCACAGGAGTGAGCGTGCAGCAGGAAAGCATGGGTCTTTATAAGTCGATTCATGCAGGGGCACAGCTCGCGTTCAAGAAAAAGATGCTCGGCGGAATGTTGAGCGTGGGTATTCAAGCCGGAATCATCAACGAGTCGTTTAATGGCGACAGCATATTCATACCCGAAGGCGACAACTATCATCAGGGCACCGACGAGGCCATACCGCGCACGCAGGTGGGCGGTACGGCGTTTGACGCCAACGTGGGCGTGTTTTACACGCACAAATGGTTTTGGACAGGAATATCCGCCACCCACATCACACAGCCCACGGTCACTCTAAAGACCGACCAGAGCGAGGACCAGCAATATGAGTTTGATGCCGGCCGTATCTATTATTTTATGGCAGGCAGCAATATTCCGATAAAAAACACGTTATTTGAAGTGCAGCCGTCGGTTATGGTTAAGAGCGATTTCCAGTTTTTCCAGGCCGAGGCAACCGCCCGTGTTCGTTACAACAAATTTCTGAGTGCGGGTGTTGGCTATCGTTACAAAGATGCCGTGTCGGTGATGGTGGGAGCAGAATATAAGAATTTCTTCATAGGCTACTCCTACGACTATGCCACCTCGGCAATATCGAAGGTGAGCAACGGTAGTCACGAGGTGTTTGTTACCTATAATGTGAAACTTGACTTGAAGGAAAAAAATAAGAATAAGCATAAGAGTATTCGAATAATGTAGAATATGAAAAAGTTATTTGTATATATTTTAACAGCATTGACACTGACATCGTGTTTCTCTGGTCGCCGGAGCATTAACAGCCAAGGTGGAGAGGTGACAGGTGCAGGGGCAATTTCTTATTCAGAGCCTACACCCTATGGCATGGTGCTGATAGATTGTGGCTCCATGAAAGAAGGTCCTGGCGAGCGCGACTCGATTTGGGGCATTGACTCTGTGGCCCGCGGTGTGTCGGTAGATGCCTTTTGGATGGACGAATGTGAGGTTACAAACTCAAAATACCGTCAGTTTGTGTATTGGGTGCGCGACTCCATCATTCGCGAGCGTCTTGCTGACCCGGCATACGGTGGCAACGACGAATTCAAGATTACTGAAAACAAGTATGGCGACCCGGTGACTCCGCATCTTGACTGGACCAAGCCAATACCCTGGAAAAATCCGAGTGAAGATGAGGAACGTGCCATCAACAGTGTGTATCGCATCAACCCCATCACCGGTGTGCGTGAGCTCGACCCCAAGCAGCTCAATTATCGCTATGAGGTGTATAACCTCACTGAAGCTGCCAAGCGCAAAAACAGACTGGACCGCGAGCGTCGTGACTACAACACCGACCATGCAGTGCCCGACACCGACCCTACTATCAGCAAGGACACGGCGTTTATTGACGATAACGGCCAGATTGTGCGCCAAACCATAACTCGACCCCTGTCGAGCCAATTTGACTTTGTGAACACTTACATAGTGAACGTGTTCCCTGACACCACTTGCTGGGTCAACGACTTTGAGAACTCATACAATGAGCCATACGTGCGCATGTATTTCTCAAACGGCGGCTACAACAATTATCCTGTGGTGGGCGTGAGCTGGGCGCAGGCCACTGCATTCTGCAACTGGCGCACCGATTTCTTGCGCAAGTCGATAGGCAAGGAAGGCATATATATAGAGCCTTACCGTCTGCCAACCGAAGCCGAGTGGGAGTATGCCGCACGTGCCGGTGTGAACAAAAACAAATATCCGTGGGAAGGCGACCTGCCGCTCACCGAGGAAGACGGCTGCTTCTATGCCAACTTCAAACCCATGGAAGGCAACTATGTGAAGGACGGCAACTTGATAGCCGCTCCTGTTGGGACATATCAGCCAAACGACTTCGGATTGTATGACATGGCAGGAAACGTGAGCGAGTGGACCTCGACAGCCTACACCGAGAGCATAGACAAGATGACGAGCGACCTCAACCCCGAGTATCGCTACAATGTGGCCAAGGAAGACCCCTACAAAATGTCGCGCAAGATAGTGCGCGGCGGCTCGTGGAAAGACGTGGCACACAACATAAGGAGTGACCTCCGCATGTGGGAATATGAAAACGAGCAGCGCTCCTACATAGGCTTCCGCTGCGTGCGCTCAAAGGTGGGCACAGGCAAGGCAAAACGCAAAAAATGACATTGCCGCGCGCAAGCCGCAAACATTAGAACAAAAAGACATTAACAAAATTGCACACACATAGACAATGGGCAAGATTAAGAAATATAAAAACGGAACTGAGAAATTCCTTACAGGCGACAAAGGACAGCGATTCTTCAATTTCGCCTACAGTATAGGTGCAGCCGTGGTGATTTGGGGTGCACTGTTCAAGATACTTCACCTCCCAGGCGGCAACACGCTGCTGTGCATAGGTATGGGTACAGAGGTGTTCATGTTCCTGCTCACGGCATTTGACCGCCCTGAGCGTGAATATCACTGGGAAGATGTGTTCCCGGTGCTTGGCACCGGCAATCCGGAAGACCGTCCTGACTTTGAGGGCGGTAGCGGAATCTACATTGGCGGCAATGGCAACGGTGGCGCACAGCAGGCACAGGCCGTAAGCGCCGCACAGGCCAAGAGCGCAGTGGGCTTGCCACAAGGCATAGAGCTGTCGGCCGACGACACCAAGTCGCTCTCCGAGAGCATAGCCAAAATGGCTGCCGCAAGCGACCAACTCAGCCGCATGGCCGAGCTGACCGATGCCACTCAGCAATATTTAAGCCGGATGGCAAACATATCGAGCCAAATGGAAAAATTGAGCGAGACCACCGAGAAGTTGAACCAAGTGTCGGAAACGCTGCTCAACAGCTATCATGCGATAACCGACAACAGTTCCGACATCACGAGCAGTTCCACTGGATATGTGGAGCAGATGGAGGCTCTCAACCGCAACATAAGCGGTTTGAACACCATCTATGAGATTCAGCTCAAAGGCGTGTCGTCGCAGCTCGACAGCATAGACCGCGTGAACCGCGGCTTGAAAGACATACGCGACATGTATGAGAAATCGGCTGCCGAGAGCGCGCACTACTGCGACGAGACCGAGAAGATGGCTCGCTACATGAAGCAGCTCAACAGCGTGTATGAGAAGATGATCAAGGCAATGACCGTGAACATGTATCGCCCACTCGGCGGCATGGCCGGCATTGACAGTGACAACGAAGAAAAAGAAGATTGAGTTAAATGCCAACAGCAAAAAATCAGACCATAGGCAGAATGTCGCCTCGCCAGAAGATGATAAACTTGATGTATATCGTCTTGACGGCTATGCTTGCCTTGAATGTGTCGAGCGATGTGCTCAACGGCTTCAGCCAGGTGGAGGACGGCCTCACGAGGTCGAACCGCACCATAACGGCCCGAAACCGCGCCCTGTATAGCCAGCTGCAAGCCTTCAACAAGGAAAATCCGGAGAAAGGCAAGGTGTGGCTCGACAAGGCTACCGAGGTGCAAGGCAAGACCGACTTGCTATATAGCTACATCGACTCGCTGAAATATGAGATTGTGAAGGCTGCCGACGGTCCAGAGGCCAATGTGAAGAACATTGAGAACCAGGACAACCTCGATGCTGCCTCGCAAGTGATGCTTGCTCCCGTAGGGGGCAAGGGCAAAGTGCTGAGAGCAAAAATCGACACTTATCGCAACTACATATTGTCGTTTCTCGACGATGCGCAGAAACGCAAAAATCTGGAGCAGGCACTTTCTACTGCTCCGCGCAAAGTGCCAGATGCCATAGCCCACAAGGCATGGGAAGAAACAATGTTTGAGAACATGCCCACCATAGCGGCGGTGACACTGCTGTCGAAGTTGCAGAACGACATTCGCTATGCCGAGGGTGAGGTGCTGAACCAATTCTTGACCAATGTTGACCTTGGCGACCTGCGAGTGAACCTCGTAGATGCGTTTGTGGTGCCGCAGTCGCGCATCGTGATGCGTGGCACAAAATATTCTGCCAACATTGTGCTTGCTGCCGTTGACACCACGCAGCGCCCTGTGGTGTATGTCAATGGTCACCGCCTTGGCAACGACAAAGGTCTGTATGAGGTGGGTGCCGGCAAGGCTGGCAAATATGATTACTCCGGCTGGATAGAGGTGCTTGGACGCGACGGCTCGGTTACACGGCGCGACTTCAAGTCGTCATACACCGTGATTGACCCTCTTGCCACAGTGTCGGCCACTATGATGAACGTGTTTTATGCCGGAATCAACAACCCGGTGTCGATAGCCGTGCCAGGAGTGCCAGAAAGTTCAATTTCGGCCTCTATGACCAACGGAACGCTCGTGAAAAGTGCAAAAGGCTGGATAGCGCGTCCGGCAAAGGTGGGCGCAGAATGTGTGGTGACGGTGACGGCTGAAGTTGACGGCCACAGAACAAGCGTAGGATCAACGGCTTTCCGTGTGCGCAAGTTGCCAGACCCACTGCCGTTTATCGCCTATCGCGACGCAAAGGGCAATGCCAACCGCTACAAAGGTGGCCGTCCGTTCCCCAAGTCGATGCTGCTGTCGGCTGGCGGTGTAGATGCCGCTATTGACGACGATATGCTCAACATTGACTATCGTGTGTTGAGTTTTGAGACTGTGTTCTTTGACTCTATGGGCAATGCCATTCCGGAGCTGTCAAATGGCTCGCACTTCTCAGAGCGTCAGCTCAAGGCAATACGTCGCCTGCAGCGCGGCAAGCGGTTCTACATATCGCATGTGAAGGCAACCGGCCCCGACGGCATACAGCGCGACCTTGCTCCAATGGAAGTGATAGTAAATTGATGAATTCGTTAGAGAGAAAAAGCTTATAAACTACGATATGAAAGTTTTAAAGACATTAGTGGCTGTGGCGCTTGTTGCCGGTTGTGTGCAGCAGGTTTCAGCACAGGTGGTGAAGAAAAAGTCGGGCGATGACGCCCAGAAGGCTAAATCGGCGCAAATCACCACTCGTCAGCAGTCGTTCTATGAGGTCAACGAACCGCACGACGCCGACTTGCAGTGGATGAAGGTGGTGTATCGCTCACTCGACTTGACCAAGGGTAAGAACCCGGCTCTTTATTACCCAGATGAGCCAAATGCCGACGGCCAGGACTTGTTTTTCATCATCATGCGTCTGCTCGCAAATGATCAGATTTCGGCATACGAATATCTTGACGGTAAAGAGCTGTTTACTGACCAATACAAAATCAAGGTGCAGGAAATGCTTGACCGTTTCCACATACTCTACACAGCAGCCAAAGGCAGCAGCGACAAGCACCCGAAATTCACAATAGAAGACGCAGACATTCCTGCCAACGAGGTGCTTAGTTACTACATTGTGGAGCGGTGGGAGTTTGACTCTCGCAGCAATGTGATGAAGTCGCGCGTGGAGGCGATTTGCCCTGTGCTTCACCGCACCGATGAGTTTGGCGGCGAACCAATAAAATATCCTATGTTCTGGGTGCTGATGAACGACATTCGCCCATACATAGCCCAGCAGTATGTGTTCACCGACGACGACAACAACCTTGCGCGCTACAACCTTGACGACTTCTTTAAGCTCAAGATGTACACTGGCGACATTTACAAGGTGAAAAATATGCGAAACATGTCGCTCATGCAACTTTATCCCGACCCCGACGACTTGAAACATGCCCAGGACAGCATAGAGCAGCGTCTGCGCTCGTTTGACAACAACTTGTGGGTTCCAACACGTGAGGAGCTTCAGGTGCAGCGTGAGGCCAAAGAAAAGCTCGCAACAGAGAATGACACTACTGGTGTAGATGATGACAATGCCACTGAGGCAAAAACTGCGCGTAAGGCAACGAGCAAGCGAGCTCAGAGCAAGCGTGCCACCGCCAAGAAGTCAACTACTCCCAAAATAAAAAGCCGCAAGCCAAAGGCAAGTCCTTCTGGCAGTCAGAATGCGGTGAAGTCGGTGCGAAACCGCCGCCGCAAGTGAAAAGCAGCAATCAGTATGAATCACAATACAGCAAAAAAAAAGAGCAGCCCTTGCGAAGGCTGCTCTTTTTTTGCTCTTAGGTTTGGATTTGCTCACCTGCTTGTTGCGGTAAAGGTAAAATGGTGCTGTTGCAGAAACCGCTTAGAGGTGTGCAGCGAGAAATGTGGATAATTGTCCGGAGTAGTATAATGGCAGGTTGTGCAGAGTGAATGTTGTGCCGTTCGCTCTGGTAATTGTGTCAGATGCCATGGGACCATTCCACAGCCTAATGGCAATGCGCTCGCTTGACACTTCCATGAATTGGTGGAGAGAACGCAATTTTGCATTATTGCCGGTTTTGACTTCTATTGGCAGCAGATGTGATTTGTAGTGTATTAAGAAATTGACTTCAGCTTGCGAGTTCTTTGCATCGCGCACCCAAAACAGTCTTTTATCGCCAAAAGTCAATGTCGCGCCCTACAATGTGCTCGGCTATGTCGCCATTCCAAAGCTCGTCGCTGTTTGTTGAAAACAGCAGTTCCTCTTGCATTCTTTACAAGCCCTGTGTCGAGCCACAGCAGCTTTGGCCTCTTTTTCAAGTCAGGCAACAAGGGCAGTGACACCGATGTTTGTGGATACACAAGCTCAAGCAGCAGGGTCTTTTCAAGTATTCTAAAGGCGTTGCTGACATCTGTCGACTTGAAATTGGAATTGGTGAATTTTGCAAATTGTATTCTGTGCCCGGCAAACGTCCAGCCATAGTTGAGTATGGTATCTTATGGCATCTTGCTCCTTGGGCTTGCTTGCGTATTTTTCTATGTCGTCTCTATAGCCAGCCAGCATGGCATTGAACACATCGTTCAGTTTGACCAAATCGCGATGCTTGGCGTAATTGGCTATCGCTTCGGGCAGACCACCAACTATCATGTATTTTTTGAATAAATCGAGCGCATACTTATGCAACGATTGTGGCACTGACAACTTCTGCACTTGTTCGGCAAGCGCTCCGTCGCCAATGGCAATGAGAAACTCAACAAATGTACATGGGTGCAATGCCATATATTCCACTCTGCCCACAGGAAAAGAAATGTGCCGTCCCATAAGGCTCTCTAACAATGAGTCTGCTGCTATCACATATAAGTCGGGGGCGTTTTTCATAGAAATAGCGCAATGCTTGCACCGCTTTTGGCTCATTTTGTATTTCATCAATGAAAATGAGCACATCCAAACCAAAAAGTTGTAAAAAAGCAATCAAATCCAAACCAAACGCTTAGCGGTGGGTGGGATTATTGCTCTACCCAGGGAATGTTGGCACCCTCGCTGAGGCGCTCCACACCAAGCTCGTGGCTGTCGGCATAGAATTGCTTTTCGGCTTTCTTGAAGTCGGTGGCAAACTCGCCTCGCTTGGCACACATCTTGTAGAAGCGGAACGACAGCTCTGTGCGGCGCACATGGTTGAGGGCTTGGGCATCGGCAGCAACGGCTTGCTTGGCTTGTTGCCACCAAGAGTCGATTTCACTTAGTTGTGCGTCAGAAATCAGGCCTTTGTAGAGTTCGTCGCAGCTGATGATGAGGTTGAAATCCTTGCCGTTGTCGGCAATCACCTTGTGCATGAAGTCGTAGTAACGGCGCACTTGTGTGGCAGCGGCTCCGTAATAGGCCGCCATGAAGCGGTTGATGAGCGTGTCGGTGTTTAGCTCCGGGTTCCAGAGCAGTTTTGCCAGTATATAGCCTTTCATATCGCCAAATCCGGCTTGCTTGCCCTCTTGATACATGCCCTGTTCAAACACGCCTTTCACCCCATTGTCGCGGAAGAAGCGAATGTTGTCGCCAAAAGTGTGAATGTTGGGGAACGGACAAAGGTATTGGGCAAAGTTGGTGGTGTAGTCCCAGATGTAGATGCGCTTGCAGATGCGTCCCCATGTCTCTATACAGTGGCGCGGACCGGCGTTCTGCTCGCAGCCAGTGATGGGGTGGGCAGAGCAAGCTCCGGTGCAGTAGCGCACTATCACGTTAGGGCGCGGCACGGTGATGCTTGGTGGAGTTACGGAGTATTGGTAAGCGAGCAAATCGACTGCCGCGTTGGGAAATTCGTCCTTAATGGAGTCGGCTACGGTATTGACGAAGCGGAGCATGGCTCCCATTGGCGAACCTTCAGCATCGTTGATGTCCTTGCACTTGGCGCAAGTGCAGTAGCTGTCGATGACAAAGCTGTCGTTTTGCGACACCGACACTATTGACGACTCCGGGTCGTCGCGCAGCCATTGACGCACGCCCTCAATCACTATGTGGAGCACATCGGGGTTGGTCATGCACAGCTGGCTATATAGGTGCTTGGCAGTGCGCTTGCCGCCAATCTCGGAGAAGTATTCGGGGTGCGACTCAAAATATTTTTCGGGTGGCACGAGTTGGTCGAAAGTGTGCACGGCATGCGGTCCGGCATAAGACACGCCTCCGCCCCACTGCTTGGTGAGCGTGCGGCGGCCAGTTTTGGCAAACATGCCGTTGAGGTGGAGTTTTGCGCTTATTTCGGGGTCGTAGGTGCAGCTCCAGTAGGTGTCGCGGTTCTCAAACGGCGGCACATATATGGTGTCGAGTTTGGCTATTGTGAGAGTGCTGGCGTGGGGCACAGTCTCGGTGTCGGTGGCATAGAATTCGCACCCCATGAGGCGGAGCAGCTCGTAGGCACCATAAAGTGTGCCACGGCCATAGAACTCGCCAGAGCCAGTGACAAACAGCTTGTTGCCTTGCCACACTATGGCATAGCCTTCCTTGTCGGCCTTTTCGCGGGCTTTGTATATGGCTGAGTTGTCGCGGTTGGTACTGCCAATCAATATCTCATTTTTTGTGGCTGGCAGCGCGTCGGGCACAATGGGGAGTGTGCAGCCAGTGATTTGGCTGATGTATTTTTGGAGTTGTGTGGCGGCAGTCTTTTCGGCCGGTTCCGGATTGGCGGCTACCACAATGCGATAGTTGCTTTTTGAGTTTTTGACTATTGTGGCTTTGTTGGCTGCCTGGGCTGATGTGGCGGCAAGGCAACTCATAGCAGTAATGAAAAGTGATAAAAATAAATGCTTCATGCTAATGGCGTTTTTTATATGGAAACGAAGTTAACTTTTTTTGCCGAAACTTGCAACACAATGTGAGGCGGTTGGCTTACAAAAAATTGATTTAAGGCGTTTTGCGAAAGGGGGTAATATGTCAAAAAGAAAAAGCAAACCTCTGATGACCAAAGATTTGCTTAGTTTTTGTACTCGGAGCGGGACTTGAACCCGCACAGCCGCAATGGCCAAGGGATTTTAAGTCCCTCGTGTCTACCGATTCCACCATCCGAGCAGCATCATCGTAGAACTTGATTTGCGTCTAAAATGCGGTGCAAAGATAATAGCAATTTAATTTACTTGCAAATAAAAAAATGCTTTTTGACTTTTTTGTGAGTTTTTGCTTGTGTTTGTGAGAGAAATGGAGTCTTTTTTCACTTGACGAGTGTGAACGGCGTTGGGGTGTTGCCTGTCCAACGATAGATGTGCAGCTCGGAGCTGTTTGACTTGTCTTTACCGGTGAATGGGTGCGACACCACGGCATAGCCGTTGCCAATAGGGGCAAATCCCCAAGGGCCGTAGTTGAACTTGAAACTGAACACTCCCGACGGCGCATGATAAAGTCCGTCGCGAAGCAGCGGAACGGTCAGCGCTTTCTCGGCACATGGCGAGCCTTTGAGAGGCGTGAGGCGCGGCTTGGTGCGACTGTCGATGACATAGACCGTGTTGTTTGGAAACGCTGGCTTATGGCCGCGATACACCATCATGAGCCATAGACCGGTGGAGCGGTCGAAAGCAAGGTTTTGCACACCCCAAGAAGTGTTGCCGGTGTAGATGAAATACTTGCCTTGAGGTTTGGCTGGACCGCTCTTGGGCAGAGAGTCTTGTGTGAGAGGTCTGGCGAGTCGCTTGAGATGCGACGGCGAGTATTGCAGCAGCACCTGATAGTCGTTGTCGGTGCGGTTGTTGTCGGGTGTGATGCCATAGGCCACGGTGAGCAAGTCGCGCCCCTTTGTAGAGCCGAATTTCGGGCCGAATGTGATGCCGTCGATGCCACTGCAGCCATAGCGGCCAGTGTGGTCGCCAACGCGTTGCTCATAGTCGTTGACCACAGTGGGCAGATAAACTGCCGTGAGCACTTGTGGTGTCTGGCAGCTGATGCCGGTGCGATTGATTGCAGCGCCGTTGAAGATGGCTATGTACAAAGCGTTGTCGGTGGACGATTTGCGTCCGGTGGCTTTGTTGATGCCCTTGCCAATGGCGTCGTTCTTGAACTCCAGCGAGGCGTACACTTTACCGTCGGCCTCGCAGAATGTGAGGCAGCCGAGGTGGCCTTGAAAACCTGTCACCGAGCCAAGCACGCGGCCTTTCAGGTCGGTCTTGACCAGCGATGTAGTGAATGAGAAATACACCCAGCCGTTCTTTTTGTCAACGGTAATGCCCTGCACGTGTCCGTAGCCTTGCGACATGACCAAGAATGGGGTGAAATTGGCAACAAAAGCTGGTGTCACCGCTTGCGAAAAGAGTGGCAGAAGCACTGCAAAGAGCAATGCAATGACTATGTTGTGACGTTTCATGATTGTGATGCGAAATGAAATCAATAAGAGGTGATTATGTGGCCGCCATTGACTGACTGGCGGACTATGAACGAGCGCAGACCCTTCTTTTTCTCAACGGCTTGACCTGAAATGGGGCCTCCGGCACCGCCAATCACGTTGTAGCGCGACTTGCAGTTGGGGCACACGGCATCGAAGTTGTCGGGGTCGATGTCGAGCAGCACTGTGGGCTTGTTTTCCACAGGGCAGGCGGCCTCAAAGGCAATAGGGCCATAGGTGCTTGTGGAAATATCGAGGCCATAGATGAGGAGAACGCCGCCAAAGCCAGTGTAGGTGTTGGCGTTATAGGGAAAATTGGACGGCAACTGCTTGGTGCGGCAAAACAACTTGTATTCGCCCAGACCGTTCACGCCATAGGTGGCCCACATGGCATAGGAACCGAGGTTGATGCGTACAGGGTAGTTTGGTGTGGACTTGTTGTCGATTTTAGTGCACGAGGCGGCAGCAAGCAGTAGGGCGGCAAGCAGCACCGACAGTTTGCTTTTTATTATATGGCCAAGCGTCGTTATCATTTGCCGAGTAGTTTGTTGAAAGCCTTGTGGTAGGTCTCGAAGTCGAAACTGTCGAGAGTGCGCTTATAAAGAGCCTCGATGCGGTCGTTGCACAAGTTTCCGATAGAACCCTCGTGGGTGTGGTGAATGTGCTTGTCGGGGGTGAACTTGCCAGCCTCGATATTGAGCCCCACTTGTTTGTAGGCATCGCGGAACGGCACGCCGCTCTGCACGAGACGGTTGACTTCCTCAACAGAGAACATCAAGTCGTAGCGAGGGTCGTCGATGAGGTGCTCGTTAACCTTAATTTGGCTTATCATGGCGTTGACCATAGAAACAATTGTTTTGATTTCGGCAAACGAGGGCAGAAATTCCTCTTTTATGAGTTGCAGGTCGCGAGAGTAGCCCACAGGCAGATTGTTGGTGATGAGGGTTATCTGGTAGGGCAACGCTTGCAGTTTGTTGCAGCGTGCGCGCGTAAGCTCAAACACGTCGGGGTTCTTCTTGTGCGGCATGATTGACGAGCCTGTGGTGAACTCGTCGGGCAGCTTGATGAACCCGAAGTTTTGGGAGTTGAACAGGCATGCGTCGAACGCGAGTTTCGACAGTGTGGCGGCTATATTGGCAATGGCGCTCGACACGATGCGCTCCGTCTTGCCGCGCCCCATTTGGGCATAGACCACGTTGTAGTCAACCGAGGCAAAGCCGAGCAGCTTGGTGGTCAGTTCACGGTCGAGCGGGAACGACGAGCCGTAGCCGGCGGCAGAGCCGAGCGGATTGCGGTTGTTGACATCATAGGCGGCTTTGAGCACCACAAGGTCGTCGGCAAGCGACTCAGCATAGGCGCCGAACCACAGGCCGAATGACGACGGCATGGCCACCTGCATGTGGGTGTAGCCAGGCATCAGCACTTGCTTGTAGCGTTCGCTTTGGGCGATGAGGGTCTTGAACAGCACGGTGACGTGCTTCACTACGTCTTCAATCTCGCTACGAATGAATAGGCGCAAGTCAACGAGCACCTGGTCGTTGCGTGAACGGCCGGAGTGGATTTTCTTGCCAATGTCGCCAAGCCGCTGTGTGAGCAGCAGTTCCACCTCGCTGTGCACGTCCTCAATGCCGTCTTCAATGGTGAATTTGCCGTCGGCAATCTCCTGATGGATTTTGCGGAGCTCGGCAGTGAGAGTGGTGAGTTCCTCGGCTGTGAGCAGCCCTATGGATTGCAGCATGGTGATGTGCGCGAGCGAGCCGAGCACGTCGTAGCTGGCCAGATACATGTCCATTTCACGGTCGCGACCTATGGTGTAGGTCTCGACATCGTGGTTGAGTTGAATATTCTTTTCCCAAAGTTTTGAAGCCATAATTGTTTTGATTTTTGTCTGTTACTTAAACACAAAAGTACATAAAAATCTCTTGTTTTTGTGTACTTTTGCGCTGTTATGGAAAAATTGTTTTCGATAGTGACGGTGACGTGGAACGCCGCAGGGGTAATAGCTCCAACAATCAGCGGAATAAAGGATCAGACCTTTACCGATTTTGAGTGGCTTGTGGTGGACGGCGCGTCGAAAGACGACACTGTGCGGCTTGCCCAAGAGGCGGCTGTGCCCAACATGCGCATAGTGAGCGAACGCGACAAGGGACTGTATGACGCAATGAACAAGGCAATACGCCTGGCGCAAGGAAAATATCTGATATGGCTTAATGCTGGCGACTCGTTTGCCGACGCACAGGCACTGCAGAGGCTTGCCGATGCCGCTGTGGGCAATCCTGGGGTGATATATGGGCAAACGCAGCTCGTAGATGAGTCGCGGCGCGTGGTGGGAATGCGTCACCTCACAGCACCCAAGCATCTCACGGTCGACAGCTTCAAACGTGGCATGCTGGTGTGTCACCAGGCTTTTGTGGCTCGGCGCGACATAGCTCCACAATATAACTTGACCTATCGCTTCAGTGCCGATTTTGACTGGTGCATAAGGGTGCTAAAAGCTTCGACTGCCAACGCCTATGCCGGTGACAAGCCGGTGATAAGTTTCCTGACCGACGGAATGACCGACAAAAATCGCAAGGCATCGCTCAAGGAGCGTTTTCGCATCATGTGCCAGTATTACGGCACTGTGCCCACGGTGCTGCGCCACATATCGTTTGTGCCGCGATTTGTGCTCAACAAACTAAGGCGTGCAGCGGCAAAGAAATGACGGAACGTGTGATTTTTGAGAATTAAAGATTGTAAGAAAGCCTTGTGTGAGGCTTTTTTGTTATAGATTTGTGTTCCAAAAAGGAAAATACAAATGAATACTCAAGAATTTTCGCCCAAAACGGGTTATCACATACAAGAGATTGACGCCTCCTATTGCCATAAGGATTTTTTGCAGGTGAAACAGGGCATCTTTGTGCTTTGCACCAGTGGAGAGGCCGAGTTTGAGATAAACATGGTGAAGATGCAAATCAAGCAGCATTGCGTGGCCATGCTCTCAAGCATACTTGCCATGCGCTTAATATCAACAAGCGCGGATTTCAAAGCCATAGTGCTGATTATAGACGCTGAAATGTCGAGCCAGATTTCGGTGGGAATTCCGGTGCAGGTGTTTGAGCGGATATTGCGCGAGCCTGTGCGCGAGATTAAGGTTGCAGCCGACTGGCAGATGCTTGAGGGGCTGATGAACGTGGCTCTTGCCTACTGCAAGAAAAACACGCTCTCGCCGTTCAGCCAAGAGATTGTGGGCGGCATAACCAGGTGCTTGTTTCTGATATATGGTGAAGACGTGGTGGCGACCGGCAAGGCTGAGCAAAAAATGGTTTACACGATGGGCGACAACTACTTCCGCCGCTTCGTGGAGCTGTTGCAGACGCACGTGAAGCATGAGCATGAGGTGTCGTTCTATGCCGAGCAACTTCACATCACGCCAAAGTATCTGGGCGAGGTGTGCAAACACAAGTCGGGGCACAAGGCCAAAGACATAATCTCGTTTATGCTGCTCACCAACATAAAGCGAGATGTGATATTGAGCGGCAAGTCGATAAAAAACATTGCCTATGAGTACAACTTTGCCGACCAGTCGAGTTTCGGCAAATTTTTCAAGAAAATGACAGGAATATCACCACTGGTGTTCAAAAAAGGGTCGCATAGCGATTTCTATGAGTAACGGCTTAGGTGACTAAGGCGGCGGTTGCTGCAAAAAAGATGGTAAATAATCAAAAAAACAAGTAGATAAGGAATGATGAGAAACAAGATAGTCCTGCTCGCCATGCTTGGCGTGCTGACGGCGTTTGCCACTATAATCAATAACATGTATTTGCCGGCACTGCCTAAGCTGGTGGAGTTCTTCGGTGCTACAATCACCCAGGTGCAGTTGGGGCTGACTGCCGGAATGGTGGGACTGACCATAGGTTCGCTGGTGATAGGGCCGCTTAGCGACCGCCTGGGGCGGTGCGGGCCACTGCTGGTGTCGATGCTAGTGTTCACGCTCGCTTCGGTGGGCATAATTTATGCTCCAGGCATCAATGCCTTTGTGGCACTGCGCTTTTTGCAAGGCTTTGCCGGGGGCGGAGGTGTGGTGATAGCGCGGTCAATAGCCACCGACAACTATCGCGAGCACGCCTTGCTTGTGGCGCTGGCTGTGATAAACGTGATAAACGGCATTGCACCTATAGTGATGCCGATAGTGGGCGGCTCTATTGTGGAGGCTGCAAACTGGCAAGGCATATTCGCATTTATGGCCGTGGTGGGCGTGGTGATGCTTGTGGCTTGCGCACTGATGCGCGAGTCGCTGCCAGAGGCGGCACGAAACAAAGGCGGCGTGATGGACGTGTGCCGCCAGTTTGTCAAGGTGCTTGGCAACAAGGAATATGTGTGCTACATAGCGCATCAAGGCGCGGCTCAAATGCTGCTGTTTGGCAACATTGCCTCGTCGTCATACATCGTGCAGGAGCATTATGGCTTTTCGCCTATAGCCTACAGCCTGACGCTTGGCGTTAACGGCCTATTTATAGCGATAGGTGCAGGTGCAGCCGGGGCGTTGAAAAGCTCGCTCCGTGGCGTGAGGGTTAGCAGCTGGGGCATGATAGTGTTTGCTCTGCTGGAGTTTGCTCTGGTGCAGTTTGACCTGAACTTCTGGGCATACGAGGGCGTGATGTGCGTGATGCTTGCATTTATGGGAATAACGCTCACCTCGTCGTCGTCGCTTGCCATGGAGAGCGAGCGGCTTTATGCCGGCACTGCTTCGGCGCTGCTTGGCACGGTGGGCTTTTTGGCCGGCAGTGTGGTGTCGCCGCTGGTGGGCATTGGCAATGACATGCTGCTGACCACGGCTGTAATCTTTGTGCTTGGCGCGGCACTCGCGTTTGCCTTTGGGCATAAGGCCATGGCTCTCACCGCAAAGAAGTAATAAACAAACCGCTCTGGACTGCGTGAAAAATAACAGGGGCTCTCGGCGTTGGCCGGGAGCCCCTGTGTGATATGTGATGATGAATGGTTACATCATGGAAACATTACTTTTTAGCGTCGATTTCCTTGAGCAATTCCTTAACAGCAGCTTCTATCTGCTCGTCCTTGCCCTTGACCACGGTTTCGGGGTTGTTTGCAACCTTGATGTCGGGCTCAAGCTGAGTGTTTTCGAGATAGTTGCCTTCTGGCAGACGGTAGCCTATGACTGGAATACCGAAGATGAGGCTTGGGTCTTGCAGTGTAATCCAGTTGACGCTGGTCATTGTGCCAGGAACCGGCATACCCACGAGTTTGCCTATGCCTGTGTGCTTATACACCCAGGGTGTGCCGTGGGCGTTGCTGTAGTTGGCTTCGCACTGCACCATGATGCTCGGTTTGTTCCAGCGGCGGCTTGGCATATCGCAAGCCTCTTTGCCGCGAGTGACTTGAGTGAAGTATTTCTTGCCACTGAACAAGATTTCGATGTCTTCGTGCAGACGGCCACCGCCATTCCAGCGAGTGTCGATAACGATGCCGTCTTTCTTGTAGAATTTGCCAAGCACCTGGTTGTATGCCTCGCGGTAGCTTGCATCGTTCATCGACTGCAAGTGAACATAGCCAAGGCGACCGTGTGAAAGGCTATCGACTAAGGCTTCGCGCCCTTTGACCCAACGCTTGTAGAGCAAGGCATTGTTGGTGCTGCGGCTGATTGGGCGGATTACCTCGTCCCAACGTTTGCCAGAGGCGGGGTTGTAGAGCGAAACGAGGGTTTTCTTGCCGGTTTGACCATTGAGCAGCAAAGAGCAGTCATTCTCCACAGTGATGGGAGTGCCATTGATTTTCTCAATGATAGTGCCGGCCTTGACTTGTGATTTGGCTTTGTCGAAAGGACCGTTGGCAACCACTTCTGCCACCTTGAGTCCCTTGCCTTTGAAGTTGAGGTCGAAGAACAGGCCGAGGTAGCTTGTGGCTTCACCGCCGTCGGGGTAGTAGCGACCGCCGGTGTGTGAGGCGTTGAGTTCGCCAAGCTCCTCACTGAGCAGGTTGGCAAAATCGTAGTTGTTGTTGATGTGCGGCAAGAACTTGCGGTAAGTAGCCACGCAGGCTTCCCAGTCGAGACCGTGCATGTTGGGGTTATAGAACTTCTTGCTCACCTCTTGGTGCACATAGTTGAACATGGCTTCACGTTCCTTTGCCAGGTCGAGCTTCATCTCGGCACGATAGGAGATTGGCGAGAACTTGTCGGCGCTCACGCTCACCTTGCCCATGCTGTTGCTGCCGAGCACAAACAAGTTTTTGTTGTCCTTGTCAAGCTCAAGGTCGGCGGCTGCGGTGTTCATTTTGTTGATGAGCTTGGTGTCGTGCTTGCGCAAGTCGAGCTTCCAGAGGTCGTATTTGTTCTCAAAAGCCGAGAGGTAGTAGAGGCTGTTGCCGTCGTCGGTGATTATGGCCGAGGCGAGGTCTGACGAATTTGGAGTGACGCGCACTATGCGGTCGGCAATCTTGTCAAGCTCAACGGTGATGTCTTTTTTCTTGGCATCATCAGCTTTCTTGCCGTCGTCCTTCTTCTTGTCGTCTTTTTTCTTCTTGTCGGCATCGGCTGCCTTTTTCTTGTCTTCTTCAGCTTTCTTGGCCTTTTCCTCTTCTTGCTGATACTCGTAGTCCTCTTTGCTCAACTGATATTTGTCGTAGGCCTCTTGATTGACAAAGGCGAGGAAAATATCGTCTTGAGAGCCCCACGAAGCCTGGCTGCGCAATCCGTAGCGGTTGCTGGTGAACATGATGGCGTCGCCTTTCATGACCCAACGCGGATTAACGTTGATGTAGGCACTGTTGGTTATATTGGTGACAGGAGAGCCGCCCTTGGCGCTCACGATGCCTATGTCGGAATAGGGGTCGCGACCATGGCCAATGAATTCGAGGGTGAACCACTTGCCGTCGGGGCTCCAGTTGTAGTTGAACTTGCCTTCAGTGACATACCACTGGCTGCCGTCGGTGATTTGACGCTCTTTCTTGGAAGCGAAATTATAGACGGTGAGTTTGTCGCGGTCTTTGATATAGGCGATTTCCTTGCCGTCGGGTGAGATTTTGGGGAAATAACGCTCTGCCTTGTCACCAGAAAGGATAATCTCTTCTTTGATGAGTGTGGCGTTGGGAAAATCGAGGTCTTCCTTACGCTCAATGGTGGCTTTCACAACCTCCCACTTGCCATTGCGCTGAGTGTCGTAGGTGAGGGTGCGGTTGTCAGGGCCCCAGCTTACAGAGGTCTCGGTGGCAGGGGTGGTGGTGATGCGCTTTGTGGTGCCATACTCCACGCTTGTGACAAACACGTCGCCACGCACGATGAAGGCAACTTGCTTGCCGTCGGGTGAGGCAGCTGCGCTTGTGGCACCGCGAGTGAGCTTGAGGTTGGCAATCTGCTCGCTGTCGTCGCTCACGAGGTCGATTTTAACCTTTGCCGGTGAAGCACCACTCTTTTTGGTGTAGATTTCGCCATTGTAGGTGAAGCAAAGTGTGCCGTTGGAGGCAACTGACAGGAAGCGGACAGGGTTTTGGGTGAAGTTGGTCACCGCCTTGGCCTGTGCCGGGTTGTCGAGAGGGAACGACCACACGTTGAAAGAGCCGCCGTTACGCTCGCTAAGAATATAGGCATTCTTACCGTCGGGGCTGAGGACAGGACTGCGGTCCTCGCCGGCACGGTTGGTGAGATTGGTGTGATGACCAGTGGCAATGTCGTAGCGCCACACGTCGCGAGTGACCGACGATGTGTGATGCTTGCGCAAGGCGTCTTCCATGCCTTTTTGGTCTTGATAGAGGAAGAAGCGGCCTTGTGGGTCGAAGTTTATCTCCTCGGCAGGAGTGGCTATGACCTGTGTGGGGCTGCCACCAGCCACCGGCACACTATAGACCTCGGTGAGGCGTGCCGTGGGAAACATGGCGCTGCTTGCAGGGTCTTGTATGGCGGCAGAATAATAGACGCTCTTGCCGTTGGGTGAGAACGCCCAGGGAGTTTCGCTTGTGGAGTTGAATGTGAGCTGTACGGCCGAACCGCCGTCGGCAGGCATGACAAACACGTCGAAATTGCCTTTGCGGTCGCTGGCAAAAGCGATTTGCTTGCCGTCGGGCGACCACACGGGGTTTGTTTCATAAGACGGCTGGGCTGTGAGCCTCACGGCTTGTCCGCCGGTGGCGGCTACTTTGTAGATGTCACCCTTGTAGGTGAATGCAATTTGAGAGCCGTCGGGCGAGATTTTGGCGTTTCGGAGCCATAGCGGAGTTATGGCCGAACTGCTGGCTACGCCCAATGCCACCAGTGTGCAAGTGATTAATGTTTTCTTCATCAGCAGATGTTTTGTTGTTATATGTTTTCTTCTTTGTTACGTTATTTTTTGTCGCAAGATGAGTCGCCGTCATACCAAGTGGAATACA
Source organism: uncultured Muribaculaceae bacterium (assembly GCA_934636465.1). Classification (GTDB taxonomy): domain Bacteria; phylum Bacteroidota; class Bacteroidia; order Bacteroidales; family Muribaculaceae; genus Sodaliphilus. The sequence continues at coordinate 144,549 of CAKUAR010000002.1, forward strand.
TGAGATAGTTTTTGGCAATCTTCACGTTGATTTCCTTGGCTTGTGCAGGGTCAACCATCTTCTTGAACTTGGCCGGTGAGCCAGCCCACAACTCATGTGCGCCCACCTTGGTGCCGCCAAGCACCACACTGCCTGCTGCAATTATAGCGCCTTCACCAATCTCGGCATTGTCGAGAATCACGCTGCCCATGCCTATGAGCGCCATGTCGTGAATTTTTGCGCCGTGCACAACCACATTGTGGCCTATTGACACGTCGTTGCCGATTTCGGCAACTGATTTCTCATAGAGGGTGTGAATTACGGAGCCGTCTTGAATGTTGGTGCGGTTGCCTATGGTGATGGTGTTGACATCACCGCGCAGCACAGCCCCAAACCAGATGCTGCACTCGTCGCCCATGGTCACGTCGCCTATGATGGCCGCATTGTCGGCAAGAAAGCAACCCTTGCCCATTTTAGGGGTGTAGCCCCTTACAGATTTGATTATTGCCATAGAAAAAAGTATGTGATTTCGTTATTTGTGAATAGGTTGTGTCTTTTGCTCAAGCCAAGCTCGCTCGTCGTCGTTGAGGTAAGGCGACAGACGGCTCAACACGGTGTGGTGATAGTCGTTGATTTGGTTGATTTCTTCTTGCGAGAGCATGTTGACGTCGATGAGCGCAGTGTCGTAAGGGAACAGCGTGAGTACCTCAAATTGCAGGAAGTCGCCGAAATCGTCGGTCTTTTGTCCATCTACGCAAAGCAGCAGCACCTCGGTGCGAATGCCATATTTGCCAGTGATGTAGAGTCCTGGCTCGTCGCTTGTGACCATGCCAGGCTTGAGTGTGGCAGGATTGATGTCGGTGCGAATGCTCTGCGGCCCCTCGTGACAGCCGAGGAAGTGACCCACGCCGTGGCCGGTGCCGTGGCGGAATGTCTTGCCCTCACTCCACAGCGGACCATGGGCGAGAACATCGAGCTGCACTCCTGTGGTGCCGACGGGGAACTTGGCACGAGCCAGTGCAAGGTGACCCTTGAGCACGAGGGTGAAGTCGTGTGTTTCTTCGGGTGTGGGGTTGCCGAGCGTGATGGTGCGCGTGATGTCGGTGGTGCCGCACAGATATTGTCCGCCGGTGTCGATGAGCAGCAGTCCGTCGGGGTGGAGTGTGGCGGCAGTGGTGTTGTCGGCCTGATAGTGGACGATTGCGCCATGTTCCTTGTAGCCGGCAATCATGGCGAAGCTGTCGCCGCGATAGAGTTCGCTCTGGCTGCGGAACTCAATGCCTTTGTTTGACACGTCAACCTCATTGATGTTGCCGCTTGGCACTTCGCTCTCAATCCAGCGGAACAGGCGCACCAGAGCAGCGCCGTCAAGCTCCATGGCTTTGCGAAAGCCGTCAATCTGCACGTCGTTTTTCTCCGCCTTCAGGTCGATGACCGGAGATTTGGCGTAGAGCTTGCTGCACATGATGGCTTGGCCGAGCGCGTCGCTCACATGGTCGGGGTCGAGGAGCACGGTGTCGCTCTCATGCCGTTTCTCAAGGAATTGCTCCACGCTGTCGTAGTCTTTGACCTTGATGTCGTGAGCCTTGAGGTGTTCTTTGACTTCGGGGGTGACCTTGCTGTCGTCGATGAAAAGCACACGTTCGTCGTCGGACACATAGGCATAAGAAATCACGACCGGGGTGTAGGCCACATCGTTGCCGCGCAAGTTGAAAAGCCATGCAATCTCGTCGAGCGCAGCTATGAATGTGGCGTTGGCTCCAGCGCTGTGCACAGCCTCGAGCACACGGGTGATTTTGCTGTCAACGTCCTCGCCGGCATAGACCTCATCGTGCACATAGGCAGGGTCGTTGGGGCATGCCGGGCGGTCAGTCCAGATGTTGTCGATGGGGTAGAAGTTGGTGGCGAGCATAAAGCCGTTTTCTCCACAAAAATACTCAAGGCGGTTGGCCTCCATTATGGAGAACAGGCGGCCATCGATAGCCACCAGCGAGTCGTCGCCGAGATTTTGCGCCAGCCACTCTTGAATGGTGGCTTCGTCAGGTATGTTTTCCTTGTGCAGGTCGAAGCCGCTGTCGGCAAGCTGCATCTCGGCTTGTAGGAAATATCGTGAGTCGGTCCAAAGTCCGGCTTGATTGAGAGTTACCACGGCGGTGCCGTTGGAACCGGTGAAGCCGGAAACCCAGTCGCGGAATTTCCAGTGCTCGTTCACATATTCGCTATGGTGGGGGTCGGTGCCGGGAATTATCACGGCATCTACACTCTGCTTGCGCATGGCGCTGCGCAAAGCCTCCAGATTTTTAACCGTTGAATTGCTCATGTCTTTGGAAATATTATTTATAATATGTGACAAAGTTATGAAATTCAGATGAAAACTGGAAACACAAAGCGCATGTGCTTGCACGCTTGTGTGGGCAAAAAGAAAATGAAGTCAGTGTTTCTGGCCGAGTGGCACTATGTCGCGCGCAAGTGAGGAAGAACCCATTGACGGAGCTGCCGATGAGCCGCCACCCGATGGCATGACGTAGCTGTGGCTGCTCTTGCTGTCGATGATGGCGCTGACAATCTCGTAGAGCAAGCCGCCGACGTCGAAACTGACAGGACTGCCGAAAATCTTGAATGTGGGAGCCACGATGGGTATGGTGCGCCAGCAGTGGTTATAGACGTCGTAGTAGCTTTGTGCGCCAACGTCGAGTTTCACATTGTCGGACAGTTGTATGCCTACAGTGCCGCCAATGTTGCTGTTTTGCATGTAGCCCATGGCCGCAGCGCCGGCAAAGCGCGGGTAGAGGTAATATTGGCCAAAGGCGTTGAGTGAAAACTTGTCGGAGAGTTTGTAGGATGCTTTGGCGTTGAAGCCATAGTCGTTCCACGCGTCGCGGTCAATGTGATACTTGATGGCAGAAGCTCCTACGGAGAATGTGAACCGCTCGCCTATGGGCTGCACATAGCTCAGCGAGGCGGAGCCCATGGTGCCGAGAGCCGGCAGCGTGGTGTAGCTGCCAGAGGCGGTGATGCTGCCTGTGCCCACATTGGCTATGGTGCCGCTTGCCGCCCAGTCGCGCGAATAAGGGTTGCCGTGAAAGTCGAACAATGGCTGTGAGAGCGGCATGGTGGAGTTGACCGTCGAGATGCGCGCTGCGGTTTCGGCCGGCAGATTGAACGTGGTGGCTGGCATGTAGCGGTCAGGGAGCACCGAGATGCCTGAAATGGGACTGAACGACGGACCCACGTTGGGGTGAATGAACGACCGTGGAATGGTGGGTTCGGCGGGCGTTATGCGGTTGCCGACATTGAAGTGCAGATTGAATGGATTGGAGCGCGGCGACTCCTGCGCAGCGGCGCAAATGGCCGTGGCGGCAAACAGCATAATCAGTGATAATCCTTTCATGAGCGCACCAGTGGTTTAGATGAATACACAAAATTACCAACAAAGCTATGGCATGGCATAAAATTGTGGAACAAAAAATGTTAATTGACAGTTTTTGGGCATTGAAAAAACGGTGAAAGTGAGGCGAGTGTTTGCTGGAACAGGAAAATTGCTTATCTTTGCAGCCGAAAATGAAAGGAGGTTGAGTTTTATCCCAGCTTTTTTAGACAGAAACAGACAGTAAACATATTATCACGAGAATGTGCGGCGCCATCGCCGCTCCATCACGACAGATGCAGTGTGCCATCATGTGGGCGGCTGCGAAATAACGAGTATGGAAAATGATGGCAACTCCCCAAAACATTGATGAAAAGAAGCCTTGCAGTGTGCAATGAGAAATGACTGCGCGCATTTGCGGCTGAAGTGACCGAATGGCGCCTAAGCGCGAACCAGCGGTGAGCAATGCAGCCACAAGGCAGAAGCGGTGATGGGAGAACGCAAAAAAAGAATCAAAAAAACAACATTTTATAAATCAATTAAATTTTAAAACAAAAATGATCGTAGTTCCAGTAAAAGACGGCGAAAACATTGAAAGAGCCCTCAAGAAATTCAAAAGAAAATTTGAAAGAACAGGTGTTATCAAAGAACTCCGCACACGTCAGCAGTTTGACAAACCATCTGTGGTTAACCGCAAGAAGATGATGAAGGCTGTGTATGTGCAACACCTTCGCCAGACTGAGGAATAAAAACAGAATGACAAGATAAAAGCACGGTTGTGCATGTTTCCGCATGGGAGCATGCACAACTTTTTTTATTTGTGGTGAAAATGCGTGAAAAATGCTGAAAAGTTGCCGCTGGGGCTTGCTTATTGACATTAAAGTTTATAAATTCGTAACCAGAGATAGAACCAAAACAGCAAATCGTTATGCAAATAGACCGGTTTCTGAAATATATAGACAATGAGCTTAACCTGTCGGCACTGACAGTGGACGGTTATGGAAACGATTTGCGCCAATTCAACGACTTCATTGTGCAATTGAAAGGCGACGCCGACGCTGCCAGTGTCACTCCAGCCGACATAAGGGCATGGGTGGTTGACCTGGCCGACAAGGGCGACTGCGCACGCACCATAAGGCGGAAGATACAGGCAGTGAGAGCGTTTTACAGATATTTGCTCACACGCGGCGTGCTGAAAGACAATCCTGCCGCCGATGTGGAACTTGCCAAGACCGCCAAGCGACTGCCGCAATATGTGCGCCAGGGCAATATGGACAAGCTGCTCGACGAGGAGGTGGACATGAGCGACTTCACAGCTGTGCGCGACAGGCTCGTGGTGATGATGCTTTATGAGACCGGAATACGCCGCGCCGAGCTGATAGGGCTTAAAGACTGCAATGTGGATACCGCCAAATGCGAAATCAAGGTGCACGGCAAGCGCGACAAAGACCGCATAGTGCCTTTTGGCGCGGAACTCAAAGAGTGGATTGATGCCTATCGCATGCTGCGCGACACGGAGTGCCGGGGAAATGAAACGTTTTTTGTGCGCCCCGACGGTAAACCTTTATACGCCACGTTAGTCTATAGAATAGTGCATGAGGCGCTGATAGAGGCCGGCGGCTGCAGCAAATTCAGTCCGCACGTGCTGCGGCACAGCTTTGCGAGCGCGCTGCTCAACAACGGGGCGCAACTGATGAGTGTGAAGGAGTTGCTCGGGCACGAGTCGCTGGCATCGACCCAGGTATATACGCACATAACTTTCAGCGAGCTGAAAGACAATTATAAACACGCCCACCCAAGGGCATTAAAAAAAGGAGGGTAATATGGACATTAGAATTAAAGCCATTCATTTTGATGCAACTGCCAAATTGCAGGAATTCATTGAGAAGAAAGCTAACAAGCTGGTTAAGCATCATGAGGAAATCTCTTCGGTTGAAGTTAATTTGAAAGTTGTGAAGCCAGAAACGGCGAATAACAAGGAGGCTTCGGTGAAACTGACCGTTCCCAAGTACGAAGGCCTGTTTGCGTCGAAGGTGGCCGACACGTTTGAGGAAGCCGTTGACTTGTGCTGCGACGCCCTGAAGACACAACTTGAGAAATCAAATAAAAATCAGGCTAAGGCATAATGGCGCAGCTCCCGCTGCGGTAGTGAGGTGAGAAAAACCGGCATTGCCGCACAGCGCGGAGACGACTATCAACAGAAAAGAAAAGGATTGAGCCGCGAGGCACGCTGCTTGCAAACATGGCAGCTGGTGCGCACGCGGCTCAATTTTTTTTGTTGACGCCTTGGCAGGGTGTGCCTACTGCAATTTTTTGAAAAAGGGGTGCTCGGCAATCATCTGCTCGCAAGAGGAGTAGAGCGGCACATGATATTTGGCGCAGGTGATGCGCACGTTGTCGTAGCGGTAGAACGACGGCTCGCACACCACGGCGAGCTTGCCGGAGCGCGCAAAAAGCCCCATCTCGAGCAGTGTGATGGGCGACTTGCTTGAGCCGAGAATGTTCATCACAATGAAGTCGGCGCTTTCGAGGTGGTTAAGCTCCCAGTTTACTTGATAGTCCATTGCACCCTTCACCGAGGGGTCCCAGTAGCCTTGCCGGGGATTGAACAGCACAAAGTTGCCAGAAATGGAGTCGAAACGCTCGGCGAGGGCGCTTTGCCAGTCGATGCTGTGGCCCATGTCGATGGTGCCGGCAAGAAAGACCTTGGTGTAGGCGGTGGTGTCGGTGCCGGCGGCGAGGGTGTCGCGCGGGTGCAGCACTATTACAGCTGCTGAAGACGTTGTGAAAGCGGCTGCGGCGATAGTGGCGATGGTCAGGAGCAGCAGCCTTGTGATGGTGTGTAAACGTGTCATGCGGCAAAGTTATGAAACAAATTGCAGAAAAGACGTGTGACGGCACTGGTTTTTGCGTGGTTGTGGCATATTGCCGATGCTTGTGGCTGCGACAAAAAAGATGGATTTTTTAAAAAATATCTGAGAATGTTTGCTGAAATGAAAAATATGCGTAACTTTGCACTCGCTTGAAGGAATTATCGCAAAGATGATGCTTGAAAGTAATCGCCTCTTTAGCTCAGTTGGCCAGAGCACGTGATTTGTAATCTCGGGGTCGTTGGTTCGAATCCGACAAGAGGCTCAAAAAAAAGGCCGGGTAGATTCCAGAGTGGCCAAATGGGGCAGACTGTAAATCTGCTGCTTTATAGCTTCGGTGGTTCGAATCCATCTCTACCCACACGCTTCTGCGGCAATAGCTCAATTGGTAGAGTGTCACCCTTCCAAGGTGAATGTTGCGAGTTCGAGTCTCGTTTGCCGCTCGAAAGTTTGCCTATGTAGCTCAGGGGTAGAGCACTTCCTTGGTAAGGAAGAGGTCGCGGGTTCAATTCCCGCCATCGGCTCAAGGTATGCAAGACGGTAAAACCCTCTCGTCTCTCGATGAATGCGGAAAAAGTGTCCAAGAGAAGACGAGTTGAGTTCGTCAATAAAGACCCGAAAAAAGTTTAATCATTTAATTAAAATAAAACAGAAATTATGGCAAAAGAGGTATTCCAAAGGACCAAACCGCATGTTAACATCGGTACAATTGGTCACGTTGACCACGGTAAAACGACCTTGACTGCAGCTATCACTAAGGTACTTGCTGAGCAGGGCTTCTCATCAGAAGGTGCTCGTTCGTTCGACTCTATCGATAACGCACCTGAGGAGAAAGAGCGTGGTATCACAATCAACACTGCACACGTAGAGTATGAAACTGCAACACGTCACTACGCACACGTTGACTGCCCTGGACACGCTGACTATGTGAAGAACATGGTTACTGGTGCTGCTCAGATGGACGGTGCAATCGTGGTTATTGCCGCTACTGACGGTGTGATGCCTCAAACTCGTGAGCACATCCTTTTGGCTCGCCAAGTAAACGTGCCTCGTTTGGTTGTGTTCTTGAACAAGTGCGACTCTCCAGATGTTGACGACGAGATGATTGAGCTCGTTGAAATGGACGTTCGCGACTTGTTGAGCGAATATGACTATGATGGCGAAAATACTCCTATTATCCGTGGTTCTGCTCTTGGTGCCCTGAACGGTGATTCAAAGTGGGTGCAAAGTGTTCTTGACCTTATGAAGGCTGTTGACGAGTGGATTCAACTTCCTCCTCGTGCAATCGACAAGCCATTCTTGATGCCTGTTGAGGACGTGTTCTCAATCACAGGTCGTGGTACAGTGGCTACTGGCCGTATCGAGACTGGTGTTGTTAAGGTTGGTGACGCTGTTCAAATCATGGGTCTTGGTGCCGATATGACTTCTACAGTAACTGGTGTTGAGATGTTCCGCAAGACTCTTGACGAAGGTGAGGCTGGTGACAACGTAGGTTTGTTGCTCCGTGGTGTAGATTACAAGGCTATCAAGCGCGGTATGGTGGTTTGCCACCCAGGACTTGTTAAGACTCACGATGCTTTCACAGCTTCTGTGTATATCTTGACTGAGAAGGAAGGTGGTCGTCACACTTCATTCCGCAGCCACTATCGTCCACAATTCTATATCCGCACACTTGATGTGACTGGTGAGATTACTCTTCCAGAGGGTGTAGAAATGGTTATGCCTGGTGACCACGTTGAAATCAACGTTAAGCTCATCGAACCGGTTGCTTGCAGCGAAGGTCTTCGTTTCGCAATCCGTGAAGGTGGCCGTACAGTAGGTTCAGGCCAAATCACTAAGATTCTTGAATAATAAGTATCTTGAATAAAAACATCGGCTGTGGTTTAGCCACAGCCGATATATACGGGAATAGCTCAGTTGGCAGAGCGACGGTCTCCAAAACCGTAGGTCGTGAGTTCGAACCTTACTTCCCGTGCTATTTAAAAAACGAAATGAAAAAATACAAAGTACTTACGGATTTAGAGGAATCTTATAACGAGCTCGTTCATAAGGTTTCTTGGCCGACCAAGAGTGAACTTGCCAACAGTACGGTTGTAGTTATGGTAGCTTCCATCGTAATTGCGCTAATAATACTGTTAATGGATCAAGTTATTAATTTGGTCATGCACTTCATCTACGGTATCCCTTCTCTTTAAATGATGCCTTGGGGTGGTGACACTCACAATTTAATTTGAAAGTTTTAATTTTTCAAACTTGCTTAGAAATCGATGGCTGAAGAAAATAAAAAATGGTACGTGTTGCGTACCATATCTGGTAAAGAAGCTAAAGTGAAAGAATTGCTTGACGCAACTTGCAAGAATACCGACTTAGGTAATTATCTTTTTCAAGTGTTGGTTCCTACAGAGAAGGTCTATACGACACGTGGCGGGAAAAAGGTTCTGAAAGACAGAGTTCTCTTTCCTGGCTATGTTTATGTACAGGCTAATCTGCACGGCGAGGTTGAAGAATTGCTGCGCAACACAACCAATGTCGTGGACTTCGTGCGCACACGCGACGCTAACCGCAAGCCGGAGGCCGTGCGTGAAGCAGAAATCGCTAGAATGCTCGGCGCTGCCGAGACTGAGGGCGACGAGGGAGATCCTAACGACTACATAGTGGGCGAGACTGTCAAGGTTACCTACGGACCTTTCAACGGATTCTCCGGTGAGATAGAAGAGGTGAACCGCGAAAAGCGCAAGCTCAAGGTGATGGTTAAGGTGTTTGGACGCAAAACTCCTCTTGAATTGGACAATTCGCAAGTAGAGCGGGAATGATGCTACTGCAACGTTACTTAGCGGTGGCAGAGTCTCGTGGTTTTTAAAACTCATATAAAACAATTTAGAAACAATGGCTAAAGAAATTGCTGGACAGATCAAATTGCAGATTAAAGGTGGAGCTGCAAACCCTTCACCGCCAGTAGGACCTGCTTTGGGTTCTAAGGGTATCAACATCATGGAATTTTGCAAGCAATTCAACGCACGTACCCAGGCTAAGCAAGGCAAGGTGCTTCCTGTTGTAATCACTTACTACAGCGACAAGAGCTTTGACTTCATAGTTAAGACATCTCCAGTGCCAGTGCAACTTTTGGAGGCATCGAAGGCCAAGAAAGGCTCAGGTGAACCAAACCGCACTAAGGTGGCATCGGTGACTTGGGATCAGGTGAAAGAGATTGCTGAGGACAAAATGCCAGATTTGAACTGTTTTACTGTAGCCTCGGCTATGCGTATGGTGGCTGGAACAGCAAGAAGTATGGGTATCACTGTAAAGGGTCAGTTCCCTGAAAATGTTTAAAAACTTCAATTGAAATGAGTAAACTTACAAAAAATCAAAAGTTAGCTAACGAGAAAATTGAAGCTGGGAAAAGTTACACTCTTGAGGAAGCTGCAGCATTGTTGAAAGAAATCACTTTCACTAAGTTTGACGCTTCCACTGATATCGATGTACGTCTTGGTGTCGATCCTCGCAAGGCTGACCAAAATGTTCGTGGCACGGTTTCGTTGCCTCACGGAACAGGTAAAACAGTGCGCGTGCTTGTTTTGGTTGCTCCAGGCGAGCAAGCAGACGCATGCAAGGCAGCAGGTGCTGACTACGTTGGTTTGGACGAGTATATCGAGAAGATTAAAGGCGGCTGGACTGACGTTGATGTAATCATAACTCAACCTCAGAACATGGGCAAGGTTGGTCCGTTGGGTCGTGTGCTCGGTCCTCGTGGCTTGATGCCAAACCCAAAGAGCGGTACAGTAACTCCTGATGTTGAGAAAGCTGTTAAAGAAGTAAAACAAGGTAAGATAGACTTCAAAGTTGATAAGAAGGGTATAGTACACACTTCAATTGGCAAGGTGTCGTTTACAAAAGACCAAATCCGCGATAATGCGCTTGCATTCATCAACACGCTGATTAAGTTGAAACCGGCCACTGCCAAGGGAACCTATATCAAGAGCATTTATCTTTCGAGTACTATGAGTCCTGGTATCAAGATTGATGCAAAATCGCTCGATGCCTAACTATTAATTTAGAGAAAGGAATTAAGAAATGAGAAAAGAAGATAAGGCTTTATTAATAGAGAAGATTAAGAGCACACTGGCAGAATACAGCACAGTGTATTTGGCCGACACAGCTGCTCTGAACTCAGAAAAAACCACTGACTTGCGCCGCGCTGCATTCAAGGCCGACATCAAGTTGATGGTTGTTAAGAATACCTTGTTGAAGAAGGCTATGGAAGCGTCGGACCTCGACTATTCCGGTCTTTATCCCGCCCTTGCCGGTTCAACCACGCTGATGCTCAGCAACACTGGTAACGCTCCGGCTAAACTTATCAAGAGTTTCCGTCAGAAGAAAGAAACACTCCCTGCATTCAAGGCAGCTTTCGTGGAAGAGACAGTTTACATCGGTGAACAAGAGCTCGACACACTGGCTACACTGAAGAGCAAGAACGAACTTATTGCCGACGTTATTGCATTGCTGCAATCGCCTGCTAAGAACGTTGTGAACGCACTGCAGTCGGGTGGCAACAAGCTCCACGGAATTCTGGAAACATTATCAAACAAAGAAGAAAAATAATAAAAAAAACAACAATTAAATCATACAAAAATGGCAGATTTAAAAGCTTTTGCAGAACAATTAGTTAATCTTACAGTAAAGGAAGTTAACGAACTTGCTCAAATTTTGAAAGACGAATATGGTATTGAACCTGCTGCTGCAGCTGTAGCTGTTGCTGCTGGCCCTGCTGCCGGCGGTGCTGCTGCTGAAGAGGAGAAGACTGATTTCGATGTAGTTTTGAAGTCAGCTGGTGCCAACAAGCTTAAAGTAATCAAACTCGTTAAGGAACTTACCGGTCTTGGTTTGAAGGACGCTAAGGATTTGGTTGACAACGCTCCTAAGACTCTGAAGGAGGCTCTTCCAAAGGCTGAGGCTGAAGGTATGAAGACACAACTCGAAGCTGAAGGCGCTGAAGTTGAACTTAAATAATATTGCCTGAATTTCAGGTATATAGGTTAAGAATCCTCTTACTATGTCGATTCTTAACCTTTTTGCGTCATAATTAATATTTGAGTTCACCTAATCAACTTTTCAATGTCAGTTTCCAATCAAAAACGTATAAGTTTTGCACGAGTTAAAAATCCTTTTCCATATCCGGATTTTCTTGAAGTGCAAATACAATCTTTCAGAGATTTTCTGCAAATAGATACCCCGACTGAAAAAAGAAAAAACGAGGGACTCTATAATGTTTTTTCCGAGAATTTTCCAATAGCCGACACTCGGAATAGTTTCGTACTCGAATTTCTTGATTATTTCATAGATCCACCGCGCTACACGATTGACGAATGTCTGGAGCGTGGATTGACCTATAGTGTGCCTTTGAAGGCCAAACTTAAGCTCTACTGCACCGACCCCGACCATGTGGACTTCCCGACAGAGGTTCAGAACGTGTATATGGGTGAAATCCCGTATATGACCGAGAAGGGCACGTTTGTCATCAACGGTGCCGAGCGTGTGATTGTGTCGCAGTTGCACCGCTCGCCGGGTGTGTTCTTTGGCTCAAGCATGCACGCTAACGGCACAAAATTGTATTCGGCCCGCATTATCCCGTTCCGTGGCTCATGGATTGAGTTTGCGACCGACATCAACAACGTGATGTATGCTTACATCGACCGTAAGAAGAAATTGCCAGTCACTACACTTCTTCGTGCAATCGGACTGGAGACTGATAACGACATAATCAAGTGTTTCGGTCTCGCTGAAGAAATCAAGGTCAACAAGACAAACCTGAAGAAGGCTGTTGGCCGCAAACTTGCTGCCCGTGTGCTTAAATCGTGGAACGAGGACTTCGTTGACGAAGACACGGGTGAAGTGGTTTCGATTGAGCGTAACAGCGTGATTATTGACCGCGACACTGTGATTGAAAAAGACAATATTGAGGAGATTATCGACTCTGGAGCCGCTACAATCCTTGTGCACAAGGAGAATGTGGACTCGAGCGACTACCAGATTATCTTCAATACGCTCAACAAAGACACCTGTAACTCTGAGAAAGAGGCAGTAAACTACATATACAGACAGCTGCGCAACGCCGAGCCACCGGACGATGCAAGCGCCCGCGAGGTAATCAACAACTTGTTCTTCAGCGACAAGCGTTATGACCTCGGTGAAGTGGGTCGTTTCCGCATCAACCGCAAGCTCAACCTCAACACAGCTCCCGATGTGCGAGTGCTCACACGCGAGGACATCATAGAGATTATCAAATATCTCATTGGCTTGATTAACAGCAAGACCGACGTTGATGACATCGACCACTTGAGCAACCGCCGCGTGCGCACGGTGGGCGAGCAGCTCTACAATCAGTTTGGTGTGGGCTTGGCCCGCATGGCGCGCACTATCCGCGAGCGCATGAATGTGCGCGACAACGAGGTGTTCACCCCGACCGACCTGATTAACGCCAAGACAATTTCGTCGGTTATCAACACATTCTTTGGTACCAACGCGTTGTCGCAATTCATGGACCAGACCAACCCGCTGGCAGAAATCACCCACAAGCGCCGTATGTCGGCCCTTGGTCCTGGTGGTCTGTCGCGTGAGCGCGCCGGATTTGAGGTGCGTGACGTGCACTACACTCACTATGGCCGTCTGTGTCCTATCGAGACCCCTGAAGGTCCTAACATCGGTCTTATCTCGTCGTTGTGTATCTATGCTAAAATCAACAGCCTTGGTTTCATAGAGACACCATACCGCAAGGTGGAGAACGGCAAGGTGGATCTCGACAATAAAGACATTGTGTATCTCACAGCCGAGGCTGAAGAGGGCAAGGTGATAGCCCAGGGTAATGCGCCGCTCAACGACGACGGCACATTCGCCAAAGACCGCATCAAATCGCGTCTCGGTCCTGAATTCCCTGTGGCAAGCCCCGACGAGGTGGAGATGATGGACGTGTCGCCACAACAGATTGCGTCGATTGCTGCCGCATTGATTCCATTCTTGGAGCACGACGATGCCAACCGTGCGTTGATGGGTGCCAACATGATGCGCCAGGCTGTGCCATTGCTCCGCAACGAGGCTCCTATCGTGGGAACCGGCATTGAGCAGCGTCTGGCTTATGACAGCCGCACACAAATCCAGGCTGAAGGCCCTGGTGTGATTGAGTATGTAGATGCCGACGTAATCCGCATTCGCTACGACCGCACCGAGGACGAACAGTTTGTGAGCTTTGACGAGCCGGTTAAAGAATATCACTTGCCTAAGTTCCGCCGCACCAACCAGAGCACGACCATAGACTTGCGCCCAATCTGCAACCGTGGCCAGCGTGTTGACACCGGCGACATCTTGACCGAGGGATACTCTACTGAGGACGGCGAACTTGCACTCGGACGTAACCTGAAGGTGGCATACATGCCTTGGAAGGGTTACAACTACGAGGACGCTATCGTGATTAACGAACGCGTGGTGCGCGATGACATATTGACATCGGTACACGTAGATGAATATTCGCTTGAGGTGCGCGAAACCAAGCGTGGAATGGAGGAACTCACCAACGATATTCCTAATGTGAGCGAGGATGCTACAAAGAACCTCGACGAGCGCGGAATCATCAGAGTGGGTGCCCACATCGTGCCAGGCGACATAATGATAGGTAAGATTACTCCTAAGGGAGAGTCGGACCCAACACCAGAGGAGAAGCTGCTCCGTGCCATTTTCGGAGACAAGGCCGGCGATGTGAAAGATGCTTCGCTCAAGGCCAATCCTTCGCTCAAGGGTGTGATTATCAACACTCGCTTGTTCCAGCGTGCCGTTAAGAAAAAGAGAACAAAGGGCGGCGACCCACAACTGCTGCAGCTTGACGCCGATTATGAGCAGAAGCAAAACGAGTTGCGCGACATACTTGTTGACAAGCTGCTGAAGCTCACACAGGGCAAGAAATCGGCTGGCGTGAAAGACTTCCTTGAGACTGAAATCATTCCAAAGGACGCCAAGTTCACTGCCGACTTGCTGAAAGACATTGACTATGAGTCGGTGAACTTGAGCAAGTGGACAACCGACGCTGCACGCAATGAGCTCATCAGAAAGTGCATCATGAACTATCTGCGCAAGAGCAAGACCATCACTGCAGAGTTGCGCCGCAAGAAGTTTGACATATCAATAGGTGATGAACTCCCAACCGGAATTATGCAGATAGCCAAGGTTTATGTGGCTAAGAAGCGTAAAATCGGTGTGGGTGACAAGATGGCCGGACGTCACGGTAACAAGGGTATCGTGTCGAGGGTGGTGCGTCAAGAGGACATGCCATTCCTTGCCGATGGAACCACTGTGGACCTCGTGCTTAACCCACTGGGTGTGCCTTCGCGTATGAACCTTGGTCAGATTTTCGAGGCCGTGCTCGGTTGGGCAGGTCAGCGCCTGGGCGTGAAGTTTGCCACACCAATCTTCGATGGTGCTTCGCTCGACGACATGAACGAGTGGACCGACAAGGCAGGCATTCCGCGCGGCGGCAAGTCGTATCTGTATGACGGCGGCACCGGCGAGCGTTTCGACCAGCCAGCCACTGTGGGTGTGACCTACTTCTTGAAACTCGGCCACATGGTGGAGGACAAGATGCACGCGCGCAGCATTGGCCCGTACTCACTCATCACGCAGCAGCCACTTGGTGGTAAAGCCCAGTTTGGTGGCCAGCGTTTTGGAGAAATGGAGGTTTGGGCACTGGAGGCCTTCGGAGCTTCGCATGTGCTTCAAGAAATCCTCACTGTTAAGAGTGACGACGTTACAGGTCGCAGCAAGACTTATGAGGCAATCGTTAAGGGCGACCCGATGCCAACTCCTGGCATTCCAGAATCACTCAATGTGCTTCTGCATGAGTTGCGTGGCTTGTGCCTGAGTGTTAAACTTGAATAATAACATCTCTTTAATACATCGAAAATGGCTTTTAGAAAAGACAATAAAATAAAGAGTAACTTCTCAAAAATCACAATCAGCCTGGCCTCGCCAGATGAGATTCTTGAGAATTCATACGGTGAAGTGCTGAAGCCCGAAACCATCAACTACCGCACCTACAAACCTGAGCGCGACGGCTTGTTCTGCGAGCGCATATTCGGCCCTGTGAAGGACTACGAGTGCCACTGCGGAAAATACAAGCGTATTCGCTACAAGGGCATCGTGTGCGACCGATGCGGTGTGGAGGTGACTGAGAAGAAGGTGCGTCGCGAGCGTTGCGGCCACATTCAGCTTGTGGTGCCTGTGGCTCACATCTGGTATTTCCGCTCACTTCCAAACAAGATTGGCTATCTGCTGGGCTTGCCGACCAAGAAACTTGACTCGGTAATCTACTACGAGCGCTACATCGTGATTAATCCAGGAACAGCCACTTTGGCCGACGGCACTGAGCTTGCACGCCTCGACACAATCAGCGAGGACGAGTATCTCGACATTCTCGACCGTCTGCCACGCGAAAACCAGATGCTCCCCGACGACGACCCCAACAAGTTCATCGCCAAGATGGGTGCCGAGGCTATCTACGACCTGCTGGCAGGTCTTGACCTTGACTCTCTGTCATACGAGCTGCGCGACCGTGCCGGTAAGGAAGGCTCGCAGCAGCGCAAGACCGAGGCTCTGAAGCGTCTGCAAGTGGTGGAGTCGTTCCGCGCTTCAAAGAACTTGAACAAGCCGGAATACATGATTCTCAAGGTGATTCCAGTGATTCCACCGGATTTGCGTCCATTGGTGCCACTCGATGGCGGCCGTTTTGCCACCAGTGACTTGAACGACCTGTATCGCCGTGTGATTATCCGCAACAACCGCTTGAAACGCTTGATTGAAATCAAGGCTCCGGAGGTTATCTTGCGCAATGAGAAGCGTATGCTCCAAGAGGCAGTTGACTCGCTGCTCGACAACTCGCGCAAATCAAGTGCCGTGAAGAGCGACTCAAACCGCCCGCTGAAGTCATTGAGCGACAGCTTGAAGGGTAAGCAAGGACGTTTCCGTCAGAACTTGCTCGGTAAGCGTGTTGACTACTCTGGACGTTCGGTAATCGTGGTTGGCCCTGAAATGCAGATGGGTCAAATGGGATTGCCAAAAGATATGGCTGCCGAATTGTATAAGCCGTTTATCATACGCAAGCTCATAGAGCGCGGCATTGTGAAAACGGTGAAGAGTGCCAAGAAGATTGTTGACCGCCGCGAACCAGTGGTGTGGGACATTCTTGAAAACGTGATGAAGGGTCACCCGGTGATGATGAACCGTGCCCCAACACTGCACCGCTTGTCAATCCAGGCATTCCAGCCAATCCTCATAGAGGGCAAGGCCATGCGCCTGCACCCACTGGCATGTACGCCTTTCAATGCCGACTTCGACGGTGACCAGATGGCCGTTCACTTGCCACTTGGCAACGAGGCCGTGGTGGAGACACAGACGCTGATGCTCATGCCTCACAATATCCTCAACCCTGCCAATGGTGAGCCTATCACTGTTCCGTCGCAGGATATGGTTCTCGGTTTGTACTACATCACCAAGCTCCGTCCGGGACAAAAGGGCGAGGGTCTGGTGTTCTACGGACCAGAGGAGGCAGAAATCGCCTTCAACGAGGGTCGTGTGTCGATGAACGCCATCATCTCGGTGCTGGTTGACGACATCGATGAAAACGGCAACCCGGTGAAACATGTGGTGAAAGACACTTGCTTGGGTCGTGTGCTGTTTAACAACCACGTGCCACACGAGCTGGGCTATGTGAATGAGCTTGTGTCTAAGAAGACGCTGAAGAAAGTCATCACCAAGGTTATCCGCAACTGCGGTGTGCCTCGCTCTGCCAAGTTCCTCGACGATGTGAAGAACATGGGTTATTACTGGGCATTCAAGGGTGGACTTTCGTTCAACCTCGACGATGTGCTCGTGCCAGCCGAAAAGAAAGAATATATCAAGGAGGGTGATGCCCAAGTTGCCGATGTGATGAACAACTACAACATGGGTCTTATCACCAACAATGAACGCTATAACCAAATCATTGACATTTGGACCAACGTCAACAGCAAGCTCACTGAGACGCTGATGAAGCAGATTTCGAGCGACCAGCAGGGTTTCAACTCTGTGTATATGATGCTTGACTCCGGTGCCCGTGGTTCTAAGGACCAAATTCGTCAGCTTTCGGGTATGCGTGGTCTGATGGCCAAGCCTCAGAAGTCTGGTGTGGAAGGCGGTCACCAAATCATTGAGAACCCAATTCTTGCCAACTTCAAGGAAGGCTTGAGTGTGCTGGAATACTTCATTTCATCGCACGGTGCCCGCAAGGGTCTTGCCGATACGGCTTTGAAGACAGCCGACGCCGGTTACTTGACCCGCCGTTTGGTTGACGTGGCTCACGACGTGGTAATCAACGAGGAGGACTGCGGAACACTGCGTGGTCTCGTGTGCCGCGAGGTGAAGAAGGGCGATGATGTGGTAGCCACTTTGGGTGAAAGAATCGTGGGCCGCGTGTCGGTACACGATGTGGTTGACCCATCGAATGGTGAGATTATCGTTAAGTCGGGTGATGAAATCACCGATGCCGCTGCCGAGCGCATCAATAACTCTCCAATTGAGTCGGTGGAAATCCGCTCAGTGCTCACTTGCGAGTCGAAGCACGGCGTGTGTGCCAAGTGCTATGGCCGAAACCTTGCAACTCACCGCATGGTGCAGAAAGGCGAGGCTGTGGGCGTGGTGGCAGCACAGTCAATCGGCGAGCCAGGAACCCAGCTCACACTGCGTACGTTCCACGTCGGTGGTGTGGCAAGCAACATTGCAGCCGTGTCAAACATGACTTCGCGCTACGATGGCCGCTTGGAGATTGAGGAACTCCGCACTGTGAAAGACAAAGATGGAGTGGACGTGGTGATAGGTCGCATGGCAGAGTTGCACATCGTGGACGTGAACACTGGCATGACTCTCACTTCTGCCAACATCGTGTATGGTTCCAAGCTGTTCTTCAAAGATGGCGACCTTGTGAAGAAGGGCGACGTAATCACCGAGTGGGACCCATTCAACGCCGTTATCGTGAGTGAGGTGGGCGGTACGCTCAAATATCAGAACTTGATTGACGGTGTTACGTTCCGCAATGAGGTTGACGAGACTTCAGGCAACAGTGAAAAGATTATCATAGAGTCGAAAGACCACACTCACATTCCAGAGGCTCAAATTGTAGATGCCAACGGCGAGGTGCTGAAGACCTACTCTTTGCCAGTGGGCGCTCACCTGATGATGGACGACAACAGCGAGATAAACCCTGGTGAGACATTTGTGAAGATTCCACGTGCCACTTCAGGTGGTGCAGGTGACATCACCGGTGGTCTGCCACGTGTGACAGAGCTCTTCGAGGCACGCAACCCGTCGAACCCAGCTGTGGTGAGTGAAATCGACGGCGAGGTGACATTCGGTAAAATCAAGCGCGGTAACCGTGAAATCGTGGTTACAAGCAAGATTGGCGAGGTGAAGAAATATCTCGTGCCGCTGTCAAAGCAAATCCTCGTGCAGGAGAACGACTTTGTGCGTGCCGGAACACCGCTGTCTGATGGTGCCATCACTCCAGCCGACATTCTGCGCATCATGGGTCCGACTGCCGTTCAAGACTACATCGTGAACGAGGTGCAAAACGTGTACCGCTTGCAAGGTGTGGGCATCAACGACAAGCACTTTGAGGTGATTGTGCGTCAGATGATGCGTAAGGTCAATATTGTTGACTCTGGCGACACTCGCTTCCTGGAGCAGCAGATTGTTGACAAGCAAGACTTCCAAGACGAGAACGACCGCATCTGGGGCAAGAAAGTGGTTACCGACGCCGGTGACAGCCCTGACGTGAAGCCTGGTCAGATTATAACAGCACGCAAGCTGCGCGACCTGAACTCTACGCTCAAACGCCGCGATTTGCGTCTGGTGGTGGTGCGCGACGCAGTGCCTGCCACTTCAGAGCAGATTCTGCAAGGTATCACTCGTGCCGCATTGCAGACCAAGAGCTTCATGAGTGCCGCTTCGTTCCAGGAAACTACCAAGGTGCTCAACGAGGCTGCCATCAATGGTAAGGTTGACCGTCTGGAGGGCATGAAGGAGAACGTGATTTGCGGTCACCTGATTCCTGCCGGAACTGGTATGCGTGAGTTCCAGACTATCATGGTTGCCAACAAGGACGAAATCAAGGAGTCTGAAATGATGAAGAACCTCAAGAAGAAGGAAGATGAACTTCCAAGCGAAAAGGAGTTTATCCGCGCGCAAGAGCGTGCCGAGGCTAAAGCTGAACTTGAGAAGTAAGATTGATGAGTGAAATCTCGGCAGCAGCATAGCTGTAAGCCGAAGTTATCAAGAATAATAAAGAAATCCGGAAGCCGATTGTCGGTTTCCGGATTTGTTTTTTCCTTTCACCAGAAAGCTCATCACAACGTATATGCTTTTTATGGCGGGGTGAGATTTGGTGGTGTGGAAAGATTGTGCTATTTTTGCGGTTGTAAATCTGGTGCTTGCAGACCGCCACAGGGTTGTGCAGGTGAAAAGGGAATCAGGTGAGAATCCTGAACAGACCGCGCTGCTGTGTGTTCCCCCGTTAAAGTGCAGATTTCGACCCACTATGGCTTTCTGCAAGTCGTGGGAAGGGTCGGGAAAAGAAAAACTGCAGGAATGAGTCAGAAGACCTGCCAGATGGAATGTTTCAAACGAGCTCTCGGGAATTAGGGCATTGAAACGCAATAGTTCTGCCACTAAAAGCAAAAAATGTGGCAGGGAGATTGTCTTTCTTTATGAAAAATCTGAATTCTTGAGTGCGCGCATTGATGAGGGAGTGTGTTAAATGTAATGCTATGCGCAGATTTTGTGTTTTTATGGTGATTGCTGTGTGCATGCTGGTTGCGCCATTGGCGTGTCTGGCAGCTGAGGCCGTTGACAGCACGGCAGGGCATAGCCGCCTTGACTCAATGCAGTATTTGCGCGATGTGGTGGTGTATGGCGCACGGCCTTATGACGAGGTGATTCCGGCGCAGACGCTTAAAGGAAGCCGCCTGGAGTCGCTCAACAGTCACTCTGTGGCCGATGCCATAAGATATTTTGCTGGAGTGCAGATTAAGGACTATGGCGGTGTGGGTGGCATAAAGACCGTGGACATACGCTCCATGGGCACTAACCACATGGGCGTGTTCTACGACGGAATACAGCTCGGCAATGCCCAGAACGGCCAGATTGACTTGGGCAAGTTCTCACTCGACAACATAGAAGAAATATCACTCTATAACGGACAAAAAAGCGAAATCTTTCAGCCTGCGCGCGACTTTGGGTCGGCCGGCAGCGTGTATATACGCACCAAGCGTCCGGCATTTGTCGGCGACAAGCGCACTAACCTCAACTTCACATTCCGCACAGGCTCGTTTGGGCTTGCCAACCCCTCGGTGCGCTGGGAGCAGAAGTTGAGCGACAAAGTGAGCCTATCACTCAACACCGAATATACCTACGCCACCGGGCAATATCACTTCCGCTACCGCAAACGCTTCAGCGACGGCACTGTGGCGTGGGACACCACGGCTGTGCGCAAGAATGGCGACATCAACTCTCTTAGGGTGGAAGGCGGACTGTTTGGCCGTGTGACCGACGGCTCGTGGAACGCTAAGTTTTATTACTACGACAGCGAGCGCGGCATACCGGGAGCAATAGTGAACAATGTGTGGAAAAACTCGCAGCGCCAGTGGGACCGCAATTTCTTCACGCAGGGCCACTATCAGAAAAAAATGTCGGACCGCTATGAGATGCAGGTCAATGCTAAGTATGCGCGCGACTATATGCGCTATCTCAACCCCGACACCACGCTCATGTATATAAACAACAAGTTTTGGCAAGATGAGGTGTATGTGTCAACGGCCAACAAATACACCGTGCTACCAAACTGGGACGTGGACCTGTCGGCCGACTACAAATGGAATTATCTTAACGCCACGCTTGTCAACTTTGCCTATCCCACGCGCCACACGGCGCTTGCGGCACTTGCCACAGCCTACACTTGGCACGGGCTCAAGGGGCAGGCGAGCTTGCTCTATACCATAGTTAACGACCGCTACACGTCGCGCAACGCTGGTGTGGTCACGGCTCACCATTCCGACTATATGAACAAGCTGACACCGGCAGTGTTTTTGAGCTACCAGCCGTGGCAGCAGCACAACTTGAGCGTGCGTGCGTTCTATAAGCGCATATTCAGAATGCCCACGTTCAATGATTTGTATTACACCGACATGGGCAACGCCGCGCTGCGTCCGGAGTATGCCACGCAATATGATGTGGGCGTGTTCTATTCCGACATGCGCACCGACGGCTTCTTCCGCGGCGTGCGCTTTACTGCCGACGGCTATTATAATCGAATAATTGACAAGATAATTGCCGTGCCAAAAGGCACAGGGCAATATAGATGGATGATGATGAACATAGGTAAGGTGCAAATTCGCGGCATCGACGTCACTGCGCGTGTGAGCATGGCGCTGCGTGCGGTGAACTTCAACGTAAATTTGAACTACACCTACCAGAAGGCTCAAGACTACACGCACCCCGACGACTGCGGCTATGGCGGCACCTACAAGGGGCAGATTGCCTATATTCCGTGGCACAGTGGCTCGGCCGTGGTCAATGCCTCGTGGCGCGCGCTGGAGTGCAACTACAGCTTCATTTATGTGGGCGAGCGTTATCACAACTCTGCCAACATTCTTGCCAACCACGAGCAGCCGTGGTACACCCACGACTTGAGCGCAAGCTATGTGTTCAAGGTGCATGCGGTGAAGATGAAGCTCACTTGCGAGGTTAACAATGTGTTTAACCAGTATTATGACGTGATATTGAACTACCCTATGCCGGGGCGCAATTTCAAGTGCATATTGAAAGTGGATATTTAAGCCCACAGGCAGATGGCAGGAGAATGTGTGTTTTTTAGGATTGATGAAATGAGATGTAAGTTATGTATATTGCTCACTGTAATGGTGACCGTGCTGTGCGGCTGCCGTGACGAGGATTTTATTTACATTCCTGATGAGGTGCCCACGTCGCAGCCGGAGTTTACCGACGTTGCCGGTTTCTATCTGCTCAACGAGGGCAACATGGGCAGCAACAAGAGCACGCTCGACTACTATGACTACTCCACAGGACGCTACATACGCAACATCTATGGCTATTTCAACCCCACTGTGCCCAAGGAACTTGGCGATGTGGGCAACGACATAGGCATATATGGCTCCAAGCTCTATGCAGTAATCAACTGCTCAAACAAGGTGGAGGTGATGAACAAGAAAAACGCAAAGCGAGTGGGGCAAATCAACATACCCAACTGCCGCTACATAAAGTTTTATGGTGGCTATGCTTATGTGACGAGCTATGCCGGTCCGGTGCAGATTGACCCCAACTATAAGCAGCGCGGTTTTGTGGCAAAAATCGACACAGCCACGCTCCAGGTGGTTGACACCTGCATAGTGGGCTACCAGCCCGATGAGCTTGAGATAGCCAACGGCAAGATATATGTGGCAAACTCCGGTGGATATATGGTGCCAAACTACGAGAACACGCTGTCGGTGATAGACATAGCCACGTTTAAGGAAGAGGAACGCATACCCATAGCAATCAATCTGCTTGGCGTGAAAGCCGACCGCAGGGGAGTGCTCTGGGTGGTTTCGCGCGGAGATTATTATGGCACGCCGAGCAACATATATGCCTACGACACGCGCAAACACCGCATTGAGAAGCGCATGGACGTGCCGGCAAGCAACTGCTGGCTCGACGGCGACTCGCTCTATGTGGTGAGCGTGCAGTGGAGCAATGAGACGATGGAAAACACCATCACTTATGGCATAATCAACACTCGGACCATGGAGCTTGTGACCAACAACTTCATAACCGACGGCACAGAGAAAGACATTGCCATACCATACGGCGTGGCGGTGAACCCAGTGACCAAGGACATATATGTGACCGACGGCAAGGACTATGTGTCGCCTGGCAAGCTATATTGCTTCGGGCAAGACGGCAAGAAAAAGTGGGAGGTGCGCACTGGCGACATTCCGGCGCATTTTGCATTTGTGGGCAACAATATAAATGAGAAGTGAAAAACTACTGTAAAATAACGCTATATATGAATATGAAAAAGATGATAATGGCACTGACAGTAGCTTGCGCAGCCCTTGTGGGACTGACGCATGCCGACAATTTGCCATACATAACTAAGGTGTTTGACTTTCAGCCGGCACCGGGGCAGTTTGCCAACGTGTTTCCGGAGTATGTGAACGGTGACACAAAAGCCGACATACTTAAGAAAGTGGAAGCTGGTATATGCGGTCACATCACTCCGGCCGACACCACGGTGATAGGCGGAGAAACGGTGATTATGCCAGCCGACACCGTGTGTGAGGGCGACCTTGTGAGTCTTGGCGCCTATGGCGGATATGTGGTGTTTGGTTTTGACCACCCCATAGTGAATGTGAAAGGTAACAACGATTTTAAGGTGCTGGGCAATGCCTTTCAAGGCGACGGAACCACATCAAAGGGCGGCAGCAGCGAGCCGGGCATAGTGATGGTGAGCAAAGACGTGAACCACAACGGCATACCCGATGACCCATGGTATGAGCTAGCCGGTAGCGAATATAACAACCCCAAGACCAAGCACGACTACAAGATAGTGTATTACAGACCTAACATAGCCAAAAACTGGAAAAAAGACACTTGCTCGGTGCGGTGGACAAGCAACGACACCGACAGCCTCAACGCCGGCAAGGTGGAGAAGAACACATTTCATGCCCAGTCGTTCTGGCCCATGTGGATTACTGACGAGACGCTCACATTTGAGGGCGCAAAACTGCCATGCAACGCCTACGATGAGAGCGGCGAGGGCACGTATTGGGTGCAGTATTTTTTCGACTATGGCTATGCAGACAATGTGCCCAACACATCGCCCAACGCGGAACTCAACTTGGAGTGGGCTGTTGACGAGAACGGCAAGAAAGTGGAGCTTGACCAGGTGGATTTTGTGAAAGTGTATTGTGCCGAAAACCAGATGTGCGGCTGGCTGGGAGAGACTTCTACCGAGGTGGCTGGAGCCATAGACCTGCACCCAAATGCAAAGATTGCCGGAGTGGAAGAAGTGCGGCAGTTGTCGGGCACGCGGATTAGTGCCTACAAGAGCTATGGCGAGCTGGTGATAATCAACAGCGGCAAGCCATGCAATGCCACAATCTACTCGGTGAGCGGCAAGGTTGTGATGAGAGTGAACCTCTGTGAAGGGCGCAACACTGTGGCTGCTGACAAGCTGGGCCGCGGCGTGTGGATTATAAAGAGCGAGAACGGCTCTGCAAAATTCCTGCTGTGATGATTAGTGGTAAAATGAGAAAAATAGGGATAACAATTGATAAAATAACAAATTAAAAATTATGAAGAAAATTTTACTTCTTTGCGCCCTTGGGCGGATTCCAGAAGCAAGTGCAAAATTAAGTTGAATGTTTCGAAATCACTTCAATCGGAGTCAAGAATCCGTTC
>CAKUAR010000003.1 GCA_934636465.1 uncultured Muribaculaceae bacterium
TTGCTCAGAGGTTAGTTGTTTGTACATAAGCAATACAAAATTAATTAATCTTGGGGAGACTTCGGTCTCCTTTTTTTTTGTATTGCTTGATTGACTGACGCTGCACACTCTTTGGGGCTGCGCGCCCCAGCCGTTAGGCAAACCTGCGGTGTTTTTCATATTATTTTCACCCACAAGTTTTGCACTTCCATTTTGAATGTACAATTTGCCGCATTAAGTTGCCGCCACTTCCACTCCGCCACTGCGTTTTTGTGGTATTTGTGGCATGGAAAGCAAATACCACGCGGAAAAATAAAATTTTGCTTGTGATAGTATTTAATTTTGCTAACCTCCACATCACAAAGCATTTTCCAGACGACAAAACAAATTTGAAACTATAACTATAACAAAAAAACAAATTCTAAATGAAACAATCAAGGATTTTAATTGTAGCCATCTGCACCATCTTTGCTCTAAGCCTCTGCAACACGGCATGGGGGCAAGGGTTTATCATTAAAGGCTACAATGACTGGGGGTGGGAAGATTCCTACACAACAACCGAAGTTGACAGCATCACATTTACTGAGAGAAATTGCAAGAATGGGTACAATTATGTGGACCTTGGCCTGCCAAGTGGAGTGTTATGGGCAACCAAGAATGTGGGGGCGGTAAAGGAACGAGAACCTGGGCATATGTTTGCTTTCGGGGAAACCGAGACCAAAGATAACTTCTCAAAGAATAACTATAAATTTTATGATGCCGCATCTGAAACTTACACGAAATACTCTTATTACAATAAACTGACGGAACTCTTACCGGAAGACGATGCTGCCACCGCTAATTGGCGCTCACCATGGAGAATACCAACAGTGGCTGAATACAGAGAATTAAAAGAAAACACAACTGCAAGTTTCCGATATAACATGTCGGGTGGTGTGTATATAGTGACCTTGCAAAGCAAGAAAAACGGCAACTCAATAAAATTTATATTGCCGGAAGATTACAATATAAAAGAAACTGTATATTTTGCTACGCAGTCAATCAACATTGCTCAACTTGAAGACAACAGCCAACGAATTGCTTTTGGCATAAAGCTGTATGGAAGCACAGCTACGCTATATATTCCAAGTCTTTCAAGAGAGTTGGGGGCTTTCGTGCGCCCTGTGCTTGACCCCGAAAACGCACAGCAATAACCAATTTTTATTCACAAAACTAAAAAAATCAGTATGAAAAAGACATTTATACTTGGTCTCTTGCTGTGCTCGTGCATCACAGCCTTGTGTGGTGAAAGCACAACTATGACCATAATGCTGCGCAACGGCAACAACGTGACTATGACTTACGACGCAAAGCCTTTTGTAACTTTTATGCCAGACACTATTACAGTAACAACAAACGGCACAGACAAGCAAAAATTCTGCTTCGGCAACGTGAAAAGCTTTGTTTTTAGAGAAAAAGGAGCATCGGCCGTTGACAATGTGTTGCCAAAAAACGATGTTGATATAAACGTGAAAATAGACCTCGCATGTGGCGACGTGGCTGTGTCGGGACTGAAACCGGGCAGTTTAGTGACCATATACACGATGAATGGCACTATTGCCAGAAGCTGCAAGTGCGATGCCAACGGCAATGCGCATCTTTCTACCTCGACCCTGCCAAGTGGGGTGTATGTGGTGCGAGCCGGGCTTGTGAGCTACAAAATGATTAAATAATAAAATGAAACTTATACGCAACTGATTATGAAAAATATACTTAGACTGCTATTTGCGCTTGCAGCATTATGCAACTTAACCAATACGACTTCGGCACAAAACACAATCTCACTCTGGAAAAATGGTATTGAAATCAAAACATTCACCATTGAACAACTTGATACAATCGTGTTTTTGCCAAGTGCGAACGTGAGTACCGGCGACGTGACAATCAACGGACATGAATTTGTGGACCTGGACCTGCCGAGCGGACTTTTGTGGGCAACCTGCAATGTGGGGGCAAAAAAGCCTACTGAATCAGGGTCTAAATTTGCATGGGGCGAAACAGAGACCAAAGACAATTACACGGAAAAAAATTACAAGTTCTATGATGCCGCAAACAAATACTCAAAATATAACAAGATTGACAAGAAAACTCGCCTTGAGACTATTGATGATGCCGCTATGGTTAACTGGGGAAATGCTTGTCGCATGCCTAAAGAGACCGAATTTGACGAATTGAAAGATAATTGCACTTTTATGTGGATTACCATAGACGGTGTAAGTGGAATGTTGGCAACAGGTAAAAATGGCAAAAACATATTTTTCCCGGCAACAACATCTCTGTTCAATGAAGATAGAGATGAATACTGGTCGGTTGATAAGCAAGCCGACGATGAGTATTTCCACAGTCCGACCATACTAAGAGTTTGTGGAGATGGGTTTCAAGTTGTAACTACTCCCAGAAGCCTTCCATGCTATGTGCGGCCTGTGTCAACACGACAATAAAAACTCTACACGACATAAGCACAAAAACAAAAGAATGGCGTGCCTTGATGTTTTGGCACGCCATTCTTATTGTCCGTTTACTTGATGTTGATATGCGTCAGCGCTTATGATTATTCAAACTTGAATGATTGCACATTAAACAGGTTAACGTCTTCTTTTCCAGAAAAGCGCATATACACCGGGTGAACACCACTTATCTTGTCGGTCACATCTACGGTGATTGTCACTGGGTCAACGCCATTGCCCTTAGGCACGTCAAAACTTGCCAGCACCGGCAGGCACAAATTGTTGGCAAACACAGTGATGTGTCCACCCTCAAGCGGAGTGAGCGTGATGGTGAACTTCTTGGGCTGCTTCTTGAAGTCGAAATACTTCCACACGGCAGTGTTGAGGTTGCGCACACTGGTGAGCCACTCGGTGGTGTCGTTTTTCAGCTCTACACGCACATTGCCTGTGAGAGTGCAAGCCCGTGCGGCGTCCATGTTCACTGTAGGGTCGAGCGGACCGTCGGCTCCCTGTGTGGTCATTTCAGCCTCGTTGATAGTGCCGTCAGGGTTAAACGTGATTGGCTCAACGCAAGCCTTGCGCATCGACACCACGCCATTGGTGGCTCGGTGATAGAACACATACCACTTGCCCTTATACTCCACTATGCTTCCGTGATTGTTCCACACATTTGGGTCGCACCCGAAATTGTCAACTATTATTCCGCCATATTTGAATGGGCCGTATGGCGAGTGGCCATAAGAGTAGCCTATCGACGTGGCCATGCCGTGGCGGCCAATGTTGGCATACACTAGATAGTAGATGCCATTTCGCTTAATCATTTGTATGCCCTCGTGAAAGCAGTGGTCTTTCTCTGTGATTATACTGTCGCGATAAGTGGTCCAATCCACCTCGTGCATGTTTGGCTTCATCTTTGCCACCTTGCCGGCAAACTGCCCCCAGTAGAGATACATTTGTCCGTCATCGTCTTGGAAAAATGCCGGGTCTATCTGCGTTACGCCCTTCAGCAGCTGGCCGTGCTTAAATGGGCCGTATGGCTTGCTTGCCGTGGCTATGCCCTGCACCTCACCAGCACCAGAATTGCTGTAAACGAGATAATAAGTGTTGCCTTTCTTAATGCAGTCGGGGGCATACAAGTCACCGTCGAAATAATCTACCTGGTCGTTTTTGCCCACGCTTGCAAACGTGTCGTGATACTCAGTCCAGTGAGTGAGGTCGGAACTTGCCCACACGTCGTAGTATTTTGAGCAATAATAGTTCTTGCTGTCGTCGCGCGAACCATAGAGATACACCTTGCCGTCGAAAACACGTGCGGCAGGGTCGCTCATAAACTTGCCCATGGGCACAATAGGATTGAGAGCCACGGCCTGTGAGCTAATCATCAAGGCCACGGCTCCCAAAATGCTTGAGAGTTTTATATTTTTATTCATAAACCACCTTCACGCCGGCAGGAGCCTCCACTTGAGGCACAGCCTTGCCGTTGGCGTCTTTAGTAACTTTAATTTTCACAATGCCTTGAGGAGTGGGGAACGTGCCTTCAGCCCAGTTGAGGTTGCCAAGATGCGGAGTGACCTTGATGGTCTTGCAGCCAGGCTCCACCGGACGCACGCCAAGCACATTTTGAGTGAGATAGATGGCAGGACCAGAAGCCCAACCATGAGCTAAGCTCAAGCGGAGACCCTTGTAGCAGAAGTCGCCGCCATCGGCATGAATGTCGTATTTGCCTTCGGGTACAAACTCGTCGATGCGGCCGGCATTGGCAACAAACTTATAAGTCAAATCCTCCCAGAAAGTTGTGGCGCCGAGGTCGAGCATAGCACCCCAGTATTTTGAGATGTCGTCGAGAGCCTGCTGATAGTGACCAGTGCGGGCAAGTGCCTCGGTGGCATAGTAGCCATAGAATGTGGAGTATTGGTCCATGCCGTTGTTTATGATGTTTTGAGCATCTTTCTTAGGGTTTTTCGACAAACCAGAGAGCACATAGAGGCTCGAAGCCTGTGTGTTCTTGTGGTGGTCGGGGCGATGCTTGCGCAAGAGCTTGATGAGCTGCTCGCAACGCTGCACAAGGGCTTGGTCGCCAGTGTAGGTGCCTATGTTCTTGGCTGCATCAAACGTCATGATACACAAAGCCTGCATACCGGCATGCACCACCACCGAGTCAGGTGAAGTTGGCCAGTCAAGGAAGCCGCCTTTAATTTTCTCACGGCCGGTCTTGGGGTCGATGTTTTGTGCCACTTGTTCCACAAGTCCTTTGATATATGGCAGTTGAGCCTTCAGATATGGCAAGTTGCCCTCATACATGAAGAGGTCGTATTGGTTGATAATCCACCACAGCGAGTAAGACGGCATGCCGTTTTGCCACTGGGGCAGAGGATAACCTGTGCTGCCAAAGTCGAGTGCCTTGTGCACGAGGTCGAATGCCGGAGAGCCAAACACATTGCAAATGGTGAGGATTTCGGGGTTCAAGTCGCCGAGCCACACAAGGCGGTCGCGCTTGATGCCGTCCCAAATGTATTCCTGCATATTCTCTTGCACTGTGTAGGCAGCGGTGCTCCAAATCTTGTTGAGACGCTCGTTGTCGCACTTGAATGTGCCCAGATAGTCGTAGTCGCGGAAGCGGTGAATTGCTTGCACGGCGCGGAGGTCAAACTCCACATCTTTGTCGAGCAGGTCGATGCGCACAAAGCGGAAACCAGAGAAGCCCGTGGTGGCAGAGCCAAGCCAAGGCAACTGGATTGTGAACTCGCGCATAGCGTGGTCGTTGGTCGGGTTTTTCTTGCCGTCGCGGGCAATCTGGCTCATGGCCTCGGTGACCGACTCGCCATAGGTGACGCGAATACTCACAGGTTTGTTGTTTGGACGTATACCGGCAAAAATTTTGAGTCCGGCATGCATTTCTTTGCCAAAGTCAATGAGCAGTGATGCCGTGTGAGAGGCATCGCTCCTCATCACCACACAGTGGTTGTCGTTAACGGCAACCTGGCCGCTGAACGGCTCGGTGAGAATGTCGGCGTTTTTCACATAGTTTCCAGATTTGTCAGAAGTCCACATGACGCGTGTGGGTGTCACGTACTTCTCAATAATCTCCGGAGAGCCTGCAAAAGCGTTGGCAACGCACAGGCAGACCATAGCAACTAATAAATTAATTTTCTTCACAACTGTTATTGTTTTAGTTTATATTAATAAATCATTATGTGTTTCTCCACAAAGATAAAAAAATTAATTCGCTTAGCTCATTGTCGCCACACAAAATTTGTAGCCGTCACCTTATTTGCATACCTTTGCATAAGGGCACACAAGCCCAACTAATTGCAACATTTTTGACATAACTTTTTCCTCATCATCATCTGAATGAAACATATCCGCACACTTTTGCTTGCAGCAGCAATGGCTGTCACAGCCGCTTTTGCCAATGCCGCAACACCGCATTTCAGCCTCAACGTGACCATAACCGTGACACACGCCGGAGGCGGCATAATCATCTCTCCCGACAAGCTGGCCAAAAACTACTTGATGTGGGAGTTTGTGAAAAACGGCACCGAAAGCTACATCTGCCGCCATGTGTTTGTTGGTGGCAACGACTACTACGACGATGTGCCCACGCAGACGTTTGACCTGAAAGCCAACACCAAGGTGAAGCTTGACGTGGAAGGCAGTGTTGTGAAAACATACATCAACGGCACGCTAATCGACACCTTCACCGACACCCGCAGTGTGCTGCGCAACGACTCAATAGGATTTTATGCCAGCAACCTCAACAACGAGAAGCAAATCGTGGCTTTCGATGACGTGACAGCAAAGCGCATAGCCGACGACGGCGCAGAAACCACCTACATCGACACCGATTTCAGCTCTAACACCAAGACTTATTTCGATGAGAAATTCGTCAAGACCATCAACGGAAACCCCAAACTCTATCTCAATCCGTCAAGCCGCACCGACATCAAGGTGATTGTCAAATACCCCTATAACAATCACGACAACGAAGACTATGTGAAGATTGACCCAATGAGCGACACCTGGGTCACCGAAGACGACCTTGGCAGAGTGGTGGCAAGCGCCGACAATGTGGTGACCAACAACGCCATCGGCAAAAAGTCGAAAGTGGGCATTTTCTACTATGTGTGGCACGGACAGCACGGCGACGAGATTAAAGACGTGACCAAGCTGCTGGCAAAAGACCCAGTTAACCCAGCCTGGGGCAACCCCGGCCAGCCACACTGGTGGGGTGAGCCTGCCATGGGCTACTACAAGGGCGGCGACCCGTTTATCATAGCCAAGCACATGCAGATGCTCGTAGATGCCGGTATCGACTTCTTGTTTTTTGACATGACAAACGCGCTAATCTATAGCAAAAACGTGCTGGCCGTGATGAAAGAAATTGACCGACGTCGCAAGCTGGGGCTTAAAGCTCCGCAGCTGGCGTGCATGTTTCACTCCGCACCAGGCACCACGCTCAAGAAAGCCTACATAGGTTTCTATAAGCACAACCCCTATAACAACAATGACATCTGGTTTCACTGGCAAGGCAAGCCGCTCGCCCTCGTTGACGCCAACGACGACGAGGTGAAGGCTCTGCCGGCAAGCATACGCGACTACTTCACCATGCGCTTCAGCTGGGCTTGGCTCAACGGAAAAATTGAGAACGCCTGGCCTTGGCTCGAAAACTATCCGCAGCAGCCGGGCTGGACAACAGGCAACGACGGCAACAAGGAAACCGAGCAGCTCACCGTGTGCGTGGCGCAACACGCCTCCACAAAAATAGGCCGCAGCTACCACAACAAGGTGGAGCCAAACTTCGACAAATATGGCGTATGCAAGGAAACGCCATACGGCTACAACTTTGCCGAGCAGTGGAAACGCGCATTTGAGATTCACCCTCCGGTGCTCATGATTACGCAGTGGAACGAGTGGATTGCCGGCCGCTACATAGCGCAAAGTGAGAGCGAATTTAATGGCATACGCCCAGGAGCTCCTCACCGCATAGGCGAAAGCATATTCATCGACGAATATAACCAGGAATTCAGCCGAGACTCCGAGCCGAGTCGCAATCCGCTCATTCGCGACAACTACTATATGCAACTCATATCCAACATGCGCAAATACAAGGGTGCAAGAAAAATACCTGTGCCCACGGTGAGCAAGGAAATTGACATTGAC
Source organism: uncultured Muribaculaceae bacterium (assembly GCA_934636465.1). GTDB lineage: Bacteria > Bacteroidota > Bacteroidia > Bacteroidales > Muribaculaceae > Sodaliphilus. The sequence goes on from CAKUAR010000003.1 coordinate 7,626, forward strand.
GGCAGCTTTGCGCAGTGGGACAACATAGACCCCAAGTTCATCGACGAGCCTGGCGACGTGGATTTCACGTCAGAAACTGCCCAACAGCATGGCGTTGACTCCGTGACCAACGACATTGTGCTGTGCCGCGTGACCAAGGACATCAATTCGCTGTATTTCTATGCCCAGACACGCACCGACATAGCTGGCATGACCAAGGCCACAAAAAGCCGCCACATGTCTATCCTGATTAATTCCGACCGCATGTATAACACCGGCTGGTATGGCTACGACTACATGATTAGCCCCGATGACAACATGGGCATGGCTGTTTATGCCTACAACAAGGAAACCTCGGCATGGGTTGAGACCGCCAAAGCCAAATATCGCATAAAGGGCAACCAAATGATGGTGGCTGTTGACAAAGCTGCCCTGAAACTCACCGGCGACAAGACTTTCGACTTCAAATGGGTGGACAATGTGCTTAAAAGCACAACCGACATTCTCGACTTCTATGCCAGCGGAGAGTGTGCGCCAAACGGACGCTTCAACTACCGCTACAAAGGCGCCGAACTGCCATCGTCGGGCGTGGAGCTGGTGGGCAGCACCGACGCCACGGCTCTGCACATCACACGTCCGGCAAGCGATGTGCTCAATGTGGAGTTTGAAGCCTCGGCAACAGGCAAGGCCGCTGTAACTGTCTATAACCTGCAAGGCATAGTGGTGGCCAAGACGCACACAACCGTGGCACAGGGAGCCAACATGATGGTGCTCAACTGCCCACAACGCCAAGTGATAGTGAAAGTTGACATAGACGGCAAAACTCTCACTGGGCGAAATTTCTGATTTTTATTTTATCACAATTATGCTTTAACCATCAACGATGATGAAAATCCAAACATTTTTTTCTCACCGCATCGTGCTGCTATTGATGTGCTTTTTGTGTGCCACAAGCACCATCACAGCAGCGAAATTGTCACAAGCCACACTGCGCAAAGCCAATGCCGGCAATGGGCAAGCCATGCTTGAGGTGGCAACACACTATGACGTTGAGTACAGACGCAGCGACGAAACAAACGCCGACCTCTACAAACAGGCTGAATACTGGTTCAAGAAAGCGGCTCAAGCAATTAAGAGCGGTGAAGGGTGGTACGAACTTGCCATGTTTTATAATAAATATAATCAAAAAGATAAAGGTTGGGAGGCACTGCTGAAAAGCTCTACTTTGGGCTATGCCGATGCCTCTTATTCCATAGCCTCAACCTACAGATATGGTTGGTATGGACCTAAAGACCCGTCAAAATGCCTTGAATGGTATGAAAAAGCATATAAGCAGGGCAAGGATTGCCGTTCATCTATAGCCGACTGCTATCTTGAAGGTGTAGGCGCTGAAAAAAATGTGGCAAAGGGGCTCCAAATACTTGCAAAAATGGCCAAATACACAAAATATGAAGGAGCTATAAAAACGCTGAAACGCTATGGTTATGGCCCTGCCGACTACGACCGCCTGATAGCGGCCAATGTCAGCACCACACGACCTACTACAAACACCGCTACCGCACCGTCAAGCAACAATAGTGCGTCGTCGCAATCAAAAAAGAAAATTGACTTGTCGAAGCTTTATGACAAAAACGAAGATTTGGCTTATGTCTTTACTTTTAACAATTATAGGATATATGACAAGTCGCACAATGAAAAAGCCGTTGTTATCATCAACATATCAAAAAGCAAAATATTCATGGTGACTGAAGACGACACCAAACTCGACACCTATGAATTTGAAAAAATGTCTGACTTCAAAGGAGATGATGATGAAGAGGTAAACGGTGAAGACTACAGAATCACATTAAACAATTATGACGACAATTCATGCGCGGTGCTTGTACCTATGAACAGCTATGTCTTCTTTATACGCAAAATAAAGGATAACAAATATGTATGTCCTTTTACCGCATTGAATAACAACGAAAAAGAAGAATTTCTTGATTTCTGTAAAACCATAAAAAAAATGGTGATAAATGCAAGGTTTTCAAACTAACGACTATCACCGTCTAAGCTCCAGCAAGCCCAAATCACGACAAAAATCAATCAAAAGTAACGCTGCTTAAACAATTGATTTTGAAGCGTTATATCCATAGTTGCAAAAAATAAATATCACCAGATATTGATAATTCCAAACTTTCGCTGTACCTTTGCCGTGCAAAATTAGGAAATAACGCCTATTTGCGGTCCCTTAGCTCAGTTGGTTAGAGCACCTGACTCATAATCAGGGAGTCGTAGGTTCAAGCCCTACAGGGACCACAAAAAACAATCACAGGTTGTGTCAATCGGCACAACCTGCTTTGTTTTTCCTCCCCACCAATGAATTATGGTTTCAGTAAATTGATTGGAGCCACATACACTCCATCTTGTCTTTGATATGCACCACCAACGGCTGTTAAAACCATAAGGAAAGAAGGTGCTTTTTCGTCACTTTTCTCAATAATCTTGTTTTTAAGTGTTTTAAGGGAGTTTGCACAACTTTCCACCAAATCGTCACCTCCGAGTTTTATTTCAATGGCACCCCACCTGCCATCGTCAAGATGCAGCACTGCATCGCACTCCAGCCCGGCATTGTCACGATAATGAGAAACTGTGCCGCCTATGGCATTTGCATATATTGACAAATCTCTGACAGCCATATCCTCAAAAAACAATCCAAAGCTTTCTAAATCGTTTTTCAAGTCTTCTGGTCCAACACCAAGCGACCGGCAAGCAATGGAAGTATCTACAAAATGCCGTGTAGGAGTGCTTCTTATCGAGGTTTTAGACCTGATATTTGGATTCCATGCCGGAATATCCTCTATCACATATAAATCATTAAGTGCCTCTTTGTATTTATCAAAAGTTTTTGAGTCCATGGTTCGCTCATTGGTCTGCCTAACATCGGCTATTATTGTGGATATGGCTGCTTCAGTAGATATATGCCTGGCATAGCTCTTTACTATCATTTTAAGAATATCTGGTCTTTTGTTTCTAAACCGCTCGTTTTCGCAGTCCTCAAACACAAATAAACCATTATAATAATTCTTTGTTATTTCTATTGCTATGTCTTTAGATGCTCTTACTGAAATTGGCCAACCGCCTCTACACAATAAAAAAGCAACATCATCAATGGTAAAATCTTGATTCAAATCCCAAGGATAATTACCTTTTCCATCAAAAATATCAATAAGCGATATTGTTCCTTTTTATTTGTAAGTAAAATTATAAAATTCCCATGATTTTCAATTTATGCTTATTTTGTAGAAAATAGAAATGTGGTATATTTTAATATAACATTCTAAATATTATTTTTTTTATATTACAAAAAAATCAATCAATGGGGGTGGTGGCAAGAGCCACAGTGTAGTCATAAAGCTTTTTATAAAACGGGTGCTTGGTCATGGTTGACACATCACCAAGAATTATAAGCTTCATGCGAGCACGGGTGATTGCCACATTCATGCGGCGCAAATCGCGCAAAAACCCTATTTGACCACTATCGTTGCTGCGCACAAGACTAATCAGCACTATGTCGCGTTCCTGACCTTGAAAGCCATCAACGGTGTTGACAACAATGTCTTTTCTAAAAGGCTTGAAAAAGTCGCTTCCGCGAAGCAGTTGGCGCAGATATTGCACTTGAGCCCTGTATGGCGATATGATGCCCACATCAAGTCGATCATTAGCCACCCTTTCGCACCCTATCTTGCAAAAATAGTTTTGCAATGTGAGCAGCGTGAGTTGTGCTTCAGCCTTGTTGATGCGTCCAAAGCTCTCACCCACAAATTGCTCATGCCAGTCAGCCTCGGCTGTGTCAAGCCAAGTGATAGGCACATCAAGGTCGAGAATACCGCGGTTGCGCACCTCTGGCGCGCTCTCCACCTCTCCATAATAGAACCACTCGCTGCTGAAGTGCATTATGGCATCATTCATTCTATATTGCACTTTGAGAAGTGTGACAGCTTGAGGAACATTCTCCACAATTCGCTCCATGAGGGTTTTGCCGAGTCCTCCGCGCAAAGCTTCCACGCTTTTCACCGTGGGTGGCAATTGGCAATGGTCGCCGGCAAGAACAATTTTATCAACCTTGGCAGCAGGAATCCAACAAGCCGCCTCAAGAGCTTGTGCAGCCTCATCTATGAAAAGAGTGGTGAATTTCATTCCGTCGAGCACACGAGAGGCGCTGCCGGCAAGCGTGCACGCCACCACGCGTGCTCCGGCAAACAGTTCGCTATTTATCTTAAACTCAAGTGCCGTGGCGCGCTCTTTAAGCTGCTCAAGCTTGTTATAAAAAGCAGAATCACCTCTTTTGCGGCGGCCACGCATCTCTCTCAATGCCTTTCTTGCAGCCCAAAGCTGTGGGTAGTCGGGGTGGTCCTCAAACTTTTTCTCGTAGGTGAACGACAGCATTTTTTCGTTCACTTTTGTGGGATTGCCTATGCGCAGCACCTCTATGCCACGGTCCACAAGCCGCTCGCTAATCCAGTCAACAGCCATGTTGCTCTGCGCGCACACCATGATTTGGCTTTCACGGCGCAGCGTCTCAAAAATGGCTTCAACAAGAGTTGTTGTCTTGCCTGTGCCTGGAGGACCATGAACCACAGCCACGTCTTTTGCCCACAGCACTTCATTAACGGCTTTTTCCTGCGTGGCATTTAGCCACGGAAAACGTATTGGCGCATAGCACAATTTGCGCGGTTTTGCATTTGGTTTATAAAACAAATCGCGCAACTGCGCCAAACGGTTGTCTTTAGCCTCAATCACTCGGTCAAGTGCGCTCATCATCAGGTGATAGGTAGTTTCGTCGAAAGAAAGCTGCACACCCACATTGTCGTGTGAGCGCAACTCACCCACACAGCCCATATCAGGCACAACAATCACCATGCGGTTTTGCTCGGCATAACTCACTATTGCCGAAAACTTGAAATATCTTATTTCATCGTCGCTGCCTATGTAGAAAAACATCACATGCCGCCCAAACTCAAAGTTGTGCTCTATGTCGGTATCAGTGTCACGAAAAACCTCCACCACAGACTGATTGAGCGAGTTGTAGTAGTTGCGCCCGGTGTGTACGCCAAACCAGCAGTCGCCACGCTTCACTTTGCGCGCTATGCCCATAGTTTCTGTTTGTCGCTTGAATTCCTCTTTTTCGGCGTTATATTCGCTCTGCAAAAGCTGTTTTTGCCTTCTTAGTTCCTGTATGGCGTTTGTTGTCTTTGTCATGCTGCCTGTTGCTATAAAAAAATCAAACTGGAGCAGCAAGACCACCCTCTGAAGTTTCTTTGTAGAGCGACGGCAAATCCTTGCCAGTTTGTTTCATCACCTGCACCACGCGGTCAAAACTCACCGTGTGCTTGCCGTCGCTTATGCTTGCATATATGTTGGCATCGAGTGCGCGCGCGGCAGCATAGGCGTTGCGCTCTATGCAGGGTATCTGCACCAAGCCGCACATGGGGTCGCACGTGAGTCCGAGGTGGTGCTCGAGTCCCATTTCGGCAGCATACTCAATTTGAGCCGGAGTGCCTCCAAAAAGTTGGCAAGCTGCAGCCGACGCCATGGCGCAAGCCACGCCCACCTCGCCCTGGCAGCCCACTTCGGCACCCGATATAGAAGCATTGGTTTTTACCACATCGCCAAATATGCCCGCCGTGGCCAAAGCACGGAGTATTCTTTTCTCCGATATGTTTTTCTCGGTGTGGAGCAAATAGAGCACCGCTGGCATCACGCCACACGACCCACAGGTGGGAGCCGTTACAATCTCTCCGCCAGAAGCGTTCTCCTCGCTCACGGCAAGGGCATAGGCATAGACCATGCTGCGGCTCCTCACGCTTCCGCTATAGCCGTTAGCATGCATAAAATAGCTCACAGCCTTGCGCCTCACACCCAAGCAACCAGGCAACACGCCCTCGTTGTCAAGTCCGTTTTTAATTGATTGCTTCATCACCTTCCACACAGTGGCAAGGTAATTCCATATTTCAGGCCCCTCACACTCGTCAACATATTCCCAGTAAGTTCTGCCTGTTTTCTCGCACCATTGCTGAATTTCGACGATTGTCCTCATTTCATACACTTCTTTGGCTGCATCGTAGGTCTTGCCTTCCTCTGCCAAGTCGCCGCCACCAATCGAGAACACCGTCCAGTCCTTTATCAAATAGTTTTCAGCTCCAAATGCTTTGAAGTTCATTCCATTTGGGTGAAATTTGAGAAACACGTCAGGTTTCCATTTTATCACAGTGGGAGCCACCGGCTCAAGTATCGACAAAATAGCCTTGTCGGTCAAGTGCCCCTTGCCTGTGGCTGCCAGCGAACCATATAGAGTGACCTCAAATTTCTTGACGCCCTCAACCGCGCTCAAAAACTTTTGAGCTGCAAACTTAGGACCCATAGTGTGGCTGCTCGAAGGCCCTACGCCTATCTTATATATATCTTTAATTGACTTCATTTGTGTTTTCAATCTAAGCATTTAATAAATATAAAACTTCAAAAGACGTCGCCAAAAGTGCTGCTATGCGTCTAAACTTTTGAAGTTAAGAATTTTACTAAAAAAGCAGAAAATGATTTTCAACAATTTTTCAGTTTCATTTCCGAGAAAAAATTCCACATCACTATGGCCGCCGTGTTGGCTATGTTAAGCGAGTGCTTAGTTCCAAATTGAGGTATTTCAATGCAATAGTCACTTGCATCTACCACCTGCTGCTCCACACCCTTCACTTCATTGCCCAGCACAAGAGCATATTTCTCATTGGGACTGACAATAAATTGTTCAAGACTGACACTGCCTTTCACTTGCTCAACAGAGCAAATTTTATAACCTTTGTCACGAAGAAATTGCACAGCGTCGGCGGTGTTGCTGAAATGCTCCCACTCCACGCTATCTTCAGCTCCAAGAGCGGTTTTGTGTATTTCCGGCATAGGCGGAACGGCAGTAATGCCACACAGGCAAATCTTCTCTATTAAGAATGCGTCGGCAGTGCGAAACACCGAACCAACGTTCATCTCGCTGCGCACATTGTCGAGCACAACAACGACTGGCAATTTGCCTATCTTTTTATATTCTTGAGTTGAGAGGCGGTTTAATTCCACCATTGTTTTCTTCTTCATAGAAACACTCCTGTCTTTATCTTATGCTTACACAAAATTAAGTAGAATGTTGAAAACAGCGGTTATCAACACCGATTAAAATATTGCAACGTGGTAAAAGTCAACGCTTAAAAAGTTGACCTCGCACTTTATTAACAAATTGTGAATAACTGTGTGAATTGGCAACAATAAAAAAGCAACAACTTTATGGACTTTGTGCTTGCATTTTCAAAATCAACTCGCTATAACAGCAAATCAATTAAATCAAAATAAGTTAACACAATGTTTTTAATGACGGTTAAACAGGGTTTTCATCAACTTTTAGTAGGTAAAAAAGCATAAAATTATTAACTTTGCACGTTATCAACAGGTTGTTAATAAACAAAGGAAATGGCTAAAAATCAAAAAGAAAGATTGTGCATATCCTTGTAATATCTTGAAGATGTAGTTTAATAACTTAATGTGCAAGAAATGGGCTAAAAAGTTATTACAGTTATTAACAGTCTATAAGAATCAGCATAAAAAGAGATTTTTAAAAATTAAAAAATAAATTATTATGATATGTAACGGTTGATAACACCATATAGCTTTATTCTGGATTGTGATAGAATATAGATATGGATTGCTGCATATCGTAGCGGAATAATAGAAAACTAAAAATTAAGAAAGATATGGAATACAATTTCAGGGAAATTGAAAAGAAATGGCAGAAGTATTGGAAGGAGAACCATACCTACCAAGTGGAAATAGACGAGAGCAAACCGAAATACTATGTGCTAGACATGTTCCCATATCCGTCGGGTGCGGGACTTCACGTAGGTCACCCACTGGGCTATATAGCAAGCGACATTTTCGCACGCTACAAGCGCCTAAACGGCTACAACGTGCTTCACCCAATGGGCTATGATGCCTATGGACTTCCAGCAGAGCAATACGCCATACAGACTGGGCAACACCCTGAGGTTACAACGGTGAAGAATATAACCCGCTATCGTGAGCAGCTCGACAAGATTGGTTTCTGCTTTGACTGGAACCGTGAGGTGCGCACATGCGACCCCTCATATTACAAGTGGACTCAATGGGCGTTCCTGAAAATGTTCAAGAGCTACTATGACACCAAGCTCGATAAAGCTCAACCCATAGAGAAACTTGTGGAGCATTTTGAAAAATATGGCACTGAAGGCTGCAATGCCGCAACCAACGGCGACGACAAATTCACTGCCGAAGAGTGGAAGGCTTTCTCTAAAGTTAAGAAAAACGATGTGCTCATGAATTTCCGCATAGCCTATCGCGGCAACACAATGGTAAACTGGTGCCCCAAGCTCGGCACTGTGCTTGCCAACGATGAGGTTAGCGAAGGTGTGTCGCTTCGCGGAGGCTATTCAGTGGTGCAAAAAATGATGAGCCAGTGGTGTCTGCGTGTGTCGGCCTATGCCGGACGCTTGCTCAGCGACCTCGACACTATCGACTGGAGCGACTCAATCAAGGAAACCCAGCGCAACTGGATTGGTCGCAGCGAAGGTGCTGAGATGAAATTCAAAATCAAGGACTCCGATTTGGAGATGATTATATTTACCACTCGTGCCGACACTATTTTTGGTGTGACATTCATGGTGCTTGCTCCAGAGAGCGAATATGTGGACATGGTTACCACTGCCGAGCAAAAGCAGGCTGTGGCCGACTACATCAACGAAGTGAAACACAAAACCGAGCGTGAGCGACTCATTGAGAAAAAAGTGTCGGGCGTGTTCAGCGGAAGTTATGCAATCAATCCTGTGACAGGAAAAGAAATTCCTGTGTATATAAGCGATTATGTGCTTGCTGGCTATGGAACAGGTGCAATTATGGCTGTTCCGGCACATGATAGCCGCGACTATGCTTTTGCAAAGCACTTTGACTTGCCTATAATTCCTCTCATTGATGGTGCTGATGTGAGTGAGGAGAGTTTTGACGCCAAAGAGGGCATCATGACAAACTCTTCAAACGATAAGTTGCAGCTCAACGGTTTGCAGGTTAAAGATGCAATAGCCAAGACAAAAAAATATATTGAGGAAGCTGGCATAGGCCATGTGAAGGTTAACTACAGGTTGCGTGACGCCATTTTCAGCCGTCAGCGTTACTGGGGTGAGCCATTCCCAATTTATTATGACGAGGACAACCAGCCTCAAGTTATCGACGAAAGTGAACTGCCGCTGCAGTTGCCGGAGGTGGATAAATTCTTGCCTACAGAGAGTGGTGAGCCACCGTTGGGTCGTGCCAAGAACTGGGTGGCTAAAAACGGCCGTCCTCTTGAGCTTTGCACAATGCCAGGTTTCGCTGGTTCGTCGGCATATTATTTGCGCTACATGGACCCTCACGACAATGATTGCCTGGTTTCGCACAAGGCAAATGACTATTGGCGACAAGTTGACCTCTATGTGGGAGGAACCGAGCATGCCACAGGCCACTTGATTTATAGCCGTTTCTGGAACAAGTTCCTCTACGACTATGGCTATGTGTGCGAGCCAGAACCGTTCAAAAAGCTCTTTAACCAGGGCATGATACAGGGTCGCAGCAACTTTGTGTATAGAATAAAGAACACAAACAAGTTTGTTTCATATAACTTGAAAAAAGACTACGACGTGACGCCAATTCACGTAGATGTAAACATAGTGCACAACGATGTGCTTGACCTTGAGGCGTTTAAAAACTGGCGTCCGGAATTCAACGACGCTGAGTTTGTGCTCGAAAACGGCAAGTATATGTGCGGTTGGGCTATAGAAAAGATGTCAAAGTCAATGTTCAATGTGGTGAACCCCGACGACATTGTGGAGAAGTATGGAGCCGACACACTTCGCCTCTATGAGATGTTCCTTGGTCCTGTTGAGGCAAGCAAGCCGTGGGACACCAATGGCATTGACGGTGTGAACCGCTTCTTAAAGCGTCTATGGGGACTTTTCTTCAATGGCTATACTTTGGCTATCACCGACGAAAAACCGAGCCAGGAGACCCTTAAATCGCTTCACAAGCTCATTAAAAAAGTAACTCAAGACATAGAAGTGCTTTCTTACAACACTTCGGTGGCTGCTTTCATGATTTGCTTGAATGAGCTTCATGCCCAGAAGTGCCATTGCCGCGAAATTTTCAATGACATAGTGGTTCTGCTTGCTCCGTTTGCTCCACACATAGCCGAGGAGTTGTGGCACGTTCTTGGTCATGACACAAGCGTGTGCGACGCCTCTTGGCCTAAGTGGAATGAGGAATATTTGAAGGAATCGACAGTTAAATATACTGTTCTTTTCAACGGCAAGCCGCGTTTCAACATAGAAGTGCCGGCTGGCACCGATAAAGACAGCGTGCAGAAACTTGCGCTTGAAGATGAGGCTGCACAAAAATGGATTGAGGGCAAAACGCCTAAAAAGATAATTGTTGTTCCTAACAAGATAGTGAACGTTGTGATTTGATTTCGGCGAAACCCGTAATCAAAAAAGAAATCCTGATATGGAGAAGAAAGAAAGGGTAGCGTGGCTCGACTACGTGAGGTTTTTGAGCATATTCTTGGTGATACTCTATCACACGCCGCCCAGGTTTCCGCTTGTTGATGACGCAATTCTGTGGAATTTACATGTACCTGTTTTCTTTTGCATATCAGGATTCCTGTATAATAGAGAAAAGGTTAAAACAATTAAAAATTTAATTGTACACAGAGGAAAACAGTTACTAATTCCATATACTACATTTTTCATAGTTTTTTATATTCTATGGATTATAATTGGACGAAATTTGTTGGGCAATGAAGAAAAAGCAATTGATATATTAAAACCTATATATGAATTTATAGGTGGTTGTCCAACTATAATTGTAGCAACTTATTGGTATATAGCTTGTTTGTTTACGACTCAAATTATATATTTTATTATAGAAAGTTTCTTTTCTAATAATAGAAAACTATTTGTTTTTTGTGTGGTTCTTTCCATTATATCTTGGTTTTTTCCTAATATTAAATATTGGAATTTTTCAAATGGAATGTTGCTGTATCTTCCAATATTTGCTTTTGGAAATTGCTTTAAATCATATTTGAAAAATGTTTCCTTTAGCTCGAAGCAAGAAGGTTTGAAATTGTGTATAGTTGCTTTCTTAGCAATGTCTGTAATGATGCTATTAGATGACTATAAAAAATATGAATTTTATAGTACAGTAAAAATTTTTGCAGAGATGTCTATGATTCCGGCATACGTCAGTTTCAGCAAACTGCTGGCTGGCAAGTTTGGGCGAAACCGCGTGGTGGAGTTTGTTGTGGTTAGCGGCACGGTTTATTTAGGCCTGCAAAACTATTTCATAGGATTCATAAAAATAGTGCTCAACAGCGTTTTATATGATGGGGTGATTGACGACAATGCCTGGTTTAGGCTCGTGATAGCCATTGTGGTGATGGCGGCAATATATCCTGTTGCGTGGTTCATTGATCGCTACATTCCCTGGTTTATAGGTAAAGGAAAATATCTTGATAAAATATGAAAGAATTAGTTTAGTTTCTGCTTAATAGACACAAATTTATCAATAATAATACTTAACTTTACACTCCATAATAATGTCATTTGTGACACTTTTATGGAGTATTTTATTATATGGTAATAAAGAGAGACAAATATCTAAATGAATTGATTGGTTGGAAAAATACTGACCTAATCAAGATTGTTACAGGCATAAGACGTTGTGGAAAATCATTTCTATTGTTCACGCTTTTTCATCAACATTTATTGGAGTCTGGTGTTGACGAAAGTCATATCATAGAGATAGCCTTAGATGACATAAGTAATGAAAATTTGCGTGACCCATTTCAAATGATGTCGCACATAAAAAAATCAATTAAAGACAAAAAGCAATACTATTTAATAATAGATGAAGTTCAGCTGCTTGACCGTTTTGTTGATGTCTTAAACAGTCTGATGCACATGCCAAATTTAGATGTGTATGTAACTGGCAGCAATTCTCGTTTCCTCTCAAAAGACGTGGCTACAGAATTTAGGGGAAGGGGTATTGAAATACATATATTTCCACTTTCATTTTCGGAGTTATATGCTTCAGAAGGCGGTGATAAGCAAGAATTGTGGAAGCGATATTACACTTATGGTGGTTTGCCTTATTTGTCGGCTTTGAACGATTATTCAAAAAAAGCAGAATATCTCGCATCACTCAATCGTACTCTATATTTGAGAGATATTGTTGAGCGCAACAGAGTGGCAAATGTGGAAGAATTCTCTGAGCTTATGAATGTAATGGCATCTGGCATAGGCTCGCCGTGTAATCCAAATAAATTATACAATACGTTTAAGACAGTAAAAAAGGTAACTCTCGACTCAAAGACAATAGCAAATTATCTTTCATATATGGAAGATGCCTTTATTATTGAAAAATCAATGAGATATGACATTAAAGGTCGTAAATACATTGGTACATTGTCAAAATACTATTTTCAAGACATAGGCTTGCGCAATGCTTTACTCAATTTTAGGCAAATAGAGGAAACACATATTATGGAAAATGTCATATATAATGAGCTTCGTAGCCGTGGGTATAGTGTAGATGTTGGTATTGTAGATGTTAGGACTGCCACGCTCCGTAAGCAGCTTGAAGTTGATTTTGTAGCAAATAAAGGTGATATGCGTTACTATATTCAATCGGCTTTTGCCTTGCCAAATGAAGAAAAACGTGAACAGGAGTTAGCATCGCTAAAGCGTATCAACGACTCATTCAAGAAAATAATAATAGTGCGCGAAGATATTGCACCTTATCATGATGATAATGGTGTGCTGATTATAGGACTAATGGATTTTCTGCTCAACGACAACATTTAGCAGATTTTGTGATAATAAAAATATATATCCAACAAGTAATAAATCAAAGAAGTATTTATGAAAGAATTAGTTTTTGCGACCAACAACAAAAATAAGCTTGAAGAGCTTAGAAAAATAGTTGGCAACAAGTTTAAAATATTGAGTTTGGCTGACATAGGCTGCCATGACGACATTGCTGAAACCGCCGACAACATAGAGGGCAACGCCAAGATAAAAGCAATGTTTGTTAAGCAGAACTATGGTTATGATTGCTTCAGCGATGACACTGGTCTTGAAATAGATGCCTTGGGAGGCGAGCCGGGAGTGTACTCGGCGCGCTATGGCGGTGTGGCTCACGACAGCGAGAGAAACATCGACAAAGTGCTGTCAAAAATGCTTGGCGTTACCGACCGCTCTGCTCGCTTTCGCACAGCAATAACCCTTGTGATAGGTGAAGACTTGCACCTTTTTGAGGGCGAGGTGAAGGGCGTTATCACCACAGAGCGTCATGGTACTGGCGGTTTTGGCTACGACAGCATTTTTCAACCCATAGAGGGCGATGGAAGCACTTTTGCCCAAATGACTGCCGAGCAGAAAAATAGCATAAGCCATCGTGGACGCGCTGTGGCAAAACTCGTTGATTATTTGAAAAACAATTTCAAATAATGTCTGTGCGCTGACTCATTCTGATTTTGTTTCAGATTGATAAATTTTGAAAATAGAAAAATTAAATACTTGCAATGTGCGCTTTAGTTTAGATACGTTGTGAGTATTTTTATTTACTTTTACACCGACTTTTCTATATTGAATGAATTATGCACGCTGTAATTGTTTTCCTGAAAAACTGGACACTGCCTGCTGCTATGGCTTTTGGAGCTCTGGCTTACTCAATATTTGCATTTGTGCCTGCTCTTGGTGGGGCAGCAGACTTCTTTGCTCCTGTGTTCGACGAGATATTGCCTTGGTTTTTGTTTGTGATTTTGTTCATCACATTTTGCAAAGTTGATTTCTCTAAAATGAAGATGCACCGCTGGCATCTTTTGGTCAGTGCCTTTCAGTTGCTGTTTGTGGTGATGCTTATGAGCTGCATTCTTGGGTTTGGAATGACGGGAAAAGACTTGATTTTAATGGAAGGCGTGCTCACATGCATCATTGGTCCTTGTGCCTCGGCAGCTCCTGTGGTGACGGCTAAACTTGGCGGCAATCTTGAGTCAATGACCGCTTACACTTTTCTTTCAAATTTCATAACAGCCATCATGGTGCCGCTGTGTTTCCCCATGATAGAGCAAAAGGTGGTTATGACTTTTTTCCAGTCGTTTTTGTTGATACTGACCAGAGTGTTTGTAATACTTATAGTTCCAATGTTTTTGGCATACGTTGTGAAGCATTTTTTGCCGCGTGTTCAGCACATGATTTTGAGCATTAACGATTTGCCATTTTATTTGTGGGGCTGCTCGCTTGCCATAGTTACTGGCACAACGGTTAAAAATATCGTCAATTCTGGCTCGACGGCAGGTTTCATACTCACCATTGCTGCTGCAAGTTTCATGCTCTGCTTGGTGCAGTTTTCTGTGGGTCGCTACATAGGACACTTCTTTGGAGCCACCGTGGAGTCGGGGCAAGCCTTGGGTCAAAAAAACACGGCGTTTGCCATTTGGGTAGCCTATACCTATCTCAATCCGTTGTCATCGGTTGGCCCAGGGTGCTACATTTTGTGGCAAAATGCCATCAATAGCCTTGAGCTTTGGCAGCAGCGGCACAAAGAGGATAAAAATATGGTGAGATAGCAAATAAATGTCTAAGATTTAAAATCTAACCATGAGTTCAACCACAATTTTACTTTGCTCCGAAATTTTTTTCACGGCCTCTTTTTTGTAGAAATAATTTTCGTAGTTGAGTCGCAAGTCGGCGCAAAAAGGCTTTGCCAAGCTTAGTGTAACGCCACCAGTCACGCGTTTACGCGCAGCATCGTCAATTATGAGTTTGCCCTCGTTGTTGCATTTTCCGTTACTATGATCTGTCATCATATCATATCTGCCAAGAATTGATATTTTATGAAAAATTTTTGGCAGCATTATATCATAACAAACCATTGTATTTAGTGCGTTGACATTTTTGAAAGCATCGTTTTTGTAATGTTTAAATAAATATTCTCCTTCAAATTTTAGGTTTCCTATTTCCACATTTGCTCCTGCATTCCACATGTATATGCGCACGTCTTGTGGCTTAATGGTTTGTGTGCTAAGCACTACGTTCACTTTAGCCGGTAAGTGAAGTTGTAGCTTTGCAGAGTAGTTTAGGTTGTTGGTCCAGTAGTCTTTTTGATTTGTTAATCCAGAGCCGTTAAATATGCCAGCTTCTATGGTTAATGGCAGAAGCAATGAGTTGAAATCATAACGTCCGGCAAGTCCCACATCGCGCACGTTGCCCACTTGCTTGGCTATGAACGAGCGGTTAGCAAACCACTGCTGATGTGGAGAACGATGGGCATCAATTGTGAACGGAACACGCATTTGTCCGAGAGTCAAAGCCGATGCAGTTGTAGGCTTAAAGCGTGCAAATGCATCAAGCATTTTTATTTGACCCTCGTCACTTAGATCTATTTCAGCCTTATAGCTGATTTGTCGGCTTATTGCACCATCAATGCTTACACGCGCATTGCGCACTTCGAATCTTTCCTTTTCAATTTCTGGTTGATATTCAAATTTAGTTCTTACAGTTCCGTGTATTTTAGGAGTGTAATCTATCACATTGGTCTTGTCAGTTTGTTGCGAAGCGTGACATACATTATTCGCCACCATTAAAGCCAGGCAAATGGATATAAGAAATTTGTGTTTCATGTAGCAAAGTTAGGAATTATGGTTTAGTGTGAAAATACTGCAATTAAAAAGTTATAAAAGTAATGTATTTTAATTACACTACGCCTTAAATTATAAAATATTATTAAAAGTATTGTGTTCTAAACCAAAAGAAACTATATTTGGCACATATTTTAAAAATTAGAAGTTATGATTAAAGATATTTTCAAATATTTTATTTCTTTCGCGTTGGTGATAATGGCGGCAAATGTGGCATTTGCTGCTGCCGACAAGCCCGATTTCAAGTATGGTAAGCCATCAAAAGAAGAGCTGGCAATGACACAGCTCGATAAAGACCCGGCAGCTACAGCAGCAGTGCTTTTTAAGACCTGCAATGTGTCGTATGACTTCAACATCAACGACGGCCTGAATGTGGTGTATGAATACCAGACCAGATTGAAGATATTCAAACCCGAAGGCGTGAAATATGGCACTGTGGCCATAGAGTACCACGACAATGGCGACGGACTCATGGTGGTCAACGACCAGGTGCTTGGCCTTGAAGCCATCACATTCAACAGCGAAGGCGGAAAAGAGAAAAAATCAAAGATGAAAGACAGCGCAATCAAGAAAACTTCTCTTGGCAACAATTTGGTGAAACTTGAATTCACGGCACCAGACCTTAAAGAAGGCTCGGTGGTTGATTTCAAATATCGCATCAAGTCGGCGCGTATCACCGAGCTGCGCACTTGGCAACAACAAGAAGAAATTCCTGTGAACTATAGCCGTTTGGAGCTTGGCATGATAGAGTTTTTCCCATTTGCCGTTACACAAAATGGTTCAAATTCGGTTTTAACAGGCAGCAAGCCTAACAGCATCACTTACGTTGTGAAAGAACAATATGAGTCAAAGTCTATTTCTGTTAAGGTTATGGATTTGACCTACACAACTGCCTATCTTCCGGCATTGTCATCTGCCGACAAAAATGTCTATAATGCTGAGGTTTTCACACTATCGAAGTCTTTCTTGCCTTGGGTGATAAAGCGTGAAGCCGACTCCGGACGCACCCAAAACTGGAATGACCGTTCTGGAGGCTACTACTCGCGTCAATTTACAGACGATGTTGACAAAAAACTTGAGGCACTGGCTGCCGAAAAACTAAAATAAAAAACATTGTATTCACGAAACAAGGTGGGCTGTGGCTAATTTGGTGTCACAGCCCATTTATTTGTGGCGATTTAGGCAAGTTGCTGGCCGAGATTGGTTATATTTGCATACGTAAAAAAAGATAATGATGATTGATTTCACGCCATTAGTCCGCAGTCATTTTTTGAGCCGGCTTTATCAGCAGACGCGCTACATCGACCACGCCGACAGCATTCAGCAAGGCGAGCTTGTGAAGCTGATAGAGAAAGCCGCACTCACAGAGATTGGGCGCAAATACGATTTCTCAAAGATTCGCACCTACAAGCAGTTTGCTTCCACGGTGCCACTCTATCGCTACGAGGACTTGAAGCCACAAATCATGCGCATGGTGGGTGGCGAGGCAAATGTGCTGTGGCCGGGCAAGACATTCAATTTTGCGCAGTCGTCGGGCACAAGCGACTCCAAGAGCAAATACATACCCGTCACGCGCGACTCTTTCCGACTCAATCACTATCAGGGTGCAAGCGATGTGGTGGCGCATTATCTCAATCTCAATCCCAACAGCCGCTTGTTTTCTGGCAAAGCATTTATTTTGGGTGGAAGTTTTGCCAATGAGCTTAACTTGAAGCCTGGTGTGAAAGTGGGCGATTTGTCGGCAAATTTGATTGACAAAATCAATCCTCTTGCCAACATATTCCGAATACCGTCAAAAAAAGTGGCTCTGATGAAAGATTGGAGCGAGAAGCTGCCGGCACTCGTTGATGCGTGCATCGATGCCGATGTCACCAACCTGTCGGGCGTGCCGTCGTGGTTTTTGACGGTAATAAAGCGGGTCATGGAGCGCAAGGGCGTGAGCAGTCTGCATGAGGTGTGGCCTAATCTTGAGGTGTTTTTTCATGGAGGAATTGACTTTGAGCCATATCGCGAGCAATATGAGAAGATATGCGACATGAGCAAGATGCACTTTCTCAACACCTACAACGCCAGTGAGGGCTTTTTTGCCGTGCAGAGCGACTGGAGCACCACAGCCATGCTGTTGCTGCTCGATATAGGCGTTTTCTTTGAGTTTCTGCCCATTGAGGACACCGACAGCTCCACGCCCGAAGTTTACCCTATATGGGAGGTGGAGCAGGGCCGCACCTATGAGCTTGTGATTACCGCCTGCAATGGCTTGTGGCGCTATCGCATAGGCGACACCGTGCGCGTTGAGCAGCTTCACCCGGTGAAAATAAGCATTGCCGGGCGCACCAAGAGCTTCATCAATGCCTTTGGCGAGGAGCTTATGGTGGGCAATGCCGACTATGCCATAGCCCAAGCGCAGCGCGAGACCGGGGCCGAGGTGGCAAACTACACCGCCGCGCCTGTCTATGCAGCTCCCGATGTGGCTGCGCACCACCAGTGGCTCATAGAATTCAGCCGCGAGCCTCACGATATGGCGGCGTTCATAAGCGCGCTCGACACCCACCTCAAGGCTTGCAACAGCGACTATGAGGCAAAACGCAAGTCCGACATATTTCTGTGCGCTCCCACTGTGGTTGTGGCCAAGCAGGGCTTGTTTGACCACTGGCTGGCAAGCACAGGCAAACTTGGCGGACAACGCAAGGTGCCGCGCTTGAGCAACAACCGCACCATTATCGAGGCCATGCTTGCCATCAACCAGCGGCTTTGAGCTTTTTTTAGAAGTTTACAAACAAAACATTTAATAACGCATAAAACAAAATTAAAGCTATGATTAGGTTAAACGCTTTTTTTACCGTTAAGAATGATGTTGAGACCGACAAGGTGCTCGACTTGGCAAAACAATTAGTTGAGAAATCGCTCAAAGACGAGGGTTGCGTGTCATACGGCATATTCCAGAGTGGAACTGACAAGAATGTGATGATGTTCTGCGAGACATGGAAAGACCAGGAGTCGCTCGACAAGCACAGCGCGTCAAAGCACTTCACCACCTTAGTGCCGCAAATTGAGGCACTCACCGTTGCCGGCCTCAAGTGCGAGAGCTTTGAGTTTTAGTTCATGAAGTAGGAGTAAGACTGATTGTGAGTAGCACATCACCTGGTAGCAGATGCAATTTGCCATTGGGTACTATGTAGCTGTTACCACGCTTTACAAGCATTATAAGCGTGCCTTGCGGAATGTCAAGACACGCTATTTGTGTGCCATTGGCAAGCATGTCGGTTGTAACAATGCATTCATTGAGCTGTGAGCCTATTTCTTCAGGTATTTCTATGCCAAACTCGCTGGCTTGTTCCTCTTTGCAGTCTAATTGCATACGTTTTGCTATGGCAGATATGGTTGTGCCTTGGATTAGTAGCGACATAAGCGTTATGCAGAAAACAATGTTGAATAGAAGGTGAGAGTTTTCAAGTCCAGCAAGCATTGGATAGGTAGCAAATATGATTGGCACGGCTCCACGCAGTCCTACCCATGATACAAACCACTTGGCCTTAGAAGGTAGGCTTTTAAAAGGTAATAGACAAAACCACACGGTTAATGGGCGCGCCACAATCATCATAAACACGCCTATGGCAATTGCTGCCGGCAGCACGTCAATCAGTTCGTTGGGATTTACGAGCAGTCCGAGTGTGAGAAACATCACCACTTGCATGAGCCAGGTGAGTCCGTTCATAAATGTAGTCATCTCGCGGCGATATGATAGTTTGTGGTTACCTGTCACAAGTCCTGCTACATATACGGCAAGGTAGCCATTACCATGCAGTGAGTCTGTGATTGTGTATGTTATCAGTACCACACTTAAAAGCATAACTGGATATAGTGACACATTTGGCAGGTTTATGCGGTTAATTAGCCATACGCTTCCTTTGCCTATGGCATAGCCTATGGCACCCCCGGCCACAAATTGCAGTCCAAGGCTGGTGAGCAGCGAGGCCGTGTCGGGGTGGCCACCCGTACATGCCACACCCACAAGGGCAAGTGTGAGCATATAGGCCATAGGGTCATTGCTGCCGCTTTCAAGCTCCAAGAGTGGACGCAGGTGATGCTTCAGTCCCATTTTTTGCGATCGAAGCAAACTGAATACTGATGCAGAGTCGGTTGACGACATTGTGGCTGCCAGTAGCATCGACAAAGTGAGCGACAAACTTATGTCTAAACCAGTGGCGCGTGATATGGCAAATATGAACGCTCCTGTTAGAATGGTGGTTGCTACTACACCTATGGTTGAAAGCACAAGTCCTGACCATAAAATTGGGCGTATGTCCTTGATGCGTGTGTCCATGCCTCCGGTGAACAAAATGACGCTGAGCGACAGCATGCCCATTGTCTGTGCATCGCTTGGGTTGTTAAATTCTATGCCAAGTCCATCGGTACCAACAGCCATACCGGTGAACAGAAAAAGCAGCAGCGTGGGTATTCCGAAACGGTAGCCTGTTTTGCTAATCAGAATGCTTACAAGTACCAATATGGAGCCAAGCATAAAAATATTTTCTGTGGTAAGTGTCATGGAGTTTTAGTGTTAGATATTTTTAATTAAGACAACAGATTTCACCGCAGTTCAAGGCTGCAACTTGTTTTCGTTCATGCGCCACATATATTGCTGTATTATGGCCTTTAGCTCTGTTTCGAGGCGGTTTTGTTGCGGCACCTTGCCCACTATGTTGTGCTGCAGCAGAGGGTCGCTCTTGAAGCGGTAGGCTGCTTTCACGTTTTGTCCGTCAAACTGTATCATGTAGTCGCCTTTCAGATATTGATAGATGCCGTTGTTGTAGTTCACGGCCCAAGTGTCTTGCGGCGGTGTGCTGAGCAGGTCGGAGCCAAACGCCACATATGGCTTGTCGTAGCCAAGCAGGTGCATTAGCGTGGGCATTATGTCTATTTGCTGCGCAATCACGTCGGTGCGCATGCCTGGCTTTATGCTGCCGTCGGGCGTGTAAAACAAAATGGGTATTGAGTACAGGCCTAGGTCGGTCTTGTATTCTGCATGCTTGTTGAGATTGGTGTGGTCGGCCACAATCACAAAAATGGTGTTCTTGTACCACGGATGGTGTGCTGCGCGTTCAAAGAACTTGCGCAGTGCCATGTCGGTGTAACGAATACACTTGTGGATTGGCAGTCCGCCCTCCTCGCGATACACGTTGGCATATTGTGCCGGCATTTTGTAGGGGTGGTGTGAGCTTGCGCTGAATACTGTGGTCACAAACGGCTGCTTGAAGTGCTCCATCTCGTCGAGTGTGAACTGGAAGAAAGGCTCGTCCCATATAGCCCACTTGCCGTCGAAGTCGTCCATGCCGTGATATTTTGGCGATTTGCAGTATTCGTTCAGCCCGAAGTAGTCTTTGTAGCCTATGGCGTGGGCAAACGCCCCGAAACCCATGGATATGTTGTGGCCACCGTGGAAAAATGCGCTGTAATAGCCCTTTGGGGCGAGCATAGATGCCACACCGCTCACTTTGTTGAGCGATGCCGGTGTGAGGAAGAAAGGCTCCACAAACATTGGTATGCTCGACAGCACCGATGGCATTGCGTCCATGCTTATGCGGCCGTTGGCGTAGCTATACTTAAACGTGAGTGATTTTGCCACCAGGCTGTCAACAAACGGCATGTAGCCTTTGTAGTGTCCGCCCTCAAGAGTTGGGTTTAGGCTGCCTATATATTCCTTGCCCATGCTCTCCATTATGAGAATCACCACGTTTTTCTTGCCGAGCGACAGTGAGTCAGGTTTGGGCGTGATTATGGGCTGGTAGGTCTTGGCCATTTGGTCGAGTGTCATGTAATGTGGCGTGACATACACTTTCTTGCCTATGCTGCGTATTATGGAAAACGGCGTGTTGAGCACGAGCACCGACTCCACAGGACGGTTCACATATTCGTTGGCGTTGCTTATGGTGATGGGCCGTGTGCCGGCAGTTGCGCTGCCGCGTATTCCAATTATCGCCATAGGAGCCACCAGGACGAGCGAAATCAGTTGAGTGGTATAATATTTCCAACCGCGGTCAAAAACCTCCACACGCGCCGTCACAAAGCATTTCCACAGCATTGTCACCAGCACTGCAAACACCAGCACCAGATACCAGTGGTTTACAAACTCGGTGAGGAATATAGAACCAATGTTGCTCTCGTTTGTAAATTCGCTGAACACGGTGATTGTGCTGCGCCGGCCGGTGTATTGAAAATAAACCGAGTCTATGAGGTTTGAAGCCGCTCCGGCAGCGTTAGTCACCACAAAAATCCACTTTAGCACGTTTTGAAATTTTGGAAATTCCTTCAGGTGCAGCGGCAGCAGTGTGAGCACGAGATACAGGGCGTTGATGTAGAGAAGCGCCGAGGTGTCAAACACCAGCGCGCCCTTGAGCATGTTGGCTGCAAGAGGCCACGACATATAGGGAGCGTATGTGCTCGAGTTGACAGCAAAAAATGCCACGCGCGTGAGCATAAACACGGCATAGGCCACCAGCATGTTGATGGCAGCGGCACAGATATTTGAATGGATTATTTTTCTTGTGGTTGTCATGCTGCAAAATTACGAAAATATCGCATAATCCAAAAGCCGCCACCACAGGCGCGCGTACACCACCCCCAGCCACCAGGCGCAAGGGCTTTGCCCCGCTCCTGTCGGCAGTGTGATGTTTTTTGTCGGTCTGGTCAGTTTTTGTGCGGGTGGAGATGTGTGCTGCCCGCACTGCCAGTGGTCAGTCGAGGTGGAAAACTTCCTCAATCGGAATGCTCACAGGCGAGTTGTCCTGGTTCACGTCCATAATGTCGGCCATCATGTCCCACCATTTTTGTGTGATTGGGTCCACATTACTGGTGTCTTGGCTGTTGGTGTCCTTGCTGCACTCCTGATAGGCAAACAGCAGGTTGGTGTCCTTGTCCCAGAAAATGCTGTAATTGCTCACGCCAGAGTCTTTAATCATCTGTTTGAGTTCTGGCCAAATGGCGGCATGACGGCGTGCATACTCCTTTTCCATGCCAGGTTTCAGATACATTTTAAATGCAAATCGTTTCATAGCTGCATTAAGTTTGAAATAATTATTAGAGTTTATAGTTCAATGGTTGTGAAGTGTAGTGCCGCATTGTGCTGCTGTGCAGTGCAATGTGGCATGTCTTCATTGCTGAAGCCAAAATTAGCAATTAATCATGGTTTCCGCAACTGTTGTGCAATGTTTGTGTCGGGGAAAAATGTGTTTCTAAAAATCGCTGAAGAAGCGCGGCCTTATGAGCAGACCCACGCGCAGGCGTGAGCGAAACTTGTTGTAGTCGAGCAGGGTTTCGCCATAGCCGTTGTAATATTCCATAAACAGAAACTGGTTGTCTTTCTTGCGCAGACGCACGCCGAGCTGGGCTATGGTGTTGACGTTCAGGTTCCAACCCTTGCGTTTCACAAACACCATCGACATCACGAACCTGTTGTCGGCGCTCATGGCTTGAAAGCCCGACTGATATATGCCGCTGTAGCGCAAAATGTCGCGGTTGTTCTCGCCGTCGATTATTGGGATCCAGTATTTTGCGAAAATCATGAGCTGTGGGTCAACGAATATGTTGCCGCTGAACGAAATCTTATTCCAGCTGCGCGATGCGAGTTTGTCGCGTCCGTTTGACTCATGCTCTATCATCACCGTCAGGCTGCCTATCATGCGGTCTTTCACAAACAGCAGTTTCGACAGACCCAGTCCGGGGTTGAAATTGAGGTCGCGCATTGGCAGCGAGTTCTCAAACACGCTCCACACGCATTTTTGCGAATAGGTGAGAAACAGATAGGAGTGAAAGGGCAGGGTGCTGTTTGTGAGGCGCTGCTTGAAGCTGATGTTAAACTTCACGTCGCTGTTTTGCTGCGTGGGTTTTGCGCCCACCACAGTGCCTATGGTGAAGTAGTTGTCCTTAAACAGCGAGAAATAGGGCTGGTGGTCGTAGTAGCTGCGTATGCTGTCGATTTTGCTCTGATAGTCTGGTGTTTCGACAATCTGGCACCAGCCTGCCGTGGCGGTCAGAGTCAAAGCCAAAGTCATTGCTAATCTTGAAACTCGCTTAAATGTTGTCGAAATCCTAATCATTGCCGTTTTTTACCCTTTGCGCAAAATTATGAAATTTGTTTCATTCATCACTCCTTTTACCTCCAAATTCACCATTATAAACGGAAAAGAGGAAAGAATGTGTAATATTGCAACCTCCCCCAAAAATGTTTCAAAACCGCATGTCATAAAAAAGCCACGATAAAAAACTATCGCGGCTCAATAATTCAGCGGCGTTTGAGCGAGAACCCCACCATTACGTCGGTGTAGTTGGTCGACAGTGCCGACAGCATTTTCACAGCCGGATTTTGGCTGAAAGTGCTCAGCAGTTGGGCTGCATAGAGCAGTTTATCGGTGTCAAACAGCAACCGACACTCTTTCTTCCCTTTACGCACCAGTTGCGCCTTGAGTGGCAGGTGATGCCAATACAGGGTGATTTGCTCCGAGGCGGCATCGTATGTGTAGCGGCCGCCTATGTCATGCCCAGGCAGATGCAGGCTGTAATTGCCGTCGGGCTGCAGCTCCATAGTCATGCCCAAAGATTTAAGCTTCAACTTGTCGAAAGCCTTGCCGAGCTTTTTCTTGATTTTCGACTTTGCTATGGGCGTGCCAAGCTTTGAGATTATGTTTTTGCCTTTGGCGTCAACTGCCGGGCTCTGATATTGCCAAGTTCCGGCTATTGCCTTGCAGCTCTCGGTGCTGGCGCTTTGCTCGGCAGCTACCACCGCGCTGTCGGTCTGCTCCTGTGCCGCTCCTGTGCCCATTGCCAGCAGTGTGGCTATGGCTGCAGTGACTAATAATCGTTTCATATTGTGCAGTTTTGTTGTCAGGCTGCAAAATTACAAAAAAAACAGCAAGGGCAGTTCCATTGCGGAACCGCCCTTGTGCATTATGTGATGTTATTTAAGTTTCAGAAAACTTATTTCACAAGAACCTTAACGGCCTTAGAACCAGCCTTCACTACATACACACCAGCAGCAACGTTGAGTGTGTTGTCAGCTGTGCCTACAAGAGCACCGGCGAGGTTGTAAACCTTGGCAGGAGCAGTAGCGTAGATAGTGCCGTTGGCAGCATAGGCATTGAAAGCGTCAGCCTTAGCAGCTACGTTCTCAACTGCAGAAGGAGCAGTGTTCTTGAACACGAGAGCGTCGAACACAAACTGAGAAGCAAGACCAGTCAGTTTGATTTCGTGTTTGCCCTTAGTGAGGTTCACAACCCAGTCTGGAGTTTCGTGAGTGTAGCAATCCCAAGACATTGGAGATGCTGGGTTAGGATAAACCCAAACAGTGTCGTTAGCTTGACCGTTTACGAGAGTAGAAGCCCAGTTGTTAGGATCAGCTGCGCGAGCAGTGTATGCATCTGAACTTTCACCGGCAATGGCTTTTAGGTGGCTCTTTTGGTTAGATGGCACGTTCTTGCCGTCGATTTCGAGCACCATAGCGCCAGAGTAAGTCTTAGTCCAGTTGAGGCCTTCGTTGCCTTCAATGATAAAACCTTCATCTACGCCTGGCTCAAGACCAACAGCTGCGATAGTTCCCCAAGATAAGAAGTGAGCACCTGCAAGCACGTTGATGTTGGCAGTGATGTCTTCTTTCACGTCGATAGTGTAAGTGTACCAAGCACCCCAGTTCTTAATAGCCATTTCCTTAGTGATGAGCACATCGTCGTCGCTGATGTAGTTTTGGAAAGAATAAGCGTTCCAGTCCACACCCATGTCGGCAATGCTGAAGCCACCGTGACCAGCAGCTTGGATAGAGGCGTTGCGGCAGTCAACACGGCAGAGATTACCAGAACGGTCATTCTTACCATTTTCACCGTTGAGGTAGCTTGGGTCTCCAGAACGATAGAAGTAAGTCACACCGTCGCTGCCGGCGTAAGTAGGTTGGCCGTCAATGAGGTTGGCCTTGTAGTTCTCAGCCTCAAGATACATAGTTGTACCTACCTTGTATTCAGTGTCTTCTGGTTTTGGGTCGTCAACACCTTCGATTTGCAAGTTTTTGATTTGAATAACTGCACCTGCGACTGTACCCAAGTCCCAACGCATGTTGTTGCCAGCGTCGTTACCCCAGTTAAGAGCTTGGCGAGGCTCAGAGATGTCGATAGTGGCGTGTTTCCACTCAGAAGTTTTTTCAACCACATTGCGGTATTCAATAGAGCGGCCGCCAGCGATTGGAGAATAGAAAATCTCAAGGAATTCGAGACCAGTTTCACACTTGTAGTCGAAAGACAATGTGGTGGCATCACCAAGTACAACACCATTTTGTTTGGTTTGAATGTTAGGGTCGCCACCATCAAGGGTCTTGAATGTGTAAATACCAGTTTCCTCGTCATACGAGTACTCAATTTGATTGGCTGTTCCTTTTTCAAACTTGATATTCAATGCAGAAGCACTGAAGCTTGAAGCAACAACCAAAAGACCTAAAAGTAAAGATTTAACTTTCATAAGCTTTTGTTTTTAATTTAAATAGTTAGTAAATAGTTATTTGACTAAATAATTAGTTTTGCATTTAAGTTAGTGAAAGCAAATTTATAAGATAATTTTCAAACGAGCAAAAAAAATACGATAAATCAATGAAAAAATCTTAACGAGGCTCCATGACCACGGCTTTTTGCGTCACTAACAATGCTTTATAGCACAAAAAGGTTTGTCGCAGTTGTGCCGCTGCCATTTATCGATGGGCGTGGCGGCATGGTGTGTGGCATGCCGTCATATCGCCAATCACTATGGGCGGGTGTGACGAAAAAACTGCTAAAAGTGTTCCGTTTTTCGCATTTCTTGGCTTAGCTTTGTTGCGTCAAGAGGTATTTGTTACATTTGTAAATTAATGCTAATCTTTTTAATAAATTTATTATGAAGTACCTACAGTTGCTTGCACTGATGGTTCTCGCCATTAGTGCGAGCGCATCGGCTGCGAATATTTCACAAAAAGCCACCGACGTGGCAAAACAATTCTTGACACAGAAAGCCGGATTGCGAAGCCTGCCTCAAGGCGAGCTTACTATGGCTGTGATGCAGACTACGCCCGACAAGGCTGTGAAGCTGAAAAAGGGCAAAGCCGCACAGGCCGACTATTATGCCTATAATGTGCCAAACGGCGGCTTTGTGCTTATGGCACCGCTCACCGACGGCGAAATCAAGGTGGTGGGCTACTCGATTGATTCTAATTTTGAGTTTGACAACGCACCCGACGCGCTTGTGGCATGGCTCACATCATATAAGGAGGCCGTTGCCACCCGGGGCAACACATATCCACACCCAACAGTGAAGCCTGTGACTCCAATCTTAACCACCAAGTGGGGGCAAGGTGACCCCTACAACCGCATGTGCCCAAAATACGACGGCAATTCGCTGCTTGCCGGCTGCACAGCTGTGGCAATGGCGCAAATCATGTATCACTACAAGTCAACCGCTCCGTGCCAGGGCAAACTGGAATACGTCAACGAGGGCGTGGGCAACAAGGAGCTGAGCGTTGACTTCTCCAAGACATCATACGACTGGGGCAGCATGCTCCCCACCTACGACAAAGGCCACTACACCGACGCGCAGGCCAATGCCGTGGCCAAGCTGATGTATGAGGCCGGCGTGTCGTGCAAGGCGCGATATGACGTGAAGGGCACTATGGCAATGGCCACGAGCGCAGCCTTGCCGTTTGTGGGCTTCAACTACTATTATAATTATAATTGCGATGTGTATTATCGCGAGTGGACTCCCACTCCGGTGTGGATTAAGCTCATACAAGATGAGCTGACTGCCGGCCGTCCTATCCTGTATTCGGGCGCGAGCGGCATCTCGGCACATGCGTTTGTAATAGACGGCATAGATGCCGAAAACAATGTGCACATCAACTGGGGCTGGGAAGGCCAAAGCGACGGCTACTATGATGTGACCTATTGCCATGCGCCCGAAGAGTCAAGAGGCTATTTCAAGGAGCAGCTGATGCTCACCGGCATACGTCCGCGCACATCGGCCGACGCGCCATATCGCCAGCAGCTCTATCACATGGGCTACAACTATCCGCAAGGCCAGTATATGAAGTTCTGCGGCATCACTGCCAACAACTATGAGCCAGACAATAAATATGCGTTTACTGTGGCTCTGGAGAAAGACGGAGAGCTGAAATACATGATGCCCGACAAAGAATACGACAACACCTCGGCAGCATGGCCAGCGTGGTTTTCCTCGCATGAGCGCAACCTGTGGCATACGGTGGTCAATGGCAAGGACGTGGGCGACAAGGTGTATGGAAACCTGGCCGACGGCACTTATGAGTTGCAGGTGATATATCGCACTTATGGCTCCGACGGTGCTTGGACTGTGCTGCCAGTGCGCGACTATGCGCACTGCACCGTAACGGTGACCAACGGCGACATGACATGGAATCAGCCTTTTGACGACGAGTTTGATTTCAAAGGCACAATTACCGAAATATCTCCTGTGAGCGAGATGATAGGTAAGACTCCCATGTATCTTAGCGTTACATATCAAGACGAATCAAACCGTCTGCCTGGCAAGTCGGCCAATGTGCCGTTGCGGTTCACCGATGTGGAAACCGGTGACGTGTACGACGGTAATGGCAGGGGTACTGCCACATGTGCCTTCGAGGCCAGATACCCTGGGCTTGTGGAGCAAGATGTGTTTTGCCTGAACCCCAAAAACGAGAAATCTCTTGGCATGCCAGGCGGCACCTACAAAGTGTCAATTGGCGACACCAACGCTGATTTCAAGCTGGCAAAAGACTTCACCGTAACACTCAAGCCTGCCGTGGACTACCCCATTCTCGACGCTGCAAAGGACGTATATACCGACGGCGACGTGTTTTATTGGGGCTCAAAGGTGTATATGCATAACCCGGCCGGCAACAATTCGGTCAACAAAATAGACGGCAACGTGAACCTTAGCGTGTATGCCAAATCGGTGACAACCGGCGAGGAAGTGCGCCTGCACACGTTTACCGGCATGACAGTGCCGGCTTTAAAAAACACTTCATTTTTCTTGCCCACCACGCTCTATCCGCTTGAGGGCGACTATGAGCTGTCTATGCGCTACACCACCCCCGACGGCGAGCGTGGCTTGCTCAACCCCGAAGCCACAAAGAAGATTATCACCATACGCCCGTTAGCAAGTGCCGCGCTGCCTCAAATAGCTGCCACAGCCAAGGACCTCGACGGCATTAGCTATCTGACCAAGGGCGAGGCTCACACGCTCAGCGTGCCGGTGGCCAACAATGCGTCGGCTGACTTCTCTGGTATAGTGCTTGCCACATTCTACTGCAAGGAAACTGGCTCTTATGTGGAGGCTGAACTGCAAAATGTGGGCATAAAAGCTGGCGCAAGCGCCACACTTAGTGTGCCGGTCACGTTCCCTGGCGATGGCGTGTATGCAATGCAGCTCACGTCGAAGCGTCAGTCCGACACCTATGGCACATTTGTCAGCGCGCTCGACGCTGCCACTTCGCCAGTGTGCTACAAGATAGGCGTGGGCGTGGCATCGGTGGCAGCTGTCAAAGCTCCAAAAATCAGCGTAACACCAAATCCGGCAACGGAGTCGGTGAGCATCACTGGAGTTGATGGCACTGTTGCCGCCGAAGTGGTTTCTGCTACTGGCAGCGTGATGGTCAGCACCGTGGTTGGCCCAGGCGAGCGTATCGATGTGAGCGGCTTGCCAGCCGGAGTGTATTTTGTGAAAGCCGGAAAAGCTGTTGTGAAATTCGTGAAGCGCTGACAGGCATTTGTGGCTTTTTGGTTGCAGAAAGCCGCCACGAATGTTAAAAATGAACGAAAAACGTTGATTATTAGCAAGAATGTTACTACCTTTGTGGCGATTTTAACGCTAAAAAGTTGAGAAAGGTCGATGAATTTCAGTTGCCCTTGAAGGGCGTGCCTATTGGTACTCAAAGTTTTAAGTACCATTTAGATGGTGCTTTCTTTAATGGCGATGACGACAAAAACGACGTTATCGACAGTGATGTGACCGTGGCTCTCACCGCCGACTACCGCTCCGGTGGAATATGTGAGCTGAGATTTGAGTTCAAAGGCGAGATAAGCGTGCCTTGTGACCGCTGCCTCGACCCCATGCCGATAGCCATCGACACCACCTATGACCTAAGCGTGAAAGAGGGCACAAGGCTCGACGACAGCACCGACAACGTGCTTGAAGTGCCGGCCGACATGCGCTACCTCGACATAGCGCCGGCAATGCGCGACACCGTGCTGCTGTGCATTCCCATAATGCACGTGCATGCCGACGGTGAGTGCAACCCCGACATGCTCAAGGCGCTTGACAGCCACGCCGCCACAAGTGGAGCTGACGAGCTGCCAGATGACGAAGAAGAACTTAATGACAGCGGCATGGCCGACCCACGCTGGGAGGCCTTGCGCAAACTGAAAGATAATAAAAACAATTAAAAATAAGTAATTAAAAATGGCACATCCTAAACGCAGACAATCAAAGACTCGTACAGCCAAAAGAAGAACTCATGACGTGGCTGTAGCCCCTACAATCGCATTATGCCCTAACTGCGGCGCATGGCATGTTTATCACACAGTATGCCCAGAGTGCGGTTACTATCGTGGAAAGAAAGTTATTGGTGACGAGGCAGCCGTTTAATTTTTGAAAAAGCCGACAAAGGCAAAATCTGTCGATTTTGTTACTTTTGAGGCACGGCCGTTGATTCAAAACAATAAGAAAACAACATCATGTATCCTAAATAATGCACTTGTAACAAAGGCCGACACTATTTAGGATATTTTTTAAAGGGATAAAAAGACAACAAAATGCTTAACGCAAAGATAACGGGAATAGCGTCTTATCTGCCCGACTACGTGCTCACCAACGACGAGCTGTCGCACATTGTTGACACCAACGACGAGTGGATAACGACACGTGTGGGAATCAAGGAACGCCGCATTCTGAAGCAAGATGTGGGTTCGTCATACATGGGAATAAAAGCCGTGGAGAAGCTGCTTGCCGAAACTGGCACCAACCCCGACGACGTTGACTTGCTGATTTGTGCCACGTCGAACCCCGACTACCGTTTCCCGTCAACCGCATCTATCATTGCCCACCAGGTGGGAATGGAAAAGAAATGCTACGCCTACGACATTCAGGCTGCTTGCGCCGGCTTCATCGTGGCCACCTATGATGCCAACGCCTACATCAAGGCAGGCTTGTATAAAAAGGTAATTGTGGTGTGTGCCGAGAAAATGAGCAGCATGACAAACTATGAGGACCGCTCCACTTGTCCGCTCTTTGGCGACGGTGCGGCAGCTGTGCTCATGGAGCCAACCGACGACCTCAGCACCGGTATCATCGACGGCGTGATGCACGTTGACGGTAGCGGTCTGGAGCACCTGCTCTACAAGGCCGGTGGCTCGGCTCACCCGGCCACACATGCCTCTATCGACGCCCGCGAGCACTATGTGTATCAGGAGGGTCGCGCCGTGTATAAACATGCTGTGATGGACATGCTCACCTCTTCGCAAGAGGTGATGAAGCGCAACAACCTCACTTGCGACGACATTCAGTGGTTTGTGCCCCATCAGGCCAATCTGCGCATCATTGAGGCCGTGGGCAGCCGTCTTGGCATCAGCGACGACAAGGTGCTCGTCAACATAGAGCACGTGGGCAACACCAGCGCAGCGTCAATACCCATCTGCTTAGACGAGTATAAAGACAAGCTCAAGAAGGGCGACAAGATAATACTCACCGCATTTGGAGCCGGCTTCACTTGGGGAGCCGAATATCTCATCTGGGGTTGATTTTGCCGCTGAAAAGAGCGATACTCCAGCACACACTCAGAGGACATCAATGCATCACACACACTCAAGAAATTGAGGGCGCGCGGTGCATTTTTTGAATTAAGGCAGGCATAGCGGCACTACACGGCCGCCGCAAGAAGTTTCTTTTTAGTCAAGAAACCGAAGCCAGAAAATGAAAAAATGCAGAAAAGAGATTTTTGAATCATGGAAGAAACGCAGCACAAGGCCGGATTTGTGAATATAGTGGGCAACCCCAATGTGGGCAAGTCAACCCTCAGCAACCTGCTGGTGGGCGAAAGACTGTCGATTATCACAAGCAAGGCGCAGACCACGCGACACCGCATAATGGGCATAGTCAACGGTCCGGACTACCAGATTGTGATAAGCGACACGCCAGGAGTGCTGAAGCCTAAATTCAAGCTTCAGGAGAGTATGCTCGACTTCTCTACCGGCGCACTCGTAGATGCCGACATATTGCTCTATGTGACCGATGTGATAGAGACTCCCACCAAAAACAAGGATTACCTTGACAGGGTGGCAAAGGAGAAGATACCGATATTACTCGTAATCAACAAGATTGACTTGCTGAAAAGCCAGGCCGACCTCGAAAAGATAGTTGACCAGTGGCATGAGCTGCTGCCCACGGCAGAAATCTGCCCCACAAGCGCAAAAGAGGGCTTTAACGTGGAGCCTATCAAGCGCCGCATCATAGAGCTGCTGCCGGTGCACCCGCCCTATTTCGGCAAAGACGCGCTCACCGACAAAAATTCACGTTTCTTTGTGACCGAGATTGTACGCGAGAAGATACTTCTCGACTACGACAAAGAAGTGCCCTATGCCACGCAGGTGATTGTGGAGCGTTTCGACGAGCAAGACACGTCGATTCACATCAACGCCGTGATATATGTGGAGCGCGACACGCAAAAGGGCATCATCATAGGCCACGGCGGCCGCAAGCTGAAGCGTGTGGGCATAGAGGCTCGCAAAGAAATAGAGGCTTTCTTCGGCAAGCATGTGTATCTGGAGCTGTTTGTCAAGGTGGAGAAAGACTGGCGCAACCGCGAGAACAAGCTGCGTGAGTTTGGCTATATAGAGTGAGCAGGCTCACAACGAGAAAGAGAGAATTCAAATTTTATTCAAGAAATCAAGGCTGGCGCGAGCCGGCCTATAAACACACAAGGAGAGATAAATGGGAAGACTGATTGCTATTGTCGGACGCCCTAACGTGGGCAAATCCACATTGTTCAACCGCCTCACTAAGACGCGTGCAGCCATTGTGAACGACGAGAGCGGCACCACGCGCGACCGCCAGTATGGCAAGACCGACTGGGGCGGTATGGAAATGTCGGTGGTTGACACCGGCGGCTGGGTGGTGAACAGCGAAGACATTTTTGAGGGCGAAATAAACAAGCAGGTGGGCATAGCCATTGAGGAGGCCGACGTGATTGTGTTTATGGTTGACATCAAAAACGGTGTCACCGACCTCGACGACCATGTGGCCGACACGCTGCGCCGCAGCGGCAAGCCTGTGGTGCTGGTGACCAACAAGGCCGACAACTACGAGAACCTGTATGCCGAGGCAGAGTTTTACTCGCTGGGCTTGGGGCAGCCTTACTCCATTTCGGCAGCCAACGGCACCGGCACGGGCGACCTCATGGACCGCATCGTGGAGCTTATGCCCAAGAAGGCCGACGACACTCCGCAAGACGAGATTCCGCGCTTTGCCATTGTGGGCAGACCTAACGCCGGCAAATCGTCGCTCATCAACGCCTTGATGGACGAGCAGCGCAACATAGTGACCGACATAGCCGGCACCACGCGCGACAGCATATATAGCCGCTACAACAAGTTTGGCTTCGACTTCTATCTGGTTGACACAGCCGGTATTCGCAAGAAAAATAAGGTTAATGAAGACATTGAGTATTACTCGGTGTTGCGCAGCATCAGAGCCATTGAGAACAGCGACGTGTGCATTTTGCTCATCGACGCCACCCGCGGCATTGAGTCGCAAGACGTCAACATATTCTCCATAGTGCAGAAAAACCGCAAGGGTCTCATAGTGCTCGTCAACAAGTGGGACTTGGTGGAAAACAAGAGCCAGGAGGCGCAAAACCACTTTGAGAGCGCCATACGCTCGCGCTTCGCGCCGTTCACCGACTTCCCCATAATCTTTGGCTCGGCACTCACCAAGCAGCGCATCTACAAGGTGCTGCAGCAGGCAATCGACGTGTATGGCAATCGCACCACAGTGATACCCACATCGCAACTCAACAATGTGATGCAAGACGCCATAGCCGCCTATCCGCCGCCAGCCACCAAAGGCAAGATAGTGAAGATAAAATATGTGACCATGCTCAAGGAGTCGCGTGTGCCCACATTCCTTTTCTTCTGCAATCTGCCGCAGTGGATTAAAGACCCCTACAAACGCTATCTTGAGAACAAGATAAGGGAAAACTGGAAATTCACCGGCACCCCAATTAATCTGTTCTTCCGTCAAAAGTGATTTTACACATATATATGTCAACGAAATAGGCTGCGTTTTTGAACGCAGCCTATTTTCGTCATTTTAAACGAGGGAGGGTGTGCCGGAGGTACGCGTATCACACCGACAGCTACTTTTTTGCCACGTTGTTATAGCTCGGTGGCAGATAGCTCGGCGTAGGCTTTCTGGAACTCACGCTCCGCGTCGAGCGACTGGTTGACGGCATCGTAGTAGAGCCGCATCTCCACCAAGTAGTCGAGCAGCGATATTTCGCCCTCGTCGAGGGCTTTTTTGAGCAGAGTGGCGTTGCTTGTGGAGCGGAGTGCCGTGCTATAGGTCTCGGCGGTTTTCTTCAGTCCTGCGGCACGATCATAGAGCACCTTGAGGTTGCCATAGAACTGCTGCTTGGCGTCGGCCTGGCGAGCCTGTGCCGCCACCACGGCGGCTTTTGCCTGGCGCACGCGCTTCTTGTTTGACCACAGCGGTATTGACACGCCCACCGTCACGCCTTGATAGCGTTGGTCGGCCTCAAACTCGCCCATATAGCCTGCCGAGAACGACGGCAGACCCTGCTTCTTGGCGAGCGACAGTTGCTTCTGGCTCACTTCCACCTCTTGCCTCACATAGGCGAGCAGTGGACTTTTTGCCTCGGCTTGCGCATACCACAGTTCAAAGTCGGCGGGCAGAGCCGCGGTGTCGTAGCTGGTCTGGCTGATTGTCACGGCCTCGCCGCCGTTGAGGTTGGCAAGGCGCGCAAGCACTGCCGAGCGTTCTGCCGACAGGCGCGACACCTCGCCCTCTATCATCGACATGTCGAGCACCACTTTGTTGTATTCTATGCGGTTGCCCTCGCCGCTGTCGAGGCGTTTTTTGTGCAGCTCGGCAAGTGCGGCGGCCTGCTTGTGGCGTGCGGCAAGCTCGGCAAGCATGGCGTTGTAATATATCACGTCGAGGCAGGCGAGCTTGGCGTCGAGCAGCAATTGCATGCGGCTTGAGCGATATTCCCACTCCACAAGCTTGTTTTTGCTGTCGGCCACCTTGCCTTTCATGCCCGAAAGAGTGGCCAGGTCAAACGACTGCGACACGTTGAAGTCCTTGCGGTGACCTATGGCCGTGGGGTTGCCCCACAGGTAGTTGAAGCCAAGCTCAAGGTCGGGCAGCGACACCTCGGCGCGGTTTTCGAGTTTTTGTGCGTCGGTGCTGCTGCGCAAGGCTTTGAGTGTGGTGTTGTTGCGTTCCAAAGAGGCCAGCACGACGTCTATGCTCTGCTGGGCGCAAAGCGGCATGGCAGCCGCCGCGAGCAGCACGATGGTGCTTGTTGCTATTATCAGTTTCTTGTTCATAGTGCGTCAGGAGTTTCTTTTTGTGCTGCGGTGGCGGCAGCTTTTTGGTTGGTGAGAATATACATTATGGGAATCACAAAGCCGTTGAGGAACGTAGAGGTGAACAGTCCGCCCAAAATCACCTTTGCCATGGGGCTTTGAATTTCGTTGCCGGGCAGGTCGCCGCCCACCACGAGCGGAATCAGGGCGAGAGCCGACGTGAGCGCGGTCATGAGTATGGGGTTGAGCCTGTCGGCAGAGCCTTGCATCACGCATTGCCTGAGCGGCACGCCGTGGGCGAGCAGGTCGTTATATCGCGCCACGAGCAGCATGCCGTTGCGTGTGGCAATGCCGAAGAGCGATATGAAGCCTATTATGGCGGGAATGCTTATCACACCGCCAGTGAGCAAAATCACAAGCACACCGCCTATCAGCGCCAGCGGCAAGTTGAGCAGAATGACCACGGCCTGCGTGAGGTTGCGAAACTGGTTGTAGAGCAGCAGCAAGATGACAAACACGGCAAACACCGATGCCACCATGAGCGTGCGCGATGCCGCCTGCTCGCTCTCAAACTGGCCGCCATACTCCACATGATAGCCGTCGGGCATGGGCACTTTGGCGTCGATGCGCTGCTTGATGTCGGCCACAGCTCCCAGCAGGTCGCGTCCTGCCACGTTGGCCGAAATTACTATTTTGCGTGCCACGTTCTCGCGGTTTATGGTGTTGGGGCCTTCGGCCGACTTCACCTCGGCTATGTTGGCGAGCGGCACTTTCTTGCCGTTGGCGTCAACGATGAGGTTCTTTATGCGCTCTATTGTGCTGCGGCTGTTGTCGTCAACCTTAACCACGAGGTCAAACGAGCGGTTGCCCTCATACACCTGCGACACCGTTTCGCCGTCGAGCATCACATCTACTATCTCGGCAAACTGTGGCAGCGTGATGCCATATTTGGCCAGGATGTCGCGTCGCGGCACTATTTGCAGCTGCGGCCGCTCCACCTGCTGCTCCACATTTAGGTCGGCAATGCCTTCCACATCGTCAATCGCCTCTTTTATTTGGTTGCCCAGGGCATACATCTTGCCGAGGTCGGTGCCAAAGAGCTTTATGGCAATGTTGGCTTGTGTGCCCGACAGCATGGCGTCGATGCGGTGGGTGATGGGTGCACCCACTTCCACATTTATGCCCGGAATCACTTTAAGCCGCTGCCTTATGTCGGCCAGCACGGCGTCTTTCGAGCGGTCTTTAAGCTCAAATGGTGCTTCTATCTCGGAGTTGTTGACACCGAGAGCGTGCTCGTCAAGCTCGGCGCGCCCGGTTTTGCGCCCCACGGTATTTATTTCGGGTATTTGAAGCAGCATTTTTTCCACCCTTGCGCCTATCTGGTTCGACTCGTCGAGCGAAATGCCCGGCATGGTGCTCACGTTGATGGTGAACGAGCCTTCGTTGAACGGTGGCAGGAAACTGCGCCCCAGGGTCAGGAAGATTACCGCAGTGAGCACAAACACAGCCCCTGTGGCGCACAAAACCGCCTTGTGGTGGCTTATTGCCCCGTCGAGCATGCGCATATACCCCGACTTGAGCGCGCGCGCCACAAGGGGCTCTTTTTCCTCGCTGCCCTCGGTGTGGCGGTTGCCCTTGCCCAGCAGATAGCTGCACAGCACCGGCGTGAGCGTGAGAGCCACCACGGTAGATGCGCACAGCGCTGTGATAAACGCTATGCCAAGCGGCGCAAGCAGCCTTTTCTCCATGCCCGACAAGAAAAACAGCGGCACAAAGCCGGCTATGATGATGAGTGTGGAGTTGAGAATGGGCACACGCACCTCGCGTGAGGCATCGAAAACCACCGTCAGCACTGGGCGGCGGCGCACAGGCGGCAAGTTGCGGTTTTCGCGCAGCCGCTTAAACACGTTTTCCACATCTACTATGGCGTCATCTACGAGCGACCCTATGGCTATGGCCATGCCGCCAAGGCTCATGGTGTTGATTGACAGCCCCATGATGTGCAGTGATAAAATTGACATGACAATCGCAAGCGGAATGGTGACGAGCGATATGACCGTGGTGCGCGCGTTCATGAGGAAGATGAAAAGAACCACCACCACAAACACGCCGCCCTCCACGAGCGACTTCTTAACGTTGTCGATTGAGCTGTTGATAAACCGCTCCTGGCGATAGATGTCGGTTGACATTTTCACGTCGGCTGGCAGCTTGGTTTTCAGCTCGGCAAGCGCGGTGTCGAGTTTCTGGGTCAAGCCGAGCGTGCCCACATTGGGCTGCTTGGTCACGGTAATAATCACGGCAGGCTTGTCGCGGTGCGACGCCACGCCCATTTTGGGTGCGCGGCTGCCTATTTTCATGTCGGCCACATCGCTTAGCAGCACAGGGCCGGCATCGGTGCTCTTGACCACGGCCTTGCCAAGCGAGGCCACTGATGAGGTTGATAAAACGCCGCGTATGATGTATTCGTTGCCATATTCATAGAGCACGCCTCCAGACGCGTTGCGGTTCATGTTTTGCACGGCGGCATAGGCTTCGTCGAGCCCTACGCCATAGTGCTTCATGCGGCCGGGGTTGAGCAATATCTGATATTCCTTGATGTCGCCGCCCATCACCGTGGCTTGCGCCACACCGCCCACCGACAGCAGGCGCGGTCTTATGGTCCAGTCGGCCAGCGTGCGCAGGTCGCTCATTGATGTGGTGTCGGCGGTCAGAGCCACAAACATCACTTCGCCGAGAATTGACGACTGCGGACCGAGCGTGGGGTTGCCCACATTGGGCGGCAGCGCGTCTTTCACAGCCGATATTTTCTCCGACACTATCTGTCGGGCAAGGTAGATGTCGGTGTCCCAGTCAAATTCCACCCATACTATTGAAAATCCGGTGGTTGACGACGACCGCACGCGCCTCACGCCGGTGGCACCGTTGACAGCCGTCTCCACAGGCATTGTCACCAGCCGCTCCACCTCTTCGGGCGCCATGCCCTTGGCCTCGGTCATCACGGCCACGGTGGGCGCGTTGAGGTCGGGAAACACATCTACGTCCATGGTCTTGGCGGTGTAGATGCCGGCTATCATCAGCAAAATCGACACAACAACCACGGCAAGCCTGTTGTTGAGCGAAAACTTTATTATTTTGTTCAGCATGATTTCTTGCTTTTTGTGGGGTTAGTGTGAATGTCCGGGAATGGCTGTGGTCATCGACGCCAGCTTCACTTGATAGGCACCGCGTGTCACCACCTTGTCGCCGGCGGTCAGTCCGCTCACTATCTCCACTCTCACGCCGTCGGTTTGCCCGAGAGTCACCTCTTGCTTGCGGTAGTGCTCGCTGCCCGTCTGCACATACACAAACGTCAGTCCTTGTTCCTCGGTTATGGCCGACACTGGCACTGAAATCACTCCGGCTCTTTCGGCCGAAAGCAGATATACTTCCACGTATGCTCCAGGCACTATGTCGCCAATGTTGTCGAACTCAAACGTCACCGGAATGAAGGCTGTGCCGGCTGCTGCCGACTTGCCGTAGGACACGAGCCTGCCGTTGAGCGATGCAAGGCTGTGCACGGCATCGTCGTGCGTGGTCTTGAAATTCGCGCTCTGCACGCTGCGCAGCTGGTTGAAGCACCCTTCGGGCACATCGGCGCGCAGTTGCAGCCGCTTGTTTTGCGACACCACGGCTATGGGCTGACCCACCGACACATAGTCGCCCTGCCCCACAAGGCGGCTCTTGATGTAGCCCGACATGGGTGAAGCCACGGTCACGCCCTGTGCCGTGACACTGCCAGCTTGGCCGGCATACACCGCCTTTGCCGACTCATAGCGCAGTCGTGCCTGCTCAAACTCCTTTGTTGAGATTATTTGGTCGGCCACAAGACGCTCGGCTCGCTTGAACTCCTTTTCAGCGGCGTCAAATGCGGCCTTTGCCTGGGCTGTGGGGTCGCCGCCCTCAAGTTTTTTTGCCGAGATTGCCACCACGGTTTCTCCGGCTCTCACCGGTGAGCCTTCGTTGATTAAGGCGTTGTTGAAGCGCACAATTCCGCTGGCTGTGGCGGCTATGGTCTGCTCGTTGCCTTGCGACGACTGTATTTGTCCGGCAGCCGTAATCACGGAGCGGAACGGTCGTGGATTAACCGTTTCGGTGGCAAGTCCTGCCGATTTTGCTTGTGCTGTGGTAAATGTGATTTCGCCGCTGTGGGCATCGTGAGAGTCGCCGTCGGCTTTTTTCTCACTGGTGTCTTTGGTGCTGCACCCTGCGGCAATAAAGGCGGCAGCCACCATTATGATGGTTGGTTTCAGTAATTTAATCATTGATTTTCTTGTGCTGTGAAATAATTTGTGTGATTACGCGGCATGCCGCACGCATTTTTTCTCGTTTGCGGCAAGTCGTGTGTGTGTTTGTGCCAGCTGGACTGGCACGGCGCGCTGTGGGCGCGGTCAAATCATGGGACAAGAGGGTGGGGCTCTGAGTGGGCGGCAGCCAGTCGCCGGCGATTGTGCCGGCTGCGCAAGCGGTGCGTGCATGAGAGTCACACACGGCTGGCACTGGCGCTTTGCGGCGCATGCTGCTGGCACGGCAGCCAAGGGCTGTTTTGCAGGCGATGGCTTGTGGCATGGCTTCTTCACGGCGGTGTCTGACGACACCATTAGCCCGGCATTGACGGCGCAGAACGTCTGGCTGTCGCCACCATGCATGGTGTGCTTGTCGTTGTCGGCATCATCGGCCTCGCAGTGCTCCACTATGGTGCAAAGCTCCGAGCCGTGGTGATGATGCGGGAAATGCGACACGGTCAGCAGCATAATCACTGCCAGCCACACAAATGCCATATATAGCTTTTTCGCCTTCATAATTTCCACAAAGCAAAGATAAGACAATATTTCTGCAACTCAGTTGCAAACGCACTGGTGGCGAAACTTATTATTTTTCGCACTAATTACATATTTTAACATTTATTTGCTAAATATATTTTTATTGTGAAAAATAAGATGTTAATTTCGCAATGAAATCACATTTTGACAATTTGGTTAGATTGAGATTGAGGTAAACAGGCATTGATTGCTTTTATCATGCAGAACTGAATCCATCGGCATTTTAATAGATGTTTATTGTGATAAGCAGTTATCTCATCGCCTTTTGTCGCCCATAATGTGATGTGGATTTTGGCAACAAACAACAATCTAATAATATACTTGAATTTTGGTTATGAAGGAGGCGCGCCTATTGTGAAATAGGCGTGCTTTCATTTTGGGGGCTTTCGTCAAGCAACCCAGTGACGCTCCTCAAAAAACCGTGCCGCTCTCCAAAAATTAGTAATATTTGACTGTTTTTTGCGCCGTGAGGTCGAATGTGCCGCCATGTGCCGACTCATACACAAACCGCATGCCGCTATAGCCCGACGGCACCCAAAGCACGTCGATTCTGCCCCATTGCGGCTCGCCGTAGTCTTGCGACATGCCGCTTAGCACTACCGTTAGCGACACATAGTCTATGCTCCAGTAGCCGCCGCCCAGACAGTAGTCGCCCGGCAGCAGCAGGTTGCGGTGCATGGTCACGTCGCCCATGCGCAGCTCGCCTCTTGATGTGATTATGAATTTCTGCATATCTTATGCAAAGATAATGCAAATCGAGGTGCAGAACGTCAAGCTTGCTTGAATGTTATGCTGAGATGCAGCTTATCTTACACAAAGACAATCTAACCCTATGCTTTTGCGAGCGAAAACGGCACGAGGTGTTGCGCTTTTGTAATAACTTTGCAAAATATAAATGAAAACCAAGCAACTGATGAAACAAAACATAGTGGTCAACCCCCAATATGCGCAGCTCG
This sequence comes from uncultured Muribaculaceae bacterium, assembly GCA_934636465.1. Classification (GTDB taxonomy): domain Bacteria; phylum Bacteroidota; class Bacteroidia; order Bacteroidales; family Muribaculaceae; genus Sodaliphilus. The sequence continues at coordinate 48,811 of CAKUAR010000003.1, forward strand.
CACCATTTGTAGGCGATGTGGCGCGCGGTACTGCCGGCCTTGGCGAGGAAATCTACAGGGCACGCAATGTGGTGAGCCACACGCGCCAGTGCGACCTCGACCTGATAGTGAAAAGTTTCAGAGTGCCGCGGCTGCTCAACGCCTTTGTTTATGCCCACTTGCGCCACAGCAAGGCTCGTCGCAGCTACGACAACGCCTTGCGGCTCATGTCGCTCGGCATAGGCACCGCCGTGCCGGTGGCCTATGTTGAGATATTCAGCCACGGCTTGCTCACACGCAGCTATTTCATCAGCCTGAAGGTTAGCGGCAGCGAGATGCGCTTTTGGGAGAAACGCCCCGACAGCGACCTGCTGCTGCACAAGTTTGCCGCATTTATGATAGAGTTGCGCGACAAGGGTGTGTTTCACAAGGATTTCTCGCCAGGCAACGTGATTGTTGACGACCAGTATCACTTTTATTTGCTCGACGTGAACCGCATGAAGTTTGGCGTGCGCAACAAGGAGTGCTTTATCGACAATTTTGCGCGGCTTCACACCGAGGCGTCTGAGATAGCGCGCCTGGCAAGGATATATGCCGAAACCGACGGGAATCCGCACCCCGAGGCATTTGCAGAGCTTGCTGTGGAGCACTTCCATGCTTTCTGGAACGGCAAAAAGCGTCGGCATGAACTTGAGCACAAGCTGCACTTGCGCAAATAACCACCGCTTCCAGCGAGAACAAAAATCCCGCTTACCCAATATATTGCACAAAAAAACAGTGGCATACCGTCTGGCACGCCACTGCTCTTTTTTATTTGTCAACTATTTGTGTCTGAACAATAGTTTTGCAGACTTGTTTGTCATTATTTCACAACCTTAACAGTCTTGCCGTTAACTGTAACCACATAAACGCCCTGTGGCATGTTGGTGCCGTCAATAACGCTTGTGCCTTCTGTCACGTTAACCTTCTTGAGGAGTTGGCCACCCACGCCATAGATGGCTGCTACGCCATTGGCATCGGCATTGATAACGAAGTCCTCGCCAGCTGCGTATGCAACCTTGCCTTCAGCCTTGGCAACGCCTTCCACGCCAGAAACACCTTGTTTCACCACGTAGTTAACGTATGAGCCAGGAATGGCGAGCTTAACGTTGGCCTCACGATATTTCACGTCGCTTGGCAGAGCCTTAACGTTGAATGTGGCAGTGCCAGAGAACTCGTTGCCCACTTTGCCTGCGCTTGCCAAAGTCAAGCCTACCCAGTCAGGAACATCGGCACCGTCAACGGTCTTAGTCCACTTGTTGTAAGTCTCGTTGGAGATGAGCTTGATAGTAGCAGATTCGCCAGCAGCGTCAAAAGTCTTTTCAATCACGCGGCGAGCGTCGGTTTCGTTCTCGAAGTAGCTCAAATATGGGTGAAGCACGTCAACACAGATAAGTGGGGCTGTCTTGAGAGGAGCAGGAGTGTTGCCGTCGGTTGTGAGCAGGTTGTTGATACCGTGGATTTCAGTCACCTTGTTTTGTGCGTCAACATTGGCAAGATAGCCGAGTTCGCCAAAACCGTCGTCGTTGAAGTCGGCCGACACTGGGATTTCAAAGTTCTGAATCTTGTCGCTGCCATAACCGCTAACCACAATCATGATTGGGAAGTCGATTTCTGGAGTGAATTCCTTGCCTTGAGCGTCTTTAAGGGTGAATGACAGAGGATAAACCATAAGACCGTCGTTCTCGCCTAGAGATGCCTCTGGAATTTCATAAGATTCGCTCACGTTGGCTGTGCCGGTTGCAACCACCTCGCCGAGTGTAGGAGTAACCGACTTGTTAGCGTCGTAAGCAGGAATTTCGTTCATCTTATACACCGTGACAGTGAGAGGAGCGTCCTCGGTGCACATGAGGATTGACTTGCGCTCCATGTCGTTGTCGGCATCGTGGCGATAGAGCACATACACGCTGCGGAGCAGGTAGGCAGTCTCTGGTTTCTCAAATGCAGCACCACAAGCGTTGAATTTGGAGTTCTTGCCAAACCAGAATTCGTTTTCTGTGCCAGCCACGCGGAGTGTGGCATCGAGCTGGTCGCTTGGGATCATTACACCTTCGCCGCGGTCATACATAAAGGTAGAGTCGCCAGGAGCGGTGAAGTTCTTGGCAGTACCAATCTCCCAGTAACCTGAAGATGCTATATCTACATAAGCATAAATCCAGTTGGAGTAGAATGGCGTTTGCGACTCGGTGTTGTAGTTTTGAGCCAAAACGCCTGACTGATACATGCGCACCTTGTCGCCGTCGGTTGCGGTGAGCTGTGGAACGTGAATGTAGCTGTTAGGAGCCATATATGCCACGAAATCTTTTTCGGTTGATGTCTGTTTGGCGTTGAAGTCCCAGCCGTATCCGTTGTTGTCGCCCCAAGCCCACTGATAAGCGGTGTTGGCAGTAGCCTCTGGGTCGATGTTCTTAAATGTCATAGGCACACGTGGGGAGCCGATGTAAGTGTTGTTTTTCCACCAGTGTCCTTGGTTGAGGAAAGCACTGTTGAAGCAGCCTGCAGGACGGCGATAGAGCTTATACTTGTTGTTGAAAGTTAGGTTTGTTTGCGCTTTCTTCATCTTTGTGGCCTTGGGGGCTGCTGATGTTGGAGCTTGCAGAAGTGATGCGTCAAGCACATAGGCTTTAGAGTCGCGATAGGTTTCGGCTGAAGTGGGCATGGCAAGCATACCAATGGCTGCCAATGCACCGAAAAGGAGTAAATTCTTCTTCATAAGTTCTCTTTTGTTAGTGTTAATAAGTTTTTAAAAGAAATATGTCTTTGATATTTTACACGAAGATACAATTAATTCTCGTGGCGAATAATTGTTATTGCAAGTTAGACATTGTTTTTTACACTAATGTCACAAAAAACGTCTTTTATACCTTTTTAACATGGTTGCAAAAAGTTTTAAAAATGGACGTTCACGCACAGTTTTGCCCATTGTGGGCAACGTGCGTTTCATTCGTTGTCGATGAGGTCTTGCAGATATTTTCTGGTCTTTACCATATAGTCCATGCTGTTGAGGTTCAGTTCATACTCTATGGTTATTGCACCCTTGTAGCCCTCCTGTTTCAGATATTTTATGATGGCCGGAAAATCCACGTCGCCTTCTGGTATTGGCTTTTCCTGCCCCAGATCGTATGGGTTGTCGCGTGTGGGATATTTGCCGTCTTTGGCGTGAATGTCCTTCACGAGCGGGCCAAAGAGCTTTATTGCGTCGGTTGGGTTGGCCTTGCCATAGAGCAGCAGGTTGGCCACGTCGCAGTTTATGCCCAGGTTGTCATAGCCGATATCCTTAATGGCGCGTACGAGCGTGATAGGGGTCTCTTGGCCGGTCTCGAAATATATGCTCACGCCGCGGTCTTTGGCATATTGTGCCAGTTGCTTCATGACCGAAATGAAAGTCTTGTATTTGTAGTCCGACATGTCCTCGGGAATGAATCCGAAGTGCGAGTGCATGGCAGGCACCTTGGCGAGCTGGCAGAAGTCAATCATCTTGTGATATTCGGCAATGCGGTTGTCGCGGTCGTCGGCAGGCACGAGGCCTATTGTGGCTGGCCCTTGCGTGAAGTTCCACTTGCAATTGCCTGGCACGCCCACCACCGTGGTGGCCTTGATGCCATATTTCTGCTCATTTTCTATGATTTTCTGCGCCAGTTCGGGAGTCATCTTTGCGCTCGACCAGTTGATTTGGCAGCTTGTGAACCCGGCGTCGTGCAGAGCCTTAAACTGGGCGTCGATGTCGTCGAGATGATAGATTATGGTGCCAATGGTGATTGGTGACTTTTCTTTGACGGCTTTGGATTTTGCCTGCATGCTGCCCCAGGGGGCTAAAGCCATGGCGGCAAGCATAATTAATGATAATATTCTTTTCATTTGCTTAAGTTTTTGATATTATTTGATTTGTCTATGTCAAATATACAGAAAATTTGCGACAAAATCACTATTTTTGTCATGATTGTGGTTGTACGTTGCATATCGCCGCAGGCAAACTGCCGTGGGCGGTTGCTCCTTTGGTGCATTGCCACAGCCAACTACATTAACTAAACAAAGCAAAAACTTTTTTTTATGAAGCATAGTAGAATTCTGATTTTTGCGGCAATAGCCGCGTGTGCCGCCTTGCAAGCCGGGGCGAGCCTTAATCTGCGATTGCAGAGCACAAACAGCAATCAAGTGGAGTTGAAGCTGTCGAGGGGCGAGATGTCTGACGATGTTGACACAATCAAGACCACAGGAACCGACCCATTTGTACAGGTGATGCCGCTGACACGCGACCTTGATGACGATGAGGTGATATTCACATTTGAATATAAATGCTCTGCTGAAATCCGCGACCTGCAAATATTTTTCGGTGCTCCGGCCAGCGAGGACCGCTCGCAGCATTTTGGCGCGATAGCCAAGTCGAGCACCTGGCGCACCTACAGCATCGACATTTCGGAGGCAAGAAAAAATTTCAGCTGGGGTAGCATGGGCAACAGACTCAGACTCGACTTTGGCTATGACCCCAACATCACGCTCATAATGCGCCACTTGAGGGTGTGCAAGGCAAGCAACGACCCCTGGGTGCCCACCGAAAGAGAGAAATATGACATTGCCGCCATCTTGAAGCTCGGTTTGCCGGTGCTCGACATTGAGACCGTGAACCACGAGGAGCCCACATGCGATTATGTGTCGTGCCCTCCAGGCAGCATGGGCGGCGGCATAGCCAACGCCACCAAAGTGCCGGGTCACCTCAACATATATGTGGGCGATGACGCAAAAACCCCAGTGTATGCCAGTGGCGAGTATAACAAAGACGTGAGCGGCATGACGATAAAGATACGCGGCAACACGAGTGCCTATCCTGACAAGAAGCCGTTTAAGATAAAACTGCAAAAAAAGGCCGACTTGCTGCTGCGCGGCGACAATGCCACATATAAGGACAAAGACTGGATTTTGCTGCGCGACCCGACGTTGCTCACTATAACCGGCTGCAAAATCAGCGAGCTCATGGGGCTGCAGTGGGCTCCAAAATGCCACTATGTGAATGTGCTCTTCAACGGTGACTTCCGTGGCATGTATCTGCTCATAGAGTCGGTGAAGCGCAACCCTAAGTGTCGTCTTGACGTGGCTGAAGATGGCTACATCTTTGAGCTTGACCCCTACTGGTGGAACGAAAACTCGCAGTATGTCAACTCCGTGTTCACACCGTCGTATAACTACACGTTTAAATATCCCGACTGGGAAGATATGTCTCAAAGCCAGATTGACTACATACAGGGCGCTGTGAGCAATTATGAGTACTCGGTGGCACAAGGCACTTATCCTAAATACATCGACGTGCCTTCGTTTGCCGCATGGCTGCTTGGCCACGACTTGTTTGGCACCTACGACAGCGGCGGCTCAAACATGTATTACACAAAATATGATGCCACCGACGAAACCAAGATACGCATGGCCAACATGTGGGATTTCGACTCGTCGGAGCAGTTGCGCGACGCATGGTCGAACCTGCACATACACCGCTTCCCACAGTTCTTCGCAACTCCCAACAAGGAGTTCTGCCGTGAGTATGTGAGAAAATGGGACGAGGTGAAAGGCACGTTCTTTACCGATATTCTTAAATTTATCGATGACTTTGCCCAGTCGGCCGAGGGTAAAGGCTTCGACAAGTCAATTCCGCTCGACAATTCGCGCTGGAGCTATGGCAACCAGGGATTGAGTGCCGAGGTGAAGCGTGCCCACGACTGGTTTGACCGTCGCAAGGTGTGGCTTGAAGGCGCTATTGCCGGCATCGACACCACAGTGTTCATTAAGGACGTGAAGCTTGAGGTGGGCAAAACCATTCAGGTGCAGGCCGAGGACTATGACGAGGGTGGCCAGGGCGTGGCCTACTGCAGCCACAACACTACACGCGGAGCCTACCGTTCCGACAATGCCGGTGTGTCGTTCACGTCGGGTTCGGAGCTTGTGAACGGCTGGGCTATAGCCGACATGGGCGACGAATGGAATGCCGAGGGTCTTAACCTCACTCGTGAGCAGGCAATAGAGAAGTGGGGCGCGTGGTTTAACTACACATTCACCGCTGAGGAAGACATGCAAGTGGCCATCAACATAAAGGGCGGTGCGCACTGGGCATCATACGGCGCAATTACTGCCAATGGCTGCAAATCATCAATTATAGGCGAGCCTGACCTCACAAACTGGGTCAAGACTTACAGTGGTGCGGCGCTCCTCACGCTCGACGGTGTGGAGCTGACACCAAACCAGAAGAGCCACCCTGTGAATACGGGTACAAACAAGGAAGCCTACATGAAAATCCTTGCCGACAAGTCGAAATGGACCCCCAACCCGGCTGGAGAAAACACTATTTGGATTTATCCTGACGTAAACAATATGGAGTCTTGGCAGCCTTACTATCAGAAAGACGTGTATGGTGAGCCAGACAACTTTACCGTCAACATCACCAAGGGCAAGCACTCGTTGCGCTTGTCGAGCCTTGCAAGCCAGTGGATGTTTGATGAAATTTCTATTAAGGGCATGAAAGCCGGGGCTGTGGAAGACCTCACGGTCAACAATTTTGCTGTGTGGACCATTAGCACGGAAATTCATGTGCGCACAGCTGGCAGCAACGACAAGGTTGAGGTTTACAACCTTAGCGGACAGTGCTTGTATGCCGGAACAAAGGCTACAATCGACGTGAAAGCCGGTGGCGTTTACATTGTGCGCGTCAATGGCAATGCTCGCAAAGTGTGGGTTAAGTGATGAAAACGGCTGTGGTCATGGGTGCCTCGTCGGGTATGGGGCTTGAGATAGCACGCATTTTTCTCGGCAAGGGCTGGCGCGTGGGCGTTGCTGCCAGGCGCACCGAGCCGCTTGATGAACTGTGCCGCCAGTGGCCTGAGCGCGCCTTTGCCGCCACAATCGACGTCAACTTGCCCGACGCTCCAGCGCGGCTGCTTAGGCTTTTTGCGGACTTGGGCGGCACGGTTGACCTCTATGTGCATGCCGCTGGCATAGGCAAGACCAATATGGAGCTTGCGTCCGAAATAGAACTTGTCACCGTTGAAACCAACGGTCTGGGCTTTACGCGCATGGTGACTGCGGTGTTTGACCACATGGCAGCGCACGGCAGCGGGCACATAGCCGCAATTACATCGATAGCCGGCACCAAGGGGCTTGGAGCCACACCGGCATATTCTGCCACCAAGGCGTTTCAAAACTGCTATCTGCAGGCTCTGGAGCAGCAGTCGGCGATGCGGCGGTTGGGCATCACGTTCACCGATGTGAGACCGGGCTTTGTTGACACCGCATTGCTTGGCGGCGACCATTACCCCATGCTCATGGACTGCAAGACCACGGCAGCAGCCATAGTCAACGCAATACTTGCCCATAGGCACGTTTGTGTGATAGACTGGCGCTGGCGGCTGCTCACCGCCCTGTGGCGGCGTGTGCCGCGCTGGTTGTGGCGCAGACTGCCTGTGCACAAATAAGGGGCTGTGAGGGCAAAAGAATAAGCGGCACCGCAATCGTGTTTGGTTGCGGTGCCGTTGTTTTTTCGTTTTGTGCTGCAATGGGGGGCAATCGCCACTTCAGTTTGCAGGGCAGTGGCCGTCAAATGCTGTTTAGCACATTGCGGTATATCTCCATCACGCGTTGCGCCATGGCGTCGTTATTGAATTTTGCCGCGTTTTCGAGTCCGTCTTTCACCATCTGCTCGTGGCGCGCGCTGTCGCCGAGCACGGTGTTGAGTGCGGCTGTCATTTGCTCCACAGAGTCGGGGTCAACATATATGGCCGCCTTGCCACCGGCTTCCTCCAGGCACGAGCCTTTGGCGGCAATTACGGGTGTGCCGCACGACTGCGACTCAAGCACCGGCAGTCCGAAGCCCTCGTAGCGCGACGGATAGACCGAGGCTCTCGCCATGTGATATATGACAGGCAAGTGCTTGAAGCGCACACGCGACAAGCACACCACGCGGTGGCGCAGCCCGTTGGCGTGGACAAATGCCTTGATTTTGTCAAAATATTTGGTGTGGTGGCCTATGAGCACGAGTTTCACCTCTTTGTCGTCGATGTCGGCAAGGGCCTTTACTGCAAGAAGTGCGTTTTTGCGCTCCTCCACTGTGCCCACACACACTATGAAGTTGTGCGGCAGGTCATATTTTGAGCGCACCTTGTCGATTTGCGCCTGTGTGACTTCTTCGTGGAAAATTTGGTTGCAGCCCTGATACGCCACATCTATTTTTTCGGGGTCAATGCCGTAGAAATGCACTATGTCGCGCTTTGTACACTCGCTTATGGCAATTATGCGGTTGGCGTTGACGCAAGCCTTGCGTGCCTTGAAATCGTAGATTTTGCGGTCGATGAAGTTGTAGTATTGCGGAAAGCGCAAGAAAATCAAGTCGTGCACGGTGACCACCGACGGAATGTCGCTGCGCCTTATGTCGAGCGGAAGCTCACCGCTAAGGCCGTGGAAAATGTTCACACGGTTGTGGTGCGCATCGCTCATCATGCCGTGCACAGAGCGCCAGTAAGAGCCTATTATGGCTTTGCGCGGCGTCTTGATGTGCACGTTTGAGTAGCGCATCACGGTGCGCAGATTGGGGTTGTCAACGAGTTTAGGGGTGTATAAGATAAACTGGCTGCGAGGGTTGTTCTCTGCCAGCGACTGCACCAGCACACGGCTATAGTTGCCAAGCCCGGTGTTATTGAGAACGGCGCGTTTGCCGTCAAATCCTACTACCATATAACCAAAAAGATGTGACTTGTAAAAAAACTAATTTTTGGCAAAATTACTCCAAATCATTCTTTTAACCTACAAATCACATTCGCTTTCCGCGCTTTTTCCCCTTTTCTGCGCTCTTTTGTCGCCGTGGGGCGTAGTAACCAGTGCGTTGCTGAGTAAAATGGCTTCTTGCCGCCAGCCGCTGTGAGGCGAGAGTGCAAAAAAATGAAAGCACCTCATGATTTTGTTATCTTGAAATGCTCTCATCTTTGCCGCGGAGGATTTTTACTACATTTCTCATGCTGATAAAAAGACTCCCGACATAGGGAAATTTAGACTAAATGATTTATAAACTTTGCAGCACACCGTTTTTATACATGCGTTTGCGCTGCATAATGAAAGAGTTCACACGCTTTTCTAATGCAAATATAGCAAAAACCATACCCTCATGCAAATAATAAGTGCTTATAATTCACTTGTTTTCGCATGTTATAAAACATGTTTTTTGAGCATGCGCCTCGCCGTGGTCGCTTGCTCGCCAGTTGTGGTTTTGTTTCGAAAGATTTTGATTTTCGTTTTTCAAAATGATGCCTGGATTAGGGACAAAAAAATTGATTGTCTCCCGACAACCAATCTTAATTAACCTTAAATCTAATACCATGAAAAACACATCACAAATTTAATTCTATTTTTTAATTTGACAAAGGTATATGCTAATAAGTCGTTGTACTTAACTTATTTTAACACAAGTGTCGCAATATTGCCTGTTTTCAATATTTAAATCACAAAAAAAGACCGCACCAACGTTGGCGCGGTCTAAAAATCTTATGATTCAGTAATCAGAGTTGCGCTGATTAGAGAATTTGCTTGTAAAGGGCAACGATGTCGTCGCGAGTCACCTTGCGTGGGTTGCCTGGAGTGCAAGCGTCAACGATAGCCTGGTCGGCAAGAGCGTCGATGTCTTTCTCCTGGATTCCAACCTCGTTGAGGTGTTGTGGAATACCCACAGTCTTAGAGAGCCATTCGATTTGGTCGCAAGCAGCGTCAGCGGCCTCAACCTTGGTCATGCCCTCTTTGTACACGCCGAGCACCTTGGCTATGTCAACATACTTGTCGAGGCAAGCAGGAGCGTTGTAGCGCATCACAGTAGGCAGGAGCATTGCGCAAGCCACACCGTGAGGAATGTCGAACAATGCGCTCATTGGGTGAGCCATGCCGTGGTCAATACCAAGACCAACGTTAGAGAATGCCATGCCGGCCACATATTGTGCCACGGCCATGCCATTGCGGCCTTCTTCGTTCTTCGGGTCAAACACTGCAAGTGGCAAGTATTTGTTAATCATCTCAATGGCTTTGAGCTCAAACATGTCGCTCAATTCCCAAGCAGCCTTTGTAATCAAACCCTCGATAGCGTGAGTCATTGCGTCCATACCAGTGGCAGCAGTGAGCTTCTTAGGCAGACCATACATGAGCTCTGCGTCAACGATAGCAACGGCTGGAATGTCGTTAGGGTCGGTGCAAACGAGCTTTCTTTGCTCTTTCTCGTCGATAACAACGTAGTTGATAGTTGTCTCGGCAGCAGTTCCGGCAGTAGTAGGAAGTGCGATGATAGGCACAGTTTTGTGCTTTGTAGGAGCGCAACCCTCAAGCGACACAACGTCGGCGAAGTCAGGGTTGTTAGTCACGATACCAATACCCTTGGCAGTGTCCATTGACGAACCACCACCTATGGCGATAAGGAAGTCGGCTTTAGCGTCGGCAAGAGCCTTAACACCGTTTTTCACGTTGGTTACGGTTGGGTTTGGCTTAACCTCGTCATACAACTCGTATGGTATGCCGGCCTCATCGAGCACGTCAGTAACCATCTTTGCAACACCGCAGGCAACGATGCCTTTATCGGTAACAACCAATGCCTTTTTGAAACCAAGGCGGTCAACTACTCCAGGGAGCTCTTTGCGGGCACCTGGGCCGAAGTAAGAAACTTCGTTAAGAATGAATCTATTAACCATGATGAATTAATTATAAGGATAGAATTAATTTCTTATGTTCATTTTTTATTTTGGCAGGTTGAAAGCCACGGTCATGTCTTTCATCTGCTGTTGTGTCATGCCCTCTGGTTTGAAGCCCATAGCGCACGAGTTAACATAAATCTTGGCACTCTTTGAGAGCACGTCGATTTGGTCGAAAGCGTCCATCACGTCGAGACCCTGGGCAAACACGCCGTGTTTCTCCCAAAGCACCACGTCGTAGTCGTCGAGCTCCTTGAGTGTGGCGTCAGCGAGCTCCACAGAGCCTGGCATAGTGTAAGGAATGATACCCAGACCCAGTGGGCAGAAAGCCTTGGTCTCTGGAATCATGCTCCACAGAATGTTGGTGAGCACATCTTTGCCCAAGAACTCCTTGTTGTGGCTCATTGCCACGAGTTCTATCGGGTGAGTGTGCACAGTGGCCTTGTAGTTTGAGCCTTTCTCAATCAGGTGATTGTGCACGGTGAGGTGCGAAGGAAGCTCACTTGTGGGTTGAACGGCATTGTCGGCTATGATTACATAGCTCTCGCAGTCATCGAGAATGCGGATTACACTTCCGTTTTCCATAGGCCAGCGTGCCAGGTCGCGCATGCGCTTCCCAGTGCCTTTGCAATAGAAATAGCAGCCTTTGAGGTGAGGCAGCACAGTGCCTATGTGCTTCACTTCGCTGATTGCCGGCAGTGTGCGGATTTCGTCATCTACAAACTCAGTGATGTTGACGGTGATGTTTCCGCCGTTGCGTTCTGCCCAACCGTTTTGCCACAGATAACCTGCAACTTCAGCCACTTTGTCTATTTCCTTGGCCAGAGCCGGACGATTTTCAAGAATTGATTTCATTTTTATGTAAAAACTTTTTTCTATAGTTTTTTAAATAAGGTGGGGAGGCCGTTGCCGGCCCCCACCTTAGGGTGTTTCAATTATTTGCAGTGCTTTAAGCCAGCAGTTGTGGCAAGAAGCAAGATATCACAAGAACCACGATGCCAAGCACCAGCACGGCAATCGTCTTGGAGCTGCAGCCTTTCCACTCTTTGAGAATGAGACCCCACACGTTGCTGAACACAACGTTGAGAGCCATAAGAATGCAGAACGAGAGCGAGAGCAGTGTGGGCGATGACTGCAAGAATCCCTTGCCGAGCGACAGTCCGAAGAACTGGCTGTACCACAGCAAGCCTGCAAGCACGCAGCACAACACGTTGTTGAGCAGCACGCCGCCTTTGCCATAGTCGCCCCAAGTCTTGTTCTTTTGGTTTTGATACAGGCAGTAGAGCGCGTTGACAACAAATCCGCCCAGAGTCACAAGGAATGTGGCCGGAAGTGTCTTATACATGTCGGCTGTTTCGGGGAAGTTGATGTCCTTGCCGAATTCCAGACCCACATTGAAGCAGCCGCTCATGAAGCCTGCCAAAAGGGCGATAGTGATGCCCTTGGGGAAGTTGAAGTCCTTAACGGCCTCTTTCTTCTCCTCCTCGCTGAGCGAAGCCGACTTCATGCCGCCGGCCACACCTATTATGGCGATGCCGATGAGTGTAACCACCACGCCGGCTATCACGGCAAATGTGAGCGAGTCAAGAGCGTTGAGCTCCGGGAAGAAGATGTTGAGCAGCACAGGACCCATGATTGTGCCCAGACCGGCACAAGTGCCGAGAGCAACCGACTGGCCAAGTGCCACGCCGAGGTAGCGCATCGACAGGCCGAATGTCAGGCCGCCCACGCCCCACAGCGCACCAAACAGGATTGTCATCCACACGTTGAATGTGGGTGCTTGGGCAAACATCTCACACATGCTGTGGCCTGCGGGCGCTGCAAGTTGCATGCCCAGAAATGGGAACAGCAGATAGGCAAAGATGCCTTGAGTGAGCCAGAAGCTTTCCCAGCTCCAATCCTTGACCTTGTTGTTGGGCACATAGAAGCTTGATTGGCAGAATGCGCCCACAGCAATAATCAATAAACCAATTACGATATCCATAATTTACTTTATGCTACGTGTTGAGTTTGGTAGTGTGTTAAAAAGTAGCTATTCTAAGCTGCAAGCCGAAATTAGCCGCGCTTGATAGTCACTTCCTTCTCATACTCCTCTACGGCAGCCAGGTAGTCTTCAGCAACAGGCACACCGTTCTTCAGGTTGAAGTAGTCATAAACTGCGCCCAGTGGCAGAGTCTTGGCTTCCTCAAGCAGAGCAAGGCGTTGGAACAACTTGCCTTCGTCCTCATATTTGCGCAATGTGGCCAGAGGCTCAAGCATAGCGTTCAAGAGGCACTTCTGTGCAGCGCGAACACCGATGATGTAAGCACCGATACGGTTGATTGAAGCGTCGAAGTAGTCGAGGCCGATGTGAGCACGGTCGAGAGCGCCGGCGCGAACGATTTCGCTGAACAGGTTGCGAGTGTTGTCGTCATACACTGTCACATGGTCAGAATCCCAGTGCATTGGGCGAGACACGTGGAGCATGAGCTCTGGAACATAGAGCAAGAGAGCTGAGATAGCGTCAGAAACGTTCTCAGTTGGCTCGTAGTGACCAGTGTCGAGAGTATAGATTACGTTGTTCTTAGCGCAGTAGCCAGTGTAGAAGTAGTTAGAACCCACAGTGAAGGCCTCAAGTCCGATGCCGAACAATTTAGCCTCAAGGCAAGACTTCATGTTAGGAAGTTTCTCGCTCAAAATCTCGTCGAGAGAGTTCTTCAAGATTTCACGATAGCGATATTTCTCCACAGTGTAGTCCTTAGAGCCGTCGTGAATCCAGATGTTCATGATACATGGGTCGTTCTGATATTTACCCATGGCGTCGGCGATGCGGCGGCAGCGTTTTGTGTGCTCAATCCAGAAGTCGCGGATTTCCTTGTCAGGGTTGGCAAGAGTGAGGTTGCCGCTCTTTGGGTGAGAGAAGCTTGTAGAGTTGAAGTCGAGCTTCAAGTCGTTCTCCTTAGCCCATTGCATCCAGCCTTCAAATTGCTCCACACTCACTTGGTCGCGGTCAACGATTTTGCCGTTGAACTCACCATAGATTTCGTGGAGGTTCAGACGATATGTACCTGCGAGCAGAGATTTCACTTTCACGATGTCGGCGCGGAGTTCGTCGATGTTGCGTGCACGGCCTGGGTAGTTACCAGTTGACTGGATACCGCCTGAAGCAGCCTCGCCACGCTCAAAGCCAACCACGTCGTCGGCCTGCCAGCAGTGCAGAGAGATAGGGGTCTTTTCGAGAGTCTCGATTACTTTGTCAGTGTCGATGCCAAATTCGGCATAGCGAGCTTTAGCTTCGGCATAAGCCTGCTTGATTTGTTCTTCTTTCATAATTTGTTTTAATATAGTTATTGCTGATTGATTGTTATTTTCTTCTCTTCATTTAGTTATCTCAAGATATTTCTTGTAGGCAGCGTCCCATTGCTGTTTGTCAGCTGGCTCAAATTCTTTAAGCTCAAGGCTGTTGGCAATGATTTCACGCATTTCCCAGATGTCTTTCACCAGACCGCCGGCCTTGGCTTGGAGCATCACGTTGCCAATGGCTGTGCCTTCTTGTGGACCTGCAAGCACCTTCACGCCGCAAGAGTTGGCAGTGAACTGGTCGAGGAACTCGTTCTTGGAGCCGCCGCCTATGATGTGCAGCACCTCGATTGGGAACGAGGCTATGTTTTGCAGATAAGAGAACACCTGACGGTAGCGCAGAGCCAGAGAGTCGAAGATGCAGCGGCAGATTTCGCCCACAGTGGTAGGCTTGCCCTCGCCGTGGTCCTCGCAGTAAGTCTGGATAGCCTCAATCATAGAGCTTGGATTTGCGAAAATCGGGTCGTCGGGGTTGATGATGTATTTGAATGCCTCGCATGCCATGGCAGCCTCTTGAAGCTCTTTGTGCGATTTTTCGCGCACATCTTCCGGCCATTCTTTGCGGCAGCGCTCATAGAGCCACATTCCGCAGATGTTCTTCAAGAAGCGAGTAGTGCCGTCGATGCCGCCCTCGTTGGTGAAGTTGAGCTCATAGCTCTCCTTGTTGATGATAGCTTCTTTGGTCTCGATACCCATAAGGCTCCATGTGCCTGAGCTGAGGTATGCGAAGTTCTCGTCTTTAGCTGGCACTGCTGCCACTGCCGAGCCAGTGTCATGGCCGGCCACTGCAATCACTGGCACTGCGCCGAGGCCGGTGATCTTTTGCACCTCGTCGGTGAGCACGCCAATCACTGTGCCTGGGTTGACCATGCGGCCAAACTTGCTGCGGCTCAGGTTGAGGCTTGCGAGCAACTTCGGGTCGAGCTGCTTGGTGCGTGGGTCAAGAAGTTGGCTGGTAGAGGCGATTGTGTATTCGCACACCATGTTGCCAGTGAGCATGTAGCTCAAGCAGTCGGGCACGAACAAAATCTTTGCAGCGTTTTTGAGGGCTGTGTTGTCCTCAAGTTGCATTGCGTAGAGCTGGAACAGTGAGTTGAAGTTCATGAACTGAATGCCGGTGATGTCGTAAACCTCCGACTTCTTCACTTTCTTCTCAAAGAAGCTGTCCATCACGCCGAAGGTGTGAGGGTCGCGATAGGCGAGCGGGTTGCGCAAGATGGCACCGTCGGCACCTATGCACACGAAGTCCACGCCCCATGTGTCAATGCCGATAGAGTCAATTTTGATGCCGCGGTTTGCCACAGCTTTCAAGCCCTTGATGATTTCAAAATACAGGGCATATATGTCCCAATAGAAATGTCCGTTGGTTTCAATGAGGTTATTGTCAAACCTTGTTATTTCTTCGAGTTCAAACTTGCCGTTGTCGAGTGTACCCAAAATGGTGCGTCCGCTTGTTGCGCCAAGGTCAACGGCAAAATAATTAACTTTACTCATATCTTTCAGAATTATTTTTTTAACGTGTAAATATACGATTTTTTTATCATTTCTCAACTAAAATCTTCACCGGTCCTTGCAATCCTGATGGCTGTAGTGGAGAATTGGCCTTATATGTGCAGTGTGATACGGTGAGTTTGGCATTTTTCGGGTCAACCTTGTCGCCGATGAGGCGGTTGCAGAAGTTGTTGGCCACATCTATCTCGATGGTGTTCTTGCCTGCCTTCACGGCGCTTGTTATGTCGATTGTGTATGGAGGAGTCCACACGCCGCCCACATATTTGCCGTTCACTTTCACCTTGCAGATGTTGTTCACCATGCCGAGGTCCACTTCTACCTTCTTGCCTGCAGGCACACTGGCCAGTGTAAATGTGTTGGTGTAGATGCCGTGACCGCCCATATATTTGATGTCGGGGTCGCTATACGATGTCCAGTCTTTCAGACCGTCCATATTGATGTTCTTGTTAAATCCGTAGTTGGTTGTGAGTTGCACGTTCCATTTGCCTTCTGGAGTTGCAGCCTCTTGCATCTGCGGATAGTTGAGGTCGGCGTTGAGCTCGTTGCTGCTGCTTGTGCCTGGTTTCTTGAACACGATAAATGCGCTCTCAAGTGGGGCAAGGCGCATAGGCACTGATGTTGTGCCATTGAACTGCACAAACGACTTGAGATCGCGCACAGAGCCGTCCATTGCGTTCCAAAGCTCTGGAATGCGGCCGTCGGTGCGGAATTGGGCAGTGAACTCAACAGCTTTGTTGCTCTGGTTGGCCACGAAATAGATGTCTTGGCCAGCTTTTGTCATGTGGCAATAGAGCACGTCTTTTGCGCTTGCTCCAGCCAAGTTGAAGTCGGCCTTGATGTCAAACAACTCAAACACTTGCTCTATCGAGTAGCCGTTGAGCAGATAGCCCTTGCCAATCTTGTTGAATGTTGACTTGGCAGAAGTGTCTGTGCCCCACATCTCGTCGGCCAGAGCCTTAACTTCTTGGTCGCATTGTGGGTAGTTTTGCAAACTTGGAGAGTGCTCCGGACGTGGGCCGAGCACTATGGCGCCGTTTTCAATGAGTTTCTTGATGGCTTTGAGAGCCTCTGGGCGCATTGTCTTCGACGGTGGAAGCACGAGGAGCTTGTATTTGTTGCCATAAGGCAATGAGAGCAGGTGGTCGTCGCTTGCAGTGAGGTTGTTTTCAATCACGTCGGCGTTGATGAAGTCATATTGGCAGCCGGTAGGAATTGCTGGCTCCACAAGACCTGTCATCACAGGAGCGTCCTCGCCGATGAAATATGCCACGTCGGCCACATAGGTGCCTTGCTGGAGCAGCAGGTTGCAGCGCTTCAGATAGGTGGTGAACAGGCCGAGCTGGTTATACCATGTGTTCTTGCGGTTGAACTCGTTGCCAAACCAAGGAATTATGTCGGGAATCACGTTCTCGTTGCGTTGTGACACATACACGTGCAGCAGTGAGTTGTTGATACCCTCGGTGAAGAAGAGGTCGCCGCGCTGCTTCATGTTGCGTGGGCTGCGGGCAAATTCTTGGCCTCCTGAAGTGAATGACTCAGCAGAGATTTTCCCTTTGCCATAGATGTGGCCGGTAGATGATGCAGAGCGGTTCTCTATGTCGCCAAGGCTGCCTTCACTCCAGTATTCACCAGCCACCTCGCCGCTCTTGCTTCCATACTGCAGGAACTCGCCCGGGAATCCCCAGTGGCCGTAAGACTCAAGCCAGGTGTGCTTGCCGTCTTTTTCAGAAATTTCGTTCATTGCTCCTATGTTGTCGTAGGCCAGACGGTCGGCAATCATGCGGCGCAGGTCCCAAAGAAAACGCTCGCTCTTGTCACCGCTGCCCACTACAGTTCCGCTATAGGTGAGCAGATAAGGAGTGGGGTCGTAGCCAAAATGGCTCTTGAAATATTCAAAGAAGTCATCGCCAAAGTTTTGGGTGGCAGTTTCATAGCTGTCGCACACCACCACTTTCCAGGTTTTGCGGTCGGCTGCCGGAATGCGTTTCATCACGGCACCCATATAGGCGTTGTAGTGCTCTTGCAGAGCCTTGCGGTTCCAGCGGTCAACCTCAAGTCCCTGTCCGTCCTCTGGGAACGCGGGTGAGCAGAGAATGCCGGTTGGAGCCATGTAAGTGCGTACTATTGTCCAGTTGCCTTCAGGTGCGTCCCAAGTGAAATTGTCGCCCTTTAGGTTGGCTGTCAGGTCGAGAATGTCTTTCGGGTCAACCACTTCGTCTTTGCTGTAGTTTTCCTCGGTGGCCCACTTGTAGTCGTGCCAGTAGGGTAGCGGCACTTGGTGCATGCGGGCGAGAACCTTCTCGGAGTAGCGGCTCACCATAGGCTCTGCCGACACTTGCACACCGCGCAGTGTGGCTTCCTTGTTCACGCCTGTGAACACGAGGCGAATGTCTTGACCCTTAACGTCGGCTATACCCTCGGTGATAGGAGCGTAGGGGTCGTAGCCGGTGTTCTTGTTCATGTTGGTGCGGTTGATGTTGAAAGCCTTTACTTCACGGTAATTGCCGTTTTCTTTCACTTGCACCGACACGTTGCACGAGAGCACGCTGTTGGCGAAAATCTGCACTGAGCGCAGTGTGAAGTCGCTGTTGTTTGCCTTTATGTCGAGAGTGGCCTTGTCGCCTGTGATTTTTGCCACGGTTTTGGCATTGCCGTCGAAGAGGGCATCAACGTTTTCTATTCCGTCGGCTGTGTAGCTTGCCGAGGCGTTGTTGAGCAGTGCGTCAGCAAACTTGTTTTTGTAGGCAAGCACTTTCACGTTGCTCAAGAAGCCCTGTGGGTGGTCGAAAGTAAACGACACTTTGCTGCCGCCTTTCACGTATGCGCGTTGCGAGCCGAGGTATCTCATTGACTCTTCTGGTTTCACCCATTTGCCGCCCATGTGGCTCCAGCCCGGACCGTTGAATATGCCGATTTCGATATTTTCTTTGGTAGCTGTCTTGAGAGCTGCGTGGAGAATGTTCCACCACTCTTTCGACATGAAGCGCACTTTGCCTTTTGGCACTTCGCTTTCTTCAAGACCTTGAATGCCGATGAAAGCGCGGTTGATGCCTTGCTCTTTCATCGTCTTAAGGTCATTGATAACTCCTTGCTTGCTGATGTTGCCCGAAAGCCAATACCAGTAGCAAGAGGTCTGGACATCAGCCGGCGACTTGAATGTGGATTCAAGCTGGGGTGTCTGGGCATTCAAACCAAGGGCTGACAACCCAAGGATTCCAATGCCAAACGCTGCTTTTACAATTGTTCTCATTTGATGTTAACGTATATTTGTTTTTCTTGTTTTTATCCGGCAGGAGTCTGTGGCTCAGTGGCGGAACGTGGGTAGAGGTGTGTTGCCGCAAGGGCAAAGTACACCCTATAGGCATTCATTTAGCAAATTTAATCAATATAGTGGGATTATTTGGTTGTAAAGTGTTAAAATTATGATTGTGAGCGGTGGTATTGATGAATTTTTTCCTTAATATTGCGGTTGCGCAGGCTTGCAGAGCGTGTTTTCCCGTTACAGTTTCATTCCAGTCATTCGGGCGAGGGTGAATATGGCTTCCCGGCCCTCGTTCATGAGCAGGTCTATTATGCTTAGCCGTGGGCGGAAACCGCCATTGCCACTCCACATCTGGTAATATGGCACATCGGCTATGGGCAGGGTGTCGGGTTTCTTCCCGGCTATTTTGCCGCGCAGGTCTATCACATCGGAGCTTGTAGCTTCCTCGTGGCTAACTGGCCTTGTCTCAAAGCATATTGGCAAGTCGAGAAATTCGGTTATCATGGTCTGCATCTGGGTGTTGAAGTCGATGAGATGGTGCTGGTTTCCGTTGATTACTGCCGCCAGGTCGTCGGCGGCATAGTCGAAATATGGCGACTTCCCGTAAGCCGAGAACAATGCCCCCCAGTGCAAGTGACGCCAGTTGGCGTGTTCCGAAATCAGCACGTCGGCCATGGGCACAGGCAGCGAGTTGGTTGAGCCAACAAGCGGCACTGTGAGTTTTTGCACGCCGTTTGGGCCGTCAACCTCGTAGCGGTGGTGGCTGTGGCGCAGAGGCAGATGCGTTTCGCCGCTGTCCACAATCACCTTGCTCGCTGTGAGCATGGCGGCATAGCAGCGCACGCTTGCCGCGCAGCAGCTGCCCACTATCAGCGCTTTGCGTTGTGGGTTGAATAGCTGCTCCGCCATATCATTTGTCGGGGTTGGCGTCGATAAACATGCGGTTCCAGCGTATCTTGCCGCCAAAGAGGCTCTTGTCTTTGTTGAGCGATATAATCACAAACATTGGCGTGCCCACTATGTGGTCTTCGGGCACGAAGCCCCAGAAGCGGGAGTCAAGCGAATTGTCGCGGTTGTCACCCATCATCCAGTAGTAGTCCATCTTGAATGTGTAGCTCGATGCCGGCTTGCCATTGATTAAAATCTGGTTGCCGCGCACCTCAAGGCTGTTGTCCTCATAGTTCTTGATGCAACGCGAGTAGAGTGGCAGGTTTGCCGTGGTCAGTCTCACGGTCATGCCTTTTTTCGGAATTGTGATAGGGCCGTAGTTGGTGTGTGTCCAGCCATAGTTCGCATCTATTGGATATGTAAACTCGGCCTCGGCATTGGCTTCCTCCGGGCTGTTAAACCGCCAGCGTTCTATCATGTTGACCCACTTATAGGCTTTGAGCTGCTTTATCATGTCGGCAGTGAGTGGCAACACATAGTCGGGGGCGTTGCCGTGGCGGTCTTCCACGTTGATGCCCAGCTGGTCATACACATCGTCGGTGATTTGAGTGCCGTCGGTCTGCACATAGTAGAAATATTGCACATTTTTTGGCTCCGGCAGCACACGGCCGTTGATATAAATCTTGTTGTCAACTATTTTCAGGGTTTCTCCAGGCAGACCTATGCAGCGCTTCACATAGTTGTCGCGGCGGTCAACCGGGCGATATATTATGTCGCCATATTTGGCCTTGTTGGTCCACACTTCGTTGCGGCCCACTTCTTTCACGAGCGTGTAGTAGTCGGGGTTGGGGCAGGCGGTGGCCACGGTGTCGCCGGCAGGGAAGTTAAACACCACTATGTCAAATCGCTCCACATTGCGCACACCCTTCAGGCGGTGATACGCAAACTGCGGATTTCCCAGATAGCTCTTGCAGCCCAGTATGGGCAGCGTGTTTTGGGCGAGAGGGAAATGGATTGGCGTCTGCGGCACGCGAGGGCCATACACCATCTTGTTGACCCACAAGAAGTCGCCAGTGAGCAGTGTCTTCTCGAGCGACGACGACGGTATCTGGTAGTTCTGACCCACAAACACAAACAAGAAGTAAACGAGCACCAGGGCATACACTATGGCGTCAACCCAGCTCATCACCGTGCGCACGGCCGCGCTCTTCACGTGCTTCCACCACGTCCAGGGCACAAACTGCGTGAGATATATGTCGGCGAGCAAAATCCATGCCGGCAGCACCCAGGGGTTGCCGAGCCATATCACCCAAGCCACAAAAATCACCGACACTATGCCGAAGCGCACCCAGCGCGTTGTCTTCACGTGCGCCAGCCTCTCCTTCAGAGAGCCGTGCTGCATGGTGTCTGCATTGCTGTTTTCAGCCGTCTTGAGATTATCTTGTTGAGTTGTGTAGTTGTCCATAATTTGATGAGAAATATTTCTTTGCAAAAATACTTAAAATAAATGAATGCGCTGCATTTTCGCCCAACACCTTGCCCGATTTTAGTTTTATTGTGAAAGTTTTGTAATTTTGCATGATGATGAATTCTGTAAAATCCACAACACTCTATGTGAGCGACATGGACGGCACGTTGCTCAACAGCCAGTCGGCCATTTCGCCTACCACGGCAGCCATTCTTAGCCGTGTGATAAGTTCCGGGGCGCTGTTCACGGTGGCCACGGCGCGCACTCCGGCCACGGTGGTGCCGCTGTTGTCGGGGGTGGGCGTCAAGTTGCCCTACATAGTGATGACTGGTGCTGCCATGTGGAACAACTCCACTCGCGGCTACGAGTGCGTCAGGGCATTTTCGCCTGCCACGGTGAGCCACATCTGCGGCATTTTTGAGCGGCACGGACTTCACCCGCTGGTCTATCGCCGTCATGGCAGTTTTCTTGAGGTGCACCACACTGACGACTATTCTGCGCAAGAGCAGCAGTTTGTGGCGGAGCGGCAAAACTTGGAGCTAAAACGCTTCATGCCCGATGACCCCGATTATAGCCAAAGCCCTGACGATGCGCTGCTCATCTTCTCAATGCAGAACTACGAGAGCCTGCGTGCCGTGCGCAACGAGATAGCCGCCACCACGCAATGCTCGGTGATGTTTTATCACGACATTTTCGACCCTCAATCGGGCATTTTGGAGCTTTATGCCCCCGGCACGAGCAAGTCGGCTGCTATAGCCACGCTTGCCTCGCGCGTGGGTGCCGACAGGGTGGTGGTGTTTGGCGACAACCGCAACGACATCGACATGATGCAGCATGCCACCCACGCTGTGGCTGTGGCTGGTGCCGTGCCCGAAACCAAGGCCGCCGCAAGCGAGATTATCGGCTCTAACGACGCCGACAGCGTGGCGCGGTGGATAGAAAATGATTTTTTTAGCCGGCAATGAATCTGAGAAACATATACGACTCGCGGCGCATCTGGAAAGTGGCACTCATTGTGGTGCTGCTGGTGCTCATGGTCGTGTTTATCGTGATTTCAAACAATCTGGTCAAAGACCTCTCGAAGCAGGAGCGCGACCGCATGGAGATTTGGGCCAACGCCACCAAGGAGCTTGCCTCTATGAGCAGCGAGTCGCAGCTCGACAGCCTTGGCAACCCGCTGCCCATGGTCACCACCGACGTGGATTTCCTGCTCTCAATCATTGAGGACAACCACAACATTCCGGTGCTGCTTGTTGACGACCACGACAACATATTGCTTAACCGCAACTTCAAGCTCCCGGAGCCGGTTGACAGCCTCGACCCCACAAAGATTTCTGACAAGAACAGGGCTTTCCTTGAGCGAAAGCTCGACAAGCTAAAACGCTCGGCCAACAACAAGATAGAAATCGACATCGACAGCCACACCACGCAATATCTTTATTTTGAGGAGTCAACGGTGCTTCGCCGCCTCACTTACTTCCCCTATGTGGAGCTGGCAGTGATATTTGTGTTTCTTGCCATAGCCTACTTTGCGCTTGTGAGCATAAAAAAAGCCGAGCAAAACAAGGTATGGGTGGGATTGTCAAAGGAAACAGCCCACCAGCTGGGCACGCCCATATCATCGCTCATGGCATGGACTCAGATGCTCGACTCCATGGGTGTGGACCACGACATTGTGGCCGACATGGACAAAGATGTGCATCGCTTGTCGGTGATAGCCGACAGGTTCTCAAAGATAGGCTCAATGCCCGAAAAGGAGCTTACGTTTATCAATGAGGCTGTGGAAAAGGCGTTGGAGTATATGAGCAATCGCATACCCAAGCGCGTGCGGCTCACCATTCACACCGACGATGCGCGCAACTGCGGCGTCATGCTGTGCCAGTCGCTTTTTGAGTGGGTTATGGAAAATCTCACCAAAAATGCCGTTGACGCCATGAGCGGCGAGGGCAGCATCGACATCACCGTCACTGCCGACGGCCCCGACTCTGCCGTGATACTGGTGAAAGACACCGGCAAGGGCATTCCGCGCAAAAACTGGAAAGATGTGTTCACGCCTGGCTTTACCACCAAAAAGCGCGGCTGGGGACTTGGACTCACGCTTGTGAAGCGCATAATCGAAGAATATCACAACGGAAAAATATATATAAAAGAATCGGAAATCGGGCATGGCACCACATTCTGCATCGAGCTTCCAAAAGTAAAATCGTGAATTTATGGAGAAAATAATTATGTTAGGCACAGGCAACGCTATGTGCACCCGCTGCTACAACACTTGCTTTTTTCTCGGCACTCCTGCCGGCGGACTCATGGTTGACGCCGGGGGCGGCAACGGCATTTTCAGGCAGCTCTACAAGGCTCACTTGCAGTTTGAGGACATACGCCACTTGTTTGTGACCCACGCCCACACCGACCACATTTTGGGTGTGATATGGCTCATACGCAAAATTTCTCCGCTAATCAACAAGGGCCGCTATAAAGCCCCGTTCACCATCTATTGCCACGACGGCGTGAAGCACGCCATAGAGGTGATGTGCTCGCTCTTGCTGCCGCGCAAGATAGGCAGCGCCGTGGGCGACACCATCATTTTGCGCAAGGTGACCGACGGCGAAACTGTGGAAATCGACGACATGAAGGTCACATTTTTCGACATTTGCTCCACCAAGCTCAAGCAGTTTGGCTTCAAGGCCGTGTTACCCAGCGGCAAGACGGTGGTGTGCCTTGGCGATGAGCCTTATAGCACTCACGAAAAGCCCTATGCCGAGGGCGCCGACTGGCTGCTCTGCGAGGCGTTCTGCCTTTATAATGACCGTGCCACATTCCGCCCCTACGAGAAAAACCACAGCACGGCTCTCGATGCCGGCAAGCTGGCAGGTGAGCTTGGCGTGAAAAACCTGCTCCTTTATCACACCGAGGACACTAACCTGATGCAGCGCAAAGCCACCTACACTGCCGAGGCAAAAAGTGTGTTTGGCGGCAACGTGTGCGTGCCCGACGACCTTGAGGTAATCGACTTGTAGAAATAAGACTGTGCCTGTTTTTTAGCCAGGCGTGTTAGATTAAAAATTCAGCAATTAAAAATTAAAAATCAAAACAGCGACAGCTGTTTGTGCAGACAAAACGACTTGCGGTGATATGGCGTGATGTCATATTGCTCTATTGCCGCATAGTGCTCACGCGTGGGGTAGCCCTTGTTTTTGTCCCAGTGATACTGTGGATATTCCTCTGCAATTTTGCGCATATAGGCATCGCGGTGGGTCTTTGCCAAGATTGACGCCGCGGCTATGTTCATCATGGTGGCGTCGCCTTTCACTATGGTTTCAAACGGTATGTCGTGATAAGGCTTGAAGCGGTTGCCGTCAACGAGTATGTATTCCGGCCTCACCGTGAGCTGGTCGAGCGCGCGGTGCATAGCCAGGATTGAGGCATTGAGAATGTTGATTTCGTCGATTTCCTGCGGACTCACCATTGCCACGCCCCACGCCACGGCCTCGCTCTCTATTATGGGGCGCAGACGCTCGCGCTGGCGTTCATTGAGTTTCTTGCTGTCGTTTATAAGCTCGTTGCTGAAATGCGGCGGCAAAATCACTGCTGCGGCACACACAGGTCCGGCCAGCGGTCCGCGTCCGGCTTCGTCGCACCCGGCTTCAATGCGTCCGTCAACAATAAATTGCTTCAACATATAGCGATGTGGTTTTTTAACGTGTTGGTAGTGTGTTTTGGGGGAGAAATCAGATTTCGCGTTCAATCACGAAGTTGAATATGGCTTTCAGCGAGTCAATAGTGTCGCCGTCGCCATAGACTTCAAGTTCTTGCTCGGCCTCGTCGCGCAGCTTTTTCATTTCATTGTAGGCATAGTCAATGCCGCCGTTTGCCTTGGCAAACTCTATGAGCCGCTCTATCTCGTCGGTGGTCAGCACCTCTTTGTGTACCAGGCGGTTCATCTCGTCATGCTCCTCTGCGTCTTCTTTTGAGAGCGCATATATGAGTGGTAGCGTCACCTTGCCTTCGCGCAGGTCGTTGCCGGTGGGCTTGCCTATGGCAGGGTCGTTGTAGTAGTCAAACGTGTCGTCTTTTATCTGGAAGCACAGACCGAGCAGGTCGGCATAACGTTTTATCGCCGTCAGTTGCTCCGGTTTTGCCCCTGCGGCAAGTCCTCCCACCTCCACACAGCTTGTGAACAGCGAGGCGGTCTTGCGGCCTATGATTTCAAAGTAGGCATTCTTGTTGATGTTGCGGCTGCGTGCGGTGTCAAACTGGTTGATTTCGCCAAGCGACAGGTCGCGGCCAAGCCTCGACAGCGACTTCATGATGTTGAAGTCCTGAGCCTTTGAGGCACACGCCAAAGCTCCGCTCACAAAAAAGTCGCCCACAAGCACAGCCACATGGTTGTCCCACACGCTGTTGATGGTGGCGGCTCCGTGACGCTCCTTGGAGCGGTCTATCACGTCGTCGTGAATGAGCGACGCGTTGTGCAGCATCTCTATGGCCGCACCCGAATATAGCACATTGTCGGTTATGCCGCCAAAAAGCCGTCCGCTGAGCAGCACGAGTATGGGGCGCAGTTGCTTGCCCTTGGTCACAAGATACTTGCTCACAATGCTGTTCATGAGGGCGCAGTCGCTTTGCAAAGTGTCCTCTATAATCTTGTTGAGAGCTTTTAAATCAGGACCTATTGACTTCTTGATGTCTTCGAGTTTGACCATTTATTCTTAATTCTACACAAAAGTAAGAATAATTATTTGCTATAATTAAATTTTGGTCTAAATATTTCCTAATGCCGATTAAATGGTCTAAATTTATATGTTTTTATCATGTGGCCGTCAGGCAACGGCGCAGTTATTTTAACCAAATTTTTCCAATAGCAGAATAATGGAACAAAAACGTCTATTCCTACTCGATGCCTATGCTCTGATATTCAGAGCTTATTATGCCATGCTACGCACACGTCGCACCACGGCCTCCGGGCTCAATACATCGGCAATTTTTGGCTTTGTCAACACGCTTCAAGATTTGCTCAAGCGTGAAAATCCCACGCACATAGCCGTGTGTTTCGACCCAGCTGGCAAGACCTTCCGCCACGAGGAATATCCGGCCTACAAGGCGCAGCGCGAAGCCACTCCCGAAGACATAAAACTCTCTGTCCCCTACATAAAGCAAATTCTTGATGCCTACAACATAACGGTGTGTGAAGTGTCAGGCTTCGAGGCCGACGACGTGGTGGGCACGCTGTCGAGGCTTGCCTCGGAGCGAGGCTACCAGACCTTTATGGTGACTGGCGACAAAGACCTCGGGCAGCTGGTGAAACCAAATGTGAAAATTTATAACCCCAGTAAAAACGAAATACTTGGCGTGGCAGAGGTCAACGCCAAATATGGCCTTGAGTCTCCGCTTCAGGTCATCGACCTGCTTGGACTCATGGGCGATACTGCCGACAACATTCCCGGTTGCCCCGGCGTGGGTCCGAAAACTGCCGAAAAGCTCATTGCCGCCTACGGCTCCATTGAGAATTTGCTTGACCACACCGATGAGCTTAAAGGCTCGCTCAAGCAGAAGGTGAGCGACAATGCCGAGCAGATACGTCTGTCAAAACACCTTGCCACAATCAGAACCGATGTGCCCATAGAGTTTGACGACGAGCGTTTTAAGCGCGTGCCGGTTGACTACGTTAAGTTGCGCGAAGTGTTCTCGCATCTCGAGTTCCGCACGCTCACCACGCGCATCATCGACCACGGAGAGGCAAACGTGGGGCTCGACGGCGTGGCGGCTTCGGGCGACGCTGCCGATGCGCAGCTCTCGCTCTTTGGCGATGAGGCGGCCGTAGTGGCAAATGCAGCCCCTGCTCCGCACAACTCATTCTCGGCAGCATCGTGTACCTACACCCTGGTGTCAGATGCCGATGAGGCAGCTGCCATTGTGAAGAAATTGCTCACACTTGACCGTGTGGCTGTGCACATAGTGGCCGACGGCGATGAGGCTATGCGTGCCCAGGTTGTGGGCTATGCGCTCTGCGGTGTCAAAGGCACGGCCTATTATATGCCAGCCGACGGATTTGGCTGGATTACTGAGGCTGTTAAGCCCTTGTTTGCCGGTAAGGCGTGCATCGTGAGTGGCGATGTGAAACGCGACATGGTGATATTGAAAAATCTTGGTGTTGACTTCACAGCTCCATACTACGACACAGGCGTGGCTCATTATCTGCTGCAGCCAGAGCGTTATCACAACACGGCAAGTGTGGCCGAAACCTTGCTTGGCTATGTGGCAATATCGCCCGACACGGTGCTTGGCACCAAGGGCAAAAAACTTGGCTATGCAGCCGCTGCGCCCGAAAAGCTCGCCAACTTGGCTTGCGAGCTTGCCGACCTGACCCTGCAGCTGCCCGACGTGCTTAACGCAAAAATAGAAGAAATAGGGCTGACGCACCTGCTCACCGATGTGGAGCTTCCGCTGGTGGAGGTGCTGGCCGACATGGAGCTTACCGGCGCGAGAATCGACGTCAAGGCGCTTAATGACTATTCCGTGACGCTCACCTCGCAAATGAACAAACTTGAGCAGGAATGCTTTGAGCTTGCTGGCGAGAAATTCAACACGGCTTCACCAGCGCAAGTGGGCGAGGTGCTGTTTGACAAGCTGAAGATTGACGACAAGGCTAAGAAAACCAAGACCGGACAATACTCCACCACCGAGGAGATTTTGCTGCGTTTGCGCGACCGGCACCCGCTTGTGGGTCACATTTTGGAGCTGCGTGGCATACGCAAGCTGCTGTCAACCTACGTCAACGCCCTGCCGGAGCTGATTAATCCGCGCACTGGGCGCATACACACTACTTATAACCAGACTGTGACAGCCACAGGCCGCTTGTCGTCGGCCAACCCCAACTTGCAGAACATTCCGGTGCGCACCGACGACGGCAAGGAAATACGCCGGGCTTTCATTCCGGCCGACGGCAATTTGTTCTTCAGTGCCGACTATTCGCAGATAGAGTTGCGTCTGGTGGCCGACTTGAGCCACGACGAAACCATGCTCGATGCCTTTGCCCACAATGTAGATGTGCATGCCCTCACGGCTTCACGCATATATCACGAGCCTATAGAGAGCGTCACGCCGGAGCAGCGTCGCCGCGCCAAGACGGCAAACTTCGGCATACTTTATGGCATATCGGCATTTGGGCTGTCGGAGAGGCTGCAAATTCCGCGTTCCGAGGCCAAGATGCTCATCGACGGCTATTATGAGACATTCCCAAAGGTGAAAGAATACAAGGAGCGTTGCATAGCTCACGCAAAAGAGAAAGGTTATGTGACCACGCTCTATGGCCGCCGGCGCATGTTGCCCGAAATCAATTCGCGCAACGCCGTGGTGCGGGGCTTCTCGGAGCGCAATGCCGTCAATGCCCCCATACAGGGCACTGCGGCCGACATAATCAAGGTGGCCATGGTGCGCATCTTCGGTCGCTTCAAGGCCGAGGGGCTGAAGTCGAAAATGATACTCCAGGTGCATGATGAGTTAAACTTCGACGTGGTGCCTTCAGAGCTCCCGGTGGTGAGCAACATTGTGATTGGCGAAATGGAGAACGCCTATAAGGGCGACGTGAAGCTTGAGGCATCACATGGCGTGGCGGCCAACTGGCTCGACGCGCACTGATTGTTTTTGAACGAGGAAACGATTTTTTATTTCAACATAACTAATAAACAAAACTACAATGAAAAAAAGATTTATTATTATTTTGACGCTTGTTTGCGCCATGGCGTTTTCTTCGCCGGCACAGCTGCGTTTTGCAACGGCTAAATTCCACATGGGCGACAACCCCGAGTGGAAGGCGCTGAACTTCGACGACAGCAGCTGGAAGTCGGTGGCTACCGACATCACTTGGCAGGGGCAAAACATGCTCAAGGAGAACACATGTGGCTGGTATCGCGTGAAATTCGTGCTCCCCAAATCCATGCTTGAAAACTCCGACAACAAGTCGGTTGTGGTTTTCGACCTCAACAAGATTGACGATGCCGACGAGGCTTATCTCAATGGCAAGCTGATTGGCAAGACCGGTTCTATTCCGCAGCAGGGAGTGGGCTATGAGACGAAGTTTGACGTGCATCGCATCTACTCGTTGCCTGTCAATGACGCGCGGCTCAACTGGGGCGGTGAGAACATTCTTGCCGTGAGAGCATATAACGGCACTGGCGACGGCGGCATGAATGGCGGTCCAATCACCATTTCTGTGCCGAGCAACAGCGACTATATAGAAATCACCTCGTCGCAGACCGACGTGACGCGCAAAACAGGAATGTGCACCGTCAAGCTTCACAACCAGCTCAAGGTGGCTCAAAAAGGAAAACTGGTGATTACCACCACCGACCCCGCCACCGGCAGCGCCATTGGCAAGGTGTCGAAAAACGTGGTGCTGAAGTCAGAGGGCGACGCCAGCATGTCGTTCAAATATCCGAGCAACAAATTGACGCTTGTGAAAGTGAGCTTTGAGCCAGGCAAAGGCAAGGCTCGCACAACTGAATTTGTGCCAAAATACATTCTCACTCCCGAAGCTCCTGCCGCTCCGCGCATCAATGGCCCTGACCTGATGGGTGTGCGCCCAGGCTCGCCTGTGATTTTCAAGATTCCGGTTTCGGGCGAACGCCCCATGAAATATTCTGTTGAGCGTCTGCCCGAGGGCCTCACTGTCAACCCCGACAATGGTGCCATTTCAGGCAAGTTCGATAAAGAAGGTGTGTATGAAGTGACTTTGGTGGCAACCAACGCCAAGGGCACTGCCCGCAAGAAATTTGAATTCCACGTGGGTCTGCAAATCGGTCTCACTCCGCCTATGGGCTGGAACAGTTGGAACTGCTGGGGTCTTAGCGTGTCGCAGGAAAAAGTGATTTCTTCGGCCAAGGCTTTGCTCGACAAGGGCCTTGCCGACTATGGTTATAGCTACATCAACGTTGACGATGCTTGGGAGGCTCCAAAGCGCAACGCCGACGGCACCATAGCCTGCAACGAGAAATTCCCCGACATGAAGGGCTTGGGCGATTTCTTGCACAGCAACGGTCTGCGTTTCGGCATCTATTCGTCGCCTGGCGATGTGACTTGCGGCCAGTACCTTGGCTCACTCGACCACGAGAAGCAAGACGCCGAAACCTACAACAGTTGGGGCGTTGACTACCTGAAATATGACTGGTGTGGCTATTTCAAGGTGTTTAATGCCGACCGCGACAAGACCACCGCAGCTTATGTGCGTCCATATCTCCTCATGGAGAAATATCTGCGTGAGCAGCCGCGCGACATCTTCTACAGCCTTTGCCAGTATGGCATGGCCGATGTGTGGAAGTGGGGTAACGTGGTCGATGCCAACTCATGGCGCACCACAGGCGACATCACCGACACTTGGTCGTCGCTCTATCAGATAGGCTTCGTTCAGCAGGCCGAACTTTATCCTTATGCCAAGCCAGGCAACTGGAACGACCCCGATATGCTCATTGTGGGCAAGGTGGGTTGGGGACCCCAATTGCGCGACTCCCGCCTCACTGCCGATGAGCAATACACCCACATCAGCCTGTGGTCGCTTCTTGCGTCAAATATGCTGATTGGTTGCGACATAGCTCAAATGGACGAGTTCACTTGCGCCTTGCTTTGCAACAACGAGGTGGTGGCTGTCAACCAAGACCGTCTTGGCCGTCAGGCAAAGCGCGAGGTTGTTGATGGCAAAATCCAGATTTGGAAGCGTCCGCTGCACGACGGTAGCTATGCTGTTGGCATATTCAACATAGGTCTTGACAACGACACCGTTGACTTCGGTGCTTATCTCTCAAAGCTCGGCATTTCGCAACTCAAGTCGGTGCGCGACCTTTGGGCACAAAAAGACCTCGACACTGCAAACTTGCGCTATTTTATTCCGTCGCACGGAGTGAAATTCCTGAAGATAAACTATTGATTACTATTTCTCACAACTCATAACTAAGCAGAAAGGCAAGGGCATTTGCGGCTCTTGCCTTTCTTTTGCCTGCCAGTGCTGCCATAGGTTCGCGAAGCCCCATTCTGCTAAGCGCGGCCTTTGCCGATGGTTTCGTCCAAAGAAAAATCAAATTGGCGAAAAAGTTGTGAATTGTGAATTAAAAATGCTATCTTTGCACCACAAAACGATGTTCGGGGTGTAGCACAGTTGGTTAGCGCGCCACGTTCGGGACGTGGAGGTCGGACGTTCGAGTCGTCTTACCCCGACAGAGCATCACGAAGCGGAGGAACAATAACGGTTCTCTCCGCTTTGTTGCTTTATGAGGCTGCTGTGTAAAAAAAATACTTGCTCCCACACTGTTGTCATATAGCAACCATTGACTAATTTTGCGAATTGCAAACAACGAACAAAAATACGATTTTCCACAATGACTAAGATTTTGTGTGCGCCGCTGCAAGGCTACACCGACAGTGCTTGGCGCACAGCCCACAGTGCCGTGTTTGGAGGCATCGATGCCTATTATTCACCATTTTTGCGCGTGTTTCACGGAGCAATCAAGGGGCTTGCCGATGTGTCGCCGGAGCGCAACGCCGGCATATCACTTGTGCCGCAAGTGCTTGCCGGTCGCCCGGAAGAAACGGTTCGCATAGTCGAGGAATTGAAAAAGGCCGGCTACAGGCGCATTGACATCAACATGGGCTGTCCGTTTCCGCCAGTTGTCAAGCATCACCAGGGTGCAGGTCTGTTGCAGCACCGGCAGGAGGCTGAGGTTTTGTGCGGCGCGCTGGCTGCCGTGTCAGGTGTGGAATATAGCGTGAAAATGCGTCTTGGTGTTGATGATTTCGGGCAGTGGCGCGATGTGTTGCCGTGCTTGCAGACCATAAAACCTGTACTGCTCACTGTGCACGCGCGCCTTGCCGTGCAGCAATATGAGGGCGAGACCAATCTTGAAGCCTTTGGTCAGCTGCTTGCCGAGGCCACTTGTCCGGTGGCATATAATGGCGATGTGACGTCGGTTGACGACACTAACCGCATTGTGGCTGCATTTCCTGCCGTGTCGGCAGTGATGATAGGGCGCGGATTGGTTGCCGACCCTGCGCTGCTGTGCCCGGAGCTTGCCACGCCGGCAAATTATAGCCGTTTTCACGACATGATTTTCAGCACGCTTAGCCAGCGCAACAATGGTGGCGACCACGTGCTGCTCGGCAAGATGAAGAGCTTGTGGACACTGTTTTTGCCCAACGCGCCACGCAAGGCTCGCAAAGCCATAAAGAAAAGCACCACGCTCGACAAATACCGCTCTGCCGTGTTGCAGCTCTTTGCCGAACTCTAATGTTGCTTTAACCTATAAGTTTATTTGGGCTGAGTTATCCCATCACCACATCGAGCACCATCATCAGTGCGAACCCCAGTGCGAACCCCACGGTGCTCATGTTTGAGTGCTCACCCGACGAAGCCTCGGGTATCAGCTCCTCAATCACCACATATAGCATTGCCCCGGCGGCAAACGCCAGCAGATAGGGCATGGCAGGCGTGATTATGTGTGCCAGTGCTATCACGAGCAATGCGCCCACAGGCTCCACCACACCGCTCAGTCCGCCTATGGCAAACGAGCGCATGCGGCTGTTTCCAGCCATGCGCATAGGCATTGATATTATTGCGCCCTCTGGTATGTTTTGTATTGCGATGCCCACAGCGAGAGCTACGGCGCTTGCCGTGCTTATGCCGGAGTCGGGGGCAAGTGCGCCGGCTATCACCGTGCCCACAGCCATGCCTTCGGGCAGGTTGTGAATGGTCACGGCAAGGGTGAGCATAGATGTGCGCGACAAGTGGCTCTTGAGGCCTTCTGGGCTGTTTTCGCCAATGTGCAGGTGTGGTGTGATGTAGTCAATTAGCAGTAAAAATGCCATTCCGGATAGAAACCCTATTGTGGTTGGCACAATGCGCCAGTTGCCCATGGCGGAGGCCATCTCCATGCTGGGTATCAGCAGCGACCACACCGAAGCTGCCACCATGACGCCCGAGGCAAATCCGAGCAGCGTCTTTTGCGTGTGGTTGCCAATCTCTTTTCTTAGAAGCAGAACCGTTGCCGCTCCAAGCACTGTGCCCGACAGCGGAATCAGCAGCCCTGCCAGCAGAGTTGTGTTCATCACTTCACTTGTACACCGGGCATCACTGCACCTTGCGGGCCGATTACCACAAGGCGGCCATCGGCGTCTTCGGCACTCAAAATCATGCCCTGCGACTCAATTCCCTTGAACGTGCGTGGTGGGAAGTTTGCTATGAAGCAAATTTCCTTGCCCACCAAGTCTTCGGGGTTGTAATATTTGGCTATACCCGACACTATGGTGCGACCCTTGAGTCCGTCGTCAATCTTGAAGCACAGCAGTTTGTCGGTCTTCTTCACCTTGGCACATTCCACCACCTTGCCCACTCTGATGTCGAGTTTCTCAAAGTCGTCGTAGGTCACGTTTTGTGCCACAGCCTTAGGCGTGAAGTTCTTCAAGATGTTTTCGTGCTCCGTTTTCTCAAGTTTCTTTATTTGGGCTTCCACCACATCGTCTTCTATCTTCTCAAAGAGCAGCACCGGTTTCTCCACAGTGTTGCCTGGAGTCAGGATGTCTATGTTGCCGAGCTTGTCCCACTCCACATTATCCATGCCCAGCATGTTGCGCAGCTTCTCGGCGCTGAATGGGCAGAACGGCTCAAACGCTATGGCGAGGTTGGCGCACAGCTGCAGAGCTATGTTCAAAATGGTTTCCACACGCTCAGTGTCGCCAGTCTTTGCCACCTTCCACGGCTCGGTGTCGGCAAGATACTTGTTGCCGATGCGTGCCAGGTTCATGGCCTCGTTGAGCGCGGCGCGGAAATGGAATGTTTCTATGTTCTCGCCGAGTTTGTCTTTCACGTCGCTGAATTCGGCAAGCGTCTGCTTGTCATAGTCTGTCAGCTCGTGTGCGGCTGGAATCACGCCCTTGAAGTATTTTTGCGTCAGCACCAAGGCGCGGTTCACGAAGTTTCCGAATATGGCCACAAGCTCGTTGTTGTTGCGTGCCTGGAAGTCCTTCCACGTGAAGTCGTTGTCCTTTGTTTCAGGCGCGTTGGCACACAGCACATAGCGCAGCACGTCTTGCTTGCCTGGGAATTCCTCAAGATATTCGTTGAGCCACACAGCCCAGTTGCGGCTGGTGGATATCTTTTTGCCCTCAAGGTTCAGGAATTCGTTGGCTGGCACATTCTCTGGCAGCTGATAAGAGCCGTCGGCCATGAGCATGGCAGGGAAAATCAGGCAGTGAAACACTATGTTGTCCTTGCCTATGAAGTGGATTATGCGAGTGTCCTTGTCTTTCCAGTATTTTTCCCAAGTGTCGGGCAGCAGTTCCTTAGTGTTGCTGATGTAGCCTATTGGGGCGTCAAACCACACATACAGCACCTTGCCCTCTGCACCCTTGATAGGCACTGGTATGCCCCACTTCAGGTCGCGTGTCACGGCACGCGGCTGCAGGTGCTGGTCGAGCCAGCTCTTGCACTGGCCATACACGTTTGGCTTCCACTCCTTGTGCTCATCGAGAATCCAGTGGCGCAGCTTTGGCTCCCACTTGTCGAGCGGCATGTACCAGTGCTTGGTTTCGCGCAGCACAGGCACGTTGCCGGTTATGGCGCTGTGTGGGTTGATGAGGTCGGTGGCGTTGAGCGACGTGCCGCACGACTCGCACTGGTCGCCATAGGCGTGGTCGTTGCCGCAGTGCGGGCATGTGCCCACTATGTAGCGGTCGGCAAGCCACTGGTCAGCTTCCTCGTCGTAATATTGCATCGAGGTCTTTTCCACAAACTCGCCCTTGTTATATAGGTTCAAGAAGAAGTCGCTTGCCGTCTTTTCGTGTATCTTGCTTGTGGTGCGCGAGTAGATGTCAAACGAGATGCCCAGCTCTTCAAACGATTTTTTGATGATTGCGTGATAGCGGTCCACAATGTCTTGTGGTGTCACGCCCTCTTTTTGTGCCTTGATGGTGATGGGCACTCCGTGCTCGTCGCTTCCGCCTATCATCACCACGTCTTCGCCTTTAAGACGTAGATAGCGTGTGTAGATGTCTGCTGGCACATACACTCCGGCCAAGTGGCCTATGTGTACCGGACCGTTGGCGTAGGGCAGAGCCGTGGTCACTAATGTTCGTTTAAATTTCTTCTGTTCTTCCATACCTATATTCTCTTGTCCTTTTGATGTTTTCAGTCTTGCAAAAAGCCTTTTGTGCGGTTTCTCGCCGCCAAGTGTGGCTTTTCAACGTTAGTAACTGCAAATTTACTACAAAGTTGCCGTTTATGCCCCATTTTGGCCGCTCATTATCCCAATTCGGCTCTGTTCGTCAGTTGTGGAGTGCAGGTCGCGGTGTGCGCTGTATGCAGTCATCGGGCTGTCTTTGGGTTAAAATGCTGCACAGTGCGGAATTTGATTGTGCGATAACGTACTTATCGTTAGGAATCACGATTCCGGAGTTTTTATATATTCTTTTTGTTATAAGCCTCGCCACGCGAAAATAAATATTCAAAACGCACCGTGTCGCCCTCAATGCTTATGTGTAGCACAAAAAAAGCCCGCTTGCTTCCGATGCGGATTCGGTAGACATTGTTGAGGGTTTCAATCTTCTTGCAATCGGTGATGTCGTTGATTGATGAAGCATTTTTGACTTCGTCAATCATGTTTATAATCGAGTGCAGAACTTTGCCAGACAGCTTTTTGACCGATTTTTCGAAATCTTTTGAGTATTCGACTTTCATTTGCGTTTGCTGTCAAGCCAGTTTTCAAAGTCCGATTTTTCGTGAGCATTAAGCATTGTTTTCCCTTCAGGGCGCGTTGCAGACAGATAGCGGTAAATTTCAGCATCGTCAATCTCGTTGGCGTCCTCAGCAAGAAGTTTCTCAATGTAATTTTTTAGATTAAGTCCCATAGCTGCGGCTTTTACTGAGAGTGTGCGGAACACATCGTCAGGGATGTCTATCAGTTTGCGGCGAGTTGTTGCTTTAGTTCTAATTGCAGTTCTCATTTTTTTGTTTTTTTGCAGAGACAGTGCAAGGCGAATGCAGAAAGCCAAGCTTGCTTGGCGTGTTATGTCAAACCACAGCCTGTCTTGTGCAAAGATAATCGATATATATTATATATACAATATATATAAATTAAAAAAATGCCGCCTGGCATCCGTGGCCAGGCGGCGGTTGTAGTCTCTTATTGGTCTTCGGCTGTGTATCTCACGCCGTTGTCTGTCAAATTTTGGCGATACGGCATCACGTAGTCATAAAAGAGCTTTGTACTTGCCGTTTCGTCGATTCCGCTCACGGCTTGCTCATATTTCACGTTGGCAAAAAGAGAGTCAAGATAGCTGTCTATGTTTTTCCACCCCTCGTCGGTGGTGAACACTTTAAAGAACATCGACGGTCTGTCGGTCTTGTGCACATACACGCCCACGCAGTGGTTGTATGAGCCGAGAAACGGCTTTTTTATCGGCAGGTCATACAGTTGGATTATTCGGGCGTTGCCGATTTCTTGTCTGGCTTTCTCGATGTTGGCGTAGCCGAACGCGAGTTTGTCCACATCGAGCTGCTGCGGTTGCTCCGTAGTTCTGTATTTGCGCACATCGCGTCCAAGTAGAAATCCATACAGCTCATCGAGCGTGAAACCGCTGTATTTGTCGAAATAGCCAAACTTGAAGTCATACACATTCCGTAGGTTGCAATAGAGTATGCTGCAATTTTTGTCGGCCGATTGCAGCATGGCAGCATATTCAAGTCCTATTTGTGATTCTGCCCCGGGCGTCGACGGTCCCCAAAAGCATGCCGAGTCGGCATCGGCAAAACCAGCCGGCAGTTTCCAGCTTATGCCGTAGCACTTCTCCACAAATTCAGCGTATTTGCCAAACGGTGGATACATCCCTTTCTCGCAGATTGTCATTGCATCGGCGGTCATACAACCTAACAGAGCAATGGCTGCACATATAAATATTTTGTTTGGATTCATAGATCAACAATTTATTTGTTAATGTAGATTGCAAATTGTATACTGTATTTTGAGACAAATTCGGTCTCACCAGAACCATCTAAACGTTCCATATAAAACCAATCAATTACTTCAACCGAGGTCTTTACTATGCCAAAATTGCCACTGGCAGTTTGTACTAAGCACAGTTTAGTTGTCTCATTTTGAAAGAATTCTTCTTTTGGAAGCCCTGTTCTTGTAGAGTCGATGGAGAATGTCTCTTTTAAGATTTCCAAGCTCTTGTCGGAAGATAGGAAACCATCGTATAATCTGTTGGAGATATTTCGACACGTCCATTCATTATTTGGATGGAAATTTTTTTCATTACATTGACAATCTTTTCTCGGTCTTTGCTCGTTGGGCTCTGTGGGTTTTGGAGTTCTGAAAAATTCATTAACTCAAAATCCTCTGGTTCTGTTTGGTTTTCGTTTTGGCAAGCAAAAAAGAATCCCATCATTCCTGCTACTGTGATTACAACAAGGAGCAGTGAGTTAAGTTGGTTTTTGATTTGTAGTTTCACAATAAGGGTTTTTGTTTTTTTAAAAATAATTAACGTCCCAAATATAATATATTTTTTTAAAAAAGCAATGGATATATGTTTTTTTTGAAAAAAACTAGCAATAATCTTGTTGTTTAAGTTGTTATGTTGTGTGCTTTTATAAAGCGTATTGCTTTAAGGAATTACATTCTTATAATTCATATTGGAATCTTTGCTGTATAGTTTAAGACTATTTAACAGTTTTGGTTTTTTATGTTAGAGCGTTCTTGCATAGCATATAATTGCATCGCATTTTAATGACATTTGCACGATGAATTTGAGATAAAAAAAACCACCGCCCGGCATTCATAAGTCGGGCGGCGGTTGTAGTCTATTGGCGGTTCTGTCCGCCGGAGTGTCACTTCTTCACAAATTGAGCGGCACGATTGTTAACTTTCATTATGTAAGCTCCTGCTGCAAGGTTGCCCACACTCACTGTTGCCGTGTTGCCGCTTATGCTGGTTTCGGTGCTGATGCGTGCGCCCGACAGCGAGAACACCATGATGTCGGTGATCGGCTCTGAAGCCTCCACGTTTACAACGTCGGTGGCAGGGTTGGGATACACTCTCAGTGCCTGCTCCGGTGCTGCGGCAGCCGTGATTGATGAATACGACCCTGTCACCGTGAGCTTCGCCATGGCCTTTGTGGTGGCAACTGGAGTCTCATAGGGGTTAGGCACAGAGAAAACCATAAATCCGCCGGTTCTGTTGTAGGCGAGCAGGTTGTCGGCGTTGTCGAAGTCGAGCTGTGTGATTTCACCCTTGGAGTCCTTGATGTGATAGAGCGGTTCAAAGATGGGCTTGTTGCCGCTGTCCCATGTCAAGTGGCACACAAGAATGCCGTTGTCGTTTTCCGACACGGCAAACAGGTTGCCGCTGCCGTTTATTGCCATTCCTGTACCGCATGCGTTGAGAGCCTTGAAATCTGTGCCTGAGTTGAACAGCACGTTGCCGTCGTAGTCGGTAAACACAAATCCTGGGGCTGTGGCTGTGTTGTTGCTGTTGCCTCGCACTTGCGACAAAAACATGCCGTTGTCGAGGGCGAGAACTTCAACGTTTTTGTTTAGCATCAATTTTGTTATGTCGCCATAGCTCTTGTTTGGTGCAAAGCCTATGGTGGCGCTCTCTCCTATGTTGTAGCTCACAAGCTGGTTGCCCTCAGGATAGTCCTCACCGAACACTATGAGCCTGCGCTCAGCTCCGCTGCCCACAAAGTCGCATCCTGTGGAGCTTCCTCCAGTTGTCGTGCCGCCAAGGTCAAATGCTCCGCTGCTTTGTCTTGTTCCCTCAAACAGTTGAGTGGGCGTTGCTGCCGGGTTTGTGGGGTCGAACGTCCATATTCCTGAGAATGCGTCGCTCCAGTCGCACACATAAACCTTTCCGCCGTTCTCGGTCATTCTGAAAGTGGAGGAACCATTGCTGCTGTTGAATGAGCCTGTGTGGTAGCTGCCTTCTTTTTCAAGTGTTGGCGAGTAGATGTCGAGACCTTGCGAGTAGCCGTTCGACACCACCGTCTTTCCAAATGCCGGGCTCTCGGTGTCGGTCACGAATGCCACTCCGCCGCGGCCGTTCTTTTTTGCCATTGGCGCAGCGGCAAATATCTGCTGGGCTTTTGTCACAGGTGTGTTTTCCACGGCTATGGCCCATTCGCACTTGTCGTTGGGAATGTCGATTTTGCTCACGGTCACGGTGTTTTCGCCGGCCTTTTGTGCGCCGAGGTCAAACTCCCTGTTCAGTTCTGTCTTGTTTTTGCCTGTTATGTTCAGCTTCACGTTGGCGGCATCGCCAGTGAGCGTGTATCTGAACGTGTAGGCATTGCTGCTTTCCTCCGTCACGTTGAGTCCGTAGGCAAATGCGCTCCGCTCTGTGGGCTGTGCTGTGTTGGCGGTGGTCATTTTGGTCACGGTGTTCTCGCCGTTGAGCAGTATCGTGATGCCTTCTCCGTCGACCAGTGCCGTGGCGTGGCTCACGGCTGCATTCTTGCCGTCGGCCACATCGGTGTTTGTGGTCTTTATCACTTTTGCTTTGTCGAGGCCATCGGTCACGTCAAGCAGCTTCACGCCTTGGGTCTTGCCTGTGGCGTCGTCGGCATATGGGGTGGCCATGAGCGCGCGTTTTGCATATTTGAAGTAGCTTGCGCCTATGGCGGTCTTGCCTGCGGCATCGTCGGCCAGACGGCCCACTATCGGGCAGTCGGTGTCGTTGGCGTTGGGCAGTGAGAACTCAAATGGGGCTGTGTTTTCGCCGTCGATTATGTAGTTGTTGTCGTCGCGGGGCGACACGCGCAGCTGCAAGTTGCGACCTATCAGGTCAAGACCATACTTCGTCTGTCCCTGTGCCAGTGTCTTGTTGAGAAACAGCGTGCTGGTCACAGTGTTGTCGATCACGGTGAATGCCACAAAGCGCAGCGACGGATACGAAGTGCTTGAGTAGCTGTTGTAGCCTGTGGTCACCACTGTGCATTCGTTCGACGGACCGCTTATGGCGAGTGCTGTGCCTATGTTGGCGCGGTTGTAGTTGGCCGATGATGTCGATGTGAACCACGCCTTGGGGTCGGAGTCAAGGTCGTCCCAAATGTAGGTGCGAAACACGCCCTGCGTGTAGCCGCTCTCCACCTGTGCGGCGTTAAACTGGTTGTGCGTCAGGTTGCACGCCACGAGCTTGCCGTCGGCAGTGAGTGCAATGTCTGAGATCTTTGCAAGGTAGCCTGGGTTGGCGGCATCGAGCTCGGGTATGCCCTTGGTGCTTATGTTCTTCACCGACTTGTCTTTGTTGTTCACTAAGAACAGGGCGGGGGCGTTGTCGGTGTTGTGTGTCAAGATCACGGTCGTGTCGCCTGCTTGCAGCACGCGCACCACGTCGCCGGTCACCACGTTGAGGCTTGTCGGGGCTTCCTGCACAAAGTTTATTGTGGCAGGCACGCCTTGCACATAATCGGGCTGCACCGGGTCGGGGTAGTTCTTGTAGGTCACTTTTGGCGGTTCATAGTCCAGAGCCTCAAGATACACCATGGGATAGGTCGTTTCGTTGGCTGTGACCTTTATCGGGGTCTTGTACTCGTCAAACAGCGGTTTGTAGCCGTCGGCGCTTATGTCGAGGGTGTAGTCGTTGCCCGGGGCAAGGTCTTCGAACACAAACACGCCGTTGTAGTTGTTGTCCACTTTGTATTCAGCCACTTTTTTGTCGCCCTTGTTCAGCGTCACGGTGGCTCCGTTCACAGGCAGCCACTGGTCGTTGGTGCCGGGGGCATAATTGAACAGGCTGTTCACTATCTTTTCGTGCAGGTCTTTCACAGTGCCCATTATGTAGCCTGTGGTCTCGGCTTTGCCGCCAAAGTGCTTGATTATGCCGCGTGAGTAGCGCACGCCCTCCTGTCCGCAGTAATCTATGCTCAGTGCGCGGTGGCGTGCCGGCTGGTAGGTGTGGAAGAAGCCTTCGCTCAAAAATCCCATTGCGCCGTGTTTCAGCACTCCGAGATAGCCTGTGTAGTCGCCTTTTGTGCCGTGGCGTGTCGAAGAGCTGCCATAGAACGTTATGTCGCCGCGTATGTTGGGGGTTGTGGGACTATAGTACGATTGTGGGTCTATCGCGTTGGTGTAGAACAGCGGCCACATGGTCTGTGCCATGCTGCGCGAGCCTGTCACGGCATCGTTGCCTTCGCCGTCAGTTCCTCTGTACAGAAACAGCGGATAGTTGGTCACAGTGCCTTCTGTCGCAGCATTTGAGTGAACGGAGAGAAACACGTCCATGTTGTTGGCATCCACCTCCTCGCATATCTCCGACAGGTTGCGGTTGTATTTCGCTTCGTCGGGTGCGCCCTTCACGTAGGGGTATGGGCCGTTTTTCACGCGCGAATACATTATGTTCTCTTTCTTGAAACCTGCCTGCTCAAGCTTCTTGCCGAGCTTCAGCACTTTCCACAAGTCGGTGTTGCTCTCATAGAATCCGCAGGTGTCGGGCATTCCGTTTGCCAGGTTCGGATATGGGATTGTGGCGCATGGGCGGTCGTTTGGTCCCCAGCTGCCGTGTCCGGGGTTCAAGTAGATGCGCACTTCGTCCACGGTCTTTGCGCTCAGTGCGCTCGCAGCTGTCATGGCTGCCATTGTCAATAATAAGAATTTCTTCATGGCTCAATTCATTTTTTCACGTTTATGTTGATTATGTAGGCTTCGCCCGATGGCGTCGAGAACGCTATTTTGTCGCCTTGCAGGCTTGCGTGCGGATACATTGCCACCACCGAACTGTCGGTCAGCGTTTGCGTGTTTCCGTCGAGATCCACGGCCACTATTGCCGACGAGGTCACATATTCTCCGTTGTCCTTGTCGTTCATTGCCACCACCACTTCGTCGCTGTACCACTTGGGGGCGGTGTAGTGTCCCAGATACTTCACGCGGCTTCCGTCGGTGTTGCACACGTATGCGCCGTTGCCGCACACGTAGTAAAGTACCCTTGTGCCGTCGGGCGACAGCGATGGCCATATGTAGCTCTCGTCTGTGCCGTTTGGCGACAGCACCTTGGTCTTGCCGCCGGCGGTCATTATCAGTTGGCGGTTTTTGATAAACAGCACTGGGGCATTTGCTTTGGCTTTTGCCTTGGTTTTGCCAATCTGTTTCACTGTGGCTTTGCCGTTGTTCACGGCTATGGCAGCATTGTTGTCCACTTCCACTCCCTGGAGGTCGCGCGTTGCTTTCACCATGGTCGTGGTTTTGCCTGTGGCAAGGTCTTGGCTTTTGAGCGTGTTTTTGCGCAAGCCGTCGTTGGTGTAGGATGTCTCGCGGTAGATTACCGTTTGCCCGTCGGGCGAGATCTTGGCTGCGTAGCCTGCTCCGGGAGCAGTGGTCAGCACTGTGTTTTTGCCTGTGACAAGGTCATGTTTGCTGAGGCCGTTGTTTCTGATGTCGGTCACAAGCAGATAGTCGCCGAGCGGACTTATGCCTGCCACGGCGCAGTTCTCCGGCAGTGCCACTTTGTTTACCGATGCCACATCGAGTATCTGCGCAGATGCTGCGGCAGTGTTCATTAGCAATGTGGCGATGAGAAGCAAATGTTTCATAAGCTGAAAAATAGTGGGTTTAATGTTTGTTCAATTTGCGGCTTGCTCGGTGGCGACGGGTGTTTTTTGCCGGGCGGCAAGCTCTTTAGTTTTGGGGGCTTTGCAAGAATCGGTATTCGTTTCAAGATGCCACAAGCAAATGTACGCCTAAATTGCTCATTGACCTAACCTTGGGTTGTGTTTGTTGTGTTAAAAAAAACTAAACGCCTGCCTTTGCCTCACTCCAGTGCCGGCAGGTCGCGCAGCAGCAGTCGGTGCAGTCGGTAGCTGCCGTCTTTGGGACGCACCACGCAGCGTGCCATGACCAATTCTGGTTTCTCGCCCGGCTCACATGACAGCAGTAGCAGTCGGTTGCCATAGTCTATGGCGGCAGGATTGTGGCTCTTGCCGCAAGTCCACTGGTTGTGCTGTGGTTTTGCTTCAGGAGAGTTGGGCTGCAAAAACTGCGTCACGCTGTGTTGCCAGTTACGCAGTTGCCACTCCACAGGACGCACGCACTGCGCTGGCACTACAGCTGTTACGGCTCCGTTAACGTCGGCGGTGAGCGTCACTTCGGCTGCCACGTCGTCGGTT
Organism: uncultured Muribaculaceae bacterium; assembly: GCA_934636465.1. Lineage (GTDB taxonomy): Bacteria > Bacteroidota > Bacteroidia > Bacteroidales > Muribaculaceae > Sodaliphilus. Next base: position 92,126 of record CAKUAR010000003.1, read on the forward strand.
GGCAACTGTTCTGCCGGTGCCGTTGCCAGCAGTTCGGCATACCACTGCCTCAAGTGCATAGTCAGCAGTGAGTCGAGGTCTATTCCGTCCTCGCGCTCCAGTGTGCAATCGTGTCGTGCCGTGCCGAGATGCAGCAGCGTTTTCCACATGTTGAGCATTTCATTCTCACTCAAGTCGAGCATTCCGTTTGTGTTTTCCATATCGTAGTCTGTTTTTTGCCGCAAAATTATGCAGCTGTTCCCACGGCAGCCAACCTTAATCAGTCACATAGCCGTAGGGCGTTTCTCTGGCTTTGCCACCGCCGTTAGGCGCAAAATGCCGTGTTTCACATTTATTATGTCGGCTTGTGGTGGTAGTGAGCCGAAAAAGCAGTAACTTTCGGCAATTTTTAGGAGATAATTAGTTAAAAGGTATAGTATTATGAGATATTTTCAGCATGTTGCCGACATTGGTGACCTAAAGGCTGCTGTGAGTGAGGCATTGGAGGTTAAGAAAAATCGTTTTGGCTACAAGCACCTTGGCGCCGACAAAACACTGCTCATGGTGTTTTTCAACTCTTCGCTACGCACTCGCTTGAGCACCCAAAAAGCTGCCATGAACCTTGGCATGAATGTGATTGTGCTCGACGTTAATCAGGGCGCATGGAAACTCGAAACCGAGCGCGGCGTGGTGATGGACGGCGACAAGAGCGAGCATATTCTTGAGGCAATACCGGTCATGGGAAGCTATTGCGACATGATTGGTGTGCGCTCGTTTGCCACTTTCGAAAACAAGGCCAACGACTACGAGGAGAAGATTCTCAACCAGTTCATAAAATATTCCGGACGCCCGGTGTTTGCCATGGAGACGGCCACCGTGCATCCGCTCCAGGCTTTTGCCGACCTCATCACCATCGAGGAGCACAAGCGCACCGAGCGTCCAAAGGTAGTGCTCACCTGGGCTCCGCACCCCAAGGCTCTGCCACAAGCCGTGCCCAATTCGTTTGCCGAGTGGATTTCTGCCACCGACTACGATTTCACCATTGCCTGCCCTGAGGGCTATGAACTCAACGAGAAGTTCACCAGCGGTGCCAAAATTACGCACAACCAAGACGAGGCTCTTGCTGGTGCCGATTTCGTGTATGCCAAAAACTGGTCATGCTATCGCGACCCCAACTATGGCAAAATCATCAACAAAGACATGAACTGGACTGTCAGCACCGAGAAAATGGCGCTCACCAACAACGCTTTCTTCATGCACTGCTTGCCTGTGCGACGCAACATGATTGTCACTGACGACGTTATTGAGAGTCAGCAGTCGCTTGTTATCCCCGAAGCCGCCAACCGCGAGATTTCGGCTGAGGTTGTCATCAAGCGCATGCTTGAAAGCCTGTGATTACGCAAGGCTTGCGTTTGAAAAAAACGAGGCTGCTTTGCTTGCCAGCGCTATTAGCGCAAAAAGCAGGAATATAGTGAAAAACAAATGGGAAAAGGAAACAAAGGAGAGAGATAATATGCGAATATTCTCAATAATTTCAGCAGTTTTTGCCGTGTTGCTTCTGTCGGGTGAGGCTGCTGCACAAACTTCCGACGTGAGGTTGTGGAGTGAGGGGCCACTCAAGTGGAGCGACTTTTGCGGAGCTTCACCGCTTGAGTCCGACAGCATTTCGTTCTTGCAGGTGGAGCTTGCCGTGAAGCCTGTCAAGGAGAAAGACATAGATGGCCAGACGAGTGAGCGTTATGAGGCACAGGCGGTCATGCACCGCAATGCCTCGTTTGCCGATGCGTCGAAATGCACGCGTCAGCGCTTGCGCTATCATCAGTTGCAGTTCGATTTGCTTGAGCTGCTCCGCCGCCGCTTGCAGCTCGACATCAACACCGGCATCAGCGCCTATGAGACCGACCGCCGCCTCAATGAGTACCAAAGCATTTATCGTCAGCGACTTCGTCGCATCGACAGCGACACGCGTTGGGGCACTGACAGTGCTGCCCTGCAGGCATGGAGCACCGACGTGCTTCGCCAGCTCACCGACATGGGTAACCCCTCGGCGGCAAGCATGCGCCCAGGCGGTTTCGTCTATGGCTTGTATGCCGGAGTGGGAGGCATATTCCCCACCGGCTCGCTCACCGACAATTTCAAGGGCTGCGCAGCTTTCACCATAGGTCTTACTGCCGGCTACAACCGTTTCCGCATCAAGGCTGACGTGTCTTATGGTCAACCGTCGTTCAACAACGACAACATCTTCAACCGTGTTGACGAGCTTGGTCGTCAACTTCAAGGCAATGGCAAGGCCGACGCTACGCTGCTGTGTGTGGGCACACAGCTCGGCTATTGCGTTTATTCCGGCGAGCGCTTTGCCATCATCCCCAATGTGGGTGGCATGTGGACTGGCTATAGTTGGGAAACGCAGGACTTGAATTGGGTCAGAAAAGAAGACACTGATGAGTTTGTGCCAAAAATTGTGGGCTCTTCCACATCGCATCTGCGCAGCTACAATTGGATTGCATCGGTTGATTTCGACATCAAGTTCCACACCACCAAATCGTCAAACATGCCCATCGTCACGTCGGGTCGTCGCCAGTCGTTCACCTCGTCGGTGCGCATCACGCCATTTGTGGCTCGTGCGTCCTATCACAGCGTGCCGTCGGTCAGAGGCTACCAGGTGGGTTTCAGCGTGAGCTATTGCGGACTTGCGCGCAGCTTGCACCTCTAAGAGGCTAAGTAGCGGTAGTTGTTTCGTGTAAATCAAAAATTAATCCGCAATTACGGTTTGCGAACCGAAACTTTATGATAATTTTGTGACCACCAAAATTTCATCTTAATTATGAAACGGCTGATAACAGTTTTGGTTGTGATTTGTGCGGCACTGCTGCCGTCGTTGGCTGAGGCTCAGACGCAGACGCATGTCGATGACATAGATTTGCCGTCGCCTCTGCAACAGGTGTTTGCCGGCATGTATCATTTTCGCGACGCTACCACAGGTGACACCTTGGCAATGATTGTGTTCAATCCCATAACTGTGTTTCCGCCTGAGCGTTTTCGCAACAAGGCTGAGGAGCAGTTTTATTGGCGCACCGTGCGCGATGTGAAGCGCACCTTGCCCTATGCCAAGCTCATAGGCTCCACTTTGCTTGAAACTTATGAGTATCTCGAAACCTATCCGTCACAAAAAGCCAAGCAAGACTATCTGATAAAGTTCGAGAAACAGCTTTTTAACCAATATAAGCCCCAAATGAAGAAACTGACCAAAAACCAGGGCAAACTGCTCATCAAGCTTGTCAATCGTGAGACCAACCAAACGTCTTACAACATTGTCAAGGCTTTTATGGGCACGTTCAAGGCTGGATTCTGGCAGACTTTCGGACGCTTTTTCGGGGCAAACCTCAAAGCCAACTACCGGCCCGACACCGACCGCACCGATGCCATGATAGAGCGCATCTGCGTCAAGGTGGAGCAGGGAGCATTGTGAGTGCATGACCGATAAAAACGAAAATAGCAGCACAATCGACTTTGTGGGCTTGCTGCAAAGCCACGGCGTGAAACCCACGGCAAATCGCATCTTGCTTGTCGAGGCACTGGCTCACGAGCAGCGCCCCATGTCGCTCATGGAGCTTGAGGAGCAGATTGCCACCATCGACAAGTCAAACATTTTCCGTGCTCTCACCATTTTTCGCACGCATCGTCTTGTCCACACAATCGAGGACGGAGCCGACGTGGTGCGTTATGAGCTTTGCGCCAGCTCTCACGATGACGACGACGATGACATGCACGTTCATTTTTATTGCGAGGTGTGCCACCGCACTTGCTGTCTGCCCGAAATCAACATTCCGCGCGTGTCGCTACCTGCTGGCTACGAAATGCGCTCCATCAACTACATGGTCAAGGGCATTTGCCCCTCGTGTGCTTCAAAAGTCCACTAACCAATACGATATTTATTTCTCTGAATTTTTGATTATTAGGCGGGCGTTTCGCTGCAGGCCTGCCAGTTTTCCGCGTTTCACTGCGCTGTGGCTGAACAGGCGGCTGAAGTCGGCTTGCTCCATTCGGGTTATTTCTTCGGCAGTCAAGTGCAGCTGCTCGTCTTTGGGCTGAAGCTCTGCTATCGTGTTGCCCTTGGCTCGGCGGTTATGTGGACAGCACTTTTGGCACTCGTCGCAGCCATACACGCGGTTTCCTATCACCGTTCCCACCCATTCTGGCAACTCGTCGTGGCACTCTATGGTGAGGTACGACAAGCATCTTCTCGCATCTACCGGTTCTCCTCCGCATAGCGCATGGCTTGGGCAAGCCTTTTCACACGCATGGCAGTTGCCACAAGTCAGTGTGCATGGCTCGTCGGGTTCCATGTCGAGCTGCGTGACCAGCACGCCCAGAAAGTAAAATGACCCTTTGCCTGGCAATATCAACGCATTGTTCAGCCCTATAAAGCCCACGCCGGCTTGCTGTGCCCAGTATCGCTCTCTGATTGGGGCAGAGTCCACGCAGCAGCGCGACTCCATGCCGGTAGCCTCCTTGATGAAAGCGGCAAGTTTGCGCATGCGGTCTTTCAGCACCTCGTGGTAGTCGCGGCCATAGGCATAGTAGGCAAACTGTGCGGCATCATTGCTTTGAAACGTGTTCGGATAGTAGTTCAGAGCCACGACAATCACCGTTTTTGCTCCGTCGAGCAGCAGACCTGGATTTTCTCTTATGTCGGGATAGTTTTTGGTCCACTCCATGCAGCCGTTCTTGCCATCGGCAATCCATTTCTCATATCGCTCCACGGCCTCGCTATCCACAGGTTTCACCCTGGCCATGCCGCATGCGTCAAAGTCAAGTTCCTTTGCCTTGGCTTTGATTGCCAGCTTCATGTCGTGGTGTGTGGATTGTGTCATGCTGCGGTGCATTTTTGGGCAATAACCCATTTTTCATTTACATGGGTATCACGCCAAAATCGTAGCCCTGGCTTTTGAGCCATTCTATTGCCCTCGGCATGGCATATCTCATGTTTTTCTCGGCTTTGAGCGAGTCGTGAAACACTATTATTGAGCCGTTGCGAGCAAATCGCTTCACGTTGTTGAGCACGTCTTCGCCATTGATTTTTTTAGCGTAGTCGCGCGTCACGAGGTCATACATGATGATTGTGAACCTCTCTCGCAGCACCTTCGACTGTCCCCACCTTAGCCAGCCGTGTGGCGGACGAAACAGAGTAGAGTGTATCAGCTCATTTGCCGTGAACACGTTGTGCAGATATGTCTTGGTCGTCACCTTGGCACCCTGCAGGTGGTCCATGGTGTGGTTTCCGTAGCTGTGTCCGCGCCGTTTTATCTCCTCAAAAAGTTCTGGGTGCTTCGCCACGTTGTTGCCCACCAGAAAAAATGTGGCCTTTATGCCATAGTGGTCAAGCGTGTCGAGAATCCACGGCGTTATCTCTGGCACCGGACCGTCGTCAAATGTCAGATATACCGTGTGCCGCTTTTTGTGTATGCGCCACATGGTTTCTGGGAAAAGCATGCGAAATAGCAGCGGAGGCCGCTCTACAAGTCTGTTCAGATTCATAATTTCTAAAAAAATTAAGCTGCTTGCGTTTTGCCGGTGCAAATATATATAAAAAATAAAGACGAGGCGGCACGTTGCAGTTGCTGTGTGCCAGCACCCGTCTTTACGAGTTATTGTTTCACAAGCCAGATGCGGCTTTGCGTTTCAGCGTTTTTTAGTAGCCCAGAAGCGAGCCGCTTGCTTGCGAGTCGCCTGCGGCTGCAAGTGGAGTGTCCACAGGAGCCGGTTCTGCGCTTTGTGCCTGCATCTGCGATGTCTGCTGCATGAAGCTGTTCAGACGGCCTATGTTCACGCCCATCTTCTCCAGCTTGCCTATCACGGCGTTCAGGCCGCTTGGGTTCAGTGAGCCGTAGTAAGAAATCAGCTCGCCCACATAGTGCTGGTCGATGTAGCGGTCGTTGTTTGTCAGACGGTCGTAGTTGCGCGCGCTGAGCGACTGGTAGAAGCGCATATAGCTGCCATAGCGCAAGATTTCATCTTCCACCATCTTCAGAGCCTTTGCCTTGGCTGTCTTGCTGCCAGAGTTTTCGGCCAGATATTGGTATGTCTGTGCTATGCGCAAGCCGAGTGTCACAGCGTATGGGCTTGACTTGGCTGGCAGTTTCTGCTCCATGAGGTTGAGCACCTTTTCAGCCTTGGCAAAGCGGTCGTCGCGATAAGCCTTGGCGTTCTGACCCATAAATGTGGTTTGACCATGCTTAATAGCCTCGTTGGCGGCTGCGCCCTCGCTTGTCAAGTCGGTGGCAAGGTCAATGAGCGAACTTCTGATTGTGGTCACCATGCGGCGTATTGTCTCGTCGAGGTAGAGCGAGCCTGGCTTAGCCTTGTCGATGCCACCCCAGCGGAACTTGGTCATCACCGTTTCATACATCTTGTCGGTGTTGCAGGCTATGTCGCCGCTTTGCGATATGCCGCGCAGTGGAGTCACCTGGTAGCATAAACCAGTGTTGCGCAGATATGGCGACAAGCCCAGGTAGTAGTTGTCGGGCACTGTCATTGCAAAGTAGCATGGGCGTTTCCAGCCTTGTGCTATGCTCGATGCAATCATGTCGAGCGACATCACTTGGCTCGACGACATGCCACCGCCGTTCTGCATCAGGTTCAGGTCTATGGTTTCCTGAATTTGGTCGCGGTATCCTGCTGGCACCACACCGGCCTTCACGGCCTTGTCGGCGTCGATGTTGATAAACACGTTTGGATACTTGATTTCGGGCACACCATAGCCGTTGTTCATGCAGGCTGGGCTGTAAAGCTCCTGCAGCGACTTGATTACTGGCACGCGTGTAGCCGTGTCGGGTGCTATGAAGTAGTTGTATTGGCGGTTGTTGTAGGCAAACGTCGTTGGACCGGCTTGCATTGGCAGAGGAGCTGACTCGTAGGCGGCACGCTGCATTTGCGAGATATACCAGTCGGTTGACAGATACGACAGGTTCACCACACGCACGTCGGTACGGTAGCCTTCCACCTCTTGGTTATACCACAGTGGGAATGTGTCGTTGTCGCCGTTGCAGAATATTATGCCGTTTTTGTCAACGCCGGCCAGGTAATTTGCGCCGAAGTCGCGGGCGGCATAACGGTCGGAGCGGTCGTGGTCGTCCCACGTCTGGCTCACCATTTGTATTGGCACGAGCAAGCCTATCACGGCAGCCACGCTTGCTACTGCAAGTGATGTCTTGCCGGCTGCGCTGCTGGCATCGTCGTCAGAGCCTTGCTCGGCGGCAGCTTTTGCTGCTGCGCCCTTGGAGTTTTTCTCTGCTTTACGCTTGAGCAGCCAGAGCGCTGTGCGCCATATTCCTGCCACGCCCATGCCAATCCATATTGCGAACGCATAGAATGAGCCGGCGTATGCGTAGTCACGCTCACGTGGCTGGCTTGGTGTCTGGTTCAGATACATCACTATGGCTATGCCGGTCATGAAGAACAAGAAGAACACCACCCAGAATTGCTCTATTCCCTTTTTGCTTGAGTAGGCTTGCCACAGCAGACCTATTATGCCAAGCAGCAGAGGCAGCATGTAGAACACGTTGTGGCCCTTGTTGCCTGTTGTCAGGTCGGCTGGCATGAGGCTTTGGTCGCCGAGGCGCAGATTGTCGATAAACGGTATGCCCGAAATCCAGTTGCCCTGTGTGATTTCGCCCATGCCCTGAATGTCGTTCTGGCGGCCGGCGAAGTTCCACATGAAGTAGCGCCAATACATGTAGTTGAGCTGATAGTCGATGAAGAACGTGAGGTTCTCAAGGAATGTCGGCTTGATGCGCGGTTCGTGCTCCACGGCGTTGCCGTCGGCATCTACTCGCGTTGTGGCATCTACTTGTGTTCCGTGTAGGTTAAGCCACTCAGTGTATTCTCTTATATGAGCCGAGCTATGCACGCGTGGAAACAGCATGTTGAGCTCTGGGTTATACTGGTAGTCCTCCACGTTGCCTATTGCCTTGTAGCGGTCGGGGTCGCTTGCGTTGGCCTTAACTTCGCGGGCATAGAGGGTGCGGCCTTTCTTGATGAGAGGCTTAGCTGTGCCGTCGGGCTGGTTTTGATACACCACGCTAGAATTCATCGTCTGGCCATAGAGCAGAGGGCTCTTGCCATATTGCTCACGGCTCAGGTAGCTCTGCAGGGCAAACACGCTGTTTGGCGAGTTCTCGTCAAGTGGTGTGTTGGCGTTGGAGCGTATGAGAATAAGCGCATACGACGAGAAGCCGAGGAATATCATGAATATGCTCAGCACCACGTTGGTGAATATGCACACCGGTATTTTGTTGCATTTCTTGGCAAGCCACCATGCAAGTACCACCAGAATTACTACTGGAATAATCATGCTCTCGCCAATGAACGGAATTCCGCTCATCAGTATGCTGAGGAAGAACGACACCTTGATGCGCTTGTCACTGCGGTTCTTGCGATAAAGCTCCCAAATGCTCCATGAGAACACAGCCACTGTGAGCATGGCATAAATCAGTGTGCCCACGTTAAACGACAAGCCCACTGTGTTGGTGAAGAACAGCTCAAAATATTGGGCGAGCTCCACAAAGCCAGGCTCAAGTCCGTAGAGTATCAGCACTATGATTCCAAACGAAACCAGCAGTGCCAGCAGTGAGCCTTTGAGCGATGTCTTGCTGAACTTGCGGTAATAGAACACCAGCACTATGGCAGGAATACAGAGCAGGTTGAGCAAGTGCACACCCAGCGAAATGCCAAACACATAGGCTATCAGCACTATGTAGCGGTCGCTGCCAGGCTCGTCGGCATGGTCTTCCCATTTCAGTATCAGCCAGAACACCAGTGCCGTGCAGAACGACGAGAAGGCATAAACCTCGGCTTCCACGGCCGAGAACCAGAATGTGTCGCTCCATGTGTAGGCAAGTGCGCCGGCAATGCCGCTGCCCATTATGGCTATATATTGGGCCACGCTCATCTTGTCTTCTTCGCCGTCGGTCACGAGCAGCTTCTTCACCAGATGCGTTATGGTCCAGAACAGCAGCAATATCGTGGCCGCACTCAGCAGAGCCGACATCGAGTTAACGCATTTTGCCACTGCCGTCACGTCGCCGCCGGCAAAGCTGGCTGCAAAGCGCGCTGCCAAAATAAATATCGGGTTGCCCGGTGGGTGTCCGATTTCCAACTTGAATCCTTGTGCTATAAATTCTGGGCAGTCCCAGAAACTTGCTGTCGGCTCAATGGTGAGCAGATATGTTATCGCTGCCACCACAAACGTCAACCAGCCTAAAGTGTTGTTGATAATGTTATACTTTCTCATCGTCTGTGTTGATGAATGATTGTAATTTGCTTTTAACTGCAAAGATAATGCAAATCGAACGCAGAGAGGTGTGCCTATGCGATTTTTTTGCCCAGATGCAACCTATCTTGACTAAAGACCTGACGAAAACCAAGCCGTGTAAACATCTTTTCACAGTTGTAAAGCCACCACATGGTTAAACCTTTTGCCGTTTTTGCAGTCATTATTATGCTAACAGTCAGATTTATTTTGACTATTTTTGTATTCCTAAAATTATTTTTGAAAGGAGGTTTTTTCGTTATGACATTTAACTCAAAACGCATTATTTCGCGGCTTGTCGTGGCGATAATTCTGTGTGTTTTGGCTTTCACCGCCGGTGCTCAGGAACTTCGCAACGAGAGCTACGTGGCTGTGGGACGCATAGCGGCAAACGGCACAGTGCGAAACTCCGACTACAAGACAATAGGTTATTTTGATGCCGACGGCACCGTGCGCAATGCCAATTATGCACAGCTCGGCCGCATTGCCGACCACCAGGTCTATAACGCAAGCAATGTGCGCATAGGCTATTTCAACTCAGAGAACGGCTACATCGAGGTGCGCGACGGCGAGAGCAAAGTGCTGGGTCGTGTAGATGCCGACGGCACCGTGCGCAACGCCTCGTTTGAGATTATTGGCTATGCCAAGGGCGTGCTGGCCGACCGTGCCGCATGCTATTTCTTCTTCCACATGTTCGGCTGACAAAAATTTTGACTTCACACTAATTGACGAGAAAAAGAGCCGTATCAACATTCCAAAGCAGAGGTTGATACGGCTCTTTTTAATTGTTAATATCCGGAAAAAATAGGCTTTTTATTTGATTTCCTTTGTCACTTTGCGGCTACCGTCGCTATAGGTGCGCTCCACAATGTTCACGCCCTTAAACGGAGTGTTGCTCGCTTGACCCTGCAAGTTGGTGTAGCGCACGCTCTTTACCTCGGCTGCGCTTGCGTCAACCACGTCTTTCACATTGGTCACAATGTCGCTGTTGAAAGTTACCGAGAAGTGGTAGCCGACAGGAGCGGTGAATCGCCCGTTTGTTGCATCGGTGCTCTTTCCCGGTTTGTAACTTAAATCGCTTGCAGAAGTTGCAATGAAACGGTGAGCTTTATCAGGAATGGCAAAGTAATACCATGTGGTGCCAATCTTTATAAAGCTGCTGTTGATGTTGTTGATATTTTTTTCGAGATATTGGTAAGTCGTTAAGCCACTGTTGCCGAAATTTCTGCTGTTTGGGATTGGCGTATAGTAGTAAACCACATAGTCAATTGTGAATTTGTCGCCATTGGCAACGCGGTGTGGAAACACGTCTTTGAAGTGAACACCTGTTGTCGTGTTAATTGCGTGATTTCCACTTGTGAAATTTATGGTGTTATATGGCACTTGATGTGTGCCGCTCACCAGTCCGTTCTTAATCCAGTTGTCATAGATGTCCTCATTGTCTGTAAAGTAGTTGTAAGGGTCGTTTCTAATAATTTGTATTGTGTGTTCTGTTGAGAAGGAACTCATTTTTTTTGTGAAATCATCTGTTGTGATGATTGAAGCCTCAACACCTGCTCCATACCAAGGCTCTTCTTCGCCCCAAGAAGTCAAGTTGTTTTTGTATGGTTCAATGGCTTTTTTCTCATTGTCAGTAAAGCCGTAGAGAATCCTTGATTTTGAAATTTGAGGGTTAAGTACGAATGCTGTGCCGCCAGAGTATGTGATTGCGCTTTCTGGATATTCACTTGCATCAAACGTTTTCTGATAAAGAATGTTTGCGTTATCATCGTCGGTGTACTTGTTATCCATGATAATGTCGCATTCCACGAGGTCATCGTCTTCGCTCTCATCGTTAAGCACAATTTTTACGTTTTCCCAAGTATAGTCCCCAAAATGGGCATCACCATTAGTCTTTCTGTAAATGCAGCCTAAATATTGGCTTTCAGGCAGGTCAAATGTTATAGTATTGCCGTCATCTGCCAATGTTGCGGTTAGTTGTTTAGCATAGCTACTGCTATTACGGCGTACAAGAAACAAAGAACCGACACTTGAGCCAATTTGTATTTGTCCGAATTGTGATGATGCGTTTGGGAATGTGAATGTTCTTGTATTTTTGTTGTATGTGCCTTTAAGGGCAATATTTCCAAATTTGTAGGTGTCTCCGTCGGAAACACCAGAGTCTGAATTAAATAAATTCATGATGCTCACATTGCAAACATCGCCGTCATATTCTCCAAATGTGACGCTTATTTTGTCGCTTGAGCCGTTATCGTATGTCAGTGTGCCAATTCTGGTGTTTGCTTCTGCTGTTGTGTAGCATAAGAGGCATATTGACACTATGCTTAATAAGTAAAGAAAATGTTTCATAGTGAAATTAAATGTATTTTAGGATGTTAAAAGGCGATTTGGCAACGTTTTTTGTTGCCAAATCGTTAGTTGTTTAGTTATTTTAGTAGATGGCTTTAACTGTCTTTTTTGCACCATCGCTGTAGGTGTGTTCCACAATGTTCACGCCCTTAAACGGCGTGGTGCTCACTTGACCTTGCAAGTTGATGTAACGAGTGGCAACTATGTCTTTCAAGCTCACGACATCATCAACACCGGTTGAGCTTTCGCTCTTTCCTGTGTGGTTCACAGTGAATTTGTAGCCCAAGTAACCATTGGCATGTACGTAATGATGGTCTTCGCCCTCATTTTGTGCCAGTGGGCAGTAATACCAGTTGTTGCCCACCTTCACAAAGCGTTCATTGTGGCTTTGTCCAGAGTTAAGGGCGTTGAGGTAATTTGAGTCGAGCACTTTCACATAGCGATACACAACGTATGTTGTTGTCTTGTTGTTGTCTATGTCTTTCCATTGTGAGTTGCGGAATGGATACCAGTCGCGGAAGTGGATTCCGGCATAGGTAGTGCCTACATAAGTGTAGCCGGTTGGATACAGATTCCTGATTCGTGTAACCAAAGTGTTCTCAGTGTTTTCTTGCCAATAGATATACACTTGGTCATAGAATTCAATGTTAGTGCCAGGATTTTTTGTCGAAATCCACCCGTCTGAACCGCTCTTTAGATATTCGTCGGTCATGTAGCCGTCGGCGTCATAGCGTGCCACACCGCTCATGAATGTTATGTCGTCGCCAAGTACATCGGCTCCAAGAAACACAGCATTGCCTATATAAGTGTCGGAGAGGCGCAGAGAAGCCTCTGTTGCCAATGAATCCCATTTCTCTTCTGCTTTCCAGCCTTTCTCTTCAAGGTTAAACTTTGAAAACCAAGTTTGCTCTCCAGCCTTGCTTGTGCCTTTTAGGGCAAAGCTGTAAGGGTTGGTGACAAAAGTTGTGTCACCGGTAGAGCTGGTGAAAGTGTCGGCGGGGTTGTAGGCCACGCCGTTAAGTGGCTCGTGGCTAAACACCGGTTGGTAATACACGGTTTTTCCGTTGTCGTCTATGCCATACCACTGATTGTCAATGAAAAATTCTGCATTTGAAGATGTGATTGTTTTAGGTGTGGTTGATTGTGTTTGTGCGGTTGCTGCAAGAGAGGTGCAGGCTAACGCAGCCGATAGTAATAGTAATTTTGCTTTCATAATGATAAACATTCGGTTCTATATTGAATTATTTGCAATAAATTCGATACAAGTCACAATGTGAATAAACTGTTTATGTTACAAGAAAATTCAAATACAAAAATACAAAAATACAATTATATATATGTTAATTAAATTATAATTTTTCATGGGCTTTATGATAAAGTTCTACATTGGCGTTTGACATCATGTTAAATGTTTGGTAAATAAATGAAAAACAGGCGGAATTTCTGCATAACATAGCAGAAGTTTCGCCTGTTTGTTTTCGTGTGCCTAACGGGTTGTCACGACACCTTTTCAAGGCGTTTCATGATTGAGAGCATAAACAGTGCCGACAATAGGCAAAGCACGGCAAATATGCTCCACACAGCCCACAGTGGCAGGCTGCCCCACACAAAGCCGCCCACGCTCACAAGCAGGTTGCCCACGGCGGTGGCAACAAACCAGCCGCCCATCATCATGCCTTTATATTTTGGAGGAGCCACCTTGCTCACAAACGAAATGCCTATTGGCGACAGCAGGAGCTCGCCACAAGTGAGCAGCAGATAGGTGGATATTAACCAGTTTGGCGACACGAAAGTGGCTGCGTCGCCAGCAGCCTTCTGGGCGTCGGGCGAGAGCAGGTTGAGCGAGCCCACGAGCAGCACGCAGTAGGCCACGGCAGCCACGAGCATGCCATAAGCTATCTTGCGCGGCGCGCTCGGCTCTTTGCCGCGTTTGGCAAGCCAGCCAAACAGCGCTATGCTCACAGGGGTAAGCATCACCACAAAGCAGGGGTTGAAGTGTTGGAATATTGGTGCTGCCACAGCCACGCTGCCCTCCAGGTTGGTGTATTTCCACACCAGATAGGCCACAGCCGCCATTATCACTACCACCGAGATTATACGTCCCTTTGCGGTCTTGCTTTGGAACAGTGAGAACAAAGCATACACCACAAAAATCAGAGCCACGAGATTGAGCACGTCAAAAGCCATGCTTTCCACGCCCGACGACGACTTGGCGGTAAACTCGTCGGCAAAGTAGGTGAGAGTTAATCCGTTTTGCTGAAATGCCATCCAGAAAAACAGCACCACGGCAAACACGAGGCACAGCGCCGTGATGCGCTGTCTGGTCTCGGCCTTTGAGAGTTGCTCCACAGGCTCGGTTGAGCCGGACTTTGCCGATGTTTTCGAGGTCTCGGCGTTGCGGAATGTGGAGCGGAAACCATAGTATATGGCGATTGACAGCACAAGTGACAGGCATGCCACGGCAAACGCGTAGTGGTAGCTGTCCTCCACGCTCACGCCAAAGTGTGTTTGCGTGTATTCCATGATTTTTATGGCAGCCGTGGGTGCGAAAAGCGCGCCTATGTTAATAGCCATATAGAATATCGAAAATCCGGAGTCGCGCTGTGCGCTATATTTCGGGTCGTCATACAGGTTGCCTATCATCACTTGCAGGTTGCCCTTAAACAATCCCGTGCCCCATGCTATCATAAACAGGGCTGCGAGCATCGCCACAAGTGCTGTGGTGTTGCCTCCCAGCGGCACCGACAAAAACAGGTAGCCGAAAAACATCACCACGATGCCTATGGTCACCATTTTGCCATAGCCCCAGCGGTCGGCAAATATGCCGCCCACAAACGGCAGAAAGTAAACGAGTCCCATGAATGTGCTGTAGATTGCTCCAGCGGCGCCCGGACTCAAGCCGAAGTTGGCTTTCAGGAAGAGCACAAACACGGCAATCATCGTGTAGTAGCCAAATCGCTCGCCGGTGTTGGCAAGCGACAAGGCATAAAGACCTTTTGGTTGATTTTCAAACATAGCTTGTAGATTGAATAATGAATTATTTGTCCGTTTTCGGACGTTTTGTGTTGCAAAATTACAAGAAAAATGCCGTTTTGTGTAATAAATTATAATTTTATGGCTCTCTGCCACGCAAATGCCTGCCAAAAAGGGCTGGCACACAGTCGGCAAGCCGCCCAAGAGCTTGCCTTGAGGCGTGGCATGTGCTGGTGTGTTGGAAGGTGGACATTTTGCCGTGTCGGAAAAATTTTGTAACTTTGTGGCGATGAAACATATAGCAAAATTTATTTCACTCAAGTGTTTCTCTCCAAAGCGCGTGTTGCTCATGCTTGCGGCATTTTTCGCACTGTCAGTGTCATCGTTCGCGCAAATTTCAGTAAGGGCCTCCAAATATCACCCGGGCCATCGCGGAGTGGGTCATTTCACGGCAAGTGGCGACCGCATCAATCTGAAAAAGCTTCGCAATTATGAAATCCGTTGGGTGGCCATGTCGCCCGATTTGTTCCGCAAGCACGGCTTCAGCCTTGGCGACACAATCAGGGTCACTTGCTCCAATCCCAAGATTTCTGGTTTGTGGGTGGTAAAGGACCGCATGTCAAAACGCATGCACAATTATTTGGATTTTCTCGTCCCTTATGGCGACAACTACAATTTTCATGCACCCATGACGGTGCAGATTGAGAAAGTGTAGTGGTAGTGGCACATTTGTGACCATTTTTGTTCACAGTCGCCGTAACACGTGGTTTCTAACTTACACACTAAAAAAGGCAAGGCGCAGTTCCTGAATTCAGGTGCTGCGCCTTGTTGCTATTAGTGCTGTGTGGTGTCAGATTCTTATTTCTTGAAATAGCGGTTGTAGAGACCTTCAAAGCCCTTGCCGTGGCGTGCCTCGTCCTTTGCCATCTCGTGCACGGTGTCGTGAATTGCGTCGAGGTTCAGCTCTTTTGCCTTCTTGGCAATCATCAGTTTGCCCTCGCATGCGCCAGACTCTGCCATCATACGCTTCTCCACATTGGTCTTGGTGTCCCAAACCACTTCTCCGAGCAGTTCTGCGAATTTTGCTGCGTGCTCAGCCTCCTCAAATGCGTAACGCTTGAAAGCCTCAGCAATTTCTGGGTATCCTTCACGGTCGGCTTGACGGCTCATTGCCAGATACATTCCAACCTCAGAGCACTCGCCGTTGAAGTTGTCTTTTAGACCTTGCAGAATTTCTGCGTCCACACCCTTGGCCACGCCGATCTCGTGCTCGCATGCAAACTGAATTCCGTCTTCTTTCAGTTCTTTGAATTTACTTGCAGGTACACCACATTGAGGGCATTTTGCTGGTGGGTTTTCTCCTTCTGCTACATAACCACATACTGTGCAAATCCATTTCTTAGCCATAATCTTTAAATTTAAAGTGTTAATAATTAGTTGATAGTCGTAAAACTTTTTTGTATGTTTTTTGGCAATATTTCAATTGTCGTTATTTATCTCTCTTATTCTGCAATCGGGGCATAGTCCCACGTAGTTCAGCTCCACTTTCTCTATCGCAAACTTGTCGCTTGTGAACAAATGCTCACGGAGATGGCTGTTGACCTCCACGTCAAATATCTTTCCGCAGCTTCGGCACAGGAAATGGGCGTGTGGGTGAGTGTAGCCGTCAAAGTGCATGTTGTGCTGGTCGATGGTCAGTCCGAGCACCGCCTGGTTGGTCACCAGCAGCTGAAGCGTGTTATACACCGTTGTGCGCGACAGTGTGGGCATCGTTTTCACAAGTTCTGTGTAGATGTCGTCGGCCGTGGGGTGGGTGCGGTGGTCAAGCAGATATTGCATGATTGCCACTCGTTGCACCGAGGGTCTGATGTTGTGCTCTATTAGCTGTTCTGTCGCTGTCATTGCAGTTTGTTTTTTTCTGATTTTTATTATGAAAATGTTACAAAAGTGTATTTGTTATATCTTTGTAATTATTTTGTTTTTGAAATCAGTACAAAATTATATCAATTTCAACAAACTTGCAAATAAAACCATCTTTTTTTTCAAATTATTGCAAAAAAAATCAGGGCGGCCTCAAGCTGAAGTGAAGCCGCCCTGTCAAAAAAAAGTTGATGAAAAGGAATTTATATCATTACACTATCTAAATTACTTTACAAGAATCTTGTGAGGTTTGCCGTTGGCAACCACAATATACACACCGGCCACGACGTCAACGGAGTTTTTGCCGTCGCTAATCAAGGCACCCGAAGCAGAGTAGATGCTCACTGTGCTTGCACCATTCACTTCAATGTGTCCCTTGCTTATGCCGATTATCACATCTTTGTTCTTGTTAGGCTCGCTCACGCCTGTTGCTCCTGGCTTCTCGCAGTTGAAGTTGTCGAGACAGAAATAAGCCGGAGTGTTGAGGCCGAGTTTGCCTGTGTCAGAGCCGCTGAGTGTGAATGTCACGTTGGTCACCTTGCCCAGAGAGCTCAAATCCCACCATGTCCAGTCGCGCACTATGTAGTGGTCGGCTGCATTGGTGCTGCGGTAGTCTGCAAGATAGAACTCTGCGGTAGTGCTTTCGCCGTCGGCTGTTGTGCCTTCAGCTGTCACCTTGAACCAGTCGCCTTGAGTGAACTTCTTGGCGAAGCTGTCGCCGTTGACCATGCTGTTCACAGCATAGGCGTTGTTGGTAACAAACACACCCTTAAGCACGTCGCCGTCGAGGTCGTTTGTCACGTCAACTGAGCTTCCGCTCGGATAAGCCACGCAGTAGTTTGCACTGTTCTTGTAGCCGTGGCCAACCGAAGAGTTGAACTGGTCGCTGAGCGACTTAAACTTTGTGGAAGTCTTGTTGCTCAAAGCGTAACCATACCACCAAGACTTGTTGTTCGACACATGGAATGCGTAAGAACCGCTGTATGTCACATCGTCGGTGTTGTCGCCCTGGAAGCTTGATTCCTCGGCAAGATAGTTGTCGTCGAATGTGGCTGTCACAGCCTTGCCGGTCACATACACGCCTGTCTTGACCACAGCCTTCTGGCCGTCGGTGCTTGTCACGGTGAGTTTGTAGCCATAAGTTTGTGTTGGCTTTACTGTCACTGTAGCCTCGTGGCCTATCACGTTGTTCATCTGGTCGCGCCACTCATAAGTGTAAGGAGCGTCGCCGCCGGTTATGGTCGGCTCTATTGTGCTGCTGCCGCCTTCCTCAATCACGTCGTAAGGATTGGTGAGGTCGATTTTCAGCGGGTCGATTTTGCGCAGAGTGGTGAACTCGTCGCTTTCCACAATGTCGCTCTGGCTTCCGTCGATTGCGCTCACCAAGATGAAGTATGCCTTATACTTGGTGTTAGGCTCAAGTCCGGTAAGCTTGGTGGTGGCTTCAGTGTCACCTGTCACATCTGCAGGAGTGCCTGTAAGCAGGTCTTCGGCCGAAACGCCGGCGCGGCGCAATGGAGCTGCCTTACGGCCTGCTGGAGCCTTGGTCTCAACCACCTGCTCCACCTTAGAGTAGAGTTTTCCGCTCACGTTCCATTTGGTGTTGACGTCGGCAGAAGTCTCTTTCACGTTAAGCACTGCAGGATAGCCCTCGGCAATCTCTGGTTTGTTGGCCACGATTGTCTTATACTCAAATGCGCCGATAGTTGGAGTTACGGCATCGCGTGTCACACCATCGGCGTCGGTTGTGATGCCGGCTATAGGTGTGGCGGCGTTGAGTTTGCCTGCGCTCTTGAGGTGCAAGTCGGTTTCCGACACAAATTCGGCGTTGTCAACCAAGTTGCCGCTGTTGCCCTCTATGGCGTTGAGTGCATCAATGTCGGTGCTCGACAAGATGTTGCTGCCAGTGAAGGCGTTGGTTGTGGCTTTGGCTCTGTTGATGTAGGTCGAATAGATAAACATGTTCTCGCTCGACGAGGTCAAGTTTTGGAACAAGTTGTTGGTGAGGCTTATGCCTGTGAACATCTCATTGTTGCGTGCACGGGCGCTATAGAATGTGTAGCCGCCATTGCCGGCTATGCGCACAGTGTTATAGGCCACGCTTATGTTCTTGTTGTCGCCGTCAACTTCAATGCCTGCACTGCTGCCGTTTGGCGAGTTGGTGATTGACACAGAGTTGTTGTAGATGAGGATTGGCTCGTTTTCGCTGCCGTAGCTCTCATTTCTCACTTCTATACCAGAGCTGTAAGCAGAGTTGGCGTTAACAATCTTGTTGCCGCTTACCACCACCTTGCCGCGTGTGCGGGACAGGTCTATGCCGTGATAGTTGGTCTTCTTGGCGGTTGATTGCGTGATTGTGTTGCCAGAAACCACAGCGTTGTCTTCGTCGGTTGCATACACGCCCTTGCTGCCAGCCTCGGTGATAGTGTTGTTCTTCACCACAAGACCTTCTTCGCGGGTGAGCTTCACGTAAGATGTTCCGCCCAGATATAAGGCTATGTAGCCGCCAGTGAACTTGCTGTTGGTGATAGTGAGGAAGTCGTTGTTCTTGCCGTCTTCGTTCTTAGCCTCTGCCTTCACGAGCGACATGCCCGATGCTGCCTGTGAGTCGTTCACCGACTCGGCAGTCACCACCACGTTGTCTATTGTGGCATGGCGGCTCTGGTTGTAGAGGTGTATCACGTATGGGTAGGTCTGTGTGGCTGGCACGAAGCTCATGTCTTTTATTGTCACATAGCTTGTGCTGTCAACATAGAACATGCCTTCTTTGTGTGCGCCATAGGCTGGGTCGGAGTAGCCGCCGCCAGTGATTGTCACATCGGCAGGGTTGCCAGAAAGGCTCTTGAACACTATCGGGTGTTGCTCGCTTGCGCCTTGCACACTCACTATGCGCACGTTTTCGGCGTAGGTGCCGTTTTCCACATTAAATGTCACAGGGCCTTCCACGCCATTTGTCAGGGCAGCGGTTGCCTCGGCAAATGTCTTGTAGTTGGCATTGTCGCTTGCGCCAATCACGTATGTGCCGCTAAGTCCGGCTTGAATTTCGCGTGTGGCGGCAGTTGCGGTCACAGTCTTAACCTCGTCGTTTGCCGTCAGGCTTGTGAGCTGTGCGCCAATCTTGTTGCCGGTAGTGGCATTGGCGGCAATGTCGTAGGTGAGCCAGAAGTAGAAGTCACCTCTTGCCTTGATTTCCACTGGAGTGGTAAGCGTCAGTTCATTGTCGGCACTCAAAGTGCTTGTTGTGCCCACAAGACCCTTGCCTGTGAAGTTGTCGGTTGCACCAGTGTAGAAGAGGTTGGCGTTGGTTACATCGGCAAGAGCAGTTGTTCCTGCGGTAGTGAATTTTATTGCAGAAACCTTAACTGCTCCACGGTCGCCGCTCACTTTCACATGTATTTTCTGCATCACGGCGTTTGAACCACGCACAGCCTTGCCCTTGGCAGCGTCGGCGGTTACTTCGTCGGCCCCAAACTGTGTGAGTTCGTGCAGCTTCACCTCTATGGCAAAGCCGGCGTAGGTGGAGTAGCTTGAAGTCGGGCCTGTGTAGTGCACGGTGAATGAGCCGTCCTCGGCGTCCGAAATCACGTCGCCAGGGCCGGTTGTGTAGTTGTAAGTGCCTATCAGTTTGTCATCATTCACTTCTTTACCCTCATATAGGTAGAATTTGCCTTGGCCGGTCGAAAAACTATTGGTGTTTATTTCCACAGCCGTGCCTGGTTTGCCTGGCACGAATGTTATAGTTCCGTCGAAGCCCTTGGTCGTCGGGCCGTCGGCACCGCCGTCGTCATAGAACATCACAGGCTTAATCACCGTCATGACTTTCGTGCCGGAGGTGATGTTCAATATGTGCTTAACTATGCGCTCGCCTTCTGGGTCGGCGTTCACGTCGCTTGTTGTGCCGTCGGCCCAAATCAGCTGCTTAACGGCAGCATCTACGGCAGTTTCGGCATCGGCGTCGTTCTTCACGTCTATTGTCAGGAAGAAGTTGTTGTCGCCCTCGGCAAGAGTGGTCTCGCCTGTGATAGTGACGTCAGCACTCTTGACCTCGGCATTGCCAAATGTCACGGCGTTTTCAGAGTTGGTCTTGGCTCCGTTGTAGAGCAGGTTCACATTGCTCAATGCGTCAGCGCCCTTGAGATGCAGTTTCACGCCCTTGAGCACTTTGTGTGTGAGAGTGCCCTCGGTCACCACGTTGAAGTTGATGAGTGACTCTCCGCTTGCTCCGGCTGCAAGGTTTGCTGTGCTTGCCTGGGTTGCCTTCACTTCGCTCACGGTCATGTCGTGGTTGCGGAATGCGCTCACTTTGGCTTTCCAACCTGTTCCGGCAGAGTAACTCGATGTGGTTTGTGGGTTGAAAAGTATTGTTATTGAGCCGTCAGCAGCCTTTGAGCGGATTATTGTGCCAGGGCCTGTGCTTGCGTGCTCTGCGTCGCTTAGCTTCCACAGAAGCTCGCTTGCCACACCGGCTTTGTTGCCGCTGTAGATTTCAAACTTGGCTTTTGTGCCGTAGCTTGATGTAGAGTAGTAAACATCAAATTTAGAGAAGTCGATTTGTGCCACAGTTCCCTCCTCGGCAGGAGTGAATGTCACCACATAATCGGCGTTTTCAGCCTCATATTTGCCGCTGAAGCCCTCGGTGTTGGTAAACGTCCAGTCGCCGCTGAACACGTGACTGTGCGTGCCTTTTGTGGCGCGGCACACGTTTTCCACGGTGCGTGTGGCTTTCACCTCCTCGGCTGTGGTCTGCACATTGCCGGCTATGGTGGTGCTGTTGAGTTGCAGCGACACCTTGTCACCGTTAACGGCCGATGTCTTAACGTCAGCCACCACGGCAAAGTAGTTGTGGCCTTCCACCAGGGTGGTGTTGCCGCTTATAGTTATTGCCGAGCCGCTCACTGCGCTTTCGCCCACAAGGTTTGAAGTGGCGAACACATTCTTCTTGCCCAAGTAATACACTTGCACTTTGTCAATGTTCTTGGCATCGTCGCTTGTGAGTTTAACCTCGGTGAGAGCCAGAGGCTTCACTTGGTTGTCAGTCACCACGTCAATGGTCAGCAGTTGTGCCTGCTTGTCACCGGCGGCCACAGTCTTGTCGCTTGATGCGCTTGCGCTCAAGCTCTTGAATGTCATGTCGCCAGGCAAGAATTGCGACACCACGGCCTCCCAGCCGTCAGTCGGATAACCGGTAACCGATTTGAAATACACGGTCATTGAGCCGTCGTCGGCTGTTGATTTCACAGTCTCGGCATCGTCAAGCAGTGTGGCGATGAGGTTTGCCGCATCTGCTGTGCGTCCGTTATACACCTTGAACACATCGTTCAAGCCGGTTGACGAGGTGTTAAACAGCTTGAGCTTTGTGATGTCGAGTTTTATCGCCTTGCCTTCGGTGGCAGGAACAAACGTAACGCTGCCTTCGAAGTTCTTGGTGTATTTGCCGTCTTTTCCGCCGTCGTCATAAAATAGGGCATCATCGTCAATCACGTATGTTTTTGCCTCGCTGGCAATTTTTATGACGTTGATTATGGCCACGTCATTGCCTTTCACCACTGCTGGCAGGCGGTTCTCTCCGGCTATCTTCAGAGTAGCCAGTTCAAGTCCGGGCAAAGTGCCCTTTGCCACATCGGTGATGTCGGCTACCACATAGAACTTGTTGGCGCCGCTCTTCAGTGCCACATCGGTGGCTTTGAGTCCGTCGCCTGGGTTGGTGGCGGTGGCAAGCAGGTTGGCGTCGGTAAAGGCAGAGCCTTTATACAGACGCAGGTTTGTCACGCTTGCAGAGTTGGCGATAGCGCTTGTGTTAACGCTCAGCTCATTGAGTGTCAGTGCGTTCAGACTGCCGTCCATAGTTACGTCCACGCCAAAAATTGCGGCGTTCTTGTCGGCACGGTTTACGGAAGCGATGTCGGTTATCACTGCAGCCGACTTAAACGTCATGTCTTTTGGCGACACCGATGTCACGGTGATGTCAAATGACTGTGTGCTTTGGCTGAAGCTTGAGTGGAAACCAAACGACACGCTGCCGTTCTTGGCAGTTGAGGTGTAAGTTTCACCGGCACTGCCTTCCACATACTTCTTGACCCAGCCGGCTGGCAAATACCGTGACTGGTCTTTGCCGTCGCTTGTGCCATAACCTATTTTCTCAATAGCTCCGTCATAGAGCAATAGATAGTTGTCGCCGCCCAAGGTGTTGGAGTTCACAGTGACCTGAATCAAGTCGCCTGCGTTCTTGGGGGTGAAAACAACGCCGCAGTCGCGCCCGGTTGGAATTCCGTTTTTGGCGCCCCTAAACGTTACTGTGCCATCTACAGTGTATTGCTCAAGTCCGTCACCCGATTTGAGGTAAAACACCTCGTCGCTTGTGTCATAACTTTGGGGCTTGAGCTGCTGCACTGCCGATGCCTGCAAGTTGCCTCCAAATGCGAAAAGCACAAGCAGGAATAAGCATAGTTTCAGTTGCTTCATAGCTTTTTTGTTAAATTGTTAATAAAAAAATTAGTTGTTCTCCTTTTCTCTGCGATTTGCCGACAAATCGTGGTTAAGGGTCGCAACTAAGCAATGAAGCTATTGTGTGGGTGTGAAATGGTCAATCTTTTTGCGCCGGCACCTGCTTTATGGGGTGCATGCACAAAAGCCACACGTCTGCACTATTGGCAGACTGTTATTGTTTCATTTCGACTCTATTGCCACGAAAGTCAAAATACAAACATGCCGCTTCTCTATTTTTTCGGCATGCTATCAGGCAGGTCTTCTGGCTCGCCCCAAGCCTTGTGTTGCCCACGCCTTCCCGGCTCGGTGAGCGAGCCAGTGGCTTTTGTGGGAGGCTTTTCCGCATAGGTGCGGGGCTTACAGCAGCGGGTACTGCTCAGGATTCACACCTGGTTCCCTTTTAATTCAAGCGTTTGTTTTCTTGAAAACCTGATATTTTTTATAATTAGTTATTTCAGTGACAAAAATATAACAAGTTTTTCATTAGAGCAAACAAAAAGCCCGAAACTCAGTTGAGCCTCGGGCTTGTTAGCTATAATGATTTAATTAAGTCAAAAGAGTGGCTTCAAATTAACCATTGTGCTTCTTCATAATCTTGATGAGGTCGATTACCTTGTGGCTGTATCCGAACTCATTGTCATACCAGCTAACAACCTTAACGAACTTGTCAGTCAAGTAAACACCAGCCTCAGCGTCGAAGATTGAAGTGCGTGGGTCATCGAGGAAGTCGCTTGACACAACTGCGTCTTCAGTGTAGCCAAGAACACCCTTGAGTTCGCCTTCAGAAGCCTTCTTCATAGCGTTGCAGATATCTTCCTTAGTTGCAGGGTTCTTCAAGTTAACAGTCAAGTCAACTACTGACACGTCCAAAGTAGGAACACGCATAGAGATACCAGTCAGTTTGCCGTTGAGCTCAGGGATAACTTTACCTACAGCCTTAGCAGCACCAGTTGAAGAAGGAATGATGTTGCCAGAAGCAGCACGGCCACCGCGCCAGTCTTTACCGCCCTTAGAAGGACCGTCAACTGTGAGCTGAGTAGCAGTAGTAGAGTGAACTGTTGTCATCAAACCAGTCTCAATGCCGAAGTTGTCGTTCAGCACTTTGGCGATAGGAGCCAAGCAGTTGGTTGTGCAAGATGCGTTAGAAACGATTTGTTGACCGTTGTATTTGTCAGTGTTAACACCGCAAACGAACATGTCGGCTTGACGGCCGTCTTCGCCCTTCTTAGAAGGAGCAGAAAGAACAACATATTTAGCACCGGCTTTGAGGTGTTTCTCAGCGCGGTCCATTGTCAAATAGAATCCTGTAGATTCTACAACGTATTCTGCTTCCACTTCACCCCACTTGATGTTCTCGGCGTCACGCTCTGCGAAGATGCGGATTTCTTTACCGTTAACTACAAGTGTGTTCTCGTTCTTAACTTCCACAGTGCCGTTGAAACGTCCGTGCATTGTGTCATACTTAAGAAGATAAGCAAGATAATCTACTGACAAAAGGTCGTTGATTGCAACTACCTCTACATCATTTACATTCTGTGGCTCAAGAGTTGAACGGAATACGAAACGGCCAATACGACCGAAACCATTGATACCGATTTTAATTTTACCCATAATATTAAAAAATTAAGTTGGTTAAAAACTTTCAGTTTTAATCCGATTACCTATCTTTGCGACACGCAACCGCGCAAACTTCTGGTTTACCCTCAGTTTAGCGATTGCAAAAGTAATATATTTTTTGTATTTAAATCCAATTATCTAACCTAAAAATAACGGAAATATTTCCTTAATTAAGGAAGTTTAATAGTTTGTTTCCGCTTCGTTATTTTCGGACTTTAATTTTATTTGTGCAATGAGTAAATTTTTAAATGAATTCAAGGAGTTTGCCATGAAGGGCAACGTGATTGACATGGCTGTCGGTGTGATTATTGGCGGTGCTTTTGGCAAAATTGTGTCATCGCTTGTTGACAATGTGCTCATGCCTATTTTTGGTGTGCTCACTGGTGGTGTTGACTTCAGCGGACTGTCGGTGAAATTCAACGACGCCTCCATTCAGTATGGCTTGTTCATTCAAAATGTAATCGACTTCCTGATTATTGCTTTCTGCATCTTCTTGTTTGTCAAGGCACTCAACAAATTCAAGAAAAAGACCGACGCCGCTCCAGCTCCGGCCCCGGAACCAAGCGCCGAGGAGAAACTGCTTGCCGAGATTCGCGACTTGCTCAAGCAGCAAGGCGAGGGCAAATGATTGCAGGCGGCTGTTAAACCAACGCCCCTTGTTGCCGTCTAATTGATAGCAAAAGCCCCACGGGGCTTGCCGCAAAACGTGGCTGCTAACAAAAACTCAAAAGATATGAAGACGATAAGAAATTTAATCATGCCCGTAATGCTTCTGGTGTTGGGGCTCGCGTTCACTTCTTGCGAAGATGAGTCAATCAGCAGCACTCTTGAGGGCACGTGGGAGGGTAACACCTATATGTCATCGGTCTATAACGGACGCATCTACAATTCGTCTTACTCCTACGTTGATTTCACGCTCGACCCGTTCCGTTTCACCAAGGGCAGCGGTCATTGGGTTGACTATTACAGCAACGCTCCGTGGGACTACATAGCAAGCCACATCGACTGGCAGGTGCGCAATGGCGTTATAGAGGTGCATTTCGTTGAAGACGGTTACACGGTCTATATCTCCAACTATCGCCTTAACCGCAACCGCTTTGTCGGCACCATTTATCTCGACGACAGCAACTGGCAGTTTAACTTGGTGCACACGTCGTCGCCCAACTGGTCTGACTACGACTATGGTTACTGGGCACCGTCGGCTTCGGGCGCCAGTGCACGCCCACAGCGCATATTGCAGCATCGTTAACGCCGCGAGGCTTCTCGCAAATAAATACCGGCTGGCAGGACCGTAAGGCTCTGCCAGCTGTTTTTTTTGTTTGCTGGCGGCAGCGTACTGTGGGTACATAGTGGTGTTTTCTTCTCGCTATTTGTGAGCCACTTGCGAGAAAAGTGTTATATTTGTCATATTAAAAAATAGATATGTCCTTTAGCGTTTTATTGTGGAAAAAAGAAACTGACCATTGCCGGCTGGCGTTAGCCCATGTTATGCACCATAGCTGTGCATTTGAAAAAAGTTTTAGCGGAAATTTCAAGTAAATTCTCTAAATAACTAACAATTAAATTAATGAAAAAAAAGTATTTATTGACGTTGTTGTCTTGTTGCCTGCTGTCAGCGGCAGGTAATGCGCAGCAGCAGCTTGCTTCCCAGCTGTTGGGAATCAAGAATGTTGACACGTCTGTGAGCGAAGCTCCTCCGCGCTTGGCTTCACCTTCGGAGACAACACCCACCTTCACCGTGGTGAAACCCGACGGTGTGCTGGGCAAGCTTGCCGAGGGCAGGTTGAGCGAAGGTGCGCTGCAGCGTGCCGCTATGCGCAAAGCAGCAAAAAAAGCATCGGCAAATGCCAAGTTTGTCGACTCCTATGCGGAGTTTGACTACGCTCTGAAAGACGGCACCAAGACGGCGCAAGCCATGGTGTCAATCAAGCCGTTCAGCGCCGATTCGGCCTATGTAATCAATCTCTATGGTCTTCAAGACACTCTCCGTGCCGCCTACGACTTGACGGCAGGCACTATCAGCATCAAGCCGGGCAAGATTTATAACCACGCCACCTATGGCCCGGTGTGGGCGTGTCCAATCAACTCTGCTGGCAGCTCATTCAGCACCACAGAGCCTATTGTGGGCAGTTTGGCAGCCGACGGCACTGTCACGCTCGGCAGTTGGGCTGTGCTTGTGGTTAGCGGCAACTATCGCGGCTCTGCATTTGGCTCGTTCTCAAAAAGTGAGTTGAAGCCCACCAATGCGAGCATAACCGAGGTGCTCAACAATTCGGGCACTGATTCCACAGTTGTTTTCCCTGCCTACATAGAGCAGACCGCCAAGAATGAAATCACGCTGATGAACTTCTCAAACAACGGTGCTGTGGTTAAGGCTCGTGTAAACCCCGACAAAACGGTTGAGATTGCGCCACAGCGCATTTTCTCTAATTCGGTCTATGGTGATTTCTTCTGCTATGCCACCGATTGGAAAGCAGGCAAGCTCTACGTTAAGGCCATAACCGGCCAGGGCACTGACACCAGCATGAAGTTTGGCAACTGGGGTGTCAGCAATCATAGCGACAAAACACTGTTGACTCGCCGTGTGATGAGCACAACAATCACATTCCCCCAAGGCACTGTCACATATCCTGCCAAGCCTGTGCTTAGCTGGACTGGCGACGGCAGCGAGTCAAATCCATACGTTGTGAACAACGTGGCACAACTTCAGGACTTTGCTGAAGATGTGCGTTGCGGCAACAACTACAAGGGCAAGTTTATAGCTCTTGGCGGCAACATCGACATGGGCACTCTGGTGCAGGGTTTCAGCCCTGTGGGCGTGAGTGAGGAAAAACCCTTTGAGGGCACATTCGACGGCAAAGGTTTCACTTTCAAAAATCTGTCGCTCTCTGTGGGTGAAGAAAACTATTTCGGCATCTTCGGCTATGCCGGCGAGAACAGCGTGATTAA
The DNA here is from genome assembly GCA_934636465.1 of uncultured Muribaculaceae bacterium. Lineage (GTDB taxonomy): Bacteria > Bacteroidota > Bacteroidia > Bacteroidales > Muribaculaceae > Sodaliphilus. The sequence goes on from CAKUAR010000003.1 coordinate 119,709, forward strand.
AAATGTTGTTATCGACACCTGCGGCATCAGAGCCTATGGCACAAACGTGGGTCTGCTGGCAGGTTTCAGCCTTGGCAAAATAAGCAACATCAAGGTTGTTAATTCCGCTCTGGTGGCCCTTGGCTTGAACGCCGGCGGCATTGTGGGTGGATATGACGGCCCTTCTATGACAAATGCCATGTTCGACGGTGCTGTCACTGGTGTTGGCGCACATGGCGGTGTGGTTGGTTTGCTCAAGGGCAACTTGGACCACTCGCAGTCGCACGGCACATTGAAGATGACTGGACGCATGTCCGACTACTATTGCGGCATGGGTGGTCTTGTGGGCATGACTTTGCCCAAGGGCAGCACACAGCGTGCAAGCATCACTTATTGCTACAACGATGCAAGCATCACCGATGTGCCGGGCTATGGCTACGTTGGTGGCTTAGTGGGAAGTTTGCAGACTGGTACGATTGATTATTGTTACAACTTGGGCAACATCAGTTCCAAGGCAATATCCTACGATGGCACAGCCACTTTGCCGCAAGGCTCTGTGGGTGGTCTTGTGGGTACAACCTATGGCGGCAACGTTTTTAATAGCTATGCCTCTAATATAATTATCAATACACGTGAGTCAAAACGCGTGGGTGGCATTGTGGGCAACGTCATTGTGCCTGTTATTAAAACAGACGGCAATGGCAATGTGATTTCCACAGTGTTCCCATCTTCGTTCAAAAACTGCTACACAAGTGGTCAGACTCGTCTGCCCAAGCTCTATGACGCGCAAGGCATCTATGGTGTCACTTACAGTGATTCAATCTTCGTCAACTGCTACTATGACAGGCAAGTCGTGGGCAGTGAAAAGCCTAAGAAATGTGCAGTAGAAACGTCGTTCCTCGCCTCTGGCAAACCTCTGCCAGGTTTTGAGGCCGACAAGTGGGTGTTTGCCGAGGGCTTGTACCCACGCATCAAGGGCATAGACGACACCAAGGAGGCTTGCCTGTCAGCTTCTACGCTGACTCTGGGTGCTGGCGAAACCGTTCTCAAGGTTAAGCACAACTTCAAGGTTTCTACAGCCAATGGCATCACATGGAAGCTTTACGACAGCTCCTCGCAAAAATTCGTTGATGAAACCACAGGCCTCATTCTCAGTGGCGATTCTGTTAAGCTCAAAGATATTAACTCAGCCGAGGTGATTGTGGCACTCGCTCCATCGGGTATGCCTTACAAGATGTATGGACTTGAAACAGTCAATCCGTCTGGTTTCCTTGGTTCTGGAACAGAAACTGACCCTTATTTGATTCAAGATGTCAACGACCTCGTGACGCTCAACAAGGGAGTTACGTCTAATGGCCAGAATTTCAAGGGCGACTTCTTTAAGCAGACCAACGACATCGATCTCAAAGACGCTGCCGGTTTCACAGGAATTGGCAATGTCAACAACGCCAAGATTGTGTTTGGTGGCACTTACGATGGTCAGGGCTATGCAATTCACAACATGAAACTTGGTTCTATTGCTGCCGACGCCAACATGAAGCCTGCAAAAAAGGGTTCTTCTCAAAACATAGGCTTGTTTGGCTATACCAGCGCCGACGCCACCATCAAGAATGTGGTGATTGCTGCCGACTGCGAGGTCATTGGTTACTCAAACGTTGGCTCTGTTGTGGGTCACTCTGCCGGCAAGATAGAAAACTGCCGCAACTATGGCAAGGTGACGGCAATCAGCTCCTATGCTGGCGGCATCACAGGCTATGTTGAGGCCACAGGTAGTGTGGTTAGCTGTTATAACTCTGGAAATGTGGCGTCTTGCGGCACTTATGCAGCCGGTATAGCAGCGTATTCCAAGGGCAAAATCACATATTGCCAAAACGATGGCGATGTGCGAGCCGACTCTGTGACACAATACGTCACTTCGCCCATGCCAAACAATGCAGCAGGCATTGTTGGTTTCCTTTCTGGAGCCACTACCGTGAGCCACAACATCAATTCTGGCAACGTGTATGCCAAAAACAATGTGGGTGGCATATCATCTATGCTGGCAAGCATGGGCACAGACTTTGAGGGCAACATCAACTATGGTATTGTAACTTACGAAAAATATTCAGAGCTCACTCGCGGTGCCGTTATAGCCAAAAACCTCAATTCCAAGTCAACTGTCAAGAATAACTACTACGACAGCCAGCTTGGCTACTATGGTGGTGCTGCAACAGCAACAGTCAAGGGCATAAACGGTGTGCCTACCAAGGAGCTCACCTCTGGCAAGGTTCTCGAAGGACTTGACTCCACAGCCTACGACTTTGAGGCTGGCAAATATCCAGTGTTGAAGTCGTTTAAGGACGAGGCAGCCGCCAAGGCTAACCGCTCTATGGTGGTTGCGTTTGCCGACGGCAACACTGCCGACGACGTGTTTGCTCCGGCAACACTTGCCAGCGGCGACAAATTGCTGGTTTGGACTTTGAAGCAAGGTTCTAAATTCGCTGTTGCCGACGGCACATTGAGTGTTAACATCGGCGAGGGCGCAGAGAGTGTGCGCGACACGCTTGTGGCCACAGTTGGCGATTACAGCAAGGTGATTGGTTTGCGTGCAATGCCTAATTTGTTTAGCGGTGCTGGCACTGCTGCCGACCCCTATCAAATCAAGACTGTTGCCGACATGGCTAAACTTGCCGATGTGACCAACAATGAGCACTTCACTTTCTCTGGCCGTTATTTCAAGGTGCTTAACGACATTGACTTTGCCGATGTTGATTACGCTCCGGTAGCCGTTGGTGCCAACAAGTTTGACGCCGACTTCGATGGTGGCGGCAACAAGTTTACCAATGTGAAATACAGCACCGACAAAACTGCTGACACATATATTGGTCTGTTTGGCAATGTGGGGCAGCATGGGCGTCTTCATGATTTGACACTCGCAAGTGGCAGCATTACGGCTTACAGCAGCTCGGCGGGTTTTGCCGGACGCGTTTTTGGCCAGATTGAGAATTGTGTTAACAATGCGTCGATCAGCACTTACAAGAACACGGCTGCTGCCGGTATTGCTGTTTATCTTGCCTATGGAGGTTCGATTAAGAATTGCCAGAACCACGGGCACATTGCAAGTGCCAGTTCGGGTAGTGTGGGCATTGTGCATGAAACTGAAACCAACACTTTGGTTGAAAACTGTGTCAACACATCTGATATAGTGGTTGAGTCTAAAAATACCAATGCAGGCATCGTGGGTAGCAATGGCGGTGCCATTAAGGATTGTGTCAACAAAGGCAAGATTGGCGGTTCGGCAAGTCTTGGCGGCATCGCCGTGCATTCGGTTGGCGGTGACTCCATCATCAATTGTGTCAACGAGGGCGACATCACCGGCACATCTGGTACGATTGGCGGTATCGTGGCACTTAAAGATAAAAACAATGCTGTTACTGTCATAAAGGGCTGTCATAACACGGGAGCAATCACTGGTGCTGCCAACATTGCCGGAATCATCGGCAGCGCCACTCCGGGTCTTATGATTACCGACTGCCACAACACTGCCGATGTGACTGGCACCGGTACGGCTGTGGGTGGTTTTATGGGAGCTTGCAGCACTGTTGCCGACAAGACTGTTGTCACTACAGTCACCAACTGCTACAACACTGGTAACGTGAGCAGCAAGAAATCGACAATTGGTGGTTTTGTGGGCGATATGAATGAAACTGCGGTTGTGTTTGCTGACTGCTACAACACTGGTGACGTTACCGTAACAGGCAACTACGTGGGCGGTTTTGCCGGTGAATGGAGCGGAACGGCTTATCGTTGTTACAATGCTGGTAACGTGAAGGCCAACGGATATGGCATTGGTGGCTTCTCAGGCATAGCCCCTGGCGAAATCCATGAGTGCTTCAATGTGGGTGATGTGACAAGCACCGGTTCTTCTTCAAGCTCGCTTGCAAATGCCGGCGGACTTTGGGGATATGGCTACTCTCGCATCTACGACAGCTACAATATGGGCACTGTGACCGCCAAGGCACTTGCCGGCGGCATCAACGGCCGCACTTATGGCGGAGCTGTGATTGACAACACTTACAACGCAGGAAAGGTTGTAGTGACCGACAAGACGGTGGTTTCTAACATCACCGACCTCTATAAGAACCAAATGGAGCTTGAAAATTGCTACTACGACTCTTGGGTTAACCCAGATGTTAAGTCGAGCACCGATGAGCGTGCCACAGCACTCAGCACACGCGGTCTTGCCATGACCTCAATCAGCGATAGCACATTCCGTGTGGTTGCTGGCATGTACCCCACACTCAAGAGCTTTGCCAACAATGAGCTTGCCAACTGGTTTGCCGCTATTCCGGTTCTTGCCGAAGGCGACACCTACGACAACGTGAGCAAGCAATTTGTGGTCGGCACGCCAGAGGGCACTGAGTGGACGTCGTCAGACAACATAACAATCAAAGACGGTGTGGTTAGCTCCACCGCCCTTGGTGAGGCTTGGCTGACCAAGAAACTTGGCGACCGCACAAAGACTTATAACTTCACGGTTACTGCGGTTTCTGGCATTGAAGATGCTCATGCTTCGGCACAAATCATAAAGTCGGAGTATTACTCAATAAGCGGCGTTGCGCTTGGTTCGGAGCGTCCGTCTGCAGCAGGCATCTATGTTGTTAAGTCCACTTACGACAATGGCACCACAGTGTCAAAGAAAATTGTCATAAAGTAAAAAAAACGGAGTGTGGGGCGTCTCGCCCCACGGCAACTGATAATCCTTAGGACGCAACGGAGTTTTCTCCGCTGCGCCCTGTTTTTTTGTGCCTTTCAGGCGCACCATAAAGAATCCTAACTGCTTGAATCCGAGCAGTTAGGATTTTGCTTTTATGTTTTTGCCGAGTTTTTGCCGAGTCAATTTACTTATATCTGTTATATTCTCGGCAAATTCATTTTTTATATTCAAAATCCTGCCTTTAAAATCTATGGTTGGATATATTAATATGATTTTATTGAATATACTCCTTATTTACGCATACAAAATACGTT
>CAKUAR010000004.1 GCA_934636465.1 uncultured Muribaculaceae bacterium
AGAGTCCGGTGCAATACCGAACTCTTTCTCAAATCGGATAGTTAATAACCTGTCCAACTTTTTGGGGTCACTTCAAAAAGCGGCTTGGTATCCCACACTCACCGGCTCGGTCAACTATATGTGGAACTCCATGTCAAACGGCAATCCGTTCCAAAACTTCCAGTGGTCGGGCTACTCCACAGCAGGACTCACGCTGTCGTTCCCGCTGTTCACCGGCGGCCAGCGCTACTACAAGCAAAAACAGGCCGAGGTGTCGCTGCGCGAAATGAAATGGCAACGCGAAAATCTGGAGCGAAGCCTTGGCATGCAAGTAAAAACACAGCTCGACCACATCGACAAAAGCCTTGTGCAAATCTCGTCGAATGAGGGTGGTGTAAGGCAGGCCGAAAAGGCCAAAGACATCATGCAGAAGAGCTTCAAGATAGGTGCGGCGTCGTTCATTCAGCTGCGCGACACCGAGGACGCCCTCATGGGTGCCCGGCTGGCATATTATCAGGCCATCTACGACTATCTTGTGGCTCAAAGCAACCTTGAGCTCGTGCTCGGCAAAGCGCCACTTGAGAAATATGTCACAACAACCGGCAATCAAAACTAAGTAAACAAAAAAAGGCAAAACTATATGAACATCATCAAGACAATTGCCGTGATGGGCTTGGCCGGACTGACCATGACCTCATGCACCGGCAAAAAACAGGAAGCTGCCCCCAAGGAGGAACTTCCCATTGTGGAAGTGGAAACATCGAGCGAGAAGCTTGTGCCACAAACGAGTGAATACACGGCCACGGTTGAGGCTTTTAAGACCAACAACATCATGTCGGCAACCGGCAACCGCATAAAGCACATTCTTGTTGACGTGGGCAGCACCGTCAGAGCCGGGCAGGCTGTGGTGATACTCGACGACGTGAGCATAGCCCAGCAAAAAATTGCCATGGCCAACCAGAGCCGCGACCTGGCACGCGCCAAGGAGCTCGTGAAGATAGGCGGAGGCACACAGCAGAGCGTTGACCAGCTCCAAGCGCAATACGACGCCAATGCGCGCGCGTTGCGCAACATGCAGGAAAACACAGTGCTCACATCGCCCATAAGCGGCGTGGTGACCACGCGCAACTACAACAACGGCGATTTGCCCTCGGGCCAGCCCATACTCGTGATTGAGCAGCAGCAACCACTCAAAGTTATTGTCAACGTCAACGAAAGCGACTACCCCAATGTGAAAAAAGGCCAGCACGTCAACGTTAAGTTCGACGTCTATGGCGAAGAAACTTTCGACGGCTCGGTCTATTTGATACACCCGTCAATCGACCCTACCACACGCACGTTTGAGGTGGAAGTCACCATCAACAACCGCAGCAACAAGGTGCGTTCCGGCATGTTTGCCCGCGTGATGTTCGACTTTGGCTCGCGCAACAGCGTGGTGGTGGCCGACAAGGCCATACAGAAGCAAACAGGCTCCGGCGTGCGCTATGTCTATATTTATAAGCCAAACGGCACGGTGTCGTTTGCAGAAGTCACCCTTGGCCGCCGTCTCGACAACCAATATGAGGTGCTGTCGGGCTTGACTCCAGGCGAGCAAGTGGTGGTGGCCGGACAAGCCAGAGTGAGCAACGGCGCTAAAGTGCAGTTGAAAAAATAAATATTAACAGCTAAAATCCCCGAAAAGAAATGAGTTTATATTCAAGTTCGGTTAAGCGGCCTGTGACCACGGTGCTGGTCTTTGTGGCAGTCGTGATTCTCGGCTTGTTCTCGTTGCGCCAACTGCCTATCGACCTGTACCCCGACATCGACACCAACACGCTGATGGTAATGACCACCTATTCGGGTGCCAGCGCGCAAGACATAGAGCAAAACCTCACACGTCCGCTCGAAAACACGCTCAACTCCGTGGAGCACCTCAAGCACATCACTTCAAAATCAAGAGAAAACATATCCATCATCACGCTTGAGTTTGAATATGGCTACGACATCGACGTGCTGACAAACGATGTGCGCGACAAACTCGACATGGTGTCGAGCTACTTGCCAGACGATGCCGAAACACCCATCATCTTCAAGTTCAGCAGCGACATGATACCCATAGTGTTGCTGTCGGTTCAGGCAAAAGAAAGCATGCCTGGACTCTACAAAATCCTTGACGAAGATGTGTCGAACCCGTTGGCGCGAGTTGACGGTGTGGGCTCGGTGTCAATCTCCGGTGCCCCCAAGCGCGAGATACACGTCTATGTTGACCCCTTCAAACTTGAAGCCTACGGGCTTAGCGTGGAAACCATATCGGCATTGATTGGTGCCGAAAACCGCAATATTCCTGGCGGCACATTCGATGTGGGCAGCAACACCTACTCGCTGCGCGTGCAGGGTGAGTTCAAAGACCCCGAGGAAATGGGCAACATTGTGGTTGGCGCATATAATGGCGGCGTGGTGCATCTGAAAGACGTGGCTCGCATTGACGACTCTCTTGAAGAAAGAGCGCAAGAGTCCTACAACAACGGCGAGAAAGGCGCAATGATTGTGGTGCAAAAGCAGTCGGGTGCCAACTCCGTGCAGATTTCCAACAAGATACGCGATGTGCTGCCAAGCATACAGAAAAATCTGCCAAGCGACGTGAAGCTCGACTACATTGTCGATACGTCCGACAATATCAAAAACACCATAGGCAGTTTGACTGAAACTGTGCTCTATGCCTTGCTCTTTGTGGGCATTGTGGTGTTTTTCTTCCTCGGTCGCTGGCGTGCAACCGTGATTATTCTGCTCACAATCCCCATTTCGCTCATAGCGTCGTTTATCTATCTCTACGCCACTGGCAACACCCTCAACATCGTTTCTCTGTCGGCACTGTCCATTTCCATAGGCATGGTGGTTGACGACGCCATTGTGGTGCTCGAAAACGTGACCACCCACATAGAGCGCGGAGCCGACCCCAAGCAGGCCGCCGTGCATGGCACCAACGAGGTGGCCATATCCGTGGTGGCGTCAACTCTCACGCTCATAGCAGTGTTCTTCCCACTGACGCTCGTCAAGGGCATGACCGGCGTGCTGTTCCGCCAGCTCGGCTGGATGGTAACCATCATGATGATAATCTCCACCGCAAGCGCATTGTCGCTCACCCCCATGCTGTGCAGCCGCATGCTCCGCTTGCGAAACAACGACAGCACCCTGTTCAAGAAACTCTACGCCCCCATAGAGCGCATGCTCGACGCCATCGACAACGGCTATGCGCGCCTGCTCGATGTGGTGGTCACACACCGCTGGATTTCCACGGCAGTGGCTCTGGGCATTTTTGTCGGCTCCATGTTCCTTGTGAAGTTCATAGGCAACGAGTTCTTCCCCACGAGCGACAACAGCCGCTTGGGCGTGAGCCTTGAGCTGCCCATAGGCACGCGAGTGGAAGATGCTAAAGACGTGTGCGCACGAATTTATGCCGACTGGAAGAAGAAATATCCAGAAATCAAGATGCTTAACTACACGGTGGGCCAGGCAAGCAGCGACAACACCTACGCCTCCATGAGCGACAACGGCTCTCACATCATGTCTATGAACATCAGGCTTGTTAACCCCAGCGAGCGAAAGCGCAACATCACCGAGATTGCCAAGCTCATGCGCGAGGACCTCAAGCAATATCCCGAGCTGAAAAAGGCACAGGTTAATGTGGGCGGCACGCGTAGCGGAAGCATGAGCGGACAGTCAACTATCGACTACGAGATTTATGGCTACGACTTTGCCAAGACCGACACCGTGGCACAGCAGCTGAAGCGCATATTGGAGGGCGTGAAAGGCACAGCCGACATCAACATAAGCCGCTCCGACTATCAGCCGGAGTATCAAGTTGACTTCGACCGCGAGAAGCTGGCAATCTACGGCTTGAACCTCACGACGGCCGCCACTGCCTTGCGCAATCGCATCAACGGCTCCACGGCGTCTTATTTCCGTGAGGACGGTGATGAATATGACATCAAGGTCATGTATCAGCCCAACTACCGCACATCGCTTGAGGACATAGAAAACATCACCCTCTATAATGCCCATGGAAAAGGCATAAAGCTCCAAGAAGTGGGCACTGTGGTGGAACGGTTTAACCCACCCACCATAGAACGTAAAGACCGCGAGCGCATCATCACGCTGTCAACCGTGGTGCAAGACCGCCCCATGAGCGAGATAATTGCCGATGCCCAGCCGCAAATCGACAAGCTCAACTTGCCACAAGGCGTAACGATAGAGCTTAGTGGCTCCTACGAAGACCAGAAAGACTCGTTTGGCGACCTTGGCACACTGGCCATTCTCATCATAATTTTGGTCTATATCGTCATGGCGTCGCAGTTTGAGTCGCTCACCTACCCTGGCATCATCATGACGTCCATCATGTTTGCCTTCTCTGGCGTGGTACTGATTTTGCTCCTTACCGGAACAAACCTCAACATCATGTCAATGATTGGCTCAATCATGCTGATTGGTATTGTGGTTAAAAACGGCATTGTGCTGGTTGACTACATCAACCTCAACCGCGAGCGTGGCATGAGTGTCAGACGGTCGGTGGTTGACGGCGGACACTCACGATTGCGCCCTGTGCTCATGACGTCGCTCACCACCATTCTTGGCATGGTGCCTATGGCGATAGGCAGCGGCGAAGGCTCTGAAATGTGGCGGCCTATGGGTATGGCTGTGATTGGCGGACTCACATTCTCCACAGTGCTCACACTGCTGTTTGTGCCCACCATGTACACCATTTTTGCCTACAACGGCATGCGCCGTCAGCACAAAAAACTTTTGAAGAAATAATTAATTAATACTCTAAGAACAGATGAAAGCGATATTTATAGCGTTTGACCAAGCATATTATGAAACGATTACCGAGGCACTGCTCCGCAACGGCTGCAGAGGCTTCACGGCATGGGAGCAGGTGCAGGGACGCGGCAGCAAGACCGGCACGCCACACTATGGCAGCCACGCATGGCCATCAATGGCATCGTCTATCATAACCATGGTCGATGACGACAAGGTAGATGTTGTGCTCAATGTGCTGCACAAAATGGACGTCGCCACGCCAAAACTCGGCTTGAGAGCCTTTGTTTGGGCTGTGGAGCGCACCATATAGTGCCCAGCACAAGCCATCAACACACACAGCAAGGCATTGTGTCGCCTCAGTTTGGCACAATCCTTGCTGTTTTTTATGCCAACAGCGGCCACAGGTCTGTGCTTTATGACCCAAAAGCTGCAAGTTTTTTATTAGCTTTGCACTACGAAATGGAATTTGGAAATTAGATTTGTTAGAGAGTATGCGTTTTTTCAAGCGAACTAATATTGATTTGAATCCCGAAGCTGAGTTAAAAGCCTTTTTCAAGGAATATAACTGCAAATACAAGGTTGCCGACAAGAAAGGGTCATCAACCTCAAAAGTTACACGTTATTACTTTGACTATCAGGGCGGACACTTCATAAGTTCGGTTTATGACAACGAGGGAGTGGAACTTTGCTACCCAAACTGCTTCGACGTGTCAATGTCGCAGCTTGGCAACATGAGAGCCATTTGCAACAAATTCAATAATATAGGCTTGAGATTCAAGTGTACCTACACCATCGACGACGAGAAAAACACTGCCAACCTGCAAGTGTATGCCTACTGCACCACGGTGGCGAGAGACTTTAAAAAGCTGCTCGACATGTGCTTTGGTGTGGCACGCGATTTCGCCGACGACTACAACAAGCTGCTAAAGCAGTGCGAAGACAACGGCTTCGACGACGCCGAAGCTGGCCAGGCCGACAAAGACCGTGAGTTTTTCCTGCTCATGCAGCAGGAGTTTGCCTGTCAAGGCCACAAACGGCAAGTCAGGCTCACCCCAGAGCAGCCATTCTCCATAGAGCGCCTGCTCCACGATGTGATTGGCGAACCGGAGCCTGTGTGCGAGTCACTCACTGTTCTCGCCACTGAAGCCGATGCAAAGGAGCTTCGCCTTACCGACGGCAAAACCATAGCCTCTTACGACCTGGCACCAGCCCCCACGGCTGGCGACGACAAGCCCGAAAGCCACGACCACATGCTTCTGCTGAAATATCACAACGCCGGGCTTGACACCATGCGCAAAACGCTGGCGGTGACAGTGACCTGTGAGGGCACTGACGACACCACCACATGGCTCAGAATCACGGCCTGTGAGGTGAGACAGCGATTGAGCCGCACCAACACCCACGACCACGAGCCTACCGACGGCGTGCTGTCTTTCCTTGTGGCTCGCGACGTTAAGTCAACCAAGCAAAAAGTCCAGGAGTTTAACTACATGTGGCAAGAGGCACAAATCAACCTCAAAGAAAAGGGCTATGACAGTCTGCCAGCCGACCAGAAACTGATAGTTGACGTGGAGCAAGGCTGCACCGGCTATAACCTGTATTGGGGCTACCGCCACTTGCTGCGTGAGGACTATTACGCAGCCATGGTGCATTTCCAGAACGTGCTGGCTGGTTTGAAGACCACCTACTTGCATGCCACCGACAGGCAGCAGAACCTGTTCTACCAGGTGTCATATTACATGGGCTTTTGCTGCAATGCGTTGCACCAGTACGAGAAAGCGTGCTATTACTTGAGAGACATCTACGACTGCGGCATGATTAAATATGCCATGGCCTATGTCAACGCTCTGGTGAGCTTGATGGACGTGCGGGTGTTCGACGTAATAGAGCACCTCAAAGTCCAGGTTGAGGACCACTACGGCCCCGACGATGAGCTGCCCGATTCAATAGATGATTTTCTCGATTTCTTGAAGCGTCGCTACGTCACGGCTCTCATTAGTTTCAAGGAATTTGACAAAGCCGAGGCCATTTTGAAGAAAATGGTTGAAGACGACAGCAGCGACGATTTTGCCATACGAAAACTTGCCGAACTCGTCACGCTGCGCGGCAAGGAAAGACCAACCGACGACAATCAGCAGCAACACTGACCGCAGTGTGCTGCACAATACAAGCAAAAACATGGGGTTGTGCCTAAAATCATTCTGGCACAACCCCATGTCTGTTTTATTAACCGTGTTATCAGTGTTGATACAGATAACGCTTTATAGAGCGTTTTGGTGTCTTTTCAAACTCTTCGTTATACATTTGTATTCCTGCTATCTGCGAGTAGCTCGGCAGTGAGGTGTTAAGCTGCTTTATGCTCTCCTCCAGAGTGTGCTGCAACTCGTCGTGCGACAGGTTCTCTTGCTCTGCGCTCTCAAAGTCAGGATAAATCAGAGCCTTGAGCTTACCGCTCTCCTCTATCACGAGCGACTCGTTCACAAATGGCAAGTTGTTGACCTGCTGCTCAATTTCCTCTGGATATATGTTCTGGCCGTTTGAGCCCAAAATCATGTTCTTGCTTCTTCCGCGCAAGAACAAGAAGCCCTCGCTGTCCATAGTGGCAAGGTCGCCAGTGTTCATCCAGCCGTCTTTCATCACAGCCTGGGTGGCAGCCTCGTTTTTGTAATAGCCAAGCATGAGGTTAGTTCCTCTCACCCACAACTCTCCTGGCACATTCTCTGGGTCTGGCGAGTCGATGCGACCCTCCATGCGGTCCACTATGCGGCCGCACGACCCCACCTTGTTCACTGCCGGTGGCGCATACGAAATCAGAGGTGCGCACTCCGTCATGCCATATCCGTTGGTCAGCGGAAACTCTATTTTCGACAAGAAACGCTCCACATCGCCGTTGATTGCAGCTCCGCCCACAATCAGCTCCTGCAAGCGGCCGCCAAACGTCTCAGTCAACTTGTTCTTGATGCGTGCCAGCAGCTTTTGGTCCACGTATGGCACCTTGAGCAGCAACTTCATCACCGGCTTGTCAAGCAGCGGGAACACGTTCTTCTTGATTATCTTCTCTATAATCAGCGGCACCGTCACAATCATTGGCGGGTGCGCATTGGCAAAGGCGTTGATAATCACTCGTGGCGATGGCATTCTGGTCAAGAAATACAAGTGGCAGCCGCGTGAGAATGCGTGGAGCAAATCTATCGTCAAGCCATACATGTGGGCGAGCGGAAGCATTGCCACCACGCTGTCGCCGGCATGCAGACACTCCAAGTGGTCGATACAATACTGCACATTCGACGAGAATGCCCTCAGCGGTATCATAACACCCTTTGAGAAGCCTGTTGAGCCAGAGGTATAGTTGATTGCAGCCAGACTCTCTGGGTCGCGGTCCTCATATTTCACATCATTCTCCGAGAAACGCTCAGGATATTTCTTTCCAAACAATTCGTTGAGGTGCGCGCGTGCATAGTCAAGCTTCTTGTCTCTGCACAAAAACAGAGAGAAGCCGTTGATGTTCACAGCGCCCATCAGTTTGTCCATCACTGCCGCGTCAAGGTTTTCCCACACCGACTCATCAACGAACAGCAACTTTGCGTCGCTGTGGTTCACGAGTTGCTGCAAGTTCTCGGCCTTGAAGTCTTGCAACAGTGGCACTGCAACTGCCCCATAGGTCATCGAAGCTAAGAATGCCACCGACCATTGTGCCGAGTTTTTGCCACACACGGCAATCTTGTCGCCTGACTTTATGCCGGCATACTCAAACATGATGTGCAGCTTCTCAACCTTTCTTGCTATGTCGCCATATCTGAACGACACACCTTCAAAATCAGTCAGCGCAAGCTGGTTCCAATTTTCTTTTATCGCTTTCTCAAAGCGCTTAATTATAGAAATCATATTTCTTATTGGTATTTTTCTACCAGAACACCGACCTCTAAATAAAAATCAATGCCTGATTTGATTACACAACACAAATTTAGTCATTATGTGCAAAACATAAAATCAAAAGACCGGCACATTTGTCACATGTCGGTCTCTTAATTCATATTCTCATTTAGCTATCAACCAAATCGTCAATCATTTAGCATCATTATCGCCTCTCGAATTATTTTTACGTTTTTTATCCACAAATGTCAAGAAATAATCCGGATATGGCGTAGCAAACTCCAGTTGCTCTCCAGTAACAGGGTGCTTAAACGCCAGTTTATAGGCATGCAGACACAGCCGTTTGGCGCCATCTACCGTGCTGCCATACTTGTAGTCGCCCACTATCGGGTGACCCATCACCTGCATGTGTACCCTTATCTGGTTTTTTCGGCCGGTGTGCAGCTTCAGCTCTATCAGCGAGAACTCATCGTTGGTGTCAAGCAGTTTCCAGTCAGTGCTGGCAAACTTTCCGCCATTGTCCACAGGGCTGCTCTTTATCTTGAAACTTGCCGTGTCTTTGAGCCAGCTCTCCACATGCCCCGACGGCTTGTCCATGGCTGGCGACACCACCGCCACATAGCGACGGTCGGTCACTGTGGCGCGCCAGTTGTTAACAAACAGCTGCTGCACTTCCACCGACTTTGCATACACCATAAGCCCCGACGTGCGCACATCGAGCCGGTGCACCACATGCGCGTGGCAGCGCTGGTGCGTTTCCACAAAATAGCGGTCGAGCAGGTCTTTCATGTTCAGGCTGTCGTGCCCCACGCCCATCGACAGCACCTCGTCGCCTTTATCCACCACTATCAGGTGTTCGTCTTCAAACACCACCCTGAAAGCGGCTTCTTTGCTCCGCGCGTTTCTGCCACTGCCACCGCCGCGCATTGCCGCTTGCGGTTGCCTGTGGCGGCTTATTTTCACCACCATGTCGGGCTTCACCGCAAAGTCGTGGCGTGTCTGTACCTTGTCATCAACTATTACGCCGCCGCTGCTCAAAATCGCCTTTGCCTTGCTGCGGCTTATGCCGTCGAGCCGGCGCATAACAAAAGCGAGCAAATCTGACTCCTCTTTTGAGAGAAACACCAGATATTGCTCACTTGATTTCGGGACACCGCCTATATGTTTTCCTGTGTTGCGATGCACTTTATTCTTCTTTTTATAGCTGCGGCACGCTTATTCAAAAAGATGCCTCAACTTGCTAAAAATCCTGTTTTTTGTCGTTTCCGACGGCTTGAAGTTCTCCGAGTCGCGGAACGCCTCTATCGACTTGCGCTCGTCGCTGGTCAACGTTTCAGGCACATACACCATCACGTTTATCAGCAAGTCACCTGTGCCATAGTGGTTTGGCGAAGGCAGACCTTTGCCACGCAACCTAAGCACCTTGCCCGGCTGTGTGCCTGGCTGTATCGACACGCGCGCGCCACCGTCAATGGTGGGCACATCTACCTTGCCGCCCAGAGTTGCCGTCGGGAAGTCAAGCATCAAGTTATATATCAAGTCATCGCCGTCGCGCTGGAAGCGTGAGTCATGCTCCTCTTGTATCACCACAAACAGGTCGCCTGGCACACCGCCGCCCATAGCGTCGTTTCCACGGCCACTCACTTTCAGAGTCATGCCGTCGCTCACTCCGGCCGGAATGTTGATGCTCACGATTTCTTCCTTGCGCACCAGTCCTTGACCGCCGCAGTAAGAGCAACGCTCCTTTATCACCTTGCCGCTTCCGCCGCAAGTGTGGCAAGTGGTCTGCGACTGCATTTGTCCCATTATGGTGCGTTGCACCCTTATCTCCACACCAGAACCGTGGCATGTTGGGCAGGTTGACATTGCAGTGCCGTCTTTTGCTCCAGTGCCGTGACAGTGTTCACAAGCCACCATACGCGGAATTTTGATTTTCTTTTCCACGCCATGAGCTATTTCTTCAAGCGTCACACGCACTCTCACCTGCAAGTTTGTGCCGTGGTTCACTCTCTGGCCACCGCGCGAACGGCCGCCAAAACCACCGAAGCCACTGAATCCTCCAAAACCACCAAAGCCGCCCAGGTCGCCGAATATGTCGTTCAGGTGCGACAAAATGTCATCGGTTGACATTCCTGCGCCTGAATATCCGCCGCCCATGTTGTCGGCTGCAAAGCCAAACTGGTCGTAGCGGGCACGCTTGTCAGGATTACTAAGCACGTCGTAGGCCTCGGCTGCTTCCTTGAATTTTTCCTCGGCCTCTTTTTTCTCAGCATCGCTCTTGCCCTGCTGACGGTCGGGGTGATATTTTATGGCCAACTTGCGGTAGGCCTTCTTTAATTCGTCGGCTGTTGCATTTTTTGCAACACCCAACACTTCGTAATAATCTCTTTTTTCTGCCATGATTCAACAAGTCCCCTTATTTCCCGACAACCACTTTTGCGTGGCGCAACACTTTGTCATTAATCATATAGCCTTTCAGCACGGTGTCTATCACCTTGCCCTTTTGAGCTTCGTCGTCGGTCGGGAACAGCGACACGGCTTCTTGGAAATCGGTGTCAAAATCCTTACCTGTCGATTCAAAGGCCTTAACCTTGTTGCTATCAAGATATTTAATCAGTTTATTGTATATAAGCTCAATTCCTGTCTTGAAGCTTTCGCAGTCGCTGCCCTTTTCCATGGCGTCAAACGCCCTGTCAAGGTCATCTACTATCGGCAGCAGGTTGAGCATGGCGTCTTTTGCGCCGTCTTTCAGCAACTCCTGCTTCTCGCGCAGTGTGCGCTTGCGGTAGTTGTCAAATTCTGCCATCAAAAACAGATATTCTTTCTTTTGCTTTTCAAGTTCTTTTTGCAGAGCCTCAATCGTCTCTTCGGGAGTTTCCTCCTTGGCCTCGGTTGCCTTGTCGGCAGTCTTTTCTTCTGCCTTGGCCTGGGTTTCTTCAGCCTCTTGCTTCTTTGTCGTTTCTTGCTTTTCAGCTTTGCGACATTCTTTTTCTTCTTTGCTCATATCTTTATTCTTCTTTTTATTTCTAAATCTTATGTTCATATCTCACATTTAACTGCAAAAACAATGCCGATTTCTTGCCGTCGGCTTTTGGAGCTCGTTGCCCGCACCTTGCCGCCAAGAAATCAGCCGTTATGCCTGTCAGTGCTGTGTCAGTGCAGCGCTATGACAAAATGATTGTATTTTTCTACTTTTTCCGCCGCTTTCTCTGCCATTTTGGCATTATCAAATATTCCGAATATCGCTGACCCCGACCCCGACATTGCGGCATACGCCGCTCCGGCCTCAATCAACCCGGCCTTTATGACGGCAAGTTCCGGAAACTCGGCAAACACGCTCTGCTCAAAGTCGTTTTTCACCGTGCCGTTCCATTCAGTCATGGGCTTGGCAAGCAGCGACTCCAGCGCGCAGTCGGCTGGCGCTGGCACCACTTTCGAGTAGGCAAGTTTTGTCGATACCGACACGTCTGGCTTCACCAGCAGCATCGTCTTTCCTGCAAGGCTCAACTCCACTGGCGCAAACACATCGCCTATTCCTGTGGCTTTAAGTGGCTTATTATATATGAAAAACGGGCAGTCGGCACCAAGCGTTGCGGCACGTTTCGCCAAATCGTCGTCACTAAGTCCAAGCGAGAAAATCGCATTAAGCATCTTCAGTGCCGACGATGCGTCCGACGACCCACCTCCAAGTCCGGCACCGTCGGGTATGTGCTTATACAGATACATTTCCACCGCTGGCACGTCAAACTCTTTGCGCATAAGCTCAAACGCCTTATACACCAAGTTCTTCTCCATGGGGCAATCCACCTTGCGGCCATAGCACTCCAGTGTGGTCTTTCCGCTGCGCGATGGCACAATTTCAAGCACATCGCAAAGCTCTATGGGGTAAAACACCGTTTCCAGGTCGTGATAGCCATTTGGGCGCACACCCACTATGTTAAGTCCCAAGTTCACCTTGGCGTTAGGAAAACTTATCATCGTTTTTTATCTTGTTTTTAGTTTTTAGTTTTTAATCACAATCGCAAATTCCGTGCCTTGTCTGCATCGTGTGACCCATACGTGCCGGCGGTCACAATATTGGGCTTAGCAGTCTCGACATCGACTCCAGCACCTTCTGACCCAGCGGCCGCCTGTGCCAGTTCACCAGACTTATGTGCTTGGCGTTCTCCTTGTCTTTCTCAAATATTGCAGCCATTCGGCTGTTGAATTTTTGCCCATACACCAGCACGTTGCACTCAAAGTTGTGCTCCAGGCTTCTGAAATCAAAGTTTGTGGAGCCGGTGGTCACAAAGTCGTCATCTACTATCACCGTTTTTGAGTGAAGCATCGACGTTTCATAGAAGAATATCTTTATGCCGGCAAGCAGGCACTCTTTCACATAAGAGTAGGTGGCATAGCGCAGCAGTTTGGAGTCGGGCTTACGCGGTATCATCAGCTGCACGTCTATCTTCGACAGCGATGCCACTTGCAGCGCTTTAAGCAAGCTGTCGTTTGGTAGGAAATATGGCGTTTGCACCCACACTCTGCGCTTGGCGCTGCCTATCGCTCTAAGCAGCACAAACGACAAGTTTTTCCACAGGTTATTCGGGCCGCCTGTCATTATCTGCATGCCGTCAGTGAAACTTTCGTCTGGCTTAAAATGCACCGTGGTTTCTTTCAGTAGCTCGCGGTTCATGAAGTTCCAGTCCACAGCAAAAGAGTATTGCAGTCCGGCCACGGCCTCTCCCTCTATGCGCAAGTGTGTGTCGCGCCATGCCGGCTGTCCTTTCTCGCCGGTCACATAGCGGTCGGCTATGTTCATTCCGCCCACATAGCCCACACGGCCGTCAATCACCACCAGCTTGCGGTGGTTGCGCCAGTTCACCCTGTTGGCAAACTCAGGGAATGTAACTTTCAGAAAAGGATAGACCTCAATGCCCTCTTTCTTCATGTCAGAGAAAAACGACATGTTGAAGTGAAACGAACCCACATGGTCATATATCACCCTCACCTTCACGCCCTCGTGAGCCTTTCTCACAAGAATGTCTTTTATTTTGGTTCCTATGTGGTCGTTCTCAAATATAAAATACTGCAAGTGTATGTATTGGGTTGCACTCTCAAGGTCTTTTTCCAGAGCGTCAAACTTCTCCTTGCCGGTTGTGAACACGTCTATCTTGTTGTCCGGGAAAAAGTGCGGCTCCACAAGCGAATCTACAAGCCTCACCTCCTGCAAGTTTTCTTTGCTCAAGTCCAGCTTGTCAATATCCACAGGCGTGTAGTTGGCAGAATTGCGCAGCTTGCGTCTGTTCTTGCGCGAAATCATGTGCACACTCTTCAGGCTGCGCCCGAAGAACACATACAGAAACATTCCCAATATAGGCACAAGCAGCAGCACCGTGACCCATGCGAGCGACTTCACCGGATTACGGTTTTCCGACACCACCACGGCTATTATTCCCAATATCGTGAGAAAATAGATTATCGTGAACACGACAAACACCTGGTGTGCGTATGGAAACAACTCTGCAAGCATAATGTTTCTGCTACTACTTTTTTCTTACGTTTTTCATCATCTAACCCACCGGCCCGCGGCAATTCTCGCCCCAGGTCAGCCCCAGGTTAAACACATATCCAAAGATACAGAAAAACTTCAACAATCCCAACCACCTCACCCATTCCGTTTGCAGCCAATTTGCTTATATCAAATAAAATCACCGATTTTGTGCTCATTATGGCAAATTCCAAAATAACCAAACTTAAAATTTGCAACTCCGCGCTCATCATAACGGCAGTTTTTACACTCACCACACCAAGTTCATAACCGCAGGCTTTACTCGCTCCTCCAGATAGCTGCGGCAACAAAACAAAAGCGGATTTGTCCCCTTGAGCCAAATCCGCTTTCATTCTATACTTTACTAAAAACCTTAGAGCTTCACAGCCTTGTTGCCAAGCTTCACAATCACCACATCATTGGTGTTCAGCTTGATTGTGGTTGTGCCCTCTGCTGCCACAGCATTTGCCACAACAGCGCCAGCCAGGTTATACACCGTCACCTTCACTGGTTCGCCAGCCACCACCGTCAATTCATCGCCAGAGCGATATACCTTTGCTGCTGTCTGGCTTGCCACGTTTGCGTCAACACCAGTTGCCAGCGACACCTTAATCAGGTTAGACGAAGCAGAGTAAAGTTCCACAATCTCTCCGCTTTCCACTGTGCGGCCCACAGCCTGCACATCGTATGAATATGCCACTTTGCCGTCAGCCATAGGTTCTGCAAGGGTCACAGCTTGTGATGTTCCCTCAATGTCCTCCACTGATTTGTCAAACACGGTGTATGAAGCACCGGCAGGCAAGTTCTGTTTGATGGTGAACGAGTCAATGAACACCTTGTCTGCAGTGTTAGAATAAGCCACCTTCACAGCCACATTCTTGTCTCCCTTGGTAAACTCCACGGTGTAGTCCTTGAATCCTTTTTCAAGCGTCACTTCTTTCGACTCAAGCACACTGTCTTCCATATTGACCAGCGACACTGTCACCACTCCGCCTTCATATTCTTGCGTGTAGTTTCTCTCGGCCATGTTTATCACAGCCTTAAATGCGCCGTTGTTGTGCGAGAGGTCGAGTTCAGGAGTTGTCAGGCTTGCTGGTGTGCTGCCAAACGGCACAAGAGCCAAATATCCTGCTGCAAATGCAGGATTTTCAACCCACCAGCCTGGTTGGTGCGTATATTCGTTGATGTCGCCAGACAATGTCTTAAATTCCACCAACTCAAGCGTACCGATATTCACGCCAGAGAAATCCTCAGTGATTATGTCCACGTCACCTGCCTTGTCGGTTGTAACGGTCTTATACACATTCAGCACATAGCTTTGTGCGTCTGGCACGCTTTCCCAGTTTGCAGTAAAGCCATTCGCAGTAACGTCAGTGGCAGGCTTTGCCACTGGGGCAGCGATGTCGTCTATCACCTTCACCACCTCTATCTCATCGCTGTAGTCCGAGGTTGCAGTGCCGTTGGTGGCGCGCACACGGAAGAAATAAGTTTTGTTCTGGTCCAGGCCGTTCACCGTCTTGCTTGTCAATGTCACCTTCTCATCTTTCAGCACATAGTCAAAGTCAGTTTCCGATTTCTTGCTATACACATCGAGCAGATATGCAGTAGCCCCTGTCACCCTGCTCCATTTGGCCACAAACGATTCTCCGTTTGCCACATTGGGCTGGCTGGCTACAGGCGCAGGAAAATATTCATCACTTTGAGTAACAGCCAGACTGTCAATCATGAAACCCTCGACCGTGAAACTCGGCTCTAATTTCAGCGAAGAGCGATAGCTGCCACCAGCCACCACAAATTCCACATCATGCCACTTGTCATCTTCCACTATCAGCTGCTTTAAAGTTGAGTAACCAAGCGAAATTTTAAGAGCCATGCCATAATCGCTAAGGCTGCGCACACGGCAAAACACCTTCACCACACCACTGTTGCCCGACATGTTATATGTCGTTGTGGTCAAGTTGCCGCCATCGCCAATCTTCAGCATGCCGCCGGCCTCATACACATATTTTCCACTCCAGCCTGTGAGTGTTTTCCCCAGCTTGCTGCTGTAGCTCGGTGTCGAAATGTCCGTAGTGCCTGGTTCAGACTCCGACCCTTCCGTAAAGGCAGAGAAGCCCTCGGCAAAAACCACAGTCGGCTCTGCGGCGTTCACACACGCAAACGCGGCCAGCACCGAAACCAAAATAAGAAATGCTTTCTTCATAATTATCGAGATATTTTTTGTTTGAAAAATTTTTCCCTTAGACGAAAAAAAAGATTACCATTCATAGGAAAATGATAATCTCTGTTTTTTCTGTGGGTGTTGACGGATTCGAACCGCCGACCCTCTGCTTGTAAGGCAGATGCTCTGAACCAGCTGAGCTAAACACCCAAAATTTTGCGTTCACCGCCGAATTGCTTTGCAAAGTTACAACATTTTTTCGAACCACCAAACTTCAGCCGCACTTTCTTTCTAAAAAAACATAAATCATACGCTGCTCCCAAAACAGACAGCACGACAAACGACAAAAACCCAACTATCCAAACATTCCCAACTATTATTCATTAATTAATTTGTGGTTCAATTACCCATTTATCACAATCCTCATCACTACAAAACAAAAGCTCCACTAACAAGTGAAGCTTCTTTATGATTTTTATGCTATCGCCCACAACAAACCAATGTCACATACTTCCAAGGGCGATGCCTACTACCTTATTTTATTTCACAACTACTTTCACGGAACCGAAGCCACTGCACCTAACGATGTAGAAGCCCTTTGGCAATTCCACCGACACATGGCTGTCGTCGGTCAGCTTCACCACTTTCAGCAACTGACCTGTGATGGAATATATGCTGAACGAAGCATCTGCATTGCCGGCAGTCAGATATATGCGTCCCACACCGCCTTTTACAACTGGTGTGGCCGACACGCTCTCAATGCGCTGTGCCACAGTTGCGCCCTCTGGCTCGGCATAAGCGCTGGCATTGGCAAATGCAAGCGAAACAAGCAATATGGTTAAAATCTTCTTCATTTCAATTAGCAAATATATCAATTCATTGGTACATTCGCAACAATCCAACCAGTTTTTAACTATTTTTTATCGCACGGCAATTTTCACGGCAGTGCTGCCGGTCTTCACCACATACACGCCTCTTGCCAACACCACTCTGCCACCGCGCGTGGCAGCAACAGTCCGCCCCATGGCGTCAAACACCGTTACGGCAACGCCGTCTTTCACCGTCAGCACATTTCCTTTAAGCACAAACGCATCGTCGGCCACAACTCCATTCACTCCAGCGCCATTCACCGTCACTGCAAGCTCCGGCGAATACCCCGACTTCATTCCGTCTGGATACACCGACTTCACACGCCACCTGTATGTTGCGCCTTTCTGCACTCTGGTCACCACAACACACGTGTCGGTTATGTGTTCTATCAGACGGTCAAATCCGTCGTCGCCAAGCACATTCACCGCATATTCCGATGCCTCGGCACATGGGTGCCACGACACGGTGAATGTGGAGTCGGTTGACTCCGCATTTGGGTTTTGAACAGGCACTTCCACCTTTCTGCAATATTTAAATGTAACTATGCCGTCAGTCTCGTCAATGCAAGTTATCGGCTTGCCCATTTTGTGTCCATCGTTCAGTTTTGCCGCCGGGGTCGTGTTGTCAGTCAGTTGCGTGTTAGAGCCGCCATTGGGGTAAAGGTCACCTTTCAGTGTCGAGGTCGACAGCTTGTTGTCGGCAGGCACAATCGTCATGTTGGGCCGGCTGCTACTTGAGTTCACCGTGTTGTCAGCCCATGCCGTCGAGTCATAGTCCACATGAGTCACCATCATGCCGTGCGCTGGCAAATATGTGTCCCAGCCCACCTGCTGCTTGTTCTCAAGCAAATAATACTCATTGGCATTATATGGGCTTTGCACCCTGTAAGCTTTGCCACCAGACGACAGCGTGCTCATCTCGCATGTGGCGTTGGCCTCTGGCTCGTCAATGTCGAGCCAGCCCATAAACCACCGCTCGTAAGCCGTGTAGTTGCACGGTGTTTTGCTGTCGTTGTTATAGTTGCCGTAGTCCATCACACTCCACACGTCCATGCAGAAATTGCTGGAATAATAAAAATCAGGCAGACCCAGGCAATGCGAAAACTCATGGCAGAAAGTGCCCACGCCACACACGCTGCCGTCAGAGTCAAGCTCGTTTGTGCAGCCGTATGAGTCAATTTTCACACCGTCAAGCGTCAGCGGCTCGCCGTTTGCGTCGGTCAGAGTCCACTGGTGTGGCCAAATCGTGTTTTTTATGCCCGAAGTTGCCTCTCCTTTCCACGCATATATCACAAACACTTGGTCCACATATCCGTCGTGGTCATAGTCATAGTCGGCAAAATTAACCAAACCGTCAACCTTTTTGCATGCTTCCACCACCATTTCGCCTGGATATTTGTCGTCGCCATACCTGTCGTTCTGGCCGTAATACGAGTATTTCTTATCCATTTTCACCGGTCCCAAAACCACAAATGTCGGTTGGTATTTTCCAGACGACTGCTCCAAGAAGTAGTTTCTCGCGCTCCAAGTGTCGGTGTTGAGCTGTGCCTCGTAGGTGGCTTTTGGGTCGCTCATTGAGAAATCCTTGTCGTCAAACGACACAAGCAGCACGAGCACCTTTTGCTCACCAATCGCAGCCTTTCTGCGCGCCGCCTTTTTTGCCGCGCTTGCTGCTCGTCTGCCGCCGTTGCTCACTGCCACAGGTTGCAGCATAGTGTTGCTTTGCGCCACAAACAGCGCCTCATCGGCCTTGCGGCTGCCTTTGTCGTGTGCAAGCACATTGCTCTGCGCATAACAAAAATCGCCATTGCTGCGCTGCTCCACCACCAGATTGTCGTCGGTCGTGTAGTAATGACGTCGCTCGTCGCCGTTAAGCATCACTTTCAGCACCGAGCCGTCGCTCTGCTTAAAATAGTGCGGCACAAGCAAAGCCCTCACTGCGCCGGCTTCCTGCCACACACACATCATGGCAACTGCTGCCACCAATATCCTTATTATGTTGCCGTATCTCATATTTCCAGTCTTATTTGTCACCCAGCTTGCTTGCCCGGGCGTTGTTTGCGTTAAAGAATTCTTGCTGCAAAAATAGTTCTCTTTTCCCAACTTCACAACACCGCCAGTTTCTTCTAATGTTTCAGTGTGTTGAAACATTCCATCAGAGCGTCGCTCAGCAGCATGCCCTGCAACTCATAGCCACTCTCAGTGCAGTGCACATGGTCGCCGCTTTTCATCAAGCCGTTTGCCACCCACTTTGTGGCAGCACCGCTGCCTCCAGCCACGGCATACATGTCCCACACCACCATTTTGTGCCGGCGGCCATAGTCAATTATCGCCTCTCTCACGCGAGCCAAGCCTGGCGCCGGCGCATAGCTCGACACACGGCGTCTCACCGTTCTGTATTTTCTGCGCCTGACTTTCACCCGAGTTGTCGTCGTGCGCCACTGCCGGCGGTGAAACTCCATGGGCGTGGTCAGCACTATCTGCACCTCTGGGTTAGCCCGTCTTATGCGCTTCACCATCTGGTCAATGTCCTGCTCTATTCCGCTGCCGCTGCCCACAGCCTCGTTTGTGCCAAGCGACAATATCACCAAGTCTGGTGCCAACGCCTTCAGTTGCTCCCCGAAATTTTCTATTTCAAGATACATTCCGTATGTAGCCCCATTGTTGCCTATCGACGACACCACCACTCCGGCATTGTCATTTGTCAGCACCGCGCCATATAGTGCGCCGGCAGCCGGCACTTGCATAAAAACGTAATCACTGGCCTTGGGCAGGTCATACGCTGTGGCAAAACGAGTCACCTCACGGCCAAACAGCACCTCATCGCCCACTTTTGCCGTTTTATAGCCACCGTCACCAGAGTGCAGTATCGTCACATGGTTAAATGTGCCTCCCCCCTTGTCAGTTATGTCTATATCCACATGACTGCTGTCAAATGCCACCGCCAAACCGGTCACGCCCGGTTTCACGCCAAACGGTCTGTGTCCTCCAAGCCGGCTTCGCCGTGAGGCATGCACACTTGCCCTCAACTCATAGTTGTCGGGGGCGTTTGTCCCCACAAGCCTATACACACCTATACAGCCGCGTCCACCGTCGCCATAGCGGCTTTGCAGCCGTTGACGCACACGCGCTGTGGCTATGTCAGGCTGGGTGTGCGAGTCGCCTATCTGCACCACGTTCACCTTTGCCCCGGTTGTGCCTTTGCCAAGCTGTGCCAACTTCTGCCGCAAGCCACTCCAGTCTGCGCCATTAAGCTCTATGTGATTCAGACTGCTGTTAACAAACGACAGTGCCTGACCGTTTGATTTCGGGCAAATTATGCCGAGCAAACATGCTGCTATTATAATGCGGAATTTCAATTTCATTTGCCACAAAATTACACATATTCCACCAATGCGCCCCAACGGCACGCTGTCGTTTAGCTTTTTTAACCAGCAGGCCCACTCTCGGCGTTTCACAGCCCAGTGCCCACAAATCAGTGGCGGCAGACAAGCTTTTCGCCGTCTGCCGCCGCCATGCAAATCATTATTTTAAACCAATCTTGTTTACTTCAGTTTCAGTGTGTGCAAGCCTTCACCCACTTTCACCATGCAGCGAGTGCCGTCTTCCACAGCTTTCAGCGTCTTGCTTCTGCCGTCAAGCTCATATCCGCCGGCTGCAGCTGGCACCACCAAGTTTGCCTTAGTTCCCTTTGGCACTCTCACCGTCAGCTTATAGCCGTTCTCGCTGTTCACGTCAACGGTTATGTTGCCATATTCTGTTGGCACAGTTGCACTCACACGCTTCAAGTCGCACATTTCAGGGCGTACTTGGAATTCCTTGAAACCAGGCTTCACAGGAGCCACTCCGGCTATATATTTCGACATTATTATCAGTGGGCCACCACTCCAAGCGTGGTTATAAGTTCCATTAAACTCTGCGCCTTTGCCCATTCCGAAGATTTCCCACAGCGTGGTGTATTTGCTCTTTATCATAGGCATGTAGCGGTCAAGCATACGCTTCTTTGCCTCTTTCACATATCCCATTTCGCACATGGCCTCAAGCACGTAGCGCTCCATATATGGGCTTGCGAAATATGTCTTCATCAAGAAATCCTTTATCCACTCATACTCGCTCTTTGGAGCCACTCCGGCAAGCACTGCCAAGGCTTGCACGCGGTCGTCGGTGCTGTCGTTATAGTTTGTGTTGCGATAGCCTGCGCCAGTCCAGAATTTCTCGTGGAAAGCCTTCTTTATGCTTGCGCTTCTATTCAATGCCCATTCTGCCTCGTCTTTATGGCCGAGCAAATTGGCTTGTTTGGCATAGTTGTCGCACGTTATGGCATACCACAGCTGACACATGCTCTGCATGTCCTGGTGATAGCCCCAGTCACCCCAGTCCCATGCTCCCGGGCGGTAGGTCACCAAGCCGTCGTCTTGCATCACCCATTTGTGCATATATCGCTTGTTGGCTGGAAATATGTGCTCTATTGTAGCTTTGTCGCCGCTGCCCATATAGTAGTTCCAGTCGCCCAAACCAATGAAAGCCATTGTTTGCATAGGCAACTCCCTGTCCCAGTTTCCTGCTGGCACCGGGGCATACATCACGCTGTCCGGCTTCTGCCAGTCTGCCATTTCCCATGCGCATTTACGAGTGAGCAAACTCGCACTTGGCGACAGCGAGTAGAATGTCTCCACCATCTCGTTCGACACGTCGCCTATCCATTGTGCACGCTCGCGGTCAGGGCAGTCCATATAGCTGTCACGCATTGTTATGTATAGCGTGCGCTGCGATTTGGTCCACAGAGAGTTCATGTCGGCATTGTCACAACTGAACTTACCGGTAAACTCGCAGTCATACCCGGTTTCTCTATAGCCCAAGTCTATCACTTCCACGCCTTCCGGTATCGTGTATATCACGTCATGACCGTTCATCCAGCCAAAGTTTTCATATTCTTGCACGCCGTCTTTGGTCACATATTCGGCAAACACGTTCGTTGTACCACCGCCCATGTAGTCGTCAGTGCGCATGTCAATCACCTTGCCGGCAGAAGCTTTCACCTTCAAATAAGGCGTCACTTGTGCATTATAAGGCATTGCGCATATCACCTTGTTGCCCTCACGGCGCTGCGACAGGTAGTGCTTCATGCCATAGTCTTTCCATTGGCCTATCGGACGCTCCACCAGAGCATTCCAGTCAGCCGACTTCAAGTCTATTTCGCCAGCATTCTCCCACGACGAATCGTCATAACCCACGGTATAGAAGTTGCTTATGTCCTTTTGAGCGTTGAAGCCGATGTTAGACTCTGGCAAACGGTAGTTTGGCAGCTCTCCTGCTGGAGTGTAATATGCCGGGTGCATCTTGGTTTTCCAAGTTCCGTCGCCCACATAGTGCTTGCCGCCCACGGTCATGTCGAAATAGAGTCCTGCTGTGCCCGAACTGCGGTGGCTGAAGCCCTGGCGGCCATAGTACCACACGAGCACGGCTATCGTGTTCTCGCCTTTCTTCAAGTGTTTGAGTTTCACGTTGTCCACGTATGTGTCTGTGTGGTTCGGACCTCTTTTAAGTCCTCCCTCAAACACCTCGAGTTCACCGTTCACCCACAGCCAATATTTCGAGTCGGCTGCAATTTTCACAAAGTTTTTTGCCGGGTCGCCCGTCACGTTCACCACCTTTCTGAATATTATCCACTGGTTGGTGTCGGCAGGCGCGGAGTTTCTGATTACGTTCACGGCATCGGCCATAACGCACATCAGCAGCATCGCTGCCACAAAAGCTATTTTTTTCATCTTTTAATTATTATGTTTTTATTTTTCAATTTATGTCCATTTTGGCACAGTCAGTTCTCTTACAAAGAGAATGCAAATCGAGTTGCAAAACGCCAGCTTGCTTGAATGTTTTGTCGAGATGCAGCTTATCTTCTTCAAAGATAATACAAATCACGCTTACAGCCTCACGTTTCGCGCTAAAAAAAGCAATGCGGAACGCGCCTTTCTGTCAGCTCATTCCGCATTGCATCACTTATTCAAAAATCACAATTATGGTGTTCAGAACTTATACACCACGCCCACGCCAAACACGGCTTGGTCGTAGTCGCTCACAAGCGAATATTTAATTTCTGCGTTCAGTCCCAGGTTCGAAGTCACCATATATTCGCAGCCGCCACCCAGGTTAATGCCAAATTTGCCGTCACTCTTGTGGCCACCAAGTGGGCCGTGCGAATACACCGGGCTCACATAAGTCAATCCGCTCAATGGATACACAGAGAACGATGGTGCCACATGAAACAGATAGTGAGCGTTCAAATTCAATTCCCACATATGGAAGTTGTCGTTCTCAAAAAAGTAGTTAAACGATGTTTCTGCTCTCCAGTTGTCTGTAATGCCTACTTGAAACTTGGCTCCTATACCCACATTTTCAACTTCAGTTCCATAAACCAAATTACCGCCAAGCCCAATTCGCCCAGCCTGAGCAAAAGCAGAGCCTATGCCCAACGCTGCAACACATAATAATGCAAATAACTTTTTCATGTTTTTCTAAATATTTATGCAGTTCCGCTCACCAGAACAGCGGTTTTTCCAATTTTCATTACGTGATGTGTGAGCTTCGTTTTTGTTTACATCACATTGTTTCTCTTTTACTGAAATCAGAGTCGCAAAATTACAAAGTTTTTCAAATCTTGCAACCCATTAAACATTTTTTATGACACACCGCCACCCCGTTGCACACATCGTGCCATCTCCCATTGTCAGCACGATTTCATCACACTTTTTTACAAAGTTTCACATCAAACTTGCGTTTTAAAACAATTATCACTTTCAAAACCCTCAAAAAGAAACAGCTACTCTGTCCTATTCTTCACATTTAATGTCTTTTTTCGGAGTTTTTCGGCTTCAGAATAAAAAAATCGCCTCTTTTGTAAAAATTTTGTAACAAAAATTAGTTTCGTTCTGAAAAAATATTATACATTTGCAAACACTTGAAAGAACTAACTGACCTCGGTTAACCTTTTAAGATAAAGCATTAAAGGAATTTCAATTCCTCTAAAAACCGACCTCTCCACTTGTGGAAACGGCGGTTTCAGTGCAAAAGCCACGAGCTGGCTTGCTGGAGAAACCAATTCAAATGCTGACGGTTTATTACAAAACTTTTCGGCATTTGTTTGATTTCAAAGCAAAAACAAAGAATAAGTTCACAATTATTATAAACTTGAAACAATAAACGAAAAAACATGTCAAATTTCTTAACCCCTCCAGCTTTCAAAGCTGAGCAGACAGGTCCTGAGGCCGATGCCAAGTACCGTAGGCTACGTTGGCAGGTATTCATCGGAATATTTATCGGCTATGCAGGTTTCTACATTGTTCGCAAGAACTTCTCAATGGCAATTCCTGCGCTTGCCCCATTCGGTTTCGACAAGGGCGAGCTCGGCATCGTGTTGTCCATGAACGCTATTGCTTATGGTTTCTCCAAGTTCCTCATGGCTTCTATCAGCGACCGCAGCAATGCGCGCGTGTTCTTGCCACTCGGTTTGGTGTGTGCAGCAGTTTCCATGCTGTTTATGATTGTGCCTGTACAGTGGCTTGGCGCAGAACATAAGTCTCTGGCTATTCTCCTTATGGCCGTTCTCAACTTCTTGGTAGGTTGGTTCAACGGCATGGGCTGGCCTCCGTGCGGACGTGTCATGACACACTGGTTCTCAATCAAAGAGCGTGGCACTTGGATGTCGTTCTGGAACTGCGCCCACAACGTGGGTGGTGCTCTCGTTGGCCCTATGGCCGTTTACGGAGCCATGTGGTTCGGTTCTTGGTTCTACGGAACTCACACTGACCACTACTTCCTCATCGGCACCTACGCATTCCCTGCAGCCACTGCATTCCTCATCGCAATCGTTGCTTATTTGCTGATTCGCGACACACCTCAATCTTGCGGCCTTCCTTCCATCGAGAAGTGGAGCGGCAACGCCAGCAGCACCTATAGTGCCAAGGCCGAGGAAGTGCTCAGCACCAAGCAAATCTTCAAAATCGTGCTTAGCAACAAGCTGTTGTGGTACATCGCATTTGCCAATGCCTTCGTTTACATGGTGCGCTACGGCTGCCTCGACTGGGCTCCTACTATCCTCACCGAAAAAGGCATTGACCTCAAAGAAGCTGGTTGGGCTTACTTCGCCTATGAGATTGCCGCCATTCCTGGCACCATCATCTGCGGCTGGATAAGCGACAAAGTGTTCCACGGCCGTCGTGCCCTCCCAACCATCATCTTCATGGGCTTGCTCATTATCGCCATCGCCATCTACTGGCAATTCCTCGACAACCTCAACGTTGTTATCGGTTGCCTCATCGCCATCGGATTCCTCATCTATGGTCCTGTGATGCTCATCGGCGTTCAAGCTCTTGATTTGGCTCCAAAGAATGCTGCCGGAACAGCTGCCGGACTCACAGGCTTCATGGGCTATGTGCTCGGCACAGCCGTGCTTGCCAACATCGTTATCGGCTACGTTGCCGAAAACGCTGGTTGGGACTGGACATTTATTCTCCTCATGGTGGCTTGCCTGCTCTCTATCGTATTCATGGCACTCACCTACAAGCAGGAGCAATATCTTGTTAAGCAAAAGAGCAAAAAATAATCTATTCCCAAAAGCTATGTCCGCCGCACCTCGTGAGTGACGGACATAGTTTTCAAAACTCTCATACAACAACAAACGAAAAAGGATTAATGCAACATCATTCTGCCGCACTGGCCACAAAAAAGCCAATAGCCGGCTGTGGCAACGGTGATGCTTCCCTTATAGACAATTATTCATTACAAATCAAATTTTAAACTTATGAACAAACAGTTTGTTAAAATTGGCATGTTTAGTCTCATAGCTGCGTTCGCAATGTCATCGTGCTCCGATGAGCAGCAGTTCACAGACTACAACTCACAAGCTAAAAAAATTGATGTGCAAGTTCTGAACCCAGAACTCGCCAAGGTTCGCGACTACGTGCCTTTGTATGCTGTTATCGCTCACCGCGGTAGCACCTACTGGACTCCAGAAGAAACTGAAGCTTCTTGGCGTTGGGCCCGCAACATGGGTGCCGACTATTTGGAGTCTGACCTTCAGGCCACAAAAGACGGTGTGGTGCTCTCACTGCACGACGACAACTTGAAACGCACCACTAACATTCAGTCAGTGTTCAGCGACCAAATTCCTAACATTCGCAAAGCTTTCTATCGTTCACTCACTTACGAAGATGGCACTCCTTGCAACTTCTCTGAAGAAGACATCAACACACAGTACAATAACGACCTCGGTAACTACTATAGCTACTATCCTCGTAACTACTACTATGCCGAGCTCCTTATGCTCGACGCAGGTAGCTGGTTCAACGAGGACAGCCAAGAGCAGGCTCGCAAAACATTCGCTTCCACAAACAAGCCTCTTGACGAAACTCTCGCTGCTTGGAAAACAAACAAAAATGCGCAAATAACTTACAGCAATGGCCTTTATATCAGCGCACTTGCTGACCAAATCGCTTATGCCGAGGGCAAAAAGCTCAACCGCGACTCTAAAGGCCGCCGTATTCTTCCTTACCACGTGAAGAATTCTCTCAAAGGCAAGAGCCTTCTCGAAATCTGTGGAACAGCTCCTTCCACCACTGTTGAAGGACAGACTTGGACAGCTCAAAGCCGCTATATGGACTTCCTCGTTTACGACTTCAGCAACGCTTACGTTGACGACCCTCAAGACAACGGCAACCGTCCCGGCATCTATATTGAGTTCAAAGAGAGCTGGGCACAACCAAAAGACATGGAGGCTCGCGTTTACCAAGAGCTCGACAAATGGGGCTGGAACATCATCACCAAGCCCTCTGCCGACAAGGAATTCTACAAAAACGGCAAAGTTAACGTAGGTAACACCAACGGTAAGGTTATCCTCCAAACGTTCTCTTTTGATGCTGTTAGCCGCGCATATCAAGTTTACAAGGGTCGTATCCCAATGTGCTACCTGCTGTGGACAAGCGAGCCTGCCTATGCTACCGATATCGCCTACGACACACCAACAGGTGTAGCCGACTTCATCAAATACATGCAAGATCATGGCTGCCACATCATCGGTCCAGCTATCTCTGGTGCACCGAACAACTATCCTGAGATGAACTGTCCTTGGCAAGCCTACATGGTTCGCCGCGCAGGTATGATTAACCATCCATACTCTTTCGACTCTCAAGCTCAAATCACAAAATACATGGGCTATTGGAACTATGGCTATACCACAGAGTACGATGACCTTATGAAGGTAACCATTCCTAAGACTCAATATAGCACATTCCCTGGCAATAGCGCCACATGGCCTATCTATATGGACGGTTGCTTCACTAACCACACTGAGATGAACCTCCAGTACATGCTTGACAACGGCATGCGTTGCAACGCCAAGTTGCCTAACCCATTCCACCCAGGTCAAGTATTCGACAACAGCCAGGCTCCTTCTTCTGTGCCAGATGCTAACGAGGTGCTCAATTACTTGGGCTATTGATTCTACACTAATTGAGTTATAATTGGAATAAAGTTTCAAAACACCATTCTAAAAAGAATTTAAAATGAAAAATTATAAATATTTAGTAATGTCAGCGATGGCTGTTATGGCTCTTTCGGGTACTGCCCAAGACTTCGACACCGACCCTACGCTGAACATCAACAACGAGGAGAAGCAGGTTAAATTCACCGTTGGTGCACGCTTCATGGCCGATGCTGCCCTCTACAACACCGAGTTCACACCTCTTCACAGTGGTGCTTCTATCACCGACGCACGCATTCGCACCAGCATGTCTTACGGACAAAACTGGTACTTCTATGCCGACTTCGGTTTTGGCGGTGGCAAGTTCTCTCAAAAGAACATCTTCCTGCAGTATTCTACTCCAGGTGCCAACAACGATGCCACTCACGCCATCAAGGTTGGTTACTACAACGACCCTGCCGGCACTATGGCTGCACAGTCTTCTCTCGGTTCTTACCACTTCATCTCTCGCCCAGGCATGGCTTCCTCTCTTGGCGAAGGTCGTGAACTTGGCATCACCTACAAGTATTCTTCTAACAACTTGTTCCTCTATCAAGGTGTGTTCACCGAGGACCAATACAACCGCGTTGCTGCCGGCTACGACGGTATCACTCTCTCGGGCCGCTGGCTCTATCGCAACGCCGAAAATGCAAGCAACGCTTGGCACTTTGGTGCAAGCGCACGCTATGCTAAACTCGGTGGTGGCGAGGAAGTGACCACTAAGGGTGCCACTGTGCTCAAGAGAACCCTTTCTCTTGGCCAGACTCTCGAAACCTACGTTGACCAAAACAAGAAGTTCTCAAGCTGCGTTATGCCTTGGGCTAACGAAGTTATCGACCTCGGTGCCGAAGCCCTCTACGTTAACAAGGACTTCTTCCTGCGTGCTGAGTACAAACACAAATTTGTGACCAAGAAGCGTGACTCTTACAAGATTTTCATCGCTTCTCAAGACAACATCGACGGTTGGGGCGACCCAGAGCTTTGGGAAACAGCCAACAAGATTCGCAACAACAACTTCAATGGTGCTTACGTTGAGGCTGGCTACAAAATCTTCGGCAACGACTACACTTACAACAAGTTCGACGGTGTGTTGAACGGCCTCAACGGCAAGTCTCTTGAAGTTGTAGCACGTTTCAATTACACTGGTCTCAACGACCTCACTAAGGGTGAATACTACTCTGCAGGTCGTGACCAGTACTATGCCGATGGATTCCTCGTTGACTGGCCAGCAACAGGTGCCACAAGCGTAGGCGGTGGTAACATCTACTCTACCACTCTCGGTCTCAACTATGCGTTCAACAAGTATGCTCAAGTAATGCTTGACTACACTTGGCACCGCATCGACATCGACCGTCTGCCTCACGACAAAAACGTACACGCAGTTCAGGCTCGCGTTCAGTTCACTTTCTGATGCGAATCCAAAATGTAATTTATACACTCGCTTCGGCGAAAGTATAAGCATCAATTAAATGATTTTGCTGGCTGGCGCATGTCAGTCCAGCCAAACAAAAACCCAAACGGGGTTGCCTCATTCAGCAGGCAGCCCCGTTTTCTTTTTCCACCCCCACACTACCACACACGCACCACACATACCAGCCAACCACGCACCAGCTGCGAGCTGCCCCGGAGGGGCAGGTATAAACATAACCCACGACCGTCGCTGCGCTCCTCAGTCGTGGGTCACAAACCACCCAACAAGTAGGCGTGCCGGAGGTACGCGTATAACACCAACAACAATTCTCCCAACTGCCACACTAGGCAGTTGGGAGAACCACTTATTATATATGTTATATTATCTCTTATTCGCCATACACGGCATGTTGTCCGGCAAGCAGAGTATTCTTCATCAGCGACACTATAGTCATCGGACCCACGCCACCAGGCACAGGAGTGATGTAAGAGCAATGCGGAGCCACATGTTCAAAGTCCACATCGCCGTGCAACTTAAATCCACTCTTCGTCTTAGTTGACGGCAAGCGCGTAGTGCCCACATCTATAATCACTACGCCGTCCTTCACCATATCTTCTTTCACAAACTCTGGCGAACCAATAGCAGCTATCAGAATGTCGGCTTGGCGTGTAATCTCCTTTATGTCCTTTGTTGCGCTGTGACACACCGTCACCGTGCAGTTGCCCGGATAAGCCTTCTGAAGCATCATTGTTGCCACAGGCTTGCCCACTATATTGCTGCGGCCTATCACCACGCAGTGCTTGCCCTTTGTTTCTATGCCATAACGCTCCAGCAGCGTCAGTATGCCTTGAGGCGTTGCCGAACGGAAACAAGGCAGACCAATCGACAGGCGACCCACATTAATCGGGTGGAAGCCGTCAACGTCTTTCTTGTAGTCTATTGCCTCTATGACCTTTTGCTCGCTGATGTGCTTAGGCAACGGCAGTTGCACTATAAATCCGTCCACATCGGCGTCTTTATTCAGTTTGTCAACTGTGGCAAGCAGTTCCTCCTCGCTCACAGTGTCCTCAAACCTTATCAGTGTTGACTTAAATCCACACTCCTCGCAAGCCTTCACCTTGCTGCTCACGTATGTCTCGCTGCCGCCGTCGTGTCCCACCAGCACTGCTGCCAAGTGAGGACGCTTCTTGCCGTCGGCAACCATTTTTGCCACTTCAGCGGCAATCTCCTTTTTTATCTCTGCGGCTACTTTTTTGCCGTCTATCAGTTCCATATTCTTGTCAAATAAGTTTTTCCGTGTTTAATTAGCTCATCTGCGGCGGCCGCGCATCATCTTCAGCGGATTTTTCATTGTCGTAGCCATGTGCATCATCTTGCGAGTTTGCTCAAACTGCTTGAGCAGGCGGTTCACCTCCTGAATGTCAGTTCCGCTTCCGGCAGCTATTCTGCGACGGCGGCTTCCGTTCATCACCTCCGGGTGACTGCGCTCGTATGGGGTCATTGAGTAGATTATGGCCTCTATGCTGTTAAACGCGTCATCGCTAATGTCAATGTCCTTTATGGCCTTGCCCACACCAGGTATCATCGAAGCCAAGTCCTTCAAGTTACCCATCTTCTTTATCTGACCTATTTGAGCCAGGAAGTCGTTGAAGTCAAATTGATTCTTGGCAATCTTCTTTTGCAGCTTCTTGGCCTCTTCCTCGTCATACTGCTGCTGCATGCGGTCCACAAACGACACAATGTCGCCCATGCCCAATATGCGGTCAGCCATACCAGCCGGACGGAATGGGTCTATTGCTTCCAGCTTCTCGCCAGTTCCCACAAACTTGATTGGCTTGTTCACCACATATCTGATTGATATTGCGGCACCGCCTCGTGTGTCACCATCGAGCTTGGTCAGCACCACGCCGTCAAAGTCAAGTCGGTCGTTAAATTCCTTGGCTGTGTTCACAGCGTCCTGGCCAGTCATGGCATCTACCACAAACAGCGTTTCAGTAGGTTTGATGGCATCTTTCACAGCCTTTATCTCCTGCATCATCTGCTCGTCCACTGCCAGACGTCCTGCCGTATCCACAATCACCAGGTCATAACCCTTGGCCTTGGCTTCCTTTATACCGTTTTCGGCTATTTGCACGGCATTTTTGTTGTCCGGCTCCGAATACACCGGCACATCTATCTGCTCGCCTATCACCTTCAGCTGCTCAATAGCTGCCGGACGATACACGTCGCAGGCCACGAGCAAAGGTTTCTTGCCTTTTTCGTTCTTGTATTTTCTTGCAATCTTTCCTGAGAATGTGGTCTTACCAGAACCCTGAAGACCCGACATCAGCACGATTGCCGGATTACCGTCAACATTGAACTCGGCTTGTTCGCCTCCCATGAGGGCAGCAAGCTCGTCATGCACGATTTTCACCATCAGTTGGCTTGGTTTCAGTGAGTTTATCACATCTTGACCCATAGCCTTTTCCTTCACTGTGTCGGTAAACCGCTTGGCAACCTTGTAGTTCACGTCGGCATCAAGCAGTGCGCGACGCACGTCCTTCAACGTTTCTGCAACATTGATTTCCGTGATTTTTCCTTCACCTTTCAGAATTTTGAACGAGCGTTCAAGTCTTTCGGTTAAATTATCAAACATATATTTTTATTTATTATTTTTCTATGATACAAAATTAATACCGATTTGGAACATAGGCAAATAAATTTCCCCGGCGGTGCTTTCCGCCGCAGGTGGCTCACCCCCTGTTCCGCCGCGCCTCTATCTCGTCGAGCAAATTGCCGCAAGCGTCTTCCAGCAAGTCCATCACCAGTTCAAATCCTTCGCTTCCCTCATAATAAGGGTCAGGCACATAGTCGTAGTGCGGATATTTCCTCACCCACTTGCCAAGCATCACTATCTTTCTGGCTTCTTCCACAGTGGCAGCCATGCCCTCAAGCGACCTCACGTTGCCGTTGTCCATGGCCACTATCAGGTCAAAGTCCTCAAAGTCATTCCCTGTCACCTTTCTGCTTCGGTGGGTCAAGTCATATCCCCGGAGTTTTGCATGTTGCCTCATTCGTGGGTCTGGCAGACTACCGGCATGACCGCCGTATGTTCCTGCCGAGTCAAGATAATACTTGTCGTTCTGTCCGCGCTCGTCTATTAAGTGCTGCATCACAGCCTGTGCCGACGGAGAGCGGCAGATGTTTCCCAAACACACAAACAATATCTTGTATTTTCCGTCATCTTTCATAATCTCAAAACTTTTTTCTGCAAAATTACGCCCAATTTTCTGCAACACGCAACTTCATTTCATCATTTTCTCACACAATCCTCCATGCTTCACCCACCAAGCTCTGCCCACACCACACCTCCTGCCCTATGATACAGGCAGTGAAAAATTAACATTTTTCTCACTCTAATTAATTTTTTATTTGCGCTTTTACCGACTATTAATCGTAAATTTGTGCAAACAATCAGCAAATTCATTTATGAAACACATTTGCACTCTTTTATTTGCGGCATCTTTGGCAGTGTCCTTTTTCACAACCACCGTCAGCGCACAGTCTCAAGCGTCAGCACAGCCTCGCACCGAGCTGTTGCCTGCACCGGTCAAAACCGGTGGCATGCCGTTGCAAGATGCCATTGCGGCACGCAAATCAAGTCGCGACATATCTCCCGACTCCAATATCTCCAAGCAAGACATAAGCAACATGCTTTGGGCTGCATGGGGCATAACCCACGATGACAAGCGCACCGTGGCCACGGCTCTCAACAAGCAGGAACTCTGCCTCTACGCCATTACCTCCACCGGCATCTGCCGCTACGATGCCCAGGCAAACACCCTTGTCACGGTTCAGACCGGTGATTTCCGCTCACTGACAGGCATGCAACCTTTTGCCAAGACGGCTCCGCTCAACATAGTGTTTGTGGCCGACTCGCAGAAACAGGACAAAGAAATCTTCCAAGCCTATGCCGCCGGGGCAGCATCACAAAATATCTATCTTTACTGCGCTTCTGCCGGACTCAAAACCGTGCTCCGTGCCAGTTTCGACAAAGACAAACTCGCCAAGGCCATGCACCTGTCTGCCAGTGAGCAAGTGTTGTTCGTTCAAACCGTAGGTAAATAGCGAGAGAGGGGGTATATTTCACAAAAATGCTCAAATCACATTCTTTTGTTGCCATTCTCTCTCTGATTTTCACTTGTTCGCTTTCCTGTAGTTGCGGTGACAAGACCAGCGAAAGCGACAGTCAACCCGACTCTTTGGCCGAAGTCCACGTTGCTCCCGACACCGCCGTCACCGTGAAGTCGATGCCCGAAGATGCCAGAGCCGTTACACACAGGGTTGTGTCACACATCGTGCCAGGACGCTTGTCCGACATTTTTTGCGACAGCAACCATGTGCAGCTTCAAGCGGCACAAGCCTGCGGCTTTTCTCCCATCACTGACTTGCGCTCAGCCTACCATCTCTCTGCACCGGTAGTCAAGGTCGCCACCACCAATGGGTTTCTCATCGAATCGCTCTCCCACTCCATGCCCTATTTGGTGCCAAAAGCCTCGCAGCTTCTTTCCGCCATTGCCCACGATTTTGCCGACACACTCCGCTCTCGCTGCGGCAAAGTGCCCTATCGCATCAAGGTCACAAGCATCATGCGCACCGAGCAGACTGTTTCTGAGCTTCAGCGACACAACCGCAACGCCACCACCAACTCCTGCCACTGCTACGGCACCACTTTCGACATCAGTTGGTCCAAGTTCGACTGCATCGACCCCTCCTACAAAATCTCTGATGAAGATTTGAAAAATATTCTTGCCGAGGTCGTGTACGCCAAACGCCAACAGGGGCTTTGCTTCGCCAAGTTTGAGCGTAAGCAGGGCTGCATTCACATCACCGTAAGATAATTTCAATATAAAACGATAAAAAACATATAATTCTGACTATGACCGAAAATAATGCTGTTGCTAACTATCTCAAGTATTCTGGCAACAAATTCATAGATTTGAAAGCTGCGCTCATCGACATGGACGGAGTGCTTTACGACTCAATGAAAAACCACACCCGCGCTTGGGTCAAGCTCATGACCAAAAATGGCATCAAGTGCACACGCGATGAGTTCTACCTCTACGAGGGCATGCGTGGAGTGGAAATCGTCAAGATGAAATTCAAGAGCGGCAAGGGTGTCAACGTCACCGACAGCGAGGCCGAGGCTTACTACAAAGTCAAGAGCCGCTATTTTCATGAGCTTGGCGAGCCTTCCACCATTCCGGGCGCGGCAGCCATGCTAAATGCTTTCAAAGACGCCGACATAGAGCGTATTCTTGTCACCGGCTCCGGGCAGCAGTCTTTGCTCGACCGCATCGACACCGACTATCCCGGCATTTTCAGCGACAAGCGCGTCACCGCAGCCGACACTCGCTTTGGCAAACCCAATCCAGCTCCCTACATCAAGGGCATGGAAAAAGCCGAAGCCAAACCCAACCAGTGCATTGTGGTCGAGAACGCTCCTCTTGGCGTTCAGGCCGGCCATGCCGCTGGTTGCTTCACTGTTGGCATCACTACAGGCCCTATCCCAGAAAAAGACCTCTACAAGGCTGGTGCCGACATCGTGTATAAAAACATGGACGAGTTTGCGGCTGCCATTCCCAGCTTGATTTCATTGTTCGCTTCCACCAAGCAAGCTCAGTAACCACCCGACTATGAGCGCATCAGTCCTTTTCACAAACGATGTGGCGTTGGCCATCGACAATGTCTGTGCCGAGAGCGCAATCTCTCCACAGCAGGTTTTCGTGTTCACCGACACCAATGCCGACCGCCTTGTTCTGCCGGCCGTCAGCAGCAGTTTTCTTGCTAATGCGCACAAAATCGTGATGCCGGCCGGTGAGGTCAACAAAAACCTCGACACGCTGCAAAAGGTCTGGATTGAGCTTGAGCGCGGTGGAGCCACACGCTCCGCCCTGCTCATCAACGTTGGCGGTGGCGTGGTCACCGACCTGGGCGGCTTTGCGGCTTCCACATTCAAAAGGGGCATCAAGTTCATCAACTGCCCCACCACTTTGCTCAGTGCGGTCGATGCCTCGGTTGGCGGCAAAACTGGCATCGACTTCAACGGCCTTAAAAACGAGATTGGCGTAATCCGCGATGCATTCAGAGTCGTTATTTCCACCAAGTTTTTCTCCACCTTGCCACATTCCGAGGTCTTGTCGGGCTATGCCGAGATGCTCAAGCACGCGCTGCTCAGCAGTGCGGCCGATTTCAGTGCACTGTCAGCGCTCGACGTCTGCCACGTCGCACCTGGCGAAATTCTGCCGTTGGTTGAGTCGTCAGTCAAAATCAAGCAGCGCTTTGTGCAGGCCGACCAGTTTGAAACAGGCATTCGCAAGGCGTTGAACCTCGGCCACACCGTTGGCCACGCTTTCGAGGACTTTGCCCTTCAGCGCAATTCTCCAGTGCCTCACGGCTATGCCGTGGCGTGGGGGCTTCTCGCCGAACTTATCCTCTCGCACATGATTTGCCGTTTTCCAAGCCAGCATCTCTATTCACTTGCCGAGGTCATCAACGGCTGCTATGGTGCGTTCCGCTTCACTTGCAACGACTACGATACCCTGCTCCAGTTCATGCGCCACGACAAAAAGAGCCTGCATGGCGAAATCAACTGCACCTTGCTCACCGATATTGCACAACCCTCTATCAACAATGCCGTCTCTCCCGACGACATGAGGGCTGCCCTCGACATATTCCGCGACATGACGCATTGCTGAAGCGCCTTTATCCATTCGCGGTCAACTCAAACTCAAACTCAAAAACAAAATTAAAATTCAGTCATTTTCACAACTTCTCAAGCAAATGAAACATTCTTTCCTGCTTTTTGCATTTATAGTGCTTTGTGCTTTGTCGG
Source organism: uncultured Muribaculaceae bacterium (assembly GCA_934636465.1). Classification (GTDB taxonomy): domain Bacteria; phylum Bacteroidota; class Bacteroidia; order Bacteroidales; family Muribaculaceae; genus Sodaliphilus. Next base: position 36,011 of record CAKUAR010000004.1, read on the forward strand.
CCAATTCTGCCACACAGCACATTCCGTTCAACGACAACTGGAAATTCATTCTTGCCGACAACCAGTCTTTCGCGCAACCAGAGTTCAACGATGCCGATTGGCGCACATTGAGCGTGCCTCACGACTGGAGCATCGAAGGCAAATACGACAAATCCAACCCTAGCGGCCCGCAAGGCGGCTTCATGCCCTGCGGCACAGGGTGGTATCGCAAGCACTTCACACTCGATGCCTCTAGGTCGGGCAAACGTGTGTTCATCAATTTCGACGGCGTGTATATGAAAAGCCAGGTGTGGATTAACGGCCGCATGGTGGGCGAGTATCCCAACGGCTACAATGCGTTCCACTACGACATCACGCCTTTCGTCAAGTTCGGCGGTGCCGACAATGTGCTTGCCGTCAAGGTTGACAACTCGCTGCAACCCGGCTCGCGCTGGTATTCAGGCTCTGGCATCTATCGCGATGTCACCCTCACTCTCACCGAGCAGATGCACTTTGTGCAAAATGGCACTTTCGTCACCACACCTCTTGTCACGGCGCAAAAAGCCAAACTTGCCGTCAAGGCTAAGATTATCAACAACCGTTACCCCGAAACAGTGTTCCACTGGACCGACAACACTGACCTCTATGTGTGGACTCGCAGCGACAGCAATAAGACCGTGGTGCAAGGCGCCAACCGTCGCATCTCCAAGCCGGTTGACTTCACATTTTCTCTCTGCGACCTCGGCGGCAAAGTGCTGGCCACACACACCGTCACTCGCGAGATTGGCGACTTCACCCAGACCACCGTTGCCGACTCTTTGTCTATCAGCAACCCTGCATTGTGGTCGCCCGACTCTCCCAACCTCTACAAGCTGCTTTGCAGCATCAGCATTGCCGACAGCGTCATCGACAGCCAAACCATTACCGTCGGTTTCCGCGACATCAAGTTCTCTCCAGAGTCGGGCATGACAGTCAACGGCAAACCCGAAAAACTCAAAGGTGTGTGCCTGCACCAGAATGTCGGACCTTTTGGCACCGCCGTTCCACGCGACGTGTGGCGTGCCCGTCTTTTGTCGCTCAAGGACATGGGCTGCAATGCCTTGCGCCTAAGTCACTATCCGTTTCCAGCATATTTCTATGACCTCTGCGATAGTCTTGGTTTCTTCGTTTCCAATGAGATTTTCGATGAGTGGAACCGCGGACAAGAATGGGGCTATAGCGAGACGTCCTATGGCAAGATGCCCTACACTTATCACCTCTATTTCAACCAATGGGCCGAAACCGACCTGCGCCGCATGATTTCACGCGACCGCAATCACCCTTGCGTCATGCTCTATGTGTTGGGCAACGAGATTCCTAATCAGCGCATCGAGGGCAACGACATTGCCCGCCGTCTGGTAAAGATTGCCAAGGACGAAGACCCCACGCGCCCCGTCACTGCCGCCTGCGACTTCTTTGTGGGAGCTAACAAGGCCGGCTTCCTCGATTGCTTCGACATCGCCGGTTACAACTACATCGACCGTATTCACACCGATAGTCTTTATGCCCAAGAGCATGCCATCTACCCCAACCGCATTTTGCTCGGCACAGAGACTTATAACTCTGCCGACAACCCCATTTGGGTCAAAAAGACCAAGTCTTGCATCGGAGAGTTCATCTGGGTTGGTTTCGACTACCTCGGCGAGATTGTTTGGGACGGCGACCGTGGCTGGAACGAGAGCATGAACGACATTGCCGGCTTCCCCAAGCCTGAATTTTTCTTGCGCAAAGCCTATTGGTCAGCACAACCCACAGTGCATGCAGGAGTCACCACCACACCGGCACACCCCGACTTCGCTTGGCGGCCAGCTTCAGTTGCCGACCACTGGAACTGGGTTCCCGACACCACTCTCAACGTTGTGGTGTTCAGCAACTGCAAGGAAGTGGAGCTGCAACTCAATGGCCGCAGTCTTGGCCGTAAAGCCGTTGATGCCGACAGTTGTTTCGCCAAGTTCCCTGCCGTTCACTATAAGACAGGCACACTCAAGGCCATTGCCTACAACGGCGGCAAGCGTCGCGTTGCCGAGCACACTCTTGTCACCACCGCCGCCACACCGTCGCAGCTCGTATTCAGCAACGTAAAAGGCGACAAAATCGACTACATCGAGGTTGCCGCCTGCGACAAGCGCGGCCACCGCATTCCGTCATATTGCGGCACAGCCGCCATTTCCGCCAGTGGCTGCCGCATCGTTGGCATCGACAACGGCAACCAGCACGACCCGCAAGGCAAGAAATACACATCGGCATCGCAAGGCGACTTCTTTGAGGGTCGTCTCCGCCTCTATGTCGATAAAACCACAGCTGGCTCTGTCACCGTCACCATTCCTGATGTCAAGCCGCTGGTCATCACGTTGCGTCGTTAAAAAAACGCGCCAGCGTGTCTCCCCACACGCCATTTTTGTTGCCAAAAACAAAATTCGCTCAATTTTAGGCATTAACTTTGCACCCAGCAATTCAAACATTTATGTCGAAGCGAATTTTGTTCTTGGCAACTTTTTTCATCGCCGTCTTGGTTCAGACTATGGCACAAGCCGCCCCAGCAGTGGCCGACTCAGTGCCAGCCGACACCACAATGGCTGGCAGCGACTCCAACTTTTTCGACCGCGTAACCCAGCGGCGCTGGTTTCAAGCCACTTATCTCGGTGCGTCAATAAACTGCAACGTGCGCAAGAAGAGCTGTTTAGCGGCATTTTCATCGACTATAATATCCAAGCGCCTCGCAGCAATAGCAGCAACGAATACATTCACCTCATGACTCTGGGGGCTAAAGTCGGTGTCAAGCTCTAACGCACACCGCCCCCGCCACATTCCACAAGCTGTCAGATTGCTAACTGTCACAAAAACTGGCATAGTCTTGTCCTTTTATGCCCAATTTTCATTACCTTTGGATAAAGAAACGACTTCTAAAAACATCAACATTTTTCCAGCAATGATAAAATTCAGCCACATGCACGGTCTTGCTTCCGTTTTGGTTGCGTCAGCAATAACTTGCTTCCACGCGTCACAACTATGCGCCAAGACCTCGGCCTGCAATTCCAATCCCACAGTTTCACAAGTGGTAAACGCCTTTACCAATCCCCCACGCGATGCCTATCCGCGAGTGTGGTGGCACTGGATGAACGGCAACATCACAAAAGACGGCATAAAGAAAGACCTGTTATGGATGAAATCAGCAGGTATTGCCGGCTTCACCAATTTCGACGCCGGTCTTGAGACTCCGCAAATCGTTAAAGAGCGACTTGTTTATATGGACCCCAAGTGGAAAGATGCGTTCAACTACGCGCTCGACCTCGCCGACTCGCTGAAATTTGAAGTCACCATCGCCAGCTCTCCTGGTTGGAGTGTCACAGGCGGCCCTTGGGTCAGCAAAGACGACGCCATGAAGAAGCTCGTGTGGCGCGACATCACAATCAACGGTGGCAGTCTTTTCCACGACAAGCTTCCTGATGGCTACACCGTGTGCGGCACCTATCAGGACCTTCCGCGCGACGCGACCAATCCCCACAAGCACGACTACTACCGCGATATTGCCGTAGTTGCCGTGAAACTGCCCGACAACGACAAGTCAATGCTTGAGCTCAACCCTCGCATCACCACAAGCGACGGTTCTTCAGCCACGGCTCTCACCGACGGCAACCTCAACACGTCTTGCCCCATAGGCTGCGACAGCAACAGCTTCAGCTGGATTTTAGTGGAGTTCCCACAAAAGCAGACCATTCGTTGCATGCAGCTTGCCATCACAGGCCAAGAGCGTGGACAATTCGCCAGAGTGCTCGAGTGCAGCGACGACGGCATCACGTTCCGTCCGGTGCTTAGCAGACTGCCTGTCACCAACGCCAGCTCGCGCACCATCGACTTTCCCGATGCCTCGGCCAAGTATTTCCGCTTGCGCAATGCCGTCAAAGGTCAAGGTCTCAACTACACCGAAATGCAGTTGTTGCCTGTAGCGCGTGTCAACATCGACACCGAAAAGGCTGGCTTTGCCGTGTCATCTACCATAGCCGACTTCTATCCTACTCCCGAAACCGGCGATGCCATTAGCCTTGACAACGTGGTTGACTTGACATCAAAGGTCAACAATGGTGTTCTCACATGGCAAGTGCCTGACGGACGTTGGCGCATCTTCCGGTTTGGCTACAACCTCACAGGCCAGACCAACGGCCCCGCTTCGCCCGAAGCCACTGGTCTTGAGGTTGACAAATTCGACAAAGTAGCTGTCAAGAAATACTACAACGAATATTTCAAAATGTATCAAAATGCCTCGCGCAATCGCCTTGGCAAAGTCATTTCACACCTCATGATTGACAGCTACGAGGCCGGTTGCCAAACATGGACTCCGCAAATGCCCGACAAATTCAAGAAACGCAACGGCTACAGCATCACCTCTTGGCTCCCGGTGCTTGCCGGCCAACTCGTGGGCAGCGCCAAGCAGAGCGAGCAGTTCCTTTTTGACTGGCGCACCACACTTAGCGACCTCATCTGCGAGAATCACTACGATGTGATGCGCGAAATTCTTGCCGACTATGGCATGAAACGCTACAATGAGTCGCAGGAACACTATCGCATGTATGTGGCCGACGGCATGGACGTGAAGCGAAACGCAGAAATCCCCATGTCGGCTTTCTGGATAAGAGACAACGGTTTCTATCAGCTTAGTCCGCTGCCAGAGGCCGATATTCGCGAGTCAGCGTCGGTGGCTCACATCTATGGGCAAAACGTGTGTGCCGCCGAGTCATTCACCACCTACGGACTCGGCACCGTCGATGGCGTGAGGGCTTATATCAACACTCCAGCCAATCTGAAGCACGCTGCCGATGCCGCCATGGCCTATGGCCTCAACCGTTTCGTGATTCACTGCTCGGTTCACCAGCCATGCGACGACAAAATCCCAGGCCTCGGCCTTGGTCCTTATGGACAGTGGTTCAACCGCCACGAGACATGGGCACACGAAGCCAAAGCGTGGATTGACTACCTGGGTCGCAGCACCTATATGCTTCAGCAAGGCAAGTTCGTGGCCGACATTGCCTATTTCTATGGCGAGGACAAAAACATCACAAGCCGTTTTGGCAATGAAAGGGTAAAAGTGCCCGAAGGCTACAGCTTCGACTTTGTGAACGCCTCTATTTTGCAAAATGTGCTTAAAATCAAGAACAATAACCTCACCACTGCTTCTGGCATGAGCTACAAAGTGCTCGTTCTCGATGAGCAAATTCGCTTCATGTCACTTCCTGTGCTCAAAAGAATTGCCCAAATGGCAAAAAGCGGCGTCATAATAATTGGCAACAAACCTCAGGCTTGTGCCAACCTCAATGCCGACCAAAAGCAGTTCGACAAACTGGTCAATGAGGTCTGGAACTCTGGCAAGACCAACGTCTATCAGTTCAGTGCCATGACCGAAGCACTCGCCAAGGCGGGAGTTGCTCCCGATGTGAAATACATGTCACAAAACACTGGCGAAGTGCATTTCGTTCACCGCCAGCTTGCCGACGGTCACATTTATTGGTTTGCCAACATAAGCCCTGAAGCGCGCAAGGTCAAGGTTTCATGCCGCGTCTCTGGCAAGAAGCCCTACGTTCTGCACCCCGAAACTGGCATAAAAGAAGAAATCGCTTACCAGATGCTTGACGGACGTACAATTATAACTCTCGACCTCACTGCCGACGACGCACAATTCGTGATTTTCGAAGAAAACACCTCTGCCGCCAAGCACGAGCTTCCTGCCACCGAACTTGTTGAGCGCATGTCTATCAGCAGTCCGTGGACAGTTAATTTCCAAGAAAACCGCGGAGCTTCAGCACAAGCCGTTTTCCAAAGGCTCAAATCTTTGTCTGAATCAAACGTTGGCAGTGTCCGTTATTTTTCCGGCACCGCACGCTACTCCTGCACATTCCACTGGAATTCCGCAGCTCCAAAAGATGCTCTCTATCTCGACCTCGGTGAGGTTTATAACATGGCCCGCGTCAAGCTAAACGGCACCGACCTCGGCCTGGTGTGGAAGCGGCCGTTCATTGTTCCTGTTGGCAATGCCATTCGCGACGGAGAGAACGAACTTGAAATTGAGGTGACCGACACTTGGCAAAACCGCCTTATAGGCGACGCTCAACCTAATGTCACCAACCCCATAACCTACACTGCAGTCAAGTTCTACAATGCAGCCGACACCCTTTATCCTGCCGGACTTGTAGGCCCAGTTAAGATTATCGAGAAAATGCAAATGCCAAAATAAGCATTACTAACCCATAAGCTAAAGGGGCGAGCACCGCACAAGCATGCTCGCCTCTTTCTGTTTCGTGTCGCAAGCCATGTGCGCCACTCTGAAGCAACTGACAATTCAAGCAAACAAATTCAAAAAAATGGCTTATAGATGTTAAAAATACAACTCAAAACGCCCTTAAACACTTTGGGTGGTGGCGTTTGGATTGTGAGTTGATAAAAAATTTGGTAACTTTGCATATAAATTTAATTTGTTTGAACCATGGATGTAAATAAAGTATTATACATCTCTCAAGAGATTGCACCCTACCTGCCCGACACACCAATGTCAGTGTTATGCAGAGATTTGCCCAAAGGCGTGCAAGAACATGGGTTGGAAGTCAGAACTTTTATGCCTAAATATGGTTTTGTGAACGAGCGTCGCAACCAGTTGCATGAGGTAATCAGGCTCAGTGGCATGAATCTGATTATAGATGATACTGACCATCCATTGATAATCAAAGTTGCCACTCTCCAGCCTGCCAGAATGCAGGTTTATTTCATCTTCAACGAAGACTATTTCTCCAAGAGCATCACAAAACAGCTTGAAACCGAAAGCTCGCCTAAAGACAACGACGAGCGCTCCATATTCTTCGTGAGAGGTGTGTTCGAAACCGTCAAGAAGCTGCGTTGGATTCCCGACGTGATTCACTGCTCCGGCTGGATTACGGCACTTGCCCCGCTCTACATAAAAGACTATTATGGCGACGATCCCACCTACAGCAACACCAAGGTGGTGTATTCGCTCTTTGACGACGACTTCCAGACTCCTTTCGATGCACGACTTGCCGAGAAACTAAAGTTCGACGGTTTGAAAGAGGACAATTTCAAGGAACTTGAAGGCAAACAAGCCGATTATTTGGAGCTTACCAAACTCGCCATCGCCCACAGCGACGGCATTGTGCAATGCTCGGCAAATGTGCGCCCAGAAGTGCTTGAGCTGGTGAAAAAATCTGGCAAGCCATTCCTTCCGTTCCAGGAGGGCGACGAGTATGTGACGGCCTATACCGATTTCTACAACAAGCTCTAACACCGCCGCGCCGCAAAAAAAACAAGTATCTACTTATTTTTCATACACTGAGAGAAAAATTTCACATGAATAAATCGTTTGTAGTGTTGGTTGCCATAGCAGTGATGCTTGGCCTATATTCGTGCAACGACGAGACCATAGGGTCGTCGATAGCCGACACAGTCTCTACCGTCATAGAGGACTCAACGTTTTCAATCACAGGTCAGTCTGTTTGGAACAGCCACGTCTATGGCAAGGCCATAAGCCAAACTGACTCCACGGTGGGTTCTGCCGCACCGTTGCAACTTGTGGGAAAAATCAAGTCAAAGGGCTATGGACACCTGACTTCCGATGTTGTCACGCAATTCATGCCCACCGAGAAGATAGACACCATGGGTGTGCCCATCGACTGGCTCGACTCTTGCCGTCTGGCCTTGCGCATTCCGCGCGGCGGCTTCACCGGCGACTCTCTTGTACCTATGCGCATCAGCGTCTATCGCCTCAACAAGCAGATTCCACACCCCATCTACACCGACTTCAACCCATCGGGCTATTACAGTAAGAGCGACTTGCTCGGCACAGCCTCTTATTCTGCATCGGTGCTTGAGCAGGGCGACACTGCGCTCAACAAAAGAAACTACATAGTGTGCTATGTGCCACTTCCCCTTAGCTTTGCCAAGGAGGTATATACCAAGTTCAAGACCAACCCCGAAATTTTCAAAGACCCCACTGCGTTCAGCGAATTTTTCCCAGGTCTGTATATCACCACCACCTACGGAAGCGGACGTGTCATGAACTTCTATGATGCCGAAATCGAAACCTGGTATAAGAAGCAAGTGGAAGACGGCGACTCCATCGTGGTGCAATCACCAGTGCAGCAAACCATCATGGCAGCCACGCCCGAAATCGTGTCAAACAACAACATCAATCTTCAGCCCGACCAGAGCGTGAAAGACATGGTGTCTAGCGGCGACGCCATCATCATGGGTCCTGCCGGCTATGAGATGAAAGTCAACTTCCCCATTCAAGACATCATTGACCAGTATAAGGCGCGCGTTGGCAACAACATTGCCGTGCTCAACACGCTCTCGCTCACCATACCGGTAGAGGAGATTGAGAACGAATATGGTGTGCAACCACCCAAATACCTGCTCATGGTCAAGGCAAGCAAGCGTGACGACTTCATTGCCAACGACAGCATCACCAACAACAAAGATTCGTTCTACGCCACCTACGACTCATCGAAACACCGCTATGTGTTCAGCGGCATGCGCAACTATATGATAAACATTCTAAACAATCAGAAAGGCATAGCCACCGAAGACGACAAGGAATTCATCATCATGCCAGTTGATTTGCAGTTCTACAGCAGCTCCACAGGCTACTCCTACTACTACCCCTCAAGCACCACAACGGTCATCACAGGCATAGGACCAGGAGTTTCCTCGCCGTCATTAGCAAAATTGTTGCTGCCGAAATCAAAAATTTCGATTAGTTATACACGACAATCGTTTTAATTGTTGTAAATTTGCAAAAGAAATAACGTCTATACATAGCGATAGACATTAGCCACAATAGCTCAGTCGGTAGAGCATTTCATTCGTAACGAAAAGGTCGTGGGTTCGAGTCCCACTCGTGGCTCCAAAGGTGTGTCAATTCAGGCACACCTTTTTTGTTTTCCCCCCCCCCACAGCCAGCTCCAGCATAGAGTCGCACAAGAAACTTGCCTGCCATAAAAACCGCATATAGCAACCATCAGCCACAATTTACGCAACGCCAACAACTAGCCACAGCCAGCGACAGCGAGGCGACACACAGCCACGTTGCAAGCATAACACAGACAGAGAGCCCCAGAGGGGCTCATATAAGCATAACCCACGACTGAGGAGCGCAGCGACGGTCGTGGGATAAAAAGCCACAAAAAAAACAGCGTGCCAGAGGTACGCGTATAGCACCCTCACCCAACAACTCTATACATAACGACAAAAGCACTGGCAAATTTGCCAGTGCTTTTGTCGTGTCGGGATGACTAGATTCGAACTAGCGACCCCACGCCCCCCAGACGTATACTCTAACCGGACTGAGCTACATCCCGATCGCACTTCCAAAGATATTTCCTCAAAAGCAGTGCAAATTTAATAACGATTTGGTCAATATGCAAACTTTATCACCAAAATAAGAAAACAACCACGCAAAAAGCCTTAACTTAGCAATATTAAACCCAAATGATGATGAATGGACAATTTTGCAGCAATTGATTTCGAAACCGCCAACCAATATCGCTCAAGCGTGTGCAGCGTGGGAGTGGTGATTGTGCGCAACGGCAAGATAACCGACAAGTTTTATAGCCACATTTACCCCACACCCGATTTTTTCTCGTTTTTCGCCACACAAGTGCATGGACTGACGATTGACGATGTGGAAGACGCCCCAACATTCCCTTCCGTTTGGGAACAGATAGAACCCCTCATCGAGGGTCTGCCGCTTGTGGCGCACAACAGCCCCTTTGACGAAAGCTGCCTTAAAGCCGCATTTCGCATGTTTCACATGCCCTACCCCGACTACACGTTTTTCTGCACATGTCGAGCATCGCGCAGCAAGCTGCGCAACTTGCTGCCAAACCATCAACTGCACACAGTGGCAGCCTATTGCGGATACGACCTGACCAAGCATCACCACGCACTTGCCGATGCCGAGGCCTGTGCCGCAATCGCATTAAAACTACTGTAACCCTCACCTTTACATTCGCCAGAGAAACACACACTGGTCTATTGGCACAAAAATAAGCTGAAACAGACATTACAAGGGCTAATTTTCAACGGTCAACACACAAGCCAACCGAATAAAATCGCTATATTTGCAATAACCATATCGACATCAACATTTAACTATTAACATATTAATCAAAATTATGCGAAAATTATTGAGTTTGTTTGTCTTGCTGGCTCTTTCAGCCACCATGTGCATCAACGCCGGAGTGAAACTCTCGGCCGTGTTGCTTGATACTCAAGACAACCCCGTGGGTGTGGGCAACACAGCCCCTGCTTTCTCGTGGCAAATCCAATCAAAGTCAAACGACGTGGTGCAAACCGCTTACCAAATCGTCGTAGCCACCTCCAAAGCCGGCCTCAACGGCAACAGCGGCATGGTGTGGAATTCCGGCAAAGTAGTGTCCGACAAATCAGTTAACATCATCTACAAAGGTGCCAAACTGCAATCTGCCACAAAGTATTACTGGAAAGTAAACGTATGGACCAACAAAGGCGACGCAAAATCTGCCGTAAAAACGTTCACCACCACACTTCTCAACCCAAGTGAGTGGACCGCAAAATGGATTGGCATCGACGGAAAATACAACACCGACGACCAAAAGCGCACCATTCTGCCGGCTCGCTACCTGCGCAACGAATTCAGCGTTAGCGGCAAGGTGACACGCGCCACTCTCTACATTGCCGGTGCCGGAAGCACCTACGCCTACATCAATGGCAAAAAGGTGAGCAACGACGTGTTTGGCTCTCTGCCATCTTGGTTTCCCACAGCAATCAATTTCACCACCTACGACGTCACTCCGCTCATCACAAAGGGCAACAACGCCATAGGCATTCTGCTTGGCAACGGACGCTACCTGTCAATGCGTAACGACAACACCATGTTTGGCATGCCTCGCGTAATAGCACAGCTGGTGATTGAAACACCTGCCGGCAAAACCACGGTTGTCACCGACGGTTCCTGGAAGGCAACCGACCAAGGTCCTATCCGCGAAAACAACGAATACGACGGTGAGAAATATGATGCACGCATGGAACTCGGCAATTGGGCTGCTGCCGGTTACGACGCTTCTGCATGGAAGAACGCCGACGAGATGAAGAGCCCCACAGAGCTTCTCCGACCGCAAATGTCGCCAAGCCTTTGCATCAATGAGCAATTCAAGGGCAAAACAGTGAAGAAAGTGGGCGATGACCGCTACATCATCGACATGGGTCAGAACTTCGTAGGGTGGACCCGTGTTTCTTTCAACGGCAAGAAAGGACAAACCATAAAGCTCCGCTTCTCCGAGACGCTCCAAAACAACGACACCGAGCTCTATGTGGCAAACTTGCGTAGTGCCTTGGCCGAAGACCACTACACTCCGGCCACCGACGGCCCATTCACATGGGAACCTCAACTCACCTATCATGGTGGACGCTACATCGAGGTGAGCGGCCTCGGCTACGAACCCTCAATCAACGACTTCACTGCTTGCGTAATCTACGACAAGATGAACACAGCCGGCACATTTGAGTCATCGAGCCAACTGCTCAACCAAATCTATAAAAACGCTTACTGGGGCATTCGCGGCAACTATCGCGGCATGCCAACTGACTGTCCGCAGCGCGACGAGCGACACGGCTGGCTTGGCGATCGCGCCACTGGCTGCTACAGCGAGAGCCTTGTGTTCAACAATAACCTGTTCTACAACAAGTGGCTGCTCGACATTGAGGAGTCAATGTCGCCCGAAGGTGCCATCTCCGATGTCAGCCCTCGCTACTGGACTCTCTGGCGACCAAACGTGACCTGGCCATCAGCCTACTTCTATGCTGCCGACATGGTTTACCAGCGTTTTGGCAACGACTACTCTATCCGCAACCGCTACGACTCTATGCGCAAGTACATTCTCTTTGTTAAAAATAAATTTTATGACAACGGCATCGTGACCAGCGACACCTATGGCGACTGGTGCATGCCGCCAGAGAAGAAAGAGCTTATCCACTCACAAGACCCTGCCCGCCGCACCGACGGACGCATTCTGAGCACCTCAGTTTACTACGACTTGCTGCGACTCATGGAGAAATTCGCTCGCCACAATGGCCGCATGGCCGACGTGGCTGAATATGAGGCTATGCGCGCACAAATCCGCGAAGCCTACAACAAAACTTTCTTCGATAAGACAAAAGGCGGCTATGGCAATAATACCGTCACAGCCAACATCTTGTCGCTGCAACTCGGTCTTGTGCCCGATGCTTACCGACAGCAGGTAATCGACAACATTGTGGCTGTGACCAACGGCCCTATGTTCAACGGCCACATCAGCACAGGCGTGCTTGGTGTTCAACACCTCATGCGCGGCCTCACACGCAACGGCCACGGCGACCTTGCTCTCAAGATTGCCACCAACGACACCTACCCATCATGGGGCTATATGGTGAAGCATGGAGCCACCACATTCTGGGAGCTCTGGAACGGCGACACCGCAGACCCTGCAATGAACTCAGGCAACCACGTTATGCTCATTGGCGACTTTGTGGTGTGGATGTATGAAGACCTGGCCGGAATACGCAACGATGTAGAAGAAGACTCTTACGGCTACAAGAAAATTCTCATGCAGCCAGCGTTTATCGATGGGCTCGACCACGCTGCTGCCACCTACGCATCACCTTACGGTCCTATCGCAAGCAACTGGACTCGCACTGGCGACAACCTCACTTGGAACATCACCGTTCCAGCTAACGCAACAGCCAAAGTGGTTGTTCCTGCCAAGTTCCGCATTGCTCCCAAGGTGGGCAACGGCGTGCGCACAGTCAGCTCTGACGCAGGCAACACCGTGATTGAGTTGGGCTCTGGTGACTATAAGTTCGTTTCTGCAAAATAAAATTTGATTAACAATTTCCAAAGACAAGCAATACCATTGCGACACTTTGTTCAATGGTATTGCTTTTTTAAATGCTCTACAGTTCTGTTTATCGACTTATCAAACAACTATAAAAAACACGATTTATGAGAAACCTCAAAATTTTATTCACACTTCTCTTGGCTCTGACGGCAATAAGCAATGCCTCTGCCAAGAAGCCACACGACCCTCTGTGTTACTCCAACGGCAAACCTGTCCACGTTGCCGACCCATGTGTGTTCACCGACGGCAAAATCTATTACCTGACAGGCACATCTGGTGCTGACAAAGGTTTTGAATACTACACGTCCACCGACCTGAAAAATTGGGAATATCAAGGCATGCTCTATAAGCCTGGTGACAACGACGCCTACAAAGGCGCATCGTGCTTTTGGGCGCCGGAAGTGCATGTGGTCAATGGCAAATATTACCTCACATTCAGTTGCCTAAGCCCCAAGTACAAAGGTCTGATTACATGCCTTGCCGTGAGCGACAAGCCAAACGGCAAATACACAGACCTCTATTTGCCGTGGATTGACACTAAATATGCAGCTATTGACTGCCACATTTTCGTTGACGATGACAAACAATCGTATTTGTATTATAGCCACAACTACAACAAAGACGGCATCGCCATTGGCGAAACCTACGCAGCCAAGCTCAAAGACGACCTGTCTGGCATCGTGGGTGAGCCTACGTTTGTTTCAAGCGCATCGCAGCCGTGGGAATGTGTCAACTGGGAAAAGAACCGCTGCAACGAAGGCCCGTGGGTGATTAAGCACGGCAAAAAATACGTCATGACCTATTCTGCCAACGACACTGGTTTCGACCATTATGGCATAGGAGTTTCAGAAGCCACAAACCCACTTGGTCCATGGAAAAAGTGCGACGACAATCCACTCTTGACCACCGACCTGAAAAAAGGCGTTTCGTCGCCTGGCCATAACAGCATCGTGCAGTGCCCCGACGGAACAATGCGCATTGTCTATCACCGCCATGCCGATCCCAACTGCAAGCTCCCCAACTGGGATAGAGTGGTTTGCATTGACAAAATCAAATTCACCGGCAACGGGCACCTAAAAATCCAGCAATAGCGCACGCGCCCCCTCTCAAAAAACACAAGCGGCCGCTACCCAACATCAGGTAGCAGCCGTTTGCCATTTTCTTGTAATCTTTGCCCAAAAGCGAGAATCAGTCGTTTTTACACTCTTTCTTACATTCTTTCTTCACTTTGGCTTTCGAGCAACTTGCGTCAGCCTTCGCACAAGCCGCTTTGGCGCAAGCTGACATTTTTGCCTTGCTGCAATTTGCATCAGCAACCTTGCAGCCGTCAAGAGAGCCGGCACACTTCTTGTTTGCTACTTTCTTGTCCTTTGACTTGCAGCAGTATTTCTTCTCTTTTGCAGCCTTGCCGCCCTTGCAGCAACCAGCAGCAGCCTTTTTGCATTTTGCTTTCTTGCCGCATGCGCCAGCCTTTGCCAAAGTAGCCGAAGTGTTGCTCTCGCTTGCTGCCACATTGAGCGAAGCCAAACCTTTAATCAGATTACCGACATTGTTCTTGCTCTTGTTGTATGTCACCGTCACAAGTTTGTTTTCCACATCAACGTTCACGTCCTTTATACCCTTGCCCAGCGACGGCACGTTATTCATGATTTTGTCAGCGCAATTCTGACAAGTGACGTCAGCTTTAAGCACTGTAGTTACAAGATTTTCATTTCCCTTTGCTTGAGCAGCACATGCCACCAGAGCTATGGCTGCAATAACTGATAATAACTTTTTCATAATCTAACTTTTATTGCTTTTACTTTTTATTTTTGACAATAAAGATAATACCAAAATTCATCAAGTCCACGCACATTGCACGCATCTTTAGTTTATTTTACAAAAAGCATGCCCAAAACAGCCCACAACTGCTCGTCAATAGAAGTTAATCCGCACTCCGGCATAAAACTTTCTGCCCATAAGTGGCCCCCACACATTCATTGAATTAAACCCTGTGCTAAATGGATTTGAAGCCTCTATCACAGGTGTGTGCTGTCTGTAATCAGTTATGTTTTCACAACCAGCATACACGTCAGCCTTGCCTATTTTGCGCGTCACCTGTGCAAACAGCATCGGATACACCGGCGAGTGACTTGCATCTGCCAGGTTGCCTGTGAGCGACGGCACACGCTGCGGACCATTGACTTGCGCCGTCACATCGAACACCCACATTCTGAATTTTGTGGCATAAGACAAGTTAATAAGTCCCTTATATTTGCTTATCAATGGCCGTTCCACCCAAGCAGTGCTGCCGTCAGGGCGGTCTATTGTCATCTTGCTCACCGTGTAGCGAAACGTGGCAAACACGTCAAAACGCTTTAGTGGTGTCCAGTTGAAATCTATCTGAAAATTGTTGGTCATTGATTTTCCCTTTGTGCTGTAGATGTTTATTACGTCTGCGCCCCACTCCTGGTCAGCCACCACAGAGTTATAAAAACGCGTGTTGAAGAAGTCAAAGCTCACACTTGCGCCATTGTCACTGCCCAGCTTCATTGTTTGCGTCAGGCTCACGCCCGAAGTCAGCGATTTCTCCAGGCGGTCAATTCCGTCAAACCCACTGGCACGCTCGCCGGCCACCACTATTCTGCGTCCTGTGGTCAGTATGCCTATGTTGTCGGTCACAACGTTGGCTGTGCGGTAGCCCATTCCCACCGAGCCGCGCAGCGCCGTGCGTGGTGTCAAGTTACACTTAACGTGCGCACGCGGAGTCACAAGCCAACGGTCGTGCAAGTCGTTATAGTCGGTGCGCAATCCGGCCACCACAGTCACGCGGTCTTTCAGGTCGTAAGTATATTCGGCATAAGCTCCGCCCTCAAGCTCGTTGCGGTCAAGATCAAAGTTTGTCAGCGGTGTCGCCACCAGCCACGGAGTGCTGTTCTGCAAGTTCTCGCGATAATAGGCAAGCCTTGTCTGCATTCCCATCATGAGCGACGAGTGCAAGTCAAAGTGCAGATTCACCATTGCGTTGGCAGTCACGTCATTCTCATGACCGCTATAACCATTCAACCCGAAGTATGCCTTCTCGCCAAAGTGGTCATAATCCACCACCAGTGCCACACTCGACCGCTTTTCACTCTTTGTTTCCTCGTCATACACACCTGCGCCAAACGGCAACGCCAGTTTCAAATATGCGTTGAGAGCCCGGTTATCTATTCGCGAGCCATATTTTGCTCCGCCGTTCCAGTTCTCCACCATGTCATTGCGCATCGCATCGCTGCCGTCAAAATCCACGCTGCCGCCTATACGCCTGTCGGCAAGAGCGCGCACACCCCAGCGCATCTGTGCGCCGCTCTTGGTCATATACAGCCACCTGTTTGCCACATTCACAGTCCGTGTGCTTGGCTGGTCGCGGAAACCGTCGTGATTGCGGTCCATTGCGCCCATGTTGCGCCAGTCGGTGTCGAGCGAGCCGTGGGCAAGCACCAGTGTTGAGAGCCGCTTGTCGCTTGTCAGCGGTATTGCAGCCGCTAAGTTCACCTCTGGCCTTAACATATCATCAAAATACACATTGCCAAAGAAGCGTTCCTCGTCAGTTGGCTTGCGATACTCCATGTTGATTTGCCCGGCTATGGCATCATGCCCGGCCGACACACTCGACACGCCTTTCGACACTTGTATCGACTTCAGCCACATGCCCGGTGTGTAGGTCATGGCGTATGGTGCGCCCAAGCCACGCATCACCGGACGGCTCTCGTCAAGCACCTGTGTGTATGGTCCTGCCAGACCGAGCATCTTTATCTGGCGCGCACCGGTGATTGCGTCGCTGTAGCCCACCGTCACCGAAGCCGTGTTTTCAAACGACTCTGCCACATTGCAGCAAGCCAGTTTAGTCAGTCCTGCAAACGATATGTTTTCCGTCTTGCCTATGTCGCCAGCCTTTATGTAGTTGCCGCGCTGACTGCCTTGCACAACCACCTCACCAAGCGTGGTTTTGTCGCGTCCAAGCACTATATCCACTTTACTTGCCGTTGCCGTCACCGTCACGGTGTCGGGTTCAAGCCCCACAAACGTTGCCACAAGCCTGTTGCGGCCTTTCACCTCATGCAGGCTGAAGCGGCCAAGCGAGTCGGTTGCCGTGCCTATGTTTGTTCCGGCCCAATACACCATTGCTCCAGGCAACGGCTCACCGCTGCCGTCGCGCACAGTGCCATAATATCCGGTAGCGCACAGTGCCAGTGCCCCAGCCGCAGCACACCAAGTAGTCAATAGTCTTTTCCTCATCATAATTTGCCCTATTTGCATTTTGCTCCACATTCGCAGCACAGCAAATCCAACTGGAGCCGTATATTTTTCTTCTGGTGCAAAATTACAAACGCCATCAGCACAAGCCTTACACAATTTTCTATATTTGTTGCACAATCATCATGGCAGCCCAAAAAAAGAACTAAGCGAAACGTCACCGCTCCGCTTAGTGTCTTTTTCTATGAGTTATCAAGCAAATGCTTATTCTGCCTTGCCGTTGCTGCCAAGCACGTCGATGATTTTGTGCTTATACAGGTCAATCATGTACTCACGAGCCTTGCCGCAATATTGACGTGGGTCGAAGTATTCTGGGTGCAATGCAAATGTTTCACGCACACCGGCAGTGAATGCCAAACGTGAGTCAGAGTCAATGTTAATCTTGCAAACAGCGCTCTTGGCTGCTTCGCGGAGTTGTTCCTCTGGAATACCCACTGCGTCGGGCAGGTGGCCTCCGTATTTGTTGATTATGTCAACATACTCTTGTGGCACTGAAGATGAGCCGTGAAGCACGATTGGGAATTCTGGCAACTTCTTCTCGATTTCGTGAAGAACGTCAAATGCCAATGGCGGTGGAACCAAGCGGCCAGTCTTCGGGTCACGGGTGCACTGTTCTGGTTTGAACTTGTAAGCACCGTGGCTTGTGCCGATTGAGATTGCGAGTGAGTCAACACCGCTGCGCTTTGAGAAGTCGATTACTTCCTCTGGCTTTGTGTAGTGAGATTCTTCTGCTTGAACCTCGTCTTCCACACCTGCCAGCACGCCAAGCTCACCCTCAACAGTCACGTCATATTTGTGAGCATATTCCACAACCTTTGCAGTCAGGGCGATGTTGTCTTCGTATGGCAGCGACGAACCGTCAATCATCACTGATGAGAAACCGAAGTCAACGCAGCTCTTGCACAACTCAAAGCTGTCGCCGTGGTCAAGGTGAAGCACGATTTGTGGGTGTTCCCAACCAAGTTCTTTGGCAAACTCCACAGCTCCTTGAGCCATGTAGCGAAGCAAAGTTTGGTTAGCATACTTGCGGGCGCCTTTCGACACTTGAAGAATTACAGGTGATTTTGTCTCGGCAGCAGCTGTGATGATTGCCTGAAGCTGCTCCATGTTGTTGAAGTTGAATGCAGGGATTGCATAACCTCCAGTAACGGCTTTCTTGAACATCTCGCGAGTGTTCACCAAGCCAAGTTCTTTATAACTTACCATAGTTTGTTATATTAAAAATATACTTAAATCTATCAACTTTTTGTGCAAAAACCGTTCCAAAGCACCGCTTTGACAGCAGTTTTTTATCTGCCGCAAAGATAAGCATTTTATGTTGATTGAATATTCTCAACAAATTAAAAAATCATAATCAGCCTTGTACCTTGTTTTCCGTTCTTGCCTTATGTTCTACGGCCACGGTCTAAATGCCACAGTGCCTATTCCTTGCATCATTAAAATTGTTCAAAATTTCCTATGCGCACAAACCCCACGGCTGACACTTTGTCATTATTGATTTCTTTTTAGTATCTTTGTCGTTAATTGATGGATTATATCTGTCAATCACAATTAATCTTTTTGTTTAACTCTTTAATTTCATACAGCTACGACTACTGGAATGAACAAATGGCGCATTGAAGACAGCGCCGAACTCTATAACATAAAGGGTTGGGGACTTAACTATTTCTCCATCAACGACAAGGGTCACATCAAGGTTTCTCCTAAAAAGAATTGTGTTTCTGTTGACCTCATCGAGGTCATGAACGAACTTAACTCGCGCAACATCACCGCGCCGGTGCTGCTTCGTTTCCCCGACATTCTCGACAACCGTATCGAAAAAATATCAAGCTGCTTCAAGAAAGCGGCCAAAGAATATGGCTACAAGGCTCAAAACTTCATAATCTATCCCATCAAGGTCAACCAAATGCGCCCTGTGGTAGAAGAAATCGTGAGCCATGGCAAAAAGTTCAACATAGGTCTTGAGGCCGGCTCCAAGCCTGAGCTTCACGCCGTGCTTGCCATGAACATGGCAGATTTCTCCGAAAATTCCCCCATTGTGTGCAACGGCTACAAAGACGAAAGCTTCATTGAGCTTGCGCTCCTCGCCCAGAAGATGGGACGGCGCATATTTCTCGTTGTTGAAAAACTCAACGAGCTCGACATCATATCTCGTGTTGCGCACCGTCTTAATGTGTTGCCAAACATCGGCATTCGCATCAAGCTGTCGAGCAGCGGCAGCGGCAAGTGGGAAGAGTCGGGTGGCGACCGCAGCAAGTTTGGCCTCAACTCAAGCGAACTGCTCGCAGCCCTTGAGTATCTGCAAAAAAACAACATGACCCAAAGCCTCAAGCTGATTCATTTCCACATAGGCAGCCAGGTCACAAAAATACGCCGCATAAAGAACGCTCTCCGCGAGGCTGCGCAATATTATGTGCAGCTCAACAAGCTCGGCTTCGACGTCAGCTTTGTTGACATAGGCGGCGGTCTTGGTGTTGACTACGACGGCACGCGCAGCAGCGCAAGCGGCAACAGCATCAACTATTCCATTCAGGAATACGTCAACGATGCCGTCTACTCTTTCGTTGACGCCTGCGAGAAAAACGGTCTGAAGCAGCCCAACATCATCAACGAGTCGGGCCGCTCTCTCACAGCCCACCACTCAGTGCTCGTTGTCGAGGCTCTTGAAACGGCAGGCCTGCCCCAGTGGGACGAGAAAAACGACCATCTGCGCCCCGACGAGAGCGAGCTTGTCACTGATTTGCACGAAATCTATGATAAAATCAACATGGCTCGCCTGCTTGAAGACTGGCACGACGCCATGCAGATACGCGAAGAGGCTCTCGACCGCTTCAGCCTTGGTCTGATTGACCTCCACACGCGCGCCATGGTCGAGAAACTGTTCTGGTCAATAGCGCGCGAGGTTGACCTCATTGCAAGCGAAATGAAGCACGCCCCCGAAGAGTTGCGAAGCGTGTCGAAGATGCTGCCCGAGAAATATTTCTGCAACTTCTCCATATTCCAGTCGTTGCCCGACTCTTGGGCCATCGACCAGGTGTTCCCCGTGATGCCTCTCGACCGCCTCAACGAGTGCCCCACTCACAACGCCTCATTGCAAGACATCACCTGCGACAGCGACGGCAAGATTGCCAACTTCATTTCGCAGCAGGGATTCTCGCATGCGCTGCCGGTTCACAGTCTGCGCAAGGGTGAGCACTACTACCTCGGCGTGTTTCTGGTGGGTGCATATCAAGAGATTTTGGGCGATTTGCACAACCTGTTTGGCGACACCAATGCCGTGCACATAAATGTGTTCCCCGACCACTACGAAATCGACCAGGTTATCGACGGCGAAACCGTGGCCGAGGTGCTCGACTATGTGCAATTCAGCCCCAAGCAACTCGTGCGCAACGTTGAGACATGGGTGAGCGAGTCAATCCGCAACGGAAAAATCACTGCCGACGAGGGCTATGAGTTTGTACGCAACTACCGCTCCGGCCTCTACGGCTACACTTATCTCGAAAAAGAATAATCAGAGCTCTATCACCATGCGCTATTTTATGCGTCTATCGTTTCGCGGTGAGCATTTTCACGGCTGGCAGTCACAACCTCACGACATTTCCGTGCAGGAAACCGTTGAGAAAGTGCTGTCAACACTCTTGCGCACACCCACAAGCATAACCGGTGCCGGACGCACCGACGCCAAGGTCAACGCCAAGATGATGATTGCGCATTTCGATGCCGACCAACCCATAGCCGACACCGCAAAACTCATTCACAGCATGAATGGCATACTCAACCGCGACGTGGCAATTCATGCCATTTTCCCTGTGCACGACACGGCTCATGCGCGTTTCGACGCCACAAGCCGCACCTACAAATATTTTGCGCACACCGAGAAATCCCCATTTCTTTATCCGCTAAGCTGGCGTTGTCAGCCCTGGCTCGACTTTGAGCTGATGAACGAGGCAGCGTCACGCATCAAGGCCTACACCGACTTCACTTCATTCAGCAAACTCCACACCGATGTTGCCACCAACAACTGCAAGGTCACCGAAGCGCACTGGGACAAACTCGACGACAGCCAATGGGTTTTCACCATCACAGCCGACCGCTTTTTGCGCAACATGGTAAGAGCCATTGTTGGCACACTGACAGATGTTGGTAACCACAAAATCACAGTGGAGCAATTCTGCCATATAATTGAGAAAAAAGACCGATGCTCTGCCGGCACGTCAATGCCTGGGCATGCGCTCTATCTCTGGAACATCACTTATCCATACCCAATTTTCTGATTAATCACCCACCTTATGGCAAACAAGCGCAACACGTGTATATCTATATGCAAGGCTTTGGCAATAATCCTCATGTGCATGGGGCACACCGAAGGGCCGTCGCGCATCATCAATTTCATCTATCTCTTCCACATGCCCGTGTTCTTCATCACGGCTGGCTATTTCTTCAGCCGCAAATACGTTGACAATCCGTGGAATTTCTGCGTCAAGCGGTTCAAAGGTCTTTATCTGCCATTTGTCAAGTGGGCTTTATTTTTCCTCATTGCCCACAATGCGTTCTTTGCTATGGGCATTCTAAACGAGCGCTATGGCAACTGGGAAGGCGGCGTGACCCACCCCTATAGCCTCCACACGTTCATGCAGCGCTTGTTCGACATAATTTTCTCTATGGGTGGCTACGACGAGTTTCTTGCTGGAGCGTTCTGGTTTTTCAGAGCCTTGCTCGTGAGCAGCATTGTGTTCCTCGCCCTGTTTTTGCTGTTGCGCAATCGCCGCCTATGGCTTGGCACTACCGCCACCTGCCTGTGCATTTGTGCCTTGGCACTGATTGTGGCTTTTGTCAAGATACAGTTTCAGCTACGCATACCCACAGTGATGCAAGGTGGCATCAGAGAGTGCTGGGGCGTGTTTTTCTTTAGCGTGGGAGTGCTCTATCGCAAGCATGAGCAAGCCATACCCGAAAATGCCGTCCTCTCAGTCATCTGTTTTCTGCTGCTTGCTGCCGGCTCGGCACTTCACTTTCATGGCATGACGCTCAGCCCTAAGCCCTATGATGTGCTCACACTCCCATTCACCGGCATAATCGGCTTCCTCATGCTTCACCACATTTCAGCCGTCATCGACCGTCACAAGGGGTGCATAAAGCGCTTTCTCATTTATTGTGGCGACAACACGCTCTACATTTTCGTGTTCCACATCATAGCGTTCAAGCTGGTGACCGTGGCAAAAATCATTTACTATGGGCTCGACTGGGAGCAAATCGGGACTCACATGGTGGTTCACTACCGCAGCCAGACCGACCTGTTTTTCATTCTCTACACCATAGTGGGCACGGCCGTGCCGTTGCTTTGGATTTTCTGCTACCGCAAAGCCAAGTCACAAATCCGTCGCCGCTTTTCACCCAAGCAGGCGTAACCGCCACCAATCGCCATTTATCACTAAAACCACAAAATTTCCGGGCTCGCAATACCCACTTTATGCGAACCTGCCAACAACCTTTAATCATTTTTAGGTATTTCCAACAATTTGCCGTACCAGTACCTTTGCAATGGAAATTTAAGATTGAAATTGCATAAATGAAAAAACTAACAATTTTAGCTTTGGCATGTCTCTTATCGGGAGCTTTCGTGCCATCTGCAATCCAAGCCCAACAAATATCCGCCATCGACAGCGTGATGAATCACGCCAAAGGCAACCGCCTTAGTGTGGGCGGCTATGGCGAAGTGGCTCTCACAAGAGAATTTTTCAGCGACAACATTTACCGTTACAGCAAGGCCGGTCAATACAAAAACGACCCAAGTCACGGCCGTTTCGACATTCCTCACGCTGTGGTCTATCTTGGCTACGACTTTGGCAAAGGCTGGACCATGGGCTCTGAAATAGAGTTTGAGCATGGTGGCACTGGCTCTGCCTACGAAAAGGAATTTGAGGAGAGCGGCGAGTGGGAACAAGAAGTTGAAAAAGGCGGTGAGGTGGAATTGGAGCAATTCTGGCTCCAAAAGTCTTTTCTCAACAAGAAACTGAACCTTCGCGTAGGTCACATAGTGGTGCCTGTGGGCTTGACCAACAGTGCGCACGAACCAACCAACTTCTTCACCGTCTATCGCCCCGAAGGAGAAAACACTATCTTCCCCTGCACTTGGCACCAGACGGGTATCAGCCTATGGGGTCGCGCCGGAGCATGGAAATATGAAGTGCAGTTTCTGCCCGGACTCGATGCCATGCAGTTCAGCCGCGACAACTGGATTCAAAAAGGTGCTCATAGCGCATTTGAGTTTGAGGTGGCCAACAAATATGCCACTGCCGTGCGCATCGACAACTATTCGCTGCCCGGCTTGCGCATAGGCGTGAGCGGCTATTATGGCAACTCTATCGACAACTCCTACACCCGCGACTCGCAAGGCATGGCGCGCAAGCTCCACGGCACGGTCGTCATAGGTTCGTTTGACTTCAACTATCATGGCCACAACTGGATTGTGCGCGGCAACTTCGACTATGGTCATCTTGGCGATGCCGCATCAATCTACTCGCTGCCTGGCCGCCAAACACGCACCAGCCCATTCAACCAAGACCACGTGGGCAAAGAAGCCATTGCCACAGGCGCAGAAGCCGGCTGGGACTGCTTCTCGCTTATTCGCAGCAAGCACACCGCCGACCAGAAGTTCTACCTCTTTGGCCGTTATGAGTATTATAACTCCTACACACCAGCCAACAAGCTCTCTGAGAAAAACCCGTTCACCAAGCGTCATCGCATGGCTCTGGGTGTCAACTGGTATCCCATCAAGCAAATCGTGGTCAAAGGCGAGTATTCCAAGCGTTTCCTCAACAAGCAATACAACAACGAGCCATCACTGTCTATCGGCATTGCCTATGAGGGCTTCTTCCTTTGATTTTAGTCAGCAATTTAAAATAACAAAATCATTTTATAAAAACATTTAGGCAACAATGAACAAATTACTCAAATTCTCAAGCATCGCGCTATGCGCGTTCCTCACTTTGGGCGCAGCTTCTTGTAGCAACAACGATGAACCAGACTCTCCAGAGCAAGTTCTCAGCGAGGGCGACCAACTCCTCCAAAAGGCTCTGAAAGTAAATGTTGAAAACACTATCAACGAAACTTACAAGGATTTGGCCGACAGCACTTCGCTGCTCTACGACCAAATGCTCCTGCTGCGCAAGGCTTCTGCCCAAAACGCAGTGACACAAGACATGGTTGACAAAGCCTGCAAACTTTTCCTTGGCGCGCGTGCCAATTATGAGTTGAGTGAGGCTTTCCTTCTCGGAGCTGCAGCCGATTTTTCAATTGACCCGCACATTGACTCTTGGCCTCTCGACCTCAACCGTCTTTTCAACCTCTTGGCAAGCCCAAATCTTGTTAACTCGCTCGATGGTGAAGACGGCCCACAGGCTGCCAACGAAAATCTCGGTCAATCGCTGCTCGGCTTCCATGGCATAGAGTTCATCTTGTTCCGCGATGGCCAGCCTCGCAAAGCTGCCGAACTCAACGCCAACGGCAAGGACTCTTATAACAAAGACGGCCTTAACTTCACGAATTTCTCTGGCGAATATGAGCTTATCTATGCCACTGCCGTGTGCGGTGACCTGCGCAACAGCGTGTATCGCCTGGAGTGCTCTTGGAACGCCGACGCTCCAGAAGCACACAAAAAGGTGATGGAAGACCTTGAGTGGGCTATTACTACCTCCACAAGTGGCATTTCCTATGGCGAGAACATGGTTAACGCCGGCAAGGCTGGCTCCACCTACCGCAGCGTGAAAAACGCCATCAGTGCAATCCTTATTGGCGACGGCGGTGCTGCTGGCATAAGCGACGAGGTAGGTAACGTGAAAATCAACAATCCTTTCAGTGGCGCGGACGTAAACTATATCGAGTCGCCTTACAGCCACAATTCGCTCACAGACTTCATTCACAACATTCAGAGCATCGAAAACGTGTGGAAGGGCGGTCGCAAAGAGAATCGCAACTCGCAATATTCTCTCGAAGCCTACTTCAAGAAATATAATCCGGAAATCAACACCCGTGTTGAGACCGCAATCACCACTGCCATTGCCGAAATCAACAAGATTCCAGCTCCGTTTGTGCTCAACTACACCAATCCACAGTGTCAAAAAGCCATCGATGCCTGTCTTGAGGTTTCCAATGCTCTCAATGCTGCCGACAGCTTCATTCAGAACACCGACAAGTGATTGACTCATCTCAACAAGCACTGTTATTTTGAGATTTAACTCTAAAACAAAATAAAAAGATTTCAGGAGAAGGAGGTTTCACAAGCCACCATCTCCTTTCATTCTAAAATCACATTTCAAAACACTATGACTAATTCTAAATTTGGCAAATTGCTGCTTGCAGGACTCATGGCTTGTGGCGCTGCAGCTTGCTCCGACAGCAACGACATTCCCAAGCCTGTCAACCCAAACGAAAACAACGGCAAGGCCAACGACGTGTTCACCGCAGCCGAATGGTATCCGGGCGGAGAGCTTGGCACCACGTCAAACGAGCAGGGCTGCTACTCCAACCCATCGCCTTTCGTGGAGCAAAACGGCATGTCTGCATCATTTAAAAAAGGCGAAACTTTTTTTGAAAAAGACTACACCCTCAACACCAAGCCGCGTCGCGGACTCGGTCCGGCATGGGTGCGCCAGGGCTGCCTTTACTGCCACCCGTCCTATGGTCACGGCAAGCGCATGCAACGCTATAATGCCGACGACCAAGGCAATGGTTATCTGCTTGTGATTTATCACCCCACTGCAGGTGTTGACGCCAACGGCACCCCATATAAAGCAAACAGCTACATTACCGAGGTTACCGGCATGCCACAAACACGAGCCATGGATCCATTCTTGCCGCCAATCGACGAGAAAGGCATTCATCTGAGCTGGCCTGTCGCCGTTGATGAGCACAACAACACGTTCCCCGACGGTACGAAATACGAGCTCATTTATCCAGAGATTACTATCGACCAGAGCGCGTTCAACACCGACCCCAAGCCCTCCAATTATGAAGTGCGTCTTGAGTCAACAATCGGCATCTATGGCTCTGCATTGCTCGATGCCATCGACGACGACTCTCTTAAAGTGCAATATCAGCGCGAGGCAAAGTTTGTAGAGCTCAACCCAGACATGTGGGACAAGGGCAGCAACGACTGGGCAGCATCAGCAAAATACACTCTTGCCGATGGACAAACCCGAATCAAAAAATTCACCTATGCCCTCACACGCGGTTCTCTGCAAGACGGTCCTGGCGCAAATGCCATTTGGAACATTACCAACGTCACTCGCAGCGACCGCCACTACCTCTACACTACCAAAGCCTGGGCTAAGGCAATGAGCGAAAACAGCGATGTGATTGACTATATCCAAAAATATGGTCAAAGCATAGTTTCGCTCGTACACCCCTACTATGGCGACGGCTCACGCGAGAGCATTGCCGAAAAAGTCAACTCGCTGCTTGGTCTCTGCAAAGCTACCGATGCAAAGGCCTATACCGACAATTTCGTCACTCCCGCCCCATTCAATGGCGAGGACGAGATGAGCGACCAAGACTACTACGACTTCATGGTTTGGCACCGCGGTCTTGCAGTGCCTATGGCTCGCGATTTGGCCAACTCTCAAGTGAAGCGTGGCAAGCAACTGTTCTATGAGATGGGCTGCACCGAGTGTCACCGCCCGTCGTGGAAGACTGGCAACGACGACTACTGGGCTTCTGATAACATTAAGAAAATCGGCAAGTTGCCGCAATATGCACATCAAACCATTTGGCCTTACACCGATATGGTGCAACACAAGCTTTACATGAAAAATGACATTCGCACAGGCTGGTGTCGCACCACTCCACTCTGGGGTCGTGGACTCTCGGAACAGGAGACCGGTGCAAGCGACCGTCTGCACGACTGCCGCGCACGCAATGTAATCGAAGCTATCATGTGGCATGGCTACAGCAAGGAGAGCGATGCCTATGAGTCAACACAAAAATTCTACAACCTCCCGGCTAAAGACCGTGATGCCGTTGTTGCTTTCATCAACGCCATCTGATGCAATGATGATTGGCTAAAGAGCTTTCACAATTCATATTTTATGATAGGGGCAAGATGCTGACGCTGGTTCGCCACAAGCTCATCTCGCCCCTATTTTTTAAGAGCTAATTTGCTAACTGAATGCAAATATTAAAAACTTCAGTAAAAATGTTGAAAAAAACAGTTATGTTTTTTTATGCCCTGACACTTGTGGTTCTTGCCGCTGCCACCATAGTGGAGCACGGCAAAGGCACAGAGTGGACGTCGGGCAACATCTATGGTGCAGCATGGTTCTCGGTATTGTGGGCTGTGCTTGCAGCGCTTGCGGTGGCATATATCATCAGGCGCAAAATGCGCAAGCCAATCCTTGTGCTGCTCCATGCGTCATTCATTGTGATTTTGGCTGGAGCCCTCATCACCCACATTTCTGCCACCAAGGGCATGCTGCACGTGCGCCAAGGCGACACCACCTCAGCCATAATGCTTGCCGCTGGCAGTCATGGGGCGGCGGCTCAACTGCCGTTCACCGTCAAGCTCAACTCTTTCAGCGTGCAGTATCACAGCGGCACCAGTGCGGCGAGCGACTATGCTTCGGCAATCACAGTGGTCGATGGCTCAAAGGTCATCAACGCCACCGTGTCGATGAACAAAATTTTCTCTTACCGCGGCTACCGCTTCTACCAGACATCTTTCGATAGCGACTTCCTCGGAGCCTATCTCACCATATATCACGACCCTTGGGGCATTGCCGTCACCTATTGCGGCTATGCCATGCTTTTCCTTTCACTGCTATGGCTGCTGCTCGACCGCAAAGGCACTTTCCGCTCACTGCTGCGCAGCCCACTGGCGCAAAGAGGGTTTCTTGCCGCCATGCTGTGCGCATGTGCAGTGTCGGGCGCAAGCGCAGCCAGCGTCATACCCAAGGAGTCAGCTGCCAAAATCGGCAAGCTCGACGTGCTCTATAACGAGCGCATTGCGCCGCTGCAAACCTTTGCACTCGACTTCACCGAGAAAATCTATGGCAAGCGCACCTACTGCGGCCTCTCTGCCGAGCAGGTGCTCACCGGCTGGATTTTCTTTGGCAAGCAATGGGACAATGAGCCAATAATCCACATAAAAAATGCCCAGATGCGCAAGGCGTTCAATCTGCCGCCCTACGCCACGGTCAAGCAGCTGCTTTCGGGCAACGGCAAGGGCTATGTGCTGGCCAAAAGTGTTGAGGAATACTATGCCGGCAATCGCGACAACCTCCACAAAGCCGTGGCCGACATCGACGACAAGCTGCAACTCATCATGTCACTGCGCCAGGGCACACCGCTCAAGCTGTTTCCTGTCACCGCCAGCGACAAAATCACATGGTTTTCGCCGGCCGACTCCATTCCTGCCACGGCCACCACGCAGCAAACCGCTTTCATAAAGAGCGTTTTCTCCGCCCTCAACGAGAGTGCCCAATGCTCCGACTACGCCACATTCAACCAAAACGTTTCGGCAATACGCAACTACCAAGGCATATATGGCGGTGCGTCGCTGCCATCGGTGAGCCGTATCAAGGCCGAGCTGACCTACAATGCCATTCCATTTGCCACAATCCTGTTCATGTTCAATCTCTTCATGGGCATTGCGTCGCTGCTGTTTGTCATCTATCGGCTCACGCGCCGCACACCGCTGCTTGCTGCGACGGCAAAAGCGGTAGGCATCGTTTCGGCAGTTCTTCTGCTCATCTCTTTTGCCGCCCTCACATGGTGCGAGGCATTGCGATGGATAATCAGCGGCAACATTCCGCTTGCCAACGGCTACGAAACCATGCTTCTGCTTGCCTGGCTTGTGATGCTGCTTTCGCTTATTGTGTGCCGCAAATTTCCCATCGTCACAACATTCGGCTTTCTGTTGTCGGGATTTTTCCTGCTTGTGTCACACATCAACCAGATTGACCCGCACATCACTCCCATGATGCCGGTGCTGTCGTCGCCACTGCTCAGTGTGCATGTGTCGGTAATCATGATGTCCTATGCCCTCGTGTCGTTCACATTCATTTGCAGCGTCATGGCACTGGTGCTTAAAGCCGTCAACCGCGACCACGACCTGCTCGGCAGACAACTGCAATCGCTGCAAGTGCTGTCGCAGATTTTCCTCTACCCTGCTCTCACCACCATGGGCATAGGCATATTCATCGGCGCCATTTGGGCAAATGTGTCGTGGGGTCAATACTGGACATGGGACCCAAAAGAAACTTGGGCACTAATCACGTTCATGACCTACTCTGTGCCGTTGCACACGGCCTCGTTGCCGGCCATGCGCCGACCGGTCGTCTATCACACCTACCTTGCCCTGGCGTTTCTTGTGCTCATCATGACCTACTTTGGAGTCAATTATTTCCTTGACGGCATGCACAGCTATGCCTGATGCCACAGCAAAATAGCCAAAAGTGGTGATTGCACATGGCCTAAATACCCATAATTGGTTATTGCCCAAAATGCGCCAAACAGCTTATTTTGCAACCGATTAACGATATTATTAAAAAGCAACTAATGAGTATGGTTTTCAAATACAAGCCCACCGACAAAATGGCCGGTCTTATCGACGACAACATCATGCTGCTCATGGTCATGAGCCGGTTTGGCATGTCGCTGGGATTTGGCGACAAAACGGTGCAGGAAGTGTGCAGCACGCAGCATGTGGATTGCAACACCTTTCTTGCCGTGGCCAATTTCATCAGCAGCGACCAGTCGTCATATAGCACAGACCAAATTCCACAATTCTCCATCGCGTCGCTCATGGAATATCTCAAAAACGCTCACAGCTATTTTCTGGAATTCAACTTCCCGCTGCTGCGGCGCAAGCTAATCGAGGCCATTGACTGCTCCACGAGCAACAATGTGGCGTTCCTAATGCTGAAGTTCTTCGACGAGATGGTACACAAGGTGCGCGCTCACATGGAGTTTGAGAACACCGAGCTTTTCACCTATGTCACCCAGCTGCTGCAAGGCAAGACGTCCGACAAAATCAACATCACCAAGTTTGCGCGCAAACACCCGCAGATAGAGGACAAGGTGAGTGAGCTAAAAAACATCATCATCAAATATTATCCTGAGTGCAGCAACGACAACCTGCTCAATGCCGTTCTTTTCGACATCTTCAATTGCGAACAGGATTTGACCTCCCACCGTCAGGTTGAAGAGTGCCTTTTCGTTCCAGCTGTGGCCCAGCTCGAAAAGCAATTGCAAAATGAACAGTGACAGCGCAACAATAAAACTCGTAATAGCCGACAACTCCCCCATAGTGCGCAGTGGGCTGATAGCCGTGCTGCGCCACATTCCTGGGCTCAAAATACAGCCCTACGAGGTGCAGACCCAAAGCTCGCTGCAAAACTACATCTTCATGCACGAGCCCGACCTCGTGATTGTCAACCCCATTTTCGACGGCTGGTTCGACATCAAGGCGTTTAAGGCCGGGCTCAAAAAAACGTCAATCAAGTTTATGGCGCTGCTTAGCGCGGTGATTGACTCTGCTGTGTTGAAAGACTACAACGACAGCTTCACCATCTACGATGACGTGGAGCAAATCTCCACCAAGATAGCCAAACTTCTCAGCGAGGACTCCGACAAAGACCAGTCGGCAGAAAACGAGAATCTCAGCCAGCGCGAGAAAGAGATTATTGTGGGCGTGGTGAAAGGGCTGACAAACAAGGAAATCGCCGACAAGCTCTGCTTGTCAATACACACGGTCATCACCCACCGCCGCAACGTCAGCCGCAAACTCCAAATCCACTCACCGGCAGGCCTCACGATTTTCGCCATTGTCAATGGTCTTGTGGAGCTTAACGACATCAAAAACCAGAGCCTATAGCACATTAGTTAGTTAAACAATAAATAATGCCGCACTTCAAAATCAAGCGGCAAAAGTGCCGGCGTAAAGCCATATTTTTTTCAAATCACAATCAGTTTTCTATCACGTCATCACTTGGCATTGCCACCGGCACACACAAAGCCCCGACACCCTAAGTCGAGGCTTTTTTCGTCTGTTTATGCCTAACTTGCAGCCTCACCTTGCCGACTGCCACGAAAACAAAAAAGCCGCTTCACGATTCACATCGTCTTGCGGCAATTTATTACTTTTACTATTAGAAGTGGCTACGTAATAATGTCAACTAATAACTAATTCACTTTAATTCTTTTTACATTGCAAAGGTAGCTCCACCGCCGAGCCTCCACAATAGCCATATATAGGTAATTTTGCGAGCTGTTCTCCTTATTTTTAGTGATATATGCCCCATAAAGCCATTTTTTTAGCTATCTTTGGGCATCAATAGCAACCACTAAAACACATAATCACAATGAAACGCTACACGCTAACACTCATCAGCATAATTTTGGCAGTCACCGCAGCCCAGGCGCAACTGCTCTGGAAAATTCAAGTTCCGGGCAACACCAAGCCGTCATATCTGTTCGGCACCTACCACTTTGCCGGCAGCGATTTTCTCAACTCCGTGGCGGGCTTCAGCCAGGCCATCGACGACTGCGATGCAGTGTGGGGCGAGGTGCAGCGCGACAGCCTCAACAGCCCCGATGCCGTGGCAAAAATGGCTGCTGCAAGCAAAGCGCCCACCGACAGCACACTGAGCGAGCTGCTCTCTAAAGACGCCTACAAGATTGTGGCAAGCGTGTTCAACGGCTATTTCAGCGAGTTCTCAGTGACGCTCGACCAAATGAACTCGTTTAAGCCCATAGCCATATCGGCACAAATCGAAGCCCTACAAGCCTTGAAATATTTCCCGTCGCAAGACCCGTCGACCATGCTCGACATGGCCATACAGACCCTTGCCACACAGAAAGGAAAGGCTACTCATGGCCTTGAGAGCATCGACGACCAAATAGAGGTGCTCTTTAACCGCGACCTTGTGAAGCAAGCGCAAGACCTCTTGGAGCAGTGCAAAAACGACGACAAATATCAGCAGCTCAACGCCAAGTTGCATGAAGCCTACCGCAAAGGCAATCTTGAGCAAATAGACAGCATCATGTTCGACCCCACCATGGGCGGCGACGACGAGCAATATCGTGCCGACCTCATCGACAAGCGCAACGCCAAGTGGGCGGCAAAGCTCATGACCATAATGCCGGAGCAATCAGTTCTGGTGTGCGTGGGTGCCGGACATTTGCCTGGCGCCAAAGGCCTCATCAGCTTGCTGCGCAAGGCAGGCTGCACCCTCACGCCAGTGTCAGGCAAAGAGCAATAAAAAACAACGACTGGCAACTCCCCATATCGGCAAATCACCAGTCGTTTATCTTCACTTCCGCTTTCTGTAAAAGTTTTGTTGTTTTGCGAATTATTACTATTTTTATACTAAAAATCTTGATATATATATACCCATATAATTCTCATTGTTTTGACTACTTTAGACAATGAGTAATACAATTTGCTCTTCTCACATCAGGAATCAGAAATCAGTAATCCAAACTTGTACCTATGAAACCGGCTTTTGTGAAATCCTCCATATTGTGACGGATAATCCAGTCAATGCCAGTCATCATCATCCATGCGCTCATCTGATAGCCCATGGCGTTAAGGTGACCACCTGTGAAATAAATCTTCAGCGCATCGGTTTTCTTGCCATATTTCTGGGCTATCCATTTCTGCAAGTCAACCACATACACGCCCTCAAACGTCTTGGCAAGCTCCCTCACCACGCTATTATATGGGTCATCGTCGGGTACACCAGGCTGTGTGACCACAAAAATCTTGCAGCGAGGCTCCAGGGTGCGCACACGTTGTATTATGCCGGCATAGCAACCGGCATAAGTGCGCTTGTTTTTGGCATAGTCTTTCACGTCCACATCAGTCTTCGCACTGCCCACCTCAAACTTCACATTGCGGTCATTGGCTCCAAGAGCTATTATGTAGGCCTGTTTAGGTGACGTTTTGGCGCTGATGTTATTATTATTGTTGCGCGGATTGTTCCAGAAGTTTTCAATCCACCCGTATGTGGTCTCACCACCCTGGCTGTAGTTCTCTCCCTTCACACCCATGGCCGCGCACATGCGCTGACCCCACGAATACTCATAGAAATCGTGATAGCCCATGTTGCCGTCTTTGTCGCGCGACTCCAGCTCGCCGCTGCTCAGCGAGTCGCCTATGAAGCCCCAAGCGTGAAAAATCGAGCAAAATCCCGGCAGTTGTGAAATCGTGGCAAGCGGATTCTCGCCGCTTTTCAGCAAGTTGGCAGCACAGCCGCCCTGCCACAAGGCCAGCAGACACGCCACCGCCACCACACGTTGTGCAATTCCTGTTTTTCTCATAATCATCTGAAAAATGTTAATGGTCTTTATCTGTATCTCTTCGTCATTTACCGTTCAATCGCCTCCTTAATGCAATCCACCACATAGTGCACGTCGGCGTCGCTCACGCAAGGCCCGGCCGGCAGACACATGCCCACGCGAAACACAGCCTCGCTCACACCGTTCACATAGGCTGGCGCGTCCTTATACACCGGCTGCTTGTGCATAGGCTTCCACACCGGGCGAGCTTCCACGCGTCGCGACAGCAAAAACACGCGCAGTGCCTCCACATTGGCGTTTGGCTGGCAATCGGTCGTGGGGCAGTTAACCGGGTGAATCACACCGGCAGCACCGCCCACAGCAGTCTTCACCACATCTTTATAGGCATTGGACTGACCCTTTATTCTCAATTCCGGGTCAAGCGTCACTGTGCAGAGCCAATAGTTGCTGTCGTAGTCGGCGCTCGGCGCTTCATGCAGCGTTATGCCGTCAACGTCTTTCAGCAGCTCCCTATACAGAACTTGCACATGCTTGTGGTGAGCCAAGTGGTCGGCGAGCACCGTCATCTGACCGCGGCCTATTCCTGCACACACATTGCTCAAACGATAGTTATAGCCTATCACCGAGTGCTGGTAGTAAGGATAAGCCTCGCGAGCCTGCGTGGCATACCACATAACCTTCTCCTTGCTTGCAGTGTCGTGGCATATCAGCGCGCCGCCACCAGAAGTGGTAATCATCTTGTTGCCGTTAAACGACAGCACGCCAAACCTGCCAAACGTGCCAAGCACCTGCCCCTTCCAGCGCGAGCCAAATCCCTCGGCAGAGTCCTCCACCACAGCTATGCCATATTTCTCGGCAATAGCCATGATGCGGTCGCAATCGTAGGGCATGCCATACAACGCCACAGGCACAATCACCTTTGGGTACTTGCCGGTCTTTGCCTTGCGGTCTATTATGGCCTTTTCAAGCAAGTCAGGGTCCATGTTCCACGACCCAGGCTCTGAGTCCACAAACACAGGCGTGGCACCTAAGTACGTCACCGGGTGCGACGAAGCGCAAAACGTGAAGCTCTGCACACACACCTCATCGCCAGGTTTCACACCACAGGCTATCAATCCCAAGTGCACGGCAGCCGTGCCCGACGACAAAGCCACCACCTCGCACGGCACCAGCGACCCATCGCTTCGCTTATCCACAAAAGCCTTGAGGTCGTCCTCAAAACCATTCACATTCGGACCAAGAGGCACCACCCAGTTTGAGTCGAACGCCTCCTTCACATATTTCTGTTCAAGCCCCTCGTCGCTCATGTGAGCCAGACAAAGGTATATCATTTTTTTTTCAGCCATCGTTCCATTATCAGCCATTCTTCTCTCTGTTTTTATCCTGATTTTCAAACATATTCACCACCAAACCAAACCCTAAAACCCAAAATCGTTGCAACAATAATCTCAATATCCTTGCAAAACGAATAATGCTCGTAGTAATATTTGTTCAGTTTGACCTTATCTGGATATATCACATTGTCATTATACCACACAGCTACGTCTTGATTGCTTCGCTCGGCAAGTAAACAATATTCATTATCCCGTATTTTAACATCTTGATACTTTTTCAACAATTCTTCTTTCGGCATATTCCTAAAATCCTGAACGAAATCCGATATCATTTCATCTTCCAAACGATATTTCAACGTAGCAGGTCCTGTAATTCCAGGACGCAATTTCAAAACCGTTCTATCGCTACCCAACAATTTGTCAGCATATCCTGGAACATCTGGGCGTGGACCTACAAATGACATGTTGCCTATCAGCACGTCCCACAATTCTGGCAACTCATCTATCTTATAATGCCTGAGCTTTGCCCCAAAAGGTGTTATGCGGCTATCCCCCGCCACACTAACAGACGAACCGCCATGTTCCACCGTCATACTTCTAAATTTATGACAAGTAAACAACTTGCCGTCTTTACCCACGCGTTTCTGGCAAAAAAACGCTGACCCACCAGGCATCTTACGATGTATAATAATTGCCACTATCGGGAAAACCCAACATATCAGAAGCAACCCGACCAACGAGGCAACAATATCAAAAGTTCTTTTTAATGCCATAATTTCACGACAAACAGCTAATGCAGCTTATTTGTCACCCATTTTTTTGTTTTCTACAACATTACAACTTTTGTGCCAGTCAGACCGTTTAACCTTACACTCCATCAGATAGTCACCGTTCTTAAGTGTCCGCAATACTCTTGTTTCACACACCGCCTTAGTAACCATCATTGATGCCACGTTTTCCAGAGATATGCTTTTATACATTCTTAAGTCCAGAGCCGCACCCACCACATTCATGCCACTACCCATTGCTTTTGCAATACCTTTGCCACGCCAATGGCTATCCACCATATACCCTCTGTAAGATGTTCCATTGACGAATGAGCGCATAAAGCAATATCCGACAATTTTATTCTCCACCAACAGCAAAAATGCCAAAAAAGCATGATTCTCTACAAGTCGCCTAAGGCTAACAGCGTCAAATGAGTGTGGTCTGAAAAACATAAAAGCCTCTGCAGGCTGTGCTTCAAAAAAAGCAACCAAATTTTCAATGTCCGAAATGCGCAATGCTCTCATTTCATAAGGTGTGGCAGTGGCTTGCTCCAGCAATTTATCAATCAAAGCCAAGCGATTGCTGTACCTAAAGTTAAAAGCAATACTATTGCACCATTCAGCCACATTCCACAATGCACCCAAGTGCCGCTTCACAATATGAGCAAATTCATACAACATTTATCAAACGTTTTAAGCCCACTACAAGCAATCACACACCGATTTCATCATAAAATGCCAGCAAGTTGCGCAACACAGCCCCCTGCTCAAACCGGCTCACTAACTAACGATTTTTCTATAATAATCAACCCATGCCGCAGTAACCATGTCATTGCTGAACTTTTCTTCAATACGCTTTCTACCAGCACGGCCGTGACGTTTTCGCAAATCAGGACTATCATAATATTTTTTCATACACACATACAATCCCTCAACATCACCAACACTACACCGAAGCCCGGTTTCATTTGCCACACTTGCATCAAGCACGCCATAAGCATCACTCGTGATTACTGGCAGCTCAAGAGCTTGTGCTTCTATCACAGAAGAGCCAAAGCCTTCTCGCCAAGTGGGCAATACAAACACATCTCCAGCTTGAAGCACCTTAAAAGAATTTTGAGTAACACCAGGATAGAAAAAATTAACATTCGGTTTCAATTTATCAAATATGCCAACCTTTGCACCATAATTCCCCTCATCTGACCCATATAGCAGCAATTTTGCATTTGGACAAACACTCACAAGCCTATTAAAAGCAGCATACAACTCATTAATCCCCTTGTCATGATTTAATCGCCCCAAGAACACATACACCACGTCTGCGTTGCCAAACCCAAATTTTTCACGTTCTTCGTTACGAACATCTGCCGACACATCAAATCGTTCTAAACGCACACCACAAATACTTCCATTTGCAAGAACAGTGCTGTTTGACTCCCTCAAAACACCTTCATCTATTA
Source organism: uncultured Muribaculaceae bacterium (assembly GCA_934636465.1). GTDB lineage: Bacteria > Bacteroidota > Bacteroidia > Bacteroidales > Muribaculaceae > Sodaliphilus. Next base: position 73,075 of record CAKUAR010000004.1, read on the forward strand.
AATACTGGCGTTGAGACTCACCATCTACCAGTAAATTTGTATCCAATCTAGAAATCACCTTATCCATCAATTTGAGCACACTGCGCATAAAACCTTTGCGAGTAGCCCACACTTGACCCGTGTATATGTGTATTCTGACATCTATTCCTGCACAATACGCAGCTATGGCCGACAACAAACCAGCCTTTGGTGTAACAGAATGAACACTTGCGAAAGCCTCTTTTTTTAGCACTCTAAACAAAGACCACAAAGCCACAATATCTTTCCCAATGCAAATAGCACGCACTATAGGCACATCGTGACATATAACACCAATCGTCTCAAACTCAACACGACAATCTTCGTTGTCTTCAAAATTAGCCAACAAATGCACCTCGTATGTCGCGGTCAACGCCCTAAAATGGTCCTTTAAGAAAGACTGCGCTGTGCCTGGAATTGCAACAACAAATGCTATTTTTTTCTTATTCATATTCCCCTGTGAAAAATCCTGTAAACCCAAGTAGGAGCCATATATTTAATTATCGGCACTATTGCAAACATTTGATACCACCAAGGCAAGCCAAGCATCTTATATCCAACATGTTTCACATAGGCTTCATTTCTGCGAGTAAGCCAATTTCTCCGAGACAAGGCATTGCGGTCATCTCGCATTTTATACAAACATTCGTTAAGCATATACAAGCCATAGCCAGAAGCAAAAACCTTAAACCAAAGATGGTAGTCCTCAACGCGCAATAGCTTATTATTCACAGAGTAACCACCCACTTCTCTTATAACACCCGTGCGTGCCATGCTTGGTGCATGGCATATTGGTGTACCATGCACAAAATCCTTTGCCGTCACCTTACCATGACCGCAACCAGTACGAAAGTCACCTTGTTCATCAAAATAAATCATTGGAGTGCTAACCACTGCGTAATTCTGATTTTGGTCTAAAAATGCGATTTCTTTTTCAAAACGGTTAGGCATACTGACATCGTCACCGTCCATACGTGCACAATATTCAGTGTCAGCATATTCCAGGCAATGATTAAGAGTGTAATTAAGCCCCATATTTCGCTCATTCCTTAACAGCACAATATTGTCATGCTGTGCAGCATAATCCTTAGCCACAGCATAGGTGTCATCAGTAGAGCCATCATCACAAAGTATCACCTTAAACCCTTGATAAGTCTGGGCATAAAGCGAATCCAATGCCTCTACCAGAGTAGAAGCACAGTTATAAATCCCCATCAATACCGAAATCCTAACCATCACAACCGTACGACCTCAATAGATTATTAAAATCATTTACATATTGATTTTATTTTCATACCAATTCTATGAATGTGCTCAACGCCAAATACCCTGTGAAGAATACGCGTCAACTTGTTTCTTAAGGTCTGTCCATTACTCATCCAAGTTTTACTATACCAGTGGATTGTACGAGTATTTTCTGTTTTTTCCAATTTCCCTGTCAAATCATTAAAAGGATTAAAATAATCCACTGGATATATCCACACACCATTCACGCACTGCATTTCATTTGTTGCATGCAGACCAGCTTTTTGCAAAACGGCGGTCACATGAGTCACCACTGTCACATAACTCATCTTGCCGTCATCAGTCAGGAAATGAAGATTTTTATAGTAATTCAAAACTTCTTCATACAGGCCGAGGCCGGGGTTTACCCCCAGGCCGAGGCCGGGGGCCACATTCGGCAAATTGCCGAATGTGGCCGGTGTCTCTATTCCCATAAACGGACCTCGTGCCACTATGTCGTCCATTGGCCGTATGACTTCCACGTCAGTGTCAAAATACAACCCGCCATATTTATACAGCACCCAAAATCTTGCATAGTCACTCACAAAGGCATACTTCTTGCAAGTGTATGCCTCTGCCGTGTATGGAATGATATTAACATCAAAATTATCCTCATTCCATTCCCTAATCTCATAGCCAGGAAAAAACTTGCGCCAGCTTGCGATGCAATTCTTTGCCAACGCCGGTTTTTCTCCACGCCCAAACCAGCAATAATGTATAATTTTAGGAATCATTTTGTTTGTCGCTTTCTACAGACTCACAACTATTCAAACAATTGCTTTGGAATAAAATTTGCATACTTGTCACTTATGCAATTTATCCCTTAACATTGTTGAAGATACCCCTTCCGTATGGCTTAAATATATTACATTACAGCCAACATTGTGAAATTCTTTTTCATATTGATTCCAAGAGTCTGTTCCTTTCCAATCCGACCCAACAAACACAACATTGACATTAAATTTTTTAACAATATCAATCTTATTCATGTTTATTTGATAAATAACTTTGTCAACATATCTTATTGACGCGACAATTTCCTTTCTATCATGTTCATTAATAACTGGATATTTGTGTTTTCTTGCAAAACATAATTCATCTGTAGTAACACCTACTATCAAATAATCACAAATTTCCTTTGCTCTGCGCAAAATATTCAAATGTCCAATATGAAACATATCAAACACACCCGACGTGTAGCCAATAACCATAATTATTTACTCTTTACTATTGACTTTAAATTTTTCAATATATTAAACAGATATGCAAATTCTTCTGTTTTAAAAAACGAAATTGCAATAATCGCATTCATTATAGAAAAACTTGCAAATGCTTTCAAAATAACAGAAAACCATCCTTTATAGGGAATTAACGAACATATGTAAAATGCAATACCCCCACCCAACAAAACCACAATCAGTTTTATTGCATAATCTTTAAAATACAGCCATGGTGCAACATGTAATCCTTTTTTAAACACAATGTAAGGATCATACCAACCATTCGTTGTTAATCTTGTTATTGCTGTACCCCATAAAACACCAGTAATGCCCATATATTTCACAAGTATTAAACTCAGAAGTATATTTTCAATAGCCGAAATAACAGGTCGCAATTTGCCTTGAGTAAATAGCCCCATAGTTTGACGATAATTATATGAGGCAAAAAGCATACCTGCGATATACATATTAACTGCAACTACAAAACACACTTTATTATCCATAAGATATTCATCTCCCACCCAGCATTTAATAAATGGACTCATACAGACGAACAAACATACAGAACACACGGAATACCCCCAATACGACATCAAATTAAGCACTTTGAACATGCGATACTTATTATCATTAGTTTCAATTGCATTATAATTTCCAATACTTGCAGTCAGATTTCCGAATACAGTACTTAACAGCCCATTAACTGTATATTGAAGTAGGAAATAATTCGAGTATAAGCCAACAGACACAATGCCAACAAATTTCGAAATTATTATATTGTCTGTTGAATTTAAAGATAACGTTCCAATCTTATATATGGCCAGTGCACCCACATTCTTTTTAATTTTATTTTTTTCATCAATAGACAAAGGAACAATATCCTTATTCTTCAAGAATGGAAATTTTTTGTTTGTTTCCCATGCTACTATGGCATTCTGAAAAATTCCACTTAAAATCTGCAAACTAAGATACAATAAAAAATTTTGTGTCAGAAACAATATTATGATTTGCAAGAAAGCCAAACCTATCGAAAAATAATAACTAATTATTGTTGATATATAATTGCACTGAGTTGCTATAAGATAAGTTGTTTTATATGCAAATAAATATGTTGTAGCCGACGATATTACGTACATCACATATATGAGGCGCAAATTAGGGACAGCATCAATGTCATTAACAAAAATATCCAAAAATGGCACAAGAACAAGTCCCAAGCACAAAACGACAATAAACATCCATGTGTAAACTGTCTTGAAAAGATGCATTAAACTCTTAATCTTTTCAATATCATTTTCCGCAATTGGTTTATATAATGAAAAAACTATTGCTTGTCCAAAACCAAGCTCTGCAAATGATAAAATAGATAATATGTTACCAAATAACCCACTAACACCTAAATATGTCGCTCCCAACTGTTGTATAAATACAGTTCGTACAATAAAACTTAACGCCAGTGTCAAGAATTGACCAATAATTCCTGTTGTTACATTTTTTAAAGAACTTAAGACCCTCATTCTTTATCCTCAATGTATTTTAATATTTTCTGACAAGCATCTCCGCGCTCATAAGATCCGATTTTAGATAAAAATTCAGAAACTGATTTTTTGTATATAAGCGTATCGAACCCGTTAATAAGCGCCAATAGTTCTTCATTAGTTTTAGCTACAGGAAAAGGCAATTTTAATATATCAAAATATAATCCTCGCTCATTGCTAATATATTTTTCTAAATCTGAAACATATAGGAAACACGGCTTCTTTGCGAATGCCATATCAAACATACATGAAGAATAATCTGTTATCATAATATCAGATATTGCTATTAGCTCCTGAATATCTCCATATCCTGACACATCGATACAACATGATGGCATTTTTCTAACATTTACCAGTCCTCGTAGATTTGGGTGAATACGGAACAGCACATTCCATTCCCCACCAAAACGTGCAGATAACGCAGCTACAACTTTTTCATAATCAACATTATAAACTCCGATATCGCCATTACTGCGAAAAGTTGGTGCATATAACACATAATGTGTATTCTGGCTCAATAAAGCCTTTTTTTTGATTTTAATGACTTCGCTCTCTCCTACATTCAACAGATAGTCTATTCTTGGTGTTCCAACTTTCAACAATGGACCATCATACCAAAAAGATTGCTTAAAAATATTGCTACTAAAATCACAACCAGACACAATGACACTAATTTTCTTGGAATCATTCATCGCCCATTCCTCATAATCAATGCCCAAATTTGCGTCCTTTTCTATTTTTTTTAGCCTAAGTGAACTGTGCCATGTTTGTATATAGCATTGGTTTTTACGAGGGTTAAAACCAAACCATTCCGGTATTCTTGTATTTGATATAAGAAAGCCACAAGTAGAAATATCGTATATGTATCTTTTACTATAAATACTTAAAACCCTTACTCCATGAGGGAAATCTTCAATATCACATATGGTCGGGTCATATAAAAAAACAAGTTCAAATTGTTTTCTTGCATTTCGTAATATATAATCGCATAGACACTTAGGATTACAACTACAATTTTTACCTAAATGGCTTACAAATACCAATTTGTTTTTCTTCACCGGTAATTTCCGACTAATTGCATATATCAGAGACCTTAAACTATCGCCAACTACCATTAATATAAGCTATTTATTAATTTTAACAAATTAACTTTTTCCATAACATATGGAGTTTCATCTCCCCCTTGCACGTTTAATCTGCTTAACGCCTCTATTGTTATAAAAATCGAATTATCACGATGATATTTAGTGAAGCATATTTTATTCTTAAATGGCAATTTTTCAAACCTATCCAATAATTCCGCGTTGTCTGTTGACCTTTGTGACCATTTCACTAATAATCTATTCTTGTTCAATCTGGTCAATCTTTTATTCCACTTTTTTAAACATTCTTCTTCAGAATGATAATGCAGAAAGTGAATTTCGACATCATCAAGTAGCCCTATCGGATAATCTCTTTTAGCTGTCGATTCTTTTTCTAATATTGACTGATAACGAGATTGAGAATGCTCTATAAATTTCAAAGGCTGGGCCAAATAATATTCCAAGTTTTCCAAAAAGCGTATATAGTCATTATCCATTATAAACAGACCTACTGTTGGCGTTAAATATTTTAGACCAAAGTATTGATAAACCATACCACCCCAACAATTATTTGAAATTATTGAAAAATCCGTACCTTTTATCTGACGCCGTCTTTTATAACAAACAAAAAAATCTTTTATTTTTATTTCAAAGTTTCTTTTCTTCCTTATAAATGGCCGTATTTTATTTCTAAGCAAATAAAACACATTCAACACCTTACCTCGAGAACCACTTGCTTTATATATCGTATTTGCAAATAGACCTTCCAATTGTAGCAAATTGTTATCACAAAGAAAATTTAAATGTCGTAAAATCTTGTCCATTGATTCTTTGTCGTTTGCATCACGAGCTTCTTGCCAAAGTAAACATAAATTAAAAAAAAGACGTGTCTGAAATAAGTCAACAATATCCCCATATTGCCTCGATTTTAAATATTGTATTCTGTCTTCCAATATGTCTATTACAATTAATTTATCTGCAGAAAAAGTATTATGCGTAATGCTTCCTTCTCGCATCACATACTTATAATATTTATTTGAACAATAGCCAATGCACTTGCATCTTTTTAATAATTTTGTTGTGAATAGTTCATCTTCATGTATAATACCCTCTTTAAACCTCAAGTCCTGCAATATTTTTTTTCTTATTAACTTCGTACATGCAGAAGCAGCAACACCTCCCAATCTATATAATTGTATAAAAAATTCTCGTTCGTCATAACATTCGTAATAGTCTTCCAAACTTGATTTTTCAATATGTCCAAAAGGTGATGCAGGAAGGACTTCTTCATACCCAAACTGAATCACATCACATTCTTTATGCTCTTGTATGGCATTTTCAAGTGCTTTGATTGTTGACTCGTCATAACAATCGTCACCGTCCAAAAATAACACGTAATCTCCCTGCGCAACACCCAAACCGACATTTCGTGCAGATGATAACCCTCTATTTTTTTTATGTATTACTTTTATATTATCAAAATTTGCTGCAAAGCTATCACAAATATACGGTGACGCATCAGTAGAACCATCATCCACCAGAATCAACTCTATATCTGAACCAGCATTCTGGTTTATTACACTTTGTATTGTGGTAGGAATATATTTTTCAACATTATATACAGCAACTATTATAGAAATCATTTCCTCAAAAAATTATATGACATATATTTAGCAAACCATACAAACGGCATCATTCCAAACATATAGGCTTTAATGTATATTATTGCCTTTGGTATTGTAACTTTTTTGGCATTTTGTGCCACATTTGCAATAACTTTTCCTAGTGTTTTGCGCATAGATTTCTTATAAGCACATGTTTTATTCGTAATGGAACTATTATTTATTTTTTTAAGCAAGTTAAACAGTATAGGAATGTTATCATTATCAAAGCATTTCCAGTCATTACTGCAATAAGCATCAAACAATTTGAATTCGTTTTCATTAAAACTACAATATGCCGTTAAGCGCTTGCGCATAAAAGCCTTTGATTTCATAGAAACTTTTTCTGTAATATTTTGTGTTATTTGCCTACCATGAATTCTGTAATATAGCAAGGCCTCTGGTAAATTTGCAAAATCGCAATAATCAGCCATTCTCCACCACAATTCAAAATCTTCTAATCCTCGATACTCTTCATCATAGTACAATTTATGTTGTGCCACTATCGAACGACGAAACATCACAGCAGGGTGGGCAAAACAAGTAGCAAACAATAACCCTGCCTTACAATCTTCTGAAGTATGCACGAAATGAAAGTATCTTTTTTTTTCAATGCCATCTCCAAAAATTTCCAAATCACAACCAACAATTCCAACAGACATGTTGTTCTCCAAAAAGCATACTTGTTTTTCTAATCTTCGTACATTTGATATATCATCACAATCCATGCGAGCCACATATTTACCTTGCGCTATGCTCACCCCCCTGTTCAGCGTAAAACAAATACCCTTATTACACTCATTTTTCAAATAGCGAATTCGTTCATCTTCATAAGAAAGCACTATTGATTCTGATTTATCCGTAGAGCCATCATTTATAATTACTAATTCAAAATCAATAAATGTTTGATGCAAAATACTATCAATCGCATCATTCAAATAATGAGCACCATTATAAACAGGCATTATTATGCTAACTAAGGGTATTGCCATCAATATAATCTTTTTAGATTTCGCTTGTATAAATCATGAAAATATAAAAGTGCAAACAATAAACAGTATCTATGTTCCAGAATTAATTTGAATCGTATATCTTGTGGTTTAATGTCGTGCAAGAGTAGCTGAAAATCTTCATCAGATGCTATTCTAAAAATCTCCTTGAATTTTGAGCAAATACTTTTTTTTGACTTCAAAACTCCATACAAAACAGCCATATAAGAATTAGCTTTCTGATATTTGAATGGTCTTAAATAATCATTTCCCCAAATATCTGCAACAAAAGGAAATATCAAATCATATGCACGTTTAATGACTGCAACGCCATCTGAATGATAACTGTTCACACAAGATCCCATACGAACAAAGCGATTATATAAAGACCTTTTTAAGTAGCAAATACTACCAGATTTTGCTATTGCTTGAAGGTTAAAATATCTATCTTCTGAAAATTTAAGTTTCTCTGGAAAATTTAAATTTTCAACTATACTATTCCTATATAAAGCAACACATGCACTACCAGCAATTAAACATAGTGTATCTGAGTAAATTTTCCTTGAATCAAATACAAGCACATTCCTTCTTACGCCAACAACACCCTCATTTTCAACTATTTTATCATTAGAAATTACTTTCATTTCACAATATACAATGTCTGCATTATATTTTTGCATTACAGAAAGCATACTTCCATACATATCATTGTCAACCCAATCGTCAGAATCTACAAATCCTATATACTCTCCGGTTGCTTTTTCAATACCAAAATTTCTGGCAACACTAACCCCTTCGTTTTGCTTATGAAAAACTTTTATCCTATTATCTTTTTTCGATAATTCATCGCACACATCTGCCGTATTCTTTTCAGAACCATCATCTATGATTAATATTTCAAGATTCTGATGTGTTTGACAAAGAATGGAATCTACGCATTTTGTCAAATACTCACCTGTATTATAAACGGGAATTATAACACTAATCTTTTCCATACGAGCAAATTGTTTTAATACGCCCTAATCCTATTCCTAAAATCGCATATGGAATCATATTTGGGCTAGGGCTAATAAACCCCAAATCAAAAGACTGTTGCCAGAATATTAACAAAAACGAAATCAAGCAACCATACACTATAGCATCATCAACATAATTAACCATTAATCTGACGGGCTTTGCAAGTAATTTATACCAACAAATATAACCAACGACGCCAAACACGCCCAATGCGGCCATAGCTGAGTTATGATGGTTAATCAAAAACTTACCATCTCCTATAAAATATGTTTGTAGCAAATGATTAAATGTGTATAACCATAGTTCATCACGCCCATTGAATGCTGTTTTTCCATAACTTTCCTCACTCCATTTACTCACCATTTGAAATAATTCTATATTCGGAAACAGCACTACAAATATTGCAATTATTAACGGAACATTTAATGCAAAAAACACAAACCTTTTTTTCTTAATCATTCCCTTAATGTTTAATTTAGAATATGCGACTACACATGCAAGCAAAGCAAAAACAGCTATTGAGCGAGATGCTGTATGCTGTATTAATAGAGAAATAAACACAATTGATATTACCGCCCCTATCGATATTTTACGAAAATTTGATTTTCCAAATAGCGTTATGGCATAGTACAAATAGCTAAACAACCCTATCATACCTATTTGATTATCATTCCAACCAGATAAGATACTTGTCCTGCTATATATATATAACGTTCCTATACACAAGCCAGCTATAATATAGCCGGAAAGCCTCATATCAAATTTGCTTATCCTTTGCTGAGAAAAACAATACACCAAAGGTATCATTAACAAATAAGTGAATCCTTCCCAATTTCCAGATTTGATATACGGAACAATTATAAATGATAGCACTGTAAAAAAAGTCAGTTTTGCATTCTTACCTCCAATATGCAGTTTCTCATGATTTCCATATAGCACAAACGCCAACCAAACCAATATCACAATATTGGTTTTTGTTGGCGTTTCATATACTTGTCCAAGTCCAGATGTATTCACTACTGAAAAAATCCAAACCAGCAATATCAACATTATATTCAAATAACGTTTCACCTATATTTCTTTTTATAAATCCAAGCAAAAACACACCCAACAGGAAACAATAATTTCACAAGGAAGCGATATTTACCTCTGTAACAGAATGCGTTTCCTTTATATAATTTGCTGAAAATATTATAACTAACTGCATTTTTAACACGTGTTAAGAAGCTATATGGCAAATCTATACGCTGAGCAAAATATAATTTATACCCTGCTGGATTATCGAGCATCAGTTTCCGCGGGTTACTACTCAATCCGTTTTTTTGATATTCACAAATTGTAAACGCCTCGTTTTCGACACAAAACACATACTCCCCATAATATCTGTCATAAATGACAGACTCTGTCATGAACTTTTCATTTGTTTCTTCAGGGAACAAATATTGCTTTGCTATGTCTGTCCTAAAGATAATACTCCTCTCTCCGTTTTGACCAAGCATTTCCAAATCAAACAAACTTGCAGAATCAAGTTCTAACGAAAATGTTGTTCCCATCACAGCCATATTTGGATATACCTTTAATCCTATAATACCTGCGGCTCGCAAATTGCCTTTCAGTGATTTTGCATAACCAATTATCCGTTCGACAGTTAAATCTGGTAACCAATCATCTGAATCAACACAAAAAAACAGCTCACCTTTTGCAGCAAGCAATCCTTGATTATAAGCTCTATATTTCCCAGCATTTTTTTGCTTTATATACCTAATCAAAAATGGAGAATTTTCAATCCATTTTTTCACCTCTTTTTCTGTCTCGTCCGTAGAGCCATCATCTACAATCAACCATTCAAAGTCAAAAACAGATTGTCTTAAAAGGCTATTATATGTCCGCAGTATCTCCTTCTCCCTATTATAAGTAGGAGTAAAAATTGTCAAATTTAACATTGATTATTCACTGTATCATATAAGTTTAACATCAAAAATCTATATAATAAATTATCACGCGCCATTCAATCTTCGCATTCCTCGGCGGGGGCGAACTGCTCTTTATGCACATTGCCTATCGCCACCGTCATGCCGCCTATCTCCATCACGAGCTTGCGGTCGCGCGCTATGCGCACCAAGTAGCCCTCCTGACCGGCAAGCGGCCCCGAAAGCACACGCAGCCTCACATTGCCAGCCGCAAAGTGCCCAATAGGTTTGTCCAGAAACCTCACCATTGTGGGGTCCTGCCCTGCCACAGCCATAAACGGCTGCATCTGGGCGTCGCTTATCACAGCCGTCCGTCCTGTGGCGCGGTCGCGCGCAAGCCTCACTCCAGAGAAATTCTCGTCGAGAAACTGCTGCAAAGCCTTTACCGTGCCTTGCAGAAACACCAAACCGCTCACCGTGGGCTGCTCCGTGGTTTTCACGCCATGCTTCATCTTGGTGTGACGCACCGTGGTGTGTACAAAGCACCTTATGCCGGCGTCCACAGCCTCCACCTGAGCCTTAAACGTTGTGGCCCTGCGGTAATGCAAGTTCACGTAGCACCATGCCGATGGGTCGTCACCGCCGCCCACCGCCGCGTCACGGCATAAACAATTTCTTCCTGAGCTCTGCGGCATATTGCCGCCGTGCCCAGGTTGCACACTGCCTCGTTGCATCACGCCTGTTTCTGGCATTGTCATGGTTGCTGACTTCTTCCCTGCCTCGTTTCCACACGCGTTATGCCCGGCCATAGATTGAGGTGCTGTACTATCCAGTTGCTTCGCTACCAAAGTCTATTTTATGTTGTCGGCCACCGTGGTGAAACCGGATTGCAATGTACTTGCAAATGATACAGTCGTGTTATTCATACCTTCGGTTCTATCATAAAACTAAACGTCAGATTTCGGAGTTTCTTGGGTGCCAATCGCAGTTTTCACAGAAGCCAAATGCAGCTGCACTGTCGCCACATGGGGCTTCCATGCACTGCGCACATTAGCACATTGTAAAGTTACGGCTTTTATCGCTAATTGCCGTAACGTTTTGCCAATTTTCTTTAATTTTCCGTAAAATAATCCACAAAACGCCCACAAGCCGCCCAAGCACGAAAAATCGCATAAAAGAAAACGATTTTCAAAAAATTAATTACCTTTGTAACATAGAATACTATGTAGTGTACGATTATGAAAAAGACTTTTATTCACATACTCACCCTGGCTCTTTTTGTTGCAATAGCCACCACCGTGCAAGCGCAGTCGTCGCGGCACACATTCTCCACCACAAGCAAGAAGAATGCCGCTCTCCCAGAGATAAAAGTCCCGACCATTACGCTGGGCGACTGGCGCACGCTCAACTACGACACCATCTTTCTGGAGCCCAACTATCTGTTCATTCCTCTCATCTTTGAGCACCAGCAGACGTTCACCGACTCCTTGACCGCGCCCACGCTCACCCTGCGCCAGCAGCCCTCAAGCGCGTTGCAGCTCAACGCCTCCGACCAATGGCTACAGCAAGCCATGAGCGAGCGCAACCACATCGATGCCATACGCTACCACGCCATAATCAACAATCCGCAGCTCGTCACATTCAACGTCAACAAGCTGCCGGAGCCACCCAAGCAATACGTCATCAGCTCCGACCCAAACAGCCGCAAACTCACCGTGGAGGAGCGCAAAATCAACCGCCCCGAAAAAACCACGCTTGAGCAGCGCGTCATCAAGCGTCACAACTGGCTCCACACGTTTCAGGCCAATTTCCATTTTGCCCAGAACTATTCAAGCCACAACTGGCGTGGAGGCAAAAACGACAACCTCAGCCTACTTGGCAATTTCGTGTGGAACTTCAATTTCAACCCCAATTTTCACCCGAAAGTATCTTTCAACAACACTCTGGAATATCACATAGGCGCCAATACTGTCAATAACGACACCCTGCGCAAAATCAATTTCAACAAAGACGACTTCCGTTTTAGCTCAAGTTTCGGCTACCGTTCCGCAAAGCACTGGGCATATTCTGCCAATCTGACATTCTGGACGCAGCTGCTCAATCGCTATCCGGCAAATTCCAAAAACCGCTCAGCCGATTTCCTCGACCCGGCTAATGCAAATATCGGTCTCGGTATGACCTACAACACAGCCAACCGCACAGGAGAAAGGCGTTTCTCGCTGTCAATACTCCCGGCTTCATATCAGGTAAGATACTTACGAGACATAAAGAAATACAACCCCGCGTCCTATGGATTAAAGCCGGGGCACCATTTCTTACACACAGTCGGCTCCACAATCTCCGGAAATTTCTCTTGGAAATTCAACGCCTACATTCAATGGCAAGGCAATTTCACAATGTACACCAACTACGAAAAGCAATATTACGCCAACTGGCGAAACACAATCAACTTCTATGTTACCCGCCACGTCAATGCCACAATAAGCAACGAGTTGTGGTATGACCACAACCGACCCAAAGACCGCGACTGGAACCGCTTTGAGTTCCATCAGGATTTAAGTTTAGGTCTAAACTACCGCTTCGCCACATTCTAAATCTGTGCGCTTCTCCTCGCATCGTTCTCACACTGTAACTCTCCGCCACAATGCCACGCCGCATCATTCTCCTTATTGCACTCGCCGTTGTCGCCATAGCCGCCCAAGCCAAGCTGCCGCCGCAGTCTGTAGTGCTTCCGGGCATTGATGAGGACAGCTTGCGCGCCATCTTCGAGGAAACCGACATGCAGCCGCTCGAAGGCATTTGGCGCTACCCCAACGAGAACATCACGCTCGCCATAATGCGCCACACAGCTCCAGGCGACATAGCCTATCGCCTCATTCTCGTCAGCAGCGACGACCTTGAGCTGCTGCCCGGCACCGTAATGGGCTACATCGCCACCACCGCCGTGCCTAACAAATACACGCTTTGGCTCTACAGCGAGAAAGACCACATCACGCTCAAAAATCCGCTTGAGTGCGTAGCCACACTCAACTCCGACAACACCTCGCTCACGTTCAACCCCACGCGCGTCACCGCCAAAGTGCGCCTCAACATCACGCGTTTTCTGCCCTCGCTTTTCAGAGGCATATCCATTTATCCCGAAATACATGAGGACAAGCCGCCCATAGGTTTCTCCAAGATTTATCCGGCCGACGGCAACGGCAATCCGTTCCGCACAATCCGTTACCTATGAAGCTCCACCGCCATGCCATAATAGTAGCCACTGTTGCCATTGCCACACTTTCCGTGGCCACGGCACGCACCCGCACCACCCAGACATCGATGCGCACCACACGCGTGCCGGTAGAGCGTTTGCAACCCGACACCACCACTCTCACAGCCTGCGGCATCAACCCCTCGGCGGTCACTCTGCAAGGCTTCTCCAAGCGTGCAAGCGATGCCAAAGAGTCATTTTTCGTCACCAACCACACACCACACCGCCTGTCGGCCGTGCGCCTGCTCATGCGCTACACCTCGCTCTCCGGCCAGATGTTGCACGAGCGTCAGGTCACCGTGCCTGTCACCCTAAAGCCAGGCGAAACGCAATTAGTGTCGGTCAAAACATTCGACATTCAGCGCCAGTTCTACTATTACCTCAACGCCAAGCCACGCAAGCAAGCCACACCGTTTCGCGTGGCCTACCGCCTCGTTGGCTACGACATTGCCGTTGGCGGCCAATAGCCCTCCTACGCCCCAAATTCTCGCTGTCACGCGCAAAAAAATCACAACACACACCAGCAAAACAAAAAGCTGCACCGCATCAGTTGCGGCACAGCCATCTCATATAGCTCTTATTAATCTGCGATTTAATCTCTCTTTTTGCTGCTCGTCAACCGGCATAATAGCATTTCACCTCGCCCACCGGCAGCTTGCCCACAAGCAACAGCGGTATGCGGCTCGCATCTTCCGACATCCATGCGTCTATATCGTCGCTCGACTTCTTTCCACCGTCCTGCGTGAACTTAAACACTATGTGATATGCCTTGCGTTTTGAGCCGTCGCGCAGCTTCACGTTTTCCAAGCCTTTATAGCGGATTGTCAAAAACTCCTTACGTTTTCCAGAAAACACTATCGTGGTGTAAACCTTCGACTGCGACAGAGCCTCATAGTTCATGTTTCGCAGCATATAAAACACACTCACCATGTCATAAGCCTGTGTCCTGCACGATAAGTTTATGGTCTGCGTCGGCTTGTTTGGTCTTATGCGTGTGCATTTGGCGTGAGTGTTGCTGTAGTTGTAGGAATATTGCACAATGTCTTTGCCATAGTGGTCTTTCTCGTGCGTAATCTTCTCATAGCGCAGTGGGCGCAGATTACTGTTCATGTAGCACCGCAGCGTGTCGCGCACAGGATACACCTTGTCGGCCCACGACCGCGTTGCTCCCACGAGCTGCGACGTGTAGCCGTTGCTGGTTTGCTTGATTGACAGCGATGCGTTGGCTGCATGTTTCCATATCATGCCCCAGTGATACACTATCTGATAGTTGAGCGTTTCGTGAGTGTAGGTGCGAGCCCATGCGTCGGCACCGCTACCCATGGCCGATAAAGCCATTACTGCCAGCACGCAGCAATATTTGATTTTTCCTGTAAGTTTCATTTCCAAATCTTATTTTTGTTTTGTGTGTTAGACCACACAAATCTCAATAAGTTTAATCGTGGCCCTGGTCGTCGCGCTCTTTTGCCCCCGGCAGCCGTCACATCATTTCTCCGGCTCCACCACCTTCAGCCTGTCGCCAGAGCCTTTCACCACGGTGTTGTAGTAGTCTTGCGTGTAGCCCGGCCACGATGGTTGCACCGGCATGCCATACTCGTTGCGCTCAAACTTGCCATTCTTCTCCTTTTTCACGTTACCGTCCATATATTTCACTATCAGATACTTCACCAGCTTCTGGTAACGTGCCGTAGCGTTCTGTCCGCACTCCACCGAGTAGTTTGTCAAGTAGGTTTGAGCCTCGGCTGGGTTAGATTTCAGCAGTTCCTGGGCTTTTGCCTCAACCTCTGGCTGCTGTTTCTCAAATCCGTCCTCTATGCTGCCTTGCACCTTGCGTATGTCGCCTATCATCAGCGAGTAGCGGTTATAGGCCATATTTGCCACAAGGTTGTTGACCCAAAACGCCGCGTCAAAGTCAAAGTCATACAAGTCGCCCTTGCCCTGCGCATAACTTGCCGGCACCTCGTTTATTGAGCAATACATTGGCACAAACACAGCCGTGTTGGCGTCATCAACACCAAACCACAGCACGCCACCCACAGCATCTGGCAGCCATGAGCGCATCTGCGACACAAACACAAACCCAGTCTGCTGTGTGGCTATGGCTCGCTCTTGGCTATACTTCTGACCGTCAACGGTGAAGTCCATAGGGCGATAACGATATGGCACGCCCCACCAGTTAGTTGCACCCGGGTCTTTTGTCATGTCAAATGGTGTGCCCTCAAAGTGGTCGCGCATCATGTTTTGCAGGTCTCTCACGCTCACCTTGCGGTCGGGTTTCACATACAGCGGCATCAGCTCCGCGCCTTTTCTGCCGGCTATGTAGGGCAAATTGCGGTCCATGCCTGCCTTAAAGCGGTTGAAATACGACCACACGCGTGCATCACACCCGCGCAGCACATCGAA
The DNA here is from genome assembly GCA_934636465.1 of uncultured Muribaculaceae bacterium. Taxonomy (GTDB): domain Bacteria; phylum Bacteroidota; class Bacteroidia; order Bacteroidales; family Muribaculaceae; genus Sodaliphilus. Next base: position 89,450 of record CAKUAR010000004.1, read on the forward strand.
GCTCGATGGCGAATAGGCTGTGCTGAACTCAAAGTCGGCATCTTTGCCCTTGAAATAGCCCATCTTGCGGGCAAAGCTTATCACGTCTTTTGAGTACATGCAATTTTCCTTGTCGTTAAGCGGAAATTTGTAGATGCGCGACTGGTTGGCATGGGCTGCTATGCAGTCGTCGGGTATGCGCACAGCCACCCACACGGCGCCTTTTTCTTTTCCGCCCTTGCCTATCATGTCCATCACCCACACCTCGTTGGGGTCGCCTATCGAGAACGACTCGCCCTCACTGTTATATCCATATTTTGCCACAAGGTCGGTCATCACCTTTATTGCCTCGCGTGCCGTCTTCGACCGCTGCAGGGCCACATATATCAGGCTGCCGTAGTCCATTATCGCCTGGTCAGTGGTATCGGCAAGCTCCTCGCGGCCGCCATAGGTTGACTCTGCTATGGTCACCTGGTGCTCATTCATGTTGCCCACCACCTTGTAGGTGTGGCTCACTTCCGGAATAAAGCCGTGAGGCTTGCCTGTGTCCCAATCCTTGATTTCGCGTTTATCTCCCTTTTGGTGGTCGGCAGCCGGCAGATATTGCAGGTCGCCATACAGTGTGTGCGAGTCGGCTGCGTATGTTATCATCGCACTGCCGTCGGCCGAGGCCTTCTTGCCCACAAGCAGGTTGGTGCAGGCGTCAGCCGGCATGGTAGCAACGCTCATGCTCACAACCATTGCCGCAAAAAAACATTTCTTCATCATCATTTTGTGTATTGCTTTGGATATGTAATCGTGAATATATATTTTTCGCCAAGCTCCACCTCGTTGGTGTAAGCCGTGTTTCTGAACTGTCCGCTAACCAGCAGGCGTGTTGCGCCATCGGTCACGGCAAACGGCAGCAGCTGCAGCTCTTGCCGATAGTCCATGTCGCGTGTCCCGGCTATCTTAAACATCGACTCCTTTATGGTCCATGCCACTATGTGGGCCAACTCGTCGTCGGGCTTGAGCCAAGTCTTCTCGTCGTCGGTCAAAAATCCGTCGCGCACGTTAAGCACTCGCCGGCCATATCGCTCCACGTCTATGCCGGTGGCATGGTCGCTGTTCACCGCCACACACAATATGCCACGCGTGTGGGCTATGCTCATGTAGGCTCCGCCAGACACAAACGGCAACCCGTCGTCGCGGTGGTCAAAGTTCACGCTTATGGCGCCAAACACACGCCGCAGCAGCAAACGCTCTGCCAAAATCTCCTGGCGGCGACATTCTGCCTTGGCAGCACATTCAGTGTCAAGCCCCTGCGCGCCACACATCTGCTGCATTTCTCCCGAAGTCTCGGTCATCAGCCAGAAGTGCACCGTCGTTCCGTCGGCATATTGTTTGCTTCCGCTATATGGCATAGTGCTGTTGTCTTTTTTATTTTGATTTTTCAACTTCGGTGTCGGGCATTATGCGGAGCTTAATCTTGGCTATGCGGTATTTATCCACCTCAAGCACCGTAAACTCACATTTGCCATAGCACACCATTTCGTTCACTTTCAGAAAATTTCCTTTTATGTTGAGCAGCAGTCCGGCAAGGGTCTCGGCGTCTTCAAGCACATCGCTGTCAAAATCCTCTTCCGTCATGCCTGTCACACGATAAAAGTCATTGAGCTGCGTCTTGCCGTCAAACACGTATGTGGTTTCATTCAGCTTTGAGTAAAACGACTCTTCCGTGTCATACTCGTCGTCTATGTCGCCCACTATTTCCTCAAGCACATCTTCCATAGTGGCTATGCCCTGCGTGCACCCAAACTCGTCAACCACCACCGCCAAATGTATCTTCTTTTTTCTGAAGTCCTCCAGCAAGTCGTCTATCATTCTGGTTTCTGGCACAAAATATGCCGTGCGGAGCAGGTTTTGCCACCTGAAGTTGTTGTCGCGCTTGCCTATATATGGCAGCAAGTCTTTGGCATAGAGTATGCCTTTTATGTTGTCGGGTGTCTCGTCATACACCGGCATGCGTGAATAGCCGTTGTCAATCAACGTCTTCACCACGTCCTCAAACTTGGCGTCGTAGTCAATATCCACCACATCTACGCGCGGACGCATTATCTCGGCCACCGTCTTGTCGCCAAACGTGAGTATGCCTTGCAATATGTCCTTCTCGTCGCCGGCGGTCACGTCACTCGCCTCCAGGGCTTTCGACAGGTCGTCCATCGATATGTTGTCGGCTCGCTTGCTCACCACCTTATCCACAATGTAGCTGCTTTTTACCATGATTTTGGTGATTGGTGCAAAAAGCGACATCATGAAGCGCAGGCCACCGTATGCCGCAAGGGCAAACTTCACATTGTTGTTGCTGGCATACAGCTTGGGCATCACCTCGCCAAAAAGCAGTATTAGGAACGTGAGTATCACCGTCTGCACCACAAAACTTGCCACCGGGCTGTTAAACACGAATATCTGGTTCATGGCAAAGTTTAGCACCACCACCACCATCACGTTTATCAGATTGTTGCCCACCAGAATTGTTGCAAGCAGTTTTTCCGACTCCGCGAGCAGCCCTTTGAGCTTTTCTTGCTTCTGCTCATCGTCTATTGAGTCGATATCGTCTTGCTTCAGCGAAAAGCATGCTATCTCCGACCCCGAATTAAAGGCCGAGAGCAATAATCCTGCTAAAGCTACTACTATGGCTAATACACTACCAGCGTTGGGTAAATTGAGTTCTATGCTCTGTGCCGAGCATAACATGGCTAAAATACACGAAAGAGGGTCTGGGTCCACTATCTATTCTGTTAGTTCTACAAATCTCGCTTGCCACGGCCTGTGTGGCTGTAAACAAACAAGGAAGCCATGACTTGACTTCCTTGCAAAGTTAATATATTTTTGTCAATCTTCTGCCTATTATCTTTTTAATTCAACCACAATGCCGTGCTAAAACACGGCCGACGTCTCTGTGCCCGTCGTTTTTCGCGCCGTCAATCCCCCTCTGGCTTAAACGGCTTCGACTCCATTTCCTCCTCCGGTATCACATCTACGGCATTGCGGTGATACTCCTCTTTGAGCAGTGCGCCGGCGTCAAGCGAGGCGTAGTGGCGCATACGACGGTAGCGCGGTCTGAGCAAGAAACGCTCCACTATATAGGCTATCATGAAGTAACCGCCGGCAAGCACCCACAGCATTGTGTAGGGGTGTTTGAGCTGGTCGAGTGTGGCGCCCACCGTGTGCATCGACACATAGTTCTCTATTGCCCATGTCGATGGCACAGCATTGCCAATCGCCGTCCACAGCGCGCTCTGCTCATATCTTGGCCACGACACTCCTGACAGGAATACAAACACAACCGACGTGAACACCACCACAATGAAAGTGGACTCTCGATCGTTGACCAGAGCTTGTAGCGACTGCCCCATAAACGACGTTGCCATGAGAAACGGCAACACCATCACCACTATGTCGAGCGTAGTGCCGTTTTGCGGGAAGTCAAAGAATATCGGCACATAGTGCAGCACATACACCGTGGGCACTATGTATATTATTATGTGGCACAGCATTTTGCCAAGCACCGTTGCACCAGTGCCGCAGTCCACCGTGAGCGGATCCACGCCCTTGTGGGTCAGTCGGCGCTCGCGACTGCCGCCTCGCAGCATGCAGATGCCCAGTATCATACTCTGCTGCAGCACGAGTATCAGTATGCAAGGCAGCACTGCCGAGGCTATACCCTTGCCGGTGTTGCCTATCGGCACTTGTTCGCTCTCCACTATGGAGCCGGTGTCGTAGGTCAGCACAGCAAGCTTTTGGGCCTGCATCTTGCTGCTTATGTCCATCTGCACATTGGTCAGAGCTGTCAACAGCTGCTTATAGCGCATCAGCACGCCCATGTCGCAATACATCGACACATGCCCTTGCTCTCCCCTGCCTATGGCTGTGGAGAAATCCTCGGGTATATACAAAATGCCGTAGCACTCTTTCTCGTTCATGAGCCGGCGCGCGTCCTGCATGTTCGACACATAGTCCATCACCGCCACCTCTTGTGTTGCGTCAAGCTCCCTCACAAGCTGGTGGCTGAGTTGCGTGCGGCAGTCATCTACCACCACCACCTTCACGTCGTGTGCAGTCTCGGTGTTATATATCAGCGAATACAGCACCGGATATGTTGCGCACAACACTATGAAGAAGATAAACACTCCCTCATCGTGAAACGCGAGCATAAACTCTCGCCTTGTCACCGCAAACAGGTCAAGAAACCATTTCACTGTTTTATTGTTTCTCATCTCTCAATCTTTCTGTTAAGGCACATACACTGGCTGGCGGCACTCTCTGCGCAGGTGCCATGTCAGCGCCCACGGCAGCAGCGTGAAGCCGAGCAGAGCGGCATAATACACGCGCGAGTAATACAGCGGTATGCCGTTCAGCGCCTGGTCCACACTCAACAAGAAATAATATTTCACTGGCATCACAAAGCCGAGTGGTTCTATCCATGAGTACATGGCCTCTTGCGGCAGTGAGAAGCCACAAAACGAGAACGACAGCATGCCAAGCAGTGTGCAAAGCGTGGAGCCATACCTGAAGTTTGGCACTGCACACATTATCGTCAATGCGAATCCCTGGTTGGCAAGCACAAACAGCAGCATTGCCACTATCATGTGCCAGGGGTTGCAGTTGAGCGGCAACCCATACACCCTGTACATCAAAAACTGCACCATGAGCCCCACAGCCCAGAAAATCACCGTCTGCGGCACCATTTTGCATGTCACAGCCACCTCTATCGAGTTGCCTGCCGTGCGCAGCCACTCGCGGCTCGTGCCATATTTCAGCTCTGTGCCTATGCTGAATGCCGTCACCAGCAGCACAAATAGTGCAAACAAGCACGGCACAAACGACATGTTCAAATAGTAGCTATAGTTTGTCCACGGGTTGTTCACACCATGCACATGGGTCACTATCGGTTGCAGCGATGCGTTGATTTTGCCGTCGGGCAGTCCGGCGGTTTCAAGCGCCGTCTTGGCTATTGCACCGTTGGCAAGCACCGTTATCGTCTTAAACCCCTGATATTGGGTCGAGGCAGGCGTGTACCACGCATAGTTTATGTAGTAGCTCAACTTTGGCTTGCGCCCCGACAGTGCTTTACTCGAAAAATCGGCTGGAATATAGAAAAAGCCCATTATTTCTCCGCTCTGCACGGCGTCTTTGGCCTCGCCAAATGTGTTATAGGCGGTTATGTTCACCGCGTTGAGCGCGCCGAGGTTTCTTGTCAAGTTGCGCGAAATGCTGGAATTGTCTAAATCCACAATTCCCACTGGCACACGTGTCACTCGTCCGGGGCTCATCAGGTCGAGCAGAAACCACGCGCAAAGCAGCGGCATCACCACCATCATGATGAGCAGCAGCGGCCGCCTCACAAGCGACACCAGCCCCCTTTTCATCGAGTTTCTAAAATATTGTCCAAGCATTTCCTCTTGCCTTCAGATTTGTTCTATTCTCATTCGTCAAGCAGCACCGACATTCCCGGACGGAAATCCTTTATCTCGCTCGTCGGGCGGGCTTTCACCTCAAATGTCTTGCTGTCAAACTGGCCGTATGCCTTTGTGGCGTTCCACACGGCATAACTGCCCATGTCGTGCACATAATACACCTTCAACTTCACCTTCTTGTTGCCGAGAGCCGGTATGGTCACGGCTATTTCTTTGTTCATAGGCAGAGTGCTGAGCTTTTCTTCTCTCACGTTAAACGCCACCCACATATCGCTGAGTTTTGAGATTGACATCACCGGAGTGCCCAGCGACACCAGTTCTCCCTCGTGTGGATATATCTCCGACACCTCACCGTCGCATGGAGCTATCAGATATTGGTCCTCAAGCAGCGACTGCACTTCCATCACCGAACCTTTGGCAGCATCCTCCAGTCCCTGTGCGGCGGCCTTGTCCTCGCTTTGGGCACCGTTCACAGCAAGGTCATATTGCGATTTGGCTGCTTTCACCTGCGCGCTTGCAGCGTCGCATGCTGCCTTTGCCTCGTCGCGTTTCTGCTCTGTCACCACACCCTCGCTAAACAGATTTTGCATGCGCTGATAGGTCTTTTTGGCTATTGTTTCAGCTGCCAGAGCCTGTTGATACATGTTGTAGGCAGTACGCTTCATCTCATCTCTTGTGCCTTTGTCGGTCTTCAGTTTCTGCGATGCTGCCACACTCTGCATCGATTTTGCCTTATAGAGCATTGCGTCGGTGGTCGATGAATATATGCTCACCAGTGTGTCGCCGGCATGCACATAGTCGCCTTCGTGAACATAGAATTTCACTATTCGGCCAGGCAGTTTGCCCGACACTCTCACCGTTTCGCAGTCAGCTTGTCCTTGTGTAGTTTCTTTGGGTGGGTGTATCAGCAAAATTCCCAATATTGCTATGCACACCATAACAATCACAATCACCCCTATTGCCACAAGGAGTGCCTTGTCTTTTTTTCTGACAATCGTTGTTTGTGAATTATCCATGTCTATCTCGTTTTTTTTATGTTTTGTTTAAACTTGTTTTTTCAATATTTCATCGTTCCGAGCACCTTGCTCAAATACACGTTGCACAGCTGCACGTCAATCTCCGCGTCAATCTTTTCGCTGTTGGCCTTCAGCCATGCCGTCTGTGCGGCAAGCACGTCGCTCGTGGTTGACACACCTTCCTTGAAGCCCACCTGTGCCATGCGCAGGTTCTCATTGGCTTTCTCCAGGTTCTTCTTTGTCATCTCGTATGTCTTCCACGCCTCCTGGTTCTTAAACGAGGCTTGGTTCACCTGCAGTTCTATCTTGTCTTTTGCGTCGGCAAGCTCCAGACGTTTTATAGTTGCCTCGGTCTTTGCAGCCTTATATTTATTGGTCAATCCGCCCCAGTGCCACAATGGAATCTTCACCATAGCACCCACCGAGAACGCTCCGGCAAATTTCCTCTCATAGCCGTTGTAACTGTTAGGGTTCATCAGGCTATACATGCCCACGGCTGCCACTTGCGGCAACATCGACGCACGTGCCACCTTGGCTTTTTCGTCATATATCTTGGCGGCAAGCTCCAGCGAGCGCACCTCGTGGCGGCGTGCATACACATCGTTCAGGGCGTATGTCTCCGACCCCTCTGCCACGGCCCAAGTGTCCTTGTCCTCGTCTTCAAGCACAAACTCCGAGTTTATTGGTGCGCCGCAGAGCTGGGCGAGCAGCATGCGTGACAGCGCCACTCCGTTCTTCACCTTGGTCAAATCCACGTTTGCCTCATTGAGCTTCACGTCCACGTTCAGCAAGTTCGACTTTGTGGCCACGCCCTCATTGAGCATTTTTTTCACGTCGTTGTCAAACGTCTCAAGCAGTTTTACATAGTTTTCGGCCAGCTTTTGCTTAGCTTTGAGCGACACCACTTGCCAATACGCGGCGTCCACGTCATACACCACGTCTTCCACCTTTGAGTCTTGCATTGAGCGCGCCAGCTCCTCGGCATAACGCGTAATCTCATTCATGGCCTTGATTTTGCCTCCCATATATATAGGCTGCGTCAGCGTCAAAGCTCCGGCAAACACATTGTGTACGTTAAATGTCATTGCGCTTTTTGGCAGATATGCCACCGTCGATGGTATGGGCTGACCATTTGCCGTAGTGATTGGCAAGCCGGTTTGCGGATTTGTCAGCAAATTAAACTCGTAGCTTTGCGTCTTGGGGTTAAACGTCTTTGTGGGCAGCAACTGGTCTTCTGCCAGCAGAGAAATGTTCTTTTGGTTATAGAAATAAGAAGCCTCCAGATCAAGACTCGGCAAATAGGCCGCCTTGGCTTCTTTGCGCTGATAACCTGCGCCCTCCACTCTGGCGCGCGACTGCTGTATCTCCTTGTTGTTTCTTATCGCCATGTTGCGACACGAGTCAAGCGACACAGCACCTTGGGCAACTCCGCCCCACAGCATCATCACTGATAATGAGAATAATAACTTACGCATACTGTTTTCTCTATCTTATGTGACTTTGCCCTGAAGCCTACCGTTTGCTGCACAATTCTGGAGTCTTCACCCCTGCCCGGCATCAGCAGTCAATCAGGGTCAATAACTATATATTATACTCCTCTTCTTTTTTTATTGGTGGCAAAGATAATGCAAAAAACATTTCCTTGCTTTTCCTCAAGTGATATGGAACACCAATGCTTCATAATTGAACACACGCAGTGGTGCACCACCCTCATTATCACCAGCCTTTTGGCTTGCCCACCGCCCCGACTTCTCGCTGCGGCAGCTTATTTCTGAAACACGAAGCTCTTAGAAGCCAGGCGATAGTTGTCGGCAAACAACTCCACGGTATATTGGCCTGGGTTGAGTGTGGTGTTCACGTTATAAAACACCTTGATGCCTGCCAGCTCCTGACCGCTATACTCTATGGTCTTGCTCTCGGTGTAGGCCACACTGCCACCCTCAAACTTAAACGTGCCGCGCCGACCGAGCAGAGCGCCTTCAGGACCGGTGATGCGCATATATATCACCTTTTCGCCCACAGGCGTAGAGTTATTTTGCGGTATTGTGAACTGCACCATTAGCTGCTTGGCTTTCGATATTTTTTTCTCCACCTTGCCGTTGCCCTTGAGCGACGTCAAGCTAAGTCCCGTCACATTGAGTTTCTCGGCAAGCACCATGCGCTTGTTCAGAGCCTCGTTTTGTTGCGACACATTGGCCACCTGGCTCGACAGCTCACGGTTTTGGTTGTTAAGCTGGCTGTTTGCCAACTTCAAGCCCTCGTTTTCCTTGCCCAGAGAGTCTATTATCTCCACATAGTGACGCATTATGCCTTTCAGGGTCACAATCTCATTTTGCAGCTCCTTTATGCGCTTTCCGCTCGAAATCTTCTGCGACTTCAGTTCGGCGAGCAGCTTTTCCACCTTGTCCTTAGCCTCGGTGTACTTCTGTAAAATTGAGTCGTTGTTTATATATTGCGCTTGGTTCTCATAATTCTTGAAGTCATTATCCAGTTGCTCATACTCCCCAGCCAGTTGCAACTGGTCGTTCTGGAGTTTAAGCTGTTCTATTTGAGCCTCTTGTTCTTTGGCTTTCTTGCTGTTGCTCACCGAGTCATATATCACAAATGCCAACACGGCTGCCACCACCAGCACGCCAATCGCTATTAATGCCTTTTTAGAAGATTGTGTCATTTCCATTTATATTTTTGTTTAATTGCAAAGATAGTGCAAATCACACGCAGAACACCAACTTTCACCAAAATTTATGCCACCACAGCGCGCCACAATTATGCGTTTCCACGCCAAGCACCCCACCATAGGCGTAACAGTAGCAGCGCACCACCCAAACACAGCGCACCACCGGAGCTACACACTCCATTTCGACGCCAGCGTGCCAGCCCCACCCGACAGTCTATCATAGACAAGAACCATCTTTAACTGCCAGCGTGCCGAAGGTACGCGTATCACACCAACCTACACCTCAAACACCTTTTCGTTTTTGTGTTTCTCAGCGTTCTCACGCTCCTTTTGCTGCTTGTCGGCATCTTCCTTGCGCTGCACCTTCTGCTTGTGGTCGTGATGCTTCTTCAGCTTCTTTGCCGTCTTGGGGTCTTCAGTAAAGCTGCTTATAAACTCATCTACCACCTCGCGGCTGCCATACAAATAGTTCACAGTCACCTCTATCAGCAAGTCCGATTTTTTCGACATCATGTCGGTCAGCAAGCCACGCGAGCCGTCGGGCATAGTGCCCTCCACCTGAAACACCTTGAATTCCTTTGCCTTTGGCGAAGCCTCCTTGGTGTCATACATGTTATACGACCTCGCCAGTTTTTTCAGGTTTTGCCTTATGTCCTTGTCCTTCACGTCTTTCTTCGAGAACAGCTCTATCGTTATCGACATTTCGTCCCACCTTATCTCAAACCGCGTGTTGCTGCTATACGTCACAAAACCGCCGTTAGGCACCTCAAACGTCAAGTTGTGTCGGCTCCACGTATATACCGAAGCACTTGCCGTCTGCACCGTGGCAGTCATTGCCAACACTGCCAGCACGGCTGGCAAAAATATCTTTTTCAAACCCGAAATCTTCATTTTCATTCCCTATTTTCGTTTTTTACAATGTTCATGTCCATTGACGCAAGCCCACCTCAGTCAGCATTGTTGTCGTCCACTTCCGCGAGCCATTTCTCCCACTCGCCGCGCGAGCCGTTAAACACGTTCAAATCCACCTCACCTTTCACACCGTCCACGGTGCCCCAGTGGCTATATTGCTGGATTTTGTGGCCATACTGCTTGTGCAGCGTCCCCGGCGACTTAAACGAGCACAGCCACAAATATTCCCCGTCAAGGTTTCCGGCTATGTAGTTCTTGTAGCCGTCACCATTGGTGTATAACATCACCACAAAGCCTTTTTTCTTCAGTCTGTTCACCATGGCGAGCAACTCCTTCACTGTTTGTTCGTTTTTCACAAATCCGTCGTTGCCCCAGTCTTCCACGTCCACCACAAGCGGCAAGTCCAATTGTCGGCCATCTACCGCCCTTATGAAGTTATCAGCCTGCATCACGCCGTCAGTCTTTTTCCTGAAAAAGTGATATGCGCCCACTTTCATTCCGGCTTTCAGCACACTGGCGTAATTTTTCTTGAAACTTGGGTCTGTGTAGCTCTTCCCCTCGCTGGCCTTCAGATACACGAAGCTCACGCCGTCGGCTCTAACCTTGTCAAAATCTATCCTGCCGTTATGGTTCGACACATCTATGCCCACCACCGGATAGTGTACATGGTCAATCACCACATCGGGGTGAAAAAACCTGTTGCGGCCCACATAAAGCAGTCCGCCCACTATCAGCAGTGCGGCAGCCCCTGTGGCAAGCACCCATTTCAGTGTCTTGTCAAGCCTGTTTTTTCGTGTCCGTCTGCGGCGAGCCATAGCAGATTTTCCTTAAATCAAAACAGAGGGAAAGTTGCCGGCGTAGTCACATACTTCGCCTCAAACTCCTCCTGTGTCATCAGAAACATCATTATTCCTTGCACAATCGACAACACCCACACAATCACGCCAAGCACACCGCAAGAGCAAATGGTGCATAGCAAAAACACCACCCCTGCCGTGGTCTTACCGCAGTAGAAATAATGTATGCCAATGGTACCCAGCAAAATGGCAAGCAAACCAGCCACACCACGGCTCTTGCCTGTGCGCCCCGACGCAAACACGCTGTCGAGTGTCACACTCGGACCTGCCGCATTTTGGTTTGGCGACGAAAATGCCACCTGAAACTCATTTCCGCAATAAGGGCACTTCACCGAGTTCATCGGCTGCTCCGTAGCAAACTGTTTTCCACATCGTGGACACTGATAATTATACATGACTCCTTAACTTTAAATATGTTTCTATTGGTTGATTTCGCCAAAAATTCCACAAACTTGCTTTCTGGCTTTACAATTAGACGTAAAATTAGTAAAAAAGTTAAATTCCCAAACCATTTTCCACCCCCAATTTTCCCACCCCCCACCCATTCAACAAGGGCATGCCTATATACACATACATTACACTTCCCCAGCCACACCACCCAACGCAACCAGTAACCACACACAGCGCAGCTCCCCACACACCCTATACTCGTACCTCCGGCACGCATTGCTGAGAGGTCACCCCACTGTCCGCCGACCGTCGCATACGCTCCTCTGTCAGCGGTTACCAGCATACGAGCCACCTCCGGGGCTCTCCACCCTCAAAAAACAAGCCACCTCCACTCCACCAAGCCATTACCCAATCAGCCACTCACTCAAACGCGCCGCCACATAGCATAGCGTAGCCACCCAGCCAGCAAACAGCACGCAGTGCTGCAATGCGCCACCACACAGCCACTCCACTTAGCCAACGAGTAGCACGCAGTGCTATAATGCGACAGCGACAGCCTCCCGCATCAGGCGACGATGTGCCGGAGGCACATGTATATGCCATAATCCACGACTGAGGAGCGCAGCGACGGTCGTGGGTCACAAGCCACCCAACAAGTAGGCGTGCCGGAGGTACGCGTGTAGCACCAACCCAACCACACACCAAAAGACAACAAAAAAGCGTGCGACACATGCCACACGCTTTTCTATGCGTTTCTTCAGTTATTTACTGCCGACGATTTTTCTTATTACGCTTTTCCTGCTCACGCAAAGCAGCTTGCTGTTGGCGTTGAGCCTCCTCAAGCCTTGCCATAAAGCCGCTCTTCTTTTTAGGTTTCTTTGCGTTTTCAGCCATCTTTGCACGCACCTTGTCCTCATCAACGAGCAAACGCGAGGCGTAGGTCTGTGCTATCGTTATGAGCAACGACACGAAGTAGTAGTAGCTCAAACCAGAAGCATAGTTGTTGAAGAACACTAAGAACATGAGCGGCATGAGCATCATCATCCACTTCATGCCAGGCATCTGGTTGCTCGACTGCTGCGACTGCATCGTCAGGTAAGTGTATATGATGTTGGTCACCGTCATCAGCAAGCAGAACAAACTGATGTGATTGCCAAAGAAGCTCGATATGATAGGAATTTGTGCGCTCCACTCAAAAATTTTGTCGGGAGCCGACAAGTCGTGTGCCCACAAGAACGAGGCACCTCTAAGCTCTATGCACGAGGGGAAGAACCAGAACATTGCCACCAGAATAGGCATCTGGAGCATCATTGGCAAGCAGCCGCCAAACGGACTCGCGCCAGCCTGGCTATAAAGTTCCATAGTCTTCTGTTGGCGCTTCATTGCGTTCTCCTGACCTGGGTATTTCTCATTGAGCGCAGCTATGTCGGGCTGGAGCACACGCATCTTGGCTTGCGACATATAGCTCTTGAACGTCAGCGGTGAGAGCACCAGCTTAATCATGATTGTCAAAATCAAGATTATTATACCATAGTTCGATATATACTTGCCAAGCCAGTTGAATACTGGTATGATTATGCCTGTGTTAATCCAGCGAAGCCACTTCCAGCCCAAAGGAATCAAGTTAGTCAACTTCAAATCCTCGTTTGGCGAATATTTGTCATACGACGACAACACGTCATATTTGTTAGGACCGAGATAGAAGTAGAATGATGCCGGTTTCGGATTGAGCGAGCTGTAATCTATGGTTGAGGTGACCGACAAGTCCTTCAGATATTTCTCATAGTCTGGGCTGTCCTTGTCGATTGCCGTGCTGCTCATCTGCGCACCAGTGAAATATTTGTCGGCAATCAGCACTGCCGAGAAAAACTGGTTTTTCGTCGAGAACCACTTCAGCTGGTCTTGCGTGTCCTTGGTGTCGCTTCCGCTCTCCTTGAGTTTTTCCACGCTTCCGCTTTGGCCGGCGTATTTGTAATACAAGCCGCTGTTGCGCTCCTCAAACATCTTACCCTCTTCGTGGCGCGACATCTTCTGATGCCAGGCGAAGTCCATCACCGAGATGTTCTGCGGGATAATCTTCTGCATGTTTTGCTGCACAATTTCCATGCGCACCATGTAGCTCTCTGGCACGAGTGTGTATTTTATGCCCCACTTTGCGCCGTCGCCAAGTTCAAGCTCCATAATCACCGTGCTGTCGTTCACGCAGTTTGGTTTGAAATAGAAGTTCTTGGTGTCGAAACGCTGCGTGTTGGTGTTGAGCGTGAAGCTATAATCATTGTCGTTTGGCGAGATTACCTCCACATGCTCCGCATTATAGGCTTTGTAGTCGAGCAGCGTGGCGCGTGTCAGCTCGCCGCCTTTCGACGACAGCTCCACTTGCAGATACTTGTTCTTCAGCGTCACGGTCTCGTTTTTGCCGCTCAAATATGAGGCAAACGAGCCATTGCGCGTGTAAGTGTCCATAGCCTTTTTCACAGCCGCCACAGCCAAGTTGTGCACACGCGGATTGGCGCTGTTGGCGTTCAGCACCTCGTCAAAATTCACTTTAGTGCCGTTCACGTTGATTTCGCCGTCCACGGTCTCGCCTTTCAAGGTGAGAGTAAGCTCGTTGTTGCCAATCTTGTTGTGGGCAGAGTCGGTGCTATATTGCCTGATGATGCTCTTCAAGTCGGCAAGCTCCTCAGCACTCAGAGTGTCAACCGACGCTCCTGCCTGCTGCTTGCTCTGACGCTGGGCATCAAGCTGCTCTTGCTGGGCTTTTTTGCGCTGTTGTGCCAACTCTTCCTCACTTGGCTGGTTAAGCCACATGAAGCCGAATATCACAAGGCACATCAGCACCATTCCTGTAAGAGTGTTTTTATCCATTCTTGATTGCTTGTTTCTTCTTGTTTTATTTTTATTGTTGTTGCTTTCTCTGATTTATATCATTTCATGCGCCGGCCGTGCTCATTTCTTACTGGCCTTGTTGGCTATCGCAGCCTTAACAAACGACATGAACAGCGGGTGCGGATTAAGCACTGTGCTGCTATACTCAGGGTGATACTGTGTGCCGATATACCATTTCAGCTTTGGCACTTCCACCACCTCCACGAGGTGAGTTTCGGGGTTTTCGCCCACGCAGCGCATGCCCATCTTCTCAAATTGGGCACGATACTCGTCGTTGAACTCAAAACGATGGCGGTGACGCTCCTGAATGTCGAGCGTGCCATAAGCCTCTGCCACCTTAGAGCCTTCCTGCAAGTGGCATGCGTATGCGCCCAGACGCATTGTGCCGCCCATGTTGGTCACACTCTTTTGCTCCTCCATAAGGTCTATCACGTTGCTTGGCGTGTTCGGGTCCATTTCGGTGCTGTTTGCCTCTGCCAAGCCAAGCACGTTGCGTGCATACTCTATCACCATGCACTGCATGCCCAAGCAGATGCCGAATGTGGGCACATCGTGGTCGCGGCACCATTTCAGTGCCACAAACTTACCTTCCACGCCGCGTTGACCGAAGCCTGGAGCCACCACTATTCCGTCCATGTCCTTGAGCTGCTCATCAACGTTTGCCTCGGTGAGCTTTTCAGAGCTGATATATGTCAATTTGAGTTTGTGGTCGTTATAGGTGCAAGCCTGGAGCAGCGACTCGTCGATTGACTTGTAAGCATCTTGCAGCTCCACATATTTGCCCACCAGACCTATCTTCACGTCCTCTTTTGCATTGCGCATGTGGTCGAGGAACACGTTCCACTTCGTCAAGTCTGGTTCGCCCGAATATGGAGTGTTGGTCTTTTCCAAAATTATGTTGTCAAGTCCCTGGGCGTGCATCATCAGCGGCACCTCATATATAGTGGGTGCATCTACACTCTGCGTCACCGACTCAACCGACACGTTGCAGAATTGAGCCACCTTTTTGCGCATTGCCAGCGGAATTTCTTTCTCTGTGCGGAGCACCAGAATGTCGGGCTGTATGCCCACCTGCTGCAACTGCTTCACCGAGTGCTGCGTAGGCTTTGTTTTAAGCTCCTTGGCAGCTCTGATGTAAGGCACATAGGTCAAGTGCACGCACAAGCACTTCGAGCCAAGCTCCCAGCGCAGTTGGCGCACAGCCTCAAGAAATGGCAGCGACTCTATGTCGCCCACAGTGCCACCTATCTCGGTTATCACGAAGTCATAGTCGCCGTTAAGTCCGAGCAACTTCACGTCGCGCTTGATTTCGTCGGTTATGTGGGGAATTATCTGAACCGTCTTGCCCAGATAGTCGCCACGACGCTCTTTCTCAATCACGCTCTTATACACACGGCCTGTGGTGATGTTGTTGGCGCGTGTAGTCTTGATGTTGGTGAAACGCTCGTAGTGGCCGAGGTCAAGGTCAGCCTCGTGGCCGTCAACCGTCACATAGCACTCTCCGTGCTCATAGGGGTTCAGTGTTCCTGGGTCGATATTGATATATGGGTCAAACTTTTGGATAGTCACTTTGAAACCTCTCGACAGGAGCAACCTCGCAATCGATGATGAAATGATTCCTTTACCCAGCGAAGACACAACTCCGCCCGTCACAAAAATGTATTTTGTATCTGCAGCCATTTTAGAGATATTATTTCATTCATAGCAGGACACTATTACCCCACTTTTCTACAAATTGCAAATTTAGTAATAATTATTCACCAAGCTCGCATTTTTTACAGCCAAATTTCATCGGCAGATTTTTCTCCGGCTTTTCCGGTTTTTCATCATGGCGTGCGCAGAGCATCGCCACTTCATAAGCTCACACCACACAGGCTTTTTGGCATGCAAATAATAATCTGTGCACTTTCACGTTATAAACAATTAGGAATATTATGTGTAATTAGGAATATTATGTGCGCGTGCTGATGCACGTTAGCATATAATTTGCTATTTTTGCAACAATATGGTTTCTTGACGCTTAACGCCGACTTGCGCCGCCAGAAACCAACGTGAAACTTTGTCAGAAATTAAAGGAATGAAATTTTTCGTCAACAAAATATTACTCATGTTGATTGCCGCCATAGGGGCAATCTTGTTTGTGTCGAGTGAAGCTTCAGCTTTCCCCACAACGCTCTACGCCGACTCGTCGCGCCTTGCCACCGGCAAATGGGTGCGCATCAAGGTCAACGAAAGCGGCGTTTATGCCATCACGGCAAGCGACGTGCGGTCGTGGGGAATGAGCAACCTTGCCGACATTCGCGTGTTTGGCTACGGTGGTGCGCCGCTGCCCGAAAAGCTCGTTTCCTCCACCCCCGACGACCTGCCGCAAGTGCCAGTCCTGCGCACCGAGGGCAAAGTGCTGTTCTATGCGCAAGGTCCTGTCACCTGGACTACGTCGTCCTACTTCAAATACCGCCAGGTACAACACCCCTATGCCACCACCGCCTATTATTTCGTCACCGAAGCCCCCTCGCTTCCTGACGCAACCGTGGGCAAGGCCACAAACGCCATTGGCTCTGGCCAAGAGGTCACCACTTTCACCGAGAGGCTCTATCACGAGGAAGAACTCGTCAACCCAGGCCAAACAGGCCGTGTGCTGCTCGGCGAAGATTTCCGCTACAACACTACACAGACTTTCAAATTCACGCTCGAAGGCCTTGTTGCCAATTCCGAGGTGGCTGTTCTGACCAATTTTGCAGCCAAGGCCATGGCAGGCGGCACAAGCAAACTCTCGTTCAAATACAACGGCAACAACTTGGCTGCCACTTCGTCCGACGACGTTACTGCCGCCACATCGCTTGCCCACGACCACTACAAGTCAACATCGACTATCAAGCGGTTCACCCTAAACGGCACCGACGAGCTAAACTACTCCGTCACGTTCACTCCCAGCGGCACACTCTATTTGGCGCGGCTCAACTACATCACTATCAACTACACACGCTCGCTCGCCTTGTCGCGCGGCAAGCTCGCTTTCGGCCAGTTGTCCGACAGTCCTTCCAGCGTCTATGCCTTGGCCAACGCATCTTCGGCATCGCACGTGTGGGACGTCACCACACCCTATTCTCCGGTGGAAATGAATGTCACGCTCAGCGGCTCCACAGCCAAGTTCTCCGCCACCGAAGCCGGCCGACACGAGTATTTCGCTTTCGATGAGAGCGCAAATTTCCCGTCGCCCACATTCGACAGCGCTATTGACAACCAGAACATTCACGCCGAGCCAACGCCCGACATGATTATAATTTCACCAGCCGAATACATCGCCCAGGCTCAACGCATAGCCGACATGCACGCTGCCATCGACTCGATGCGTGTGCTTGTCGTTGACCAGAAAAGCGTGTTCAATGAGTTCTCGTCGGGCACCCCCGACGCCATGGCCTATCGCCGCCTGTGCAAGATGTTCTACGACCGCGGCACCGACGCCAAAGGGCACAAACTCGGCTACCTGCTGCTCATGGGTAACGGCTCGTTTGACAACCGTCAGCTCACCAGCACCGTCAAGGCCATTGCCTACCCCATGCTCCTAAGCTGGCAAAGCGAGGAAAGTTCAAACGAGAACACCTCCTACACGAGCGACGACATATTCGTTGTGCTCGACGACAACTCCGGTCCACAATTCGAGAAAAGCAAACTAAGCATAGCTGTTGGCCGCTTCCCAGTCAAGAGTGTGGCAGAGGCTCGCACAGCCGTCAACAAACTCATAAAATACGTCACCAAGCCCGACTACGGTTCTTGGAAAACCAACGTGCTCGATGTGGCCGACGACGAAGACTCCGGCATACACATGGAGCATGCCGACAATGTGATAAACGTGGCGCAACAGCACGGTGGCAGCGAATTTCTGTTTAACCGCGTGTATCTCGACGCCTTTGTGAGCCAGAGCGTGGGTGCCGGCCGCAACTATCCCGACGCACGCGCCAAGTTTTTCCGCAAGCTCAATGAGGGCGTGGCGTGGTGGAACTACACCGGACACGCAAGCCCCAACCTGTGGACTGCCGACGGACTGCTCACCAGCACCGACATCAACTCCAACATGTTCTATAGTCACCAGCCCATTCTCTATGCCGCCACTTGCGAATTCTCACGCTTCGACGCCATAGAGCTTTCTGGAGGCGAAAATCTGTTTCTCAACAACCGCGGCGGCGCGATTTCCGTAGTCTGCCCAGCAAGACTCGTGTTCATTCCAAACAACGGCATACTCAACGCCTCGGTGGCAAAATACATTTTTGCGCGCGACGACCAGGGCCTGCCATTGCGAATAGGCGACATCGTGCGCCGTGGCAAAAACGACACTGGAAGCGACGACAACAACTCACGCTACATCTTGTTTGGCGACCCGGCCATGCGCCCGGCCTACCCCACTCGCAAGGTGGAAATCGAGACTATCGACGGCAAGGCTGTTGATGCCGACAACATGCCGGTGTTCAAAGCTCGCCAAACCATAACTTTCACTGGCAATGTGCTCAATGCAAAGGGTGCTACCGACACCAAGTTCAATGGTTCCATAATTTCCACCCTCTTCGACTCCGAGCAGACCGTCACCACTCACGGCTATGGCGAGCAAGGCAAGGAGTATTCCTACAACGACCGTCAAAACAAGCTGGCTGTCGCCATCGACTCGGTGGTCAACGGCAAGTTCTCAATCAAGGTGACCATTCCGTCAGAAATTGTCGCCACCTACGACAATTTCACCCCTGCGCTCATCAGCCTCTACGCCTATAATCCCACCGACAGCTTAGAAGCCATGGGCAGCAACAGCAATTTCTACATCTACGGCTACGACGACGATGTTAAGGCTGACACCATAGGCCCTGACATCAGCTATTTCGGGCTAAACTCCGAGTCATTCAAAGACGGCGACAACGTCAACGAGTCTCCTCTGGTGCTCGCCACCATTAGCGACGACACAGGCATCAACTTCTCATCGGGCGGCATAGGCCACGGCATGACCCTCACCCTCGACGACAAGACGTCATATTCCAACGTGTCCTCATACTATCAGCCGTCTTACACTGACAAAGGCACAGCCGGCACTCTCACCTATGAGTTAAGCAACCTCACCGAAGGTCAACACACGCTCAAGCTCAAGGTGTGGGACGTGTATAGCAACTCGTCAGAAAAGACCATCTCGTTCAATGTGATTAACGGCTTGAAGCCCGACATTGTTGACGTTTACAGCGATGCCAACCCGGCTACAGTTGAGGCCAACTTCTATGTGCGCCACAACCGCCCCGACGCCTTGCTCAATGTGACAATCGAGGTGTTCGACCTCATGGGACGCCCAGTGTGGAGTACCACACAGACCGGACGCAGCGACATGTTTACCTCGTTCCCAATCACTTGGGATTTGTGCAACAGCGGCGGAGCACGAGTGCAACGCGGCATCTACATCTATCGTGCCACAATCTCCACCGACGGCAAGCAGCACGCCTCAAAGGCCAAGAAAATTGCCGTGGCTGGTCAGTGACGGGAAAAGCCACACTGCGTCCTCCACACCCCACCGCATGAGGTCGCCATTTGCTGCCACGCCGTGATTTTAGATTTTGATTTTTAAATAAATAGTAGTATATTCGTGGGTTAAATAAGGAAGATTTGACAAATGAACGATATAAAGACCAATTCAAAAACTTTGCTCCCGGAGCCAACTCTCAGGAGACTGCCTTGGTATCTTGCCTACGTTCAGCTTCTCGACAATCAGCACGTTGAATACGTTTCCTCCACTCAGATTGCTAAAGAAATCAATGTTGACGCATCACAAATTGCCAAAGACTTGTCATTTCTCAACATCAAGGGAAAAACAAGAATTGGATATGAGGTCAAGGAATTGACCAAGGAACTGACCGACTTCTTGGGCTTCAAGCACAAGCACACGGCGTTCATGATTGGCGTGGGCAGCTTGGGTGGCGCATTAATTCAAGACACAGGTTTGGTCCACTACGGTCTAAATGTGGTGGCCGGCTTCGATGTCAATCCCAAACTAATTGGGACAACCATCAAGGGCATTCCCATCTACGACATCAACGACCTGGCACAGCAGCAAAAGAAATACGACGTTTCGATTGCTGTGTTGACAGTCCCGGTTGACAATGCCCAAAATGCGGCCGACCACGCCATAGCCTGCGGCATAAAGGCTTTGTGGAACTTCACGCCATACCGCATCAAGGCTCCTGCCAATGTGGTGATTCAAAACACCTCGATTTATGCGCATTTGGCGCTGATGTATAACAGGCTTGAGACAAACAAGCACAAATAACGGCATTTTTCAGTCATGCCAACCTCGTAAGTTTTAAGGAAAAAATAAGCAAGTGAAGATAATTGGAATTAAAAATAACTATGCCAGTGCCAACAAGGCATCACTAAAGGACAGCGCATTTCCCGACATGTTCTTTATGACTGACTCGTCTATTATTAAAACCAACAATCCTTTCTTTCTGCCCGACTTCGCATCGGAGTTTTCTTTCCACACCGCACTGGTGTTCCGCACCAGCCGCCTCGGCAAGTCGATACCGCTGAAGTTTGCGCATCGCTACGTTGATGCTGTCACCGTGGGTTTTGCCGTCAGTGCCAAAAACCCCACGTCGTTGCCAAGCGACTCTCCGCTGCTTCATGCATTCGACGGAGCCGCCATGCTCGGCGATTTCATCAGCATCGACGCGAGCCAGCCGCTCACCGGCATCACCGTCACATCGGCTGTCAATGGCAATGAGGTGTGCAGCATCACTCCGGCAGGCATGATTCACGACATTTGCGAAATAGTGCACACCCTAAGCAGCGTTTGCACCATCAAGATTGGCGACCTGATATTTGCTTGTCTTGGCGAGCAACAGCCAAACCCAATCAAAATCGGCGACACGCTCACCGCCCAAATCAACGGCGAGGAAAAATTAAGAATAAGAATAAAATAACGACATATAATTCTCTCACAGTTTGTAACCTATGAAGCAGTTTGTATCACGATTACTGGTTTCGGCACTTGTTTGTGTCACGGCAATCCCATGCGCTTTGGCATTGCCCGCATCTCACTACGCAACATCATCTAAGCTTGCCACTGGCAAGTGGGTCAAGATTCAAATACCGCAGTCTGGCGTCTATGAACTAACCTACGACGAGTTGGGCAAAATGGGATTTGCCAATCCGCAAAATGTGCGCATCTACGGCTCTGGCGGCAACATGCTAAGCGAAATGCTCGACGGCACTGCCCCCGACGACCTCACCGCCGTGCCAGTGGCACGCTACGGCAAGAAGATTTGCTTCTATGCCAACGGCCCTGTGTCATTCTCGCTCATTGACCCACTATCCACACGACCGCACTTCGGCCGCATCGTCAACGCCTACTCAAACTACGGCTACTATTTCCTCACAGAGTCATCTGAAAAAGAGCTTACCGTGCAAGCTGGCGAGTCAGTAAAACCTGCCACCTACACCCAGCGCCGCAGCAGCCTCAACTTCTTCCGCCACGAGAGCGAGCTGGCATCGCTTGGCGGCTCTGGCAAAGACTTCTTGGGCGAGGACATCTCGTCAAATCCGTTTTCATTTGGCTTCACGCTGCCCAACCGCACACCCGGTTCCGACATTTGCGTCAACACTCGCGTGGGTGCCAGCGTGTCGGCCTCTACCAATCTCGTCACCACAATCAACGGCGACACCGTGCCTTTCACATCGGCGTCATCTAAGATTTACCAGCCGTCGAGCCAGCACAACTACTACAACGCCGCTTCGCCCATTGCCCTTTTCTCTGCCGACTCCACAAGCACCAGCGGCACCGTCAACGTAAGTCTCAAAAGCGGCAGCACAGTGAAGAGTGCGCGCCTCGACTATGTGATTCTCACCTACACGCAAGACAACACGCTCAAGGGTCACCCCTATGCACAGACATTTATGGCCGTCAACGACCTGACCGCACGCGACCTCTTGGCTTTTTATGACAACGACCCAAGCAACCTAATGGTTTGGAATATCGACGACACCAAGGCGCCGGTAGCTTATCAGCCCACAGCCGAGCAACTCAACGATTCGGTTTGGACCACCGACTCCACCTGCGATGTCACTCCACGCACAATGTGTGTCATAGCCCCGGCCTATGCCAAAGCCACGGCACAATTTGTGGCATTCAACCCCAACGACACTCTCATGAAGATTTCGGGCTACACACCAGTTGACAACCAGAATCTCCACGCCATGCCCACACCCGAAATGCTCATCATAGCTCCTAAGGCCTACATGGAGCAAGCCGGCCGCATAGCCAAGCTGCACAGCGACATCGACGGCATGAAAGTGGCAGTGGTTGACCAAGCCCAGATATTCAATGAGTTCTCATCGGGCACGCCCGACGCCATGGCATATCGCCTGTTCTGCAAAATGCTCTACGACCGCAATAGCGACACCTTTAAGCACCTGCTTCTGTTTGGTGCCGGTTCCTACGACAACCGCGGCATTGCCAGCAATCACGAAAACATGCTGCTCACCTATCAGAGCGACCGCAGCGACGATGAGGACTACTCCTACACCACCGACGATTTCTTTGGAATTCTCGACGACAACTCCGGCTCTAAAATCCCGGCAGAAATGCTCCGCCTGGGCGTGGGTCGCTTCACATCGAGAAACGTTGCCGAAGCAAAAAGCGATGTTGACAAGCTCGCCAACTACATGACCAACCCCGACTATGGCGTGTGGCGCAACAACATCATGCTTAGTGCCGACGAAGGCGACGACGGTCTGCACATGTTCCAAGCCGAGGGCACACGCATGTTGCTCGACAACACTCTTGCCACCGGCATGCCCATCAACCGCGTGTTTGTGGCACAATACCCCAAGGCCATAGAGCCGAGCATCTCGCTTGCCTCGCGCCGCACGGCAGCCGAAGCGCGCCGCCACATGTCCGACCTGTTTAAGCAAGGTCAGTATTTCGCCACCTACATAGGTCATGCCGGTCCCACGATGTTCACCAAATATTCACACCTCTGGACGTCAAACGAGGTCAACACCACCTCCTACACTCACCTACCAATCATGACCACCGCTTGCTGCGATGTGGCTCGTTTCGACAGCGACTCGCGAGGCATTGCCGACCTGATGTTTCACAAGAGCGACGGCGGCGCAATAGCACTGCTCACCTCGTCACGCCAAGTCTATGCCGAAAGCAACGATGCGCTCAACACTGCTTTCATCAATAGTATGTTCAGTTTCGGCACACTCGGCTATATGCCCACACTCGGCTACGCCTACATGAAGGCAAAGCAGTCGTTTGGCACACGCACCAACATAAACAAGCTATCGTTCCTCCTCCTAGGCGACCCGGCCATGCGCGTCAACTACCCCAAGCCTTATTTCAAGCTCGATGCCATCAACGGCATCTCTGGCAAGGACGTGGCTGTGTATCCATTGCAGCAAGTGACAATAAAAGCTCATGTCAACAAGAGCGACAATTCCGGCATCGACACCGACTTCAATGGCGAAGCCACACTCACCATACACGACTTGACACGCTATTTCAGCCAATTCAAGCAACAAGTGCAGCTTGAGACCATAACTCGCAACTCGTTCTACACGCCCGAAGTGCTCACACAAGTCAGTGGCAAGGTGGTCAACGGCGTGTTCACCGCCACCGCCACCATTCCACGCTTCACCAAGGCAAGCAACCAGAATGTGACCATGACCATTTATGCCCACAAAACCGGCTCCGACGAAATGGTCAACGGCACCAGCGGCAGACTCATAATCATGCCTTTCGACAGCACAACAGTGCAGACCGACTCGCAAGCTCCGCAAATCAATAAGTTCTATATCAACGACGAGAACACATTCAGTTCTGGCACTGCCATTTCTGGTGCTTCCACTCTCTACATCAACGCCACCGACGACAACGCCATCAACGTGCAGTCAAACTCCGTGGGTCAAAACATGACCCTCACGCTCGACAACGGCAAAGTCACCTATCCCGAAGTGCGCAACTATGCCACTGTGACCAATGACGGCAAGTCACTCGACATTGCATTCCCTATGGGTGAGCTTGACGAAGGCTCGCACACGCTCACCTACACTGTGTTCGACGCCACCAGCAACTCCACAGCCCAAACAATCAACTTCATAGTTGCTGCTTCGGCCACCGCACCTGTGCTTAGCGTCAATGAACTGCCAGCAACCGACCACCTCACATTCAATGCCACCAACCTGCCAACGTCAAGCACCGACGTCACCATAAAGGTAACCGACGCCGCCGGTCAGCTCATTTGGACTGAAAAGACTTCGCAATTCCCTTATGTGTGGAACTTGACCGACAGCCAGGGCAAAAAACTTCCTGCTGGTCGCTACAACTTCTTTGGCACTGTGGAGTCTGGCAATGCTGCCACAGGCACAGCCATTGGCAACTTCACAGTGATAGAGCCAATCAAAACGAACAAATAAAAGTGCGGCACGCTCCATAGCGTTCTCACTTTCAACCATAACAATAAAAGCGGACCGAAAAGTCCGCTTTTATTGTTATCCCCCATCACATCAAAAAAAATGTATGAAATTCATTGCGAGTCTGGCGGAAAGGCTTTTGTAATTAGCAAAATATGTTGTAATTTTGCAGTTGCATTTCCAATAGGCTCGTTAAGTGCGTTGCCGCAAGCAATGCCGCCGAATGGTTTAACTTATAATTTACAATTAATTAATGTACGCAATTGTAGAAATCAAAGGACAGCAATTCAAGGCCGAAAATGGCAAAAAATTGTTCGTTCAGTATCTCGGCGATGAAACAAAAGAGGGCGATACTGTTGAGTTCAACAAAGTTCTTCTCATCGACGCCGACGATGCCGTTACTGTAGGCGCACCTACCGTTGAAGGTGCAAGAGTGGTTTGCGAGGTTAAAAAACCTCTCATAAAAGGTGAGCACGTTATCGTTTTCAAGAAACGTCGTCGCAAAGACTATCGTCGCTTGAACGGTCACCGTCAGTTGTTCACTGAGGTTGTTATTAAAGAAGTTATTGCTTAACCCCCTAAAATTTTAAAAGATTATGGCACATAAGAAAGGTGTAGGTAGTTCTAAGAACGGCCGTGAGTCACACAGCAAGCGACTCGGCGTTAAAATTTTTGGTGGTCAATTCGCTAAAGCCGGCAACATTATCCGCCGTCAACGCGGCACAGTGCACCGTCCAGGCGAAAACGTAGGTATGGGCAAAGACCACACTCTTTATGCTTTGGTTGACGGAACTGTTGAGTTCCAGCACCGCAATGGCAACACTTACATCAACGTAGTGGCTGCCACTAAAGGCGAAGAGAACTAAGACAAGCATCAGTGAAACCTCGGTTTCCTGACAAAAAGCTACAAGAGCAAGGCTTAACAAACGGCCTTGCTTTTTTTTTGCGCTTTTACGCATTTCATCACCACTTTTGTGGGGTTTTAGTGGCTAAAAATTAAATAATTATTTATATTTTTGTAGTTTGAAGCCAAATGCGGCTGTGGAGCATAGGCCACAGCGCGCTCAGAGGCTTGACAAACGTTTTTTCTCTGTTCCATCTTAATATAGATACAATGCACAGAATTTCACTTTTAACACTTTTTGCTGCTATCACAGCCACGTGTTTAGCCCTTAACGTAGAAAACAATGCCGGATTACTAAGCAAAAAAATCAGCGACAAAAGCATCACGTCACTCACAGTGACTGGCACGCTCGACGTGCGTGACCTCGGCTTCATAGCCGACTCTCTTTCCAACCTCACCACGCTCAACATTGAGAAAGCCTCAATCGTTGCATACCAAGACGTTGATGCCACCACACAAGTCATAAAGAAAATATGCCGGGCCAACGAAATCCCTGCCACCGCGTTCTTCGGCAAAAAATATAGCACAGTGGTTCTGCCAGCCGACCTCAAGGCGATAGGTCTGGGTGCATTTGCCGGCTGCAAAAATCTGAAGACTCTCACACTACCCGCCACGCTCGATTCCATCGCGGCTTTCAGCTTCAACGGCTGCGCTGCGCTCGAATCCATAACCGTGCCCAACGGCGTGCGCCACATAGGCGAAGGCGCGTTCTCACACGACACAAAGCTCACCACAGTGAACATCGAGGCAAGCGACAAGGCCATCACCATAAGCAAAGACGCTTTCATGGGCTGCACTGCACTGCAAACACTCACCCTCGGCAAAGGCGTCAAGACAATAGGTGCGGGTGCGTTCAAAGGCTGCACTGCGGCATTTGCCCCCACATTGTCACCCGGCATCGCCCTCACATCTATAGGCGAAGGCGCATTCTTGCAGTCGGGCTGCACCGATTTCGACCTCACCTCGTGCCAGCACCTCACCACCATAGGAGCATGGGCATTTGCATGTTCCGGCATTAAGAAAGCCGAAATACCCGAAACGGTGGAAGCCGTGGGCGACGGCGCGTTCTTCTACACCACATCGCTGTCGCGTGTGGTGCTGCCGTCAACCAAGCTGAAAAAAATCAGCAGCTATCTGCTTGCCGGTTCAGCCGTGGCCAACGACACCATTTCTTCCTACACGGCAAGCATTGACACCATTGGCGACTACGCATTCTATAACGCCGACAAGGTTAAGAAGATAATCATAGCCCCAAGCACAGCCTCGGTGGGCTTTAAGGCCATGGCTGGCACCACAAGCCTCGGCGAGCTGTGGGCAGCGCCCAAGGAAGTGCCAGCCACTGCCGACAGCGTGTGGAGCGGCATCGACCAAAAGAAGGTCACACTCTATGTGTATGACTCTGCGATAAGCGACTACAAGGCCGCCGACCAGTGGAAGGAATTCCAGATAGAGGGTGTGCCCACCATGTCGGTCAACAAGCCAGTGGCCGACACTTCTGCCGTCAAGGCATTCTTCCAGTCAACAATTCTGCACGTCAAGGCCACTGTGACAGTTAGTGCAATCCAAATACACGACGTGAGCGGCATTTTGCTCAGCAGCACAAGGCACAATGCAAGCGAGGTGGCCATAGAAACCGCCGACTACACCGGCAAATTCTACCTCGTGACCGTGACACTCGAAAATGGCGAAAAACAAACATTCAAACTTCTCAGAAAATAATAGAGCGTAAAAAAACAAGAGCGATTACAAATGGGGAAAAACAAACTGAAAAAATTTGCTGATATGGACACGTTCAAATGCGTGTTCCAGTATCCGTTTGCACTCATCAAAGACAACGAATTTCCGCTTCGCGGCAAGTGGAACGAAACATATTTCCACAACACCAATCCCATAGTGCTTGAGCTTGGCTGCGGCCATGGCGAGTATGCCCTGGGACTTGGCAAGATGTTCCCTGACAAAAACTACATAGGCGTTGACATCAAGGGGGCGCGCATGTGGAGCGGAGCTCGGCAAGTGGAAGCCGAGGGCATAACCAACGTGGCTTTTCTCCGCACTTCCATCGAGCTGATTGACCGTTTTTTCATGCCTGGCGAGGTGTCGGAGATTTGGATTACATTTCCCGACCCGCAGATGAAAAACGCCAACAAGCGGCTCACCTCCACACGTTTCCTCAACCTCTACCGCAAAATTCTTTGCGACAACGGCACGGTTCACCTCAAGACCGACAGTCCATTTCTCTACACCTACACGCATGCCCTTGTGGAGCTAAACAGTCTGCCGGCACTGGTTGACACCGACGACCTCTATGGCTGCGGCCTTGCTGACGACATTCTCGCCATCAAGACCCACTACGAAAAGCAGTGGCTCGACCGCGGGCTGACCATCAAGTACATCAAGTTTCAACTGCCGCAGCAAGGCGACTTAGCCGAACCCGACATAGAAATCGAGCACGACACCTATCGCAGCTACGGCCGCGGCACTCTGCAATCCATGCAATAGCTGTTTTTTATAGCACATTTATCATAACAACTGACTGACAATTCTTAAAAATCAAATCGCAATGCAAGATTTATATCCAGCATTAATTTTAGACGCCCTCAAAAAGGTGCGCTATCCTGGCAACGGCAAAAACATCGTGGAGCTCGGCATGGTGGAAGACAACATACGCATCGACGGCCGCAAAGTGTCGTTCTCTCTGATTTTCGACCGACCCACCGACCCTTTCATCAAGTCGGTGGTCAGAGCGTCAGAGGTGGCAATCAACACCTACATTGGCGACGACGTTGACATTAAGGGCAACATCAGTGTTGCCACACGCAACCCAAACCCTGTGCACAAGCAAGACAATCCGCTGCCTGGTGTGAAAAACCTCATAGGCGTGTCGTCGGGCAAAGGCGGCGTGGGCAAGTCAACTGTGGCATCAAACCTGGCAGTGTCGCTCGCGCAGCTCGGCTACAAGGTGGGACTCCTTGACGCCGACATATTCGGCCCCTCAATTCCCAAGATGTTCGGCATAGAAGACGAGCAAATCTACATGAAGAAAGAGGACGGGCGCAATGTCATAATCCCAGCCGAAAAATATGGTGTAAAAATCCTGTCAATAGGTTTCCTGGTCGATAAAGACAAAGCTGTGCTGTGGCGCGGAGCCATGGCAAGCAACGCCTTGCGCCAGCTCATAGCTGAAGCCGACTGGGGCGAGCTCGACTACTTCATCATCGACATGCCGCCAGGCACAAGCGACATTCACCTCACCCTGGTGCAGACCCTTGCCATAACAGGAGCCATAGTGGTGACCACGCCACAGGAAGTGGCTCTTGCCGACGCTCGCAAGGGCGTGAGCATGTTCCTCGGCCCGCAAGTCAATGTGCCTGTGCTTGGCATTGTGGAAAACATGTCGTGGTTCACTCCGGCATCGCACCCCGATGAAAAATACTTCATCTTTGGCAAAGACGGCGGCAAGCACCTTGCCGAAACGCTCGGAGTTGAACTCCTCGGACAAATTCCGCTCGTTGCCACCATCTGCAAGGGCGGCGACGAGGGTGTGCCTGTCACTCTACAAAACAGTGTGTCGGGCAGTGCGTTCATAGCCCTCGGCAAAGCCGTTGTGGCAGCGGTTGACAAGCGCAACGCCACCATGCCACCCACCAAAAAGGTATCTACCCACTGATTTTTCACAAAAACAACAAACAAATATTCTTTCTAAACAAAAATGAAAAAACTTTTAGCATCAACGGCAGTTGCAGCCCTTCTTCTCACAAGTTGCGGCTCAGTGCCAATCACCGGACGCAAGCAGCTCAACCTTGTATCCGACAGTGAAGTTCTACAATCAAGTCTCACACAGTATGCAAGCTACATGAAGACAGCCACTTTGTCGGGCAAAAAGACCCAAAGTGAGCAGGTGACACGTGTAGGAAAAAAAATAGCGGCTGCCACCGAGGCATACCTCAACCAAAACGGACGTTCTGCCGACGTCAAGAATTTTCAATGGGAATTCAATCTGGTGAAAAACGACGAAGTCAACGCATTCTGCATGCCTGGAGGCAAAATCGTGGTCTATGAGGGACTCATGAAGCTCGTCAACAGCGACGACGAACTCGCCGTGGTTCTCGGTCACGAGGTGGCTCACGCCGTGGCCAAGCACAGCAACGAGCGCATGAGCCAGCAAGTGCTGGCACAATATGGCGCACAAGCCGTGGGTGTGCTCACTTCGGGCAAAAGCGCCGCCACACAAGCCATCGTCAACCAGGTGTATGGTCTGGGCGCTAACTATGGCATAATGCTCCCCTACTCTCGCAAGCACGAGAGCGAGGCCGACTACATGGGACTCGTGCTCATGTCTATGGCTGGCTACAACCCACAAGTGGCTCTTGAATTCTGGCAGAAAATGTCGGCAAGCAGCTCGGCAAAAGTGCCCGAAATCATGAGCGACCACCCAAGCGACGCCAACCGCATTGCAGCCATCAAGAAAGAGTTGCCCGCCATCGAGAAGACCTATGCCGCCTATATCAATGCCGGCAAGGAGCAGCAGAGCACCAACTCCACTACCAAGAAGGCAACCAAAACAACTAAGAAAAAGACGACGACAAAAAAGAAAACCACCACTTCATCTAAAAAGAAGAAGAGCTGATTTCTGTTTTGTCACGGCATAACACTGTGCAAAGAGCCACGCCATCACACACTTTGGCGCAGCTCTTTTTGTTTTCCACCGGTTTCCGCTTTCCGCTTTAAGTTTTATTGTACATTCAAAATTATTGCTGTCCGATAAAAAATTGTTATAGCAAAATTTCAAGGCTCGGCTGCTGATAATCAGCTGTCGAGTCTGCCGTTTTACATATCCAAGCCCCTTAGTCAAAAAAAGATGGTTCCGGAGGTGCGCCGGAAGCTTCGGAAAGAATATCTTCCAAGTCCTTTTCCGGATTATTGAAAAGGCTGCAGAAGTCCACATGATACCGCCTTTCTTTTTCCCGCTTTTGGGATGGCGTCCCACGCCTTTGAACAGCAGGTTTGAAAAGAGTGTGATTGTGGTTGAGTCAATAATCTGCAGACGCTTCATCCATTTCGGCGTCTTGCCGCTCCGGCTGTCCGATGAAAGAACTTGTCTGTAACGACTGTATAAATCTCTGTAAATGGCCTCAAAGACCGATTCTGGACGCCTTGAGTTGGCATCGGCAAGTGTGCTGGTCCTATTTTGAAGTTGATGCCGAGGTGACGCAGCTTGCGGCTCTCCGCCAAAAGGGACGCTGTTATCTCGCGCAGCGAGTCAAAGCGCATGATGACTGCATAGAGCATCACCACCAGATGAACCCAGCCATTGAAGCGTTTGACACAACGTTCCGAGCCTTTTTCCCGGCTGACATGAAGAACTTTTGACTTGTCAAGCAATTTTATCACTTGACAATATAGCGGCAGTCCGCTAAAATGACTACTTTTGCCCATGGTTAACTATGTTTTGGTGCAAAAGCAAAGTAACCATAATGGGCTGACTCCTGCAATAGGTGACAGCCCTAATTTTTTTACTGATTCAAAATAGTTTTATCGGACAGCAATATTTTTCTTTGAAATGAAGCAAACCAGGCGACTCCTTCTGCACTTTCATAGACACGTAAATGAAAAAGTCCCCGATGCTTTTGCATCGAAGGCTCCCAGGTTTATGTAAACGTTATTTTGTAGAAGAAGGCTTCACTGCGCCTGATGAAATATCTTGTGTCATAACAGCTTGTTAGAATAAATATTGATAAATTCTGTTAGCATTTGTATTAAACCTGTACTGTCTTGTATATCGCGTGTACTGCGACAATAGAATTTATCCATTTCCTCTTGAGCTTTCTCATCTTTAATAGCATAATTCCAATCCTCATCCATTAGATACACGAAATCGTTGCGGTACCACTGGAAATTATGATTGTTGAATGTAAAATTGATATCCGAACCATAGAGCAATGTAGTTTTAGGGATTATATGCTCCTCCATTATTCCAATCTGTTCTGTGGAGGACAGCAAACCGTCTCTTTTCTCGGCATTCAAGAATACACCTTTTCCACTTGGGAAAATTGCTATGTGATTGTGGTAGTTACGAATCCAAGAACTGGGAATATGAGTAATCACGAAATCCAACAATGATGTGGTTGCGAGGATATAAACCGTTCGTTCGTTAAAATCGGAAGATTTCTCAAACGTATCAGGGGTGTTTGTCTCGCCAAGCATGAGGTGGTGTATGGCTTTACAATTATCGTTGTTCAAAAGGTAATACAGCCAAGTCTCTGGCTTATTGTTGAACGTCCTGTGTTTCCACCATAATACCTCTTGAAAAGCCTCAGATGTAAACCAACTCATCATAGATTTTAGTAAATCCGCATTGCGGTATTGTTCTTGCATCGCAGTGGTTTGTGTAGGCTTTTGTAGAAAGAAGTTTTTCACATGTTTCCATTTTTCGTCAAACCTTCTCCAATCCACCTGCCCGTTTTCGTCTTGAAACAGGAAGCGTATGCTTCCTCTGAAAAAAGCATATTGTTCAGCTTCTGTGATGACCTCCTCCCAGGTTTTCCCGTCGCTACGCACTTCTTGACACACTATTTGTTTTGCTTTGTTAATCTCTTCATTCCATCTGTTAGAGAAATCTGAAGTTCTCTCGTCAACCGGCATGCAGTTCAAACTGTTGTAAACATCATGAGCATCAAGTCTCTCTATGTGTTCTATAGCAGTTCGCATAGCCACAGAACTTCTAATTTGCGGACGACCATCTTCGCCTTCTCCGGAAATTAGGTTCCAAATGACTCGTATCCATCTTTTCATTGAATCCATACTGTCTTCAACAGTGTCATCGTGGTCGAAATACTTGCATATGGCGAAGAAAACTATCCTTTGTACCTGATTTAGCGTGGAAACTCTGAGTATCTTTTCATTCGCATTATTGCTGATTTCTATATTGTCGGAGTTTTCATTCTTTACATATTGAGGTATGAACATGAAACTGCTATCCCATGTGCAAGTGGGCAATGTGCAATTTTGGGAGAATCTGTAATAGTTGTTCAAGACTCTTTGCAATTTCAAAAAGAACTCAATAGGTATGACGCCATTATCATATTTGTATTCGTCCAGACCGTGGTATGCAATTTTAGTATCGTAGTCATTTGGGTTGCGATTGGTGGAATCGTTGAGATATCTGTATGAAGCGTTTTCATTCTCTTGCACGGAATTCTCATCGCCTTTACCCATGTCAAGTAAAAACTGTGAAGGATTGTCCGATTTCCTCGCTATAAACAATTCATTCCAAAAGAATCTGTTCAGAAATGCGAAAAATATCTCATCAATATGATTTGACTTGGATTTAATGCCTTTGCCATTTTTGTCTTTTATGCCACATGACCTGTTAGCCCAAAAGATATCTGTCCAGTCTGTGTCAAACTTGATGGGAATACCTTCTCGGGTATCTAAAAGAAGTTCCCATTGACTTTTCTGTTTATCCTCAAATGCTTCTTCAGAACATTTTGTCATGTAGCCAATTAAATCAGCTTTGAAATTCTCAAAACTGGTTAGTTGCTTGCCACGCGCATTCATCTTGATATATAGGTCATCAGTAAGACCAAAGTCTTTAAGCGGAAGATTATAAAATACAATGGGGCACAATGTATCATCTGTCAATATGTTCCAGTAGGCAACAAATGTATCCGCTGATGCACACTTGTCATCATCGAATAATTCATCAATTCCGTCTGTGATATCTTCTCCTTTCTTGTCTGAAATTTTAGTGCCACTTAACATCCTAAGCATCGATTGAATAGTTGGATCCTGCTTCCATGCAGAATAAAACCATGTTTGTTTTGTGATAAATCCTACAATGTCGCTGCTACAGAAGTTTTCAAAATTTTTTGGAATACACAAATTCTGACAAAACTCTCGGGATGTGATTCTTGTCTCGTATGTGAATTTCTTTAGGATTGCGCAGTTATCTTCGTTCAACATGTCAGCGCGTAAAGCTATGTACCAATGCAACAGCCAGAGGGTGGTGAGGCGTTGCTGACCATCCAGTGGATTGAGCCTGTCGTTTTCCGTAGTTCCATAGATAAAGTCTAACTTCATTTCCGTGTCTTTATATGGCGGCTCCTTGTCCAAAGCCCTTTTCAAGTCACCTAAGAAATTTTTGCGAAGATTCTCTTTTCCCAATCTTCCTTGTGCATAGTCGCGTTGAATTATTGGAATCTCTATATAGTTGTTTTTCAGAAAACTCCAGAAAGTTGTTTTGTTTGCCATTTTTTCAATTATCTAATTTGTTAATACATTCCTTGATGTCTCTTAAATAACCTTCAGCATCTATTTCTTTTGTCCAGTAGTTGGCATCGGTCATGATTGCCGAATAGTATTTCATAAAAACTTGCTTTGTGCAAGGAGGTACAAAACATGATTCCGCTTTGCTTTCAGCTGTAAACTCTAACCTTCTATCTCTGGTAAACCTTGGAATTGAAATTTTTACACCTTTGTCTTTGCCGATTATAACGCGGCGCTTTCCTGAGAATAGAGCGTTGCCATAGCTTCTATTGGTCGAAGAGTCCAATAAAGTATAGTTCCAGATTCTGTTCTTTTCCTCTGGAGTCCAGTTTTCAGCTTGGTGAAAATGTTTTTTGATTTCATCAAATAGTTTATTCCTTTGTTCTTCACTGTCCTTGGCAAAGAAGTCAATTATTTTTGACTGAATCTTATAATCGCGAAAACGAAATGTGCATTTTTTCAAAACGAAATGTGCATTTTTTGTGTTTTTTTCGCGGTCTCCCAGCTCGTTCTTAATGGGCTTTTGAATGGCTTTTAAGCAGTGTTTAATCACTGTTTGAAAGCCTTTGTTTTCAACGTGTTGCAAGCATAAAAAAGATTTGTTTTGCAGTGAAAATAATTGGCAAAACATTCTTGTTTCTCATATATTTTTCGTAC
>CAKUAR010000005.1 GCA_934636465.1 uncultured Muribaculaceae bacterium
TGCCCAGGAGAGCCCTGGAGGGGCTCGTGTGTAGGTAGCCGCTGACTGAGGAGCGGCAGCGACGGTCGGCGGAATCCAGTGCTAGCCCAGCCGGTGCTTGCCGTAGGTACGCGTATCGCGTCAGGCTATGTGCCAGGCTGTGTGGTATGGTGCAGATAAAAAGCCCAAAGGAACGGTGACAACCGTTCCTTTGGACGTTATGACAATTCGTTTTAACGACAATTGCGTGGGGAAGTGTTATTTGTAGGCGATGCTGTTGGAGGAGTCGAGGTAGTATTGGTGGTTGTAGGTGCCGTTTGCGTTGTTAATAGTGCGCTCTATGCGACTGAACGCGTCATCAAGTTTGTCTTTCTTGACGCCAAGGGTTTTAACCGAAACATATCCAAAGTTTCGCCAATACTGGTTTCCTCCATTTTTGTCTTTTGCTTCGGCATCAAGGCCGAAAGTCATAGTGATGTCGTATTTGTCTTTCGTCAGCTCAACGTTGGCTTTGCGTGTGAGTATGATTTTGAACTTTGAGCTTACAGGCAGTTTCTTGGTGCTGAAAGTGATTTCATTGTCACCATGCGATATTGTCTTGGTGTGTGTGGCTCCAGTGAAATCGGTGTACTTGATGCTTATGTCGGCAAGTTCAACCAAATCGGCCGACACATTGGAGAATGTGAAAGTGTTGGAAAACGTGGAGAATGTTTCACCTTTTGCTTCGTCGCCTTTTTTGTCGTCACCACACGACACAGCGGTTGCACTCACGACTGCCAATAGAAGCAGCATCGTGAAAAACAGAATGTTTTTTTTTCATTTTTATGTGATTAAATAAACTTTAGTTCTTTTCGTTGGCAAAATTACACATTAATTCCAAATAAACGCAACAACCGCCCATAATTTAATCGATTAGTTTGGCGGTTGTTGCGTTTATTGTCGATGCATTATCAATGCTTATCAATGCTTATCAATAGTCGTTGGTAGTGTTGGAATAAACATTGCTGCCCTTATATCGGCGGTCAATCTCAGTGCGCTCAAAGTGCCATACGTATTCGCGGCGGTGACACTCTGCGCACTCATACCAGTCTTTGTAGGTCTTGACCAAATATTGAACTTCGTAGTTGTCGGACTGATATACTCTGGTTGTAGCGGCATGTTCTTTTGTGTAGGACGAAGACGATGAGCTCACTGTGTCGCCATAACGATTGACATATCTGGTGAGCGTATTGATAGATTCTTTCCATTTATGCGTCTTGGAGTCGATTATGTGGCTTTCGCTCTCGTTGCACCACTCCGTGTTTTCGCCAACATATTCACGCTCTGCAAATTCCATGGAATATAGTGTTTTGCACTTGCTGCACCTAATCATGACGGCTTCGTTGGACAGCAGCAGACTGATGTTGCCAAGCAAAACTTTGCCAGCGAAATATATGCCCAAGGCGAGAGCCCACCAATATGTGCCCCACACGAGCGACGGCACAATCCACAGCAGGTTTCCAATCACGGCAACTGCTTGCAGCAGGTGTTTGAGATGCTTGTTGTTCAAACGCTTGTATGCTATTGGAATACGTATCAAGAACGAGAGCAGCAACAGAGGCACAAAGCCCAGTATAGTTGCCCACATAAATGCCAAAGGTGCGGCTATGATAGCTCCAGCCCAGCGTATGCCATTGTCAACCCATTTGTTGCCAAATTGCTTAATTTGCCATGACGAATACAGGTTGCCCTCAATCATGCGTGCCACAAAATCGTTGTCAATCCACAGCGACACGCATGGCACATATTTTAAAATGAGGCTGTTGCGCGTGCTGTGCCTTATCAGTGTGTAGCTTTGAGCCACACCATTGGTGTCGAAAGTAACGACTGGGCGATATATGCAGCCGTCTTTTGGATTGAAAACGCACAAAGGAAATGTGGCCACTTTGCCAGTGGTCGTCTGCTTAACATATAGGGCAGGGCGATATAGGCTGTCGCACTCCGCAAACGATTTTCCAATGTATTTGTTCTCAAACTTCTTGATTGTCATATAATAGCTAAGGTCGCTGCTCTTGATGACGTTTTCGCTGAATGGCAGTGCCGTGGCACTAACGAGATAACTGCTCCCAACGGTGATGGTATTGCCGTTTTTGTCAATGCAGGTGAATTTCTTTCTGTATTTGTCGCACGATTTGACGCTCACGGTGTCGCCTTCAAGAACTTTTAGTTTTTGTGGCAGGTTACCGCCTCGTGATGTTATCACAAATTTTCTGTCGGCATCTTCTTGTGGCACGAAACCGCGCTCGCCAGAAGCTGTTTCAACCCACATGCGGCCGTTGCTTTTGGTGACACCGAGTATGCGCAGCGAGTCGCCGCGCGACACTTTAATTGTCTTTAGGCTGTCGTTCTGGTAATAGGCTGACAGCGCAGTATTGCGCACAGCGGCAGTCTTTATCTGCTCGGCAGTGATTTTGCTTGGCGGATAGCTGTAGATATTGAATATGGCAGTAGCTATCAGCAGTGTTGCGAAAATCAGGCAATAAGTTGTGAAGTCAAACTTATCACCATAGGCGAATGGACTTTTTTTCATTCTTTCGTCTTGTTTTTAAGAGGTTAATATTTAGTGTTGGTTTACTTTATAAATTGCGTCATAAGGGTGTTGTTAAATGGAATTGCTGCATTTTTGAATTCGTTGTACAGCTTTTGTCCCCAGCTTGCCACCTTGGTGTTTGATTGCAACTTAACCCAGTGGTCAACCAGAGCTTGCGCCTCATCGTTCTTGCCTGTTTTGCTAAGTGCCACAGCTTGCAGAAGCTGTGCATAGCCACCACGTTTTTTGGCTTCTGCCACCTTGGTGAACAAACTGCCGGCTTCGGCTGTGTTGCCTGATTTTGCCGCAATCACGGCGTCGAGCCAATCTTCCAGACGTGAGTCAATGTTCTCGTCAAACGGCTTGCCAGAGCCCAAGTTGTGCGGCCACAGGCGTGCTTGTGCCACAAACTGGCTCGCTTCGCGCAGTTTGCCGCTCTCAATGGCCTGCAAGGCGCGCGCAATCTTCACTTTGTGGTAGAGTGCGTGACCACCGGTTTCGCCCTCAAAAGGCAGAATGGTTGTGGTTGCCAGTATGTGGTCGGCAGTCGCATAGTCCTTGTTGGCTATCAATGTGCGCACATACAGCGTTGCTATCTGGAACTTGTCGCTGTGCTTTTTGTAGTACGGTTTCACCACAGCCAAAGCCTTGGCGTTGTCGCCTCGGTTGAGATAGAAATGCGTCAGTTGTTGGCAGTAGCGCCATTGGTCTTTGTCGAGGCTTAAAGCCGTTGCCAAGTCGTGCTCTTTTGCCATGTCGTCGGTCTCGCTGCTCGCCATTAGGGCATAGAAAGGCGCGTATTGCACATCACCAGCCGATGCCACCTCGTTAAGCAACTCGCGAGCCTTGTCGTCGTTGCCACGAGCCTTGTGAAGCAGTGCAAGCAGATAGCGGTATTCCCACTTTTCGGAGTTGGCAGCAGCCCAGTCGAGCATTTGCTTGTCCTCATTTCTGAACGGGAAAGCGAAATCAAGGTCTTTTGACGAGATTTGTGCAAGGGCAGAAGCGTCGCCGCTTAGTTTTGCTCGCCAAATCTTAATCAGCGTGTTGCCGGTGGGGTCGGTGTCAAGCACCTTTTGCGCCTGTGCGTCATCGCCTATGCCTATGTAGAACGAGGCGAGTTCAAGCAGCTCTTGTGCAGGAAATTCCTCTTTTATGTTACCGAGAAACGCTTCTTTGGTCATGCTGCCGTTGCAGTAACGCTCAAAATCCACGAAGTGGTTCAGTGGGTCGAGCTTTTCGATTTTGTCGAGCATACGGGCTGCATCGGCCGCGTTGCCACGACTGACATAGATGCGGCATAGCAGCTGATAGGCCGTTACGTTTGCGGCGTTATAGTCGGTGCTGCGCAAGGCATATTGCTCGGCTTTGCCGAGGTCGCCGAAAGTGGAGAAATAGAGCTTGGCAAGCTGGGTGTAGGCAGCACTTCGCAGCAGCGAGGTGATGGCTGCCATCTCAAAGCCATCGAGGGCGTCATATTTCTTGCTGAGGTTTATTGCTGCAATGCCGGCTTGATAGTTGGCATCGGCATCATATTGGTCGATGGCAAGAGCGCGGTGGGCATAGTCGAGAGCTTCGGCATAGTTGAAACTATAGTTGCACAAAGCGGCTTTCAAGCCGAGGGCCGGACCATAGTTTGCATCGAGCTGCAGAGCCTTATCAACGGCCTTTTGTGCCGATTTCATTTCGCCCATGCCATAGGAGTCGCGTGCAAGCAGATATTGGGCATAGGCGGTGTTCCAGTCAAAATTCTTTGGCGTTGCTTGTGGACGGCTCAAATCCTGGCTTTCGCGCGACCACAGGGTTTTGCCGCCAAGTTTTATTTTCTGAATGTTGTTGAGCTCCACACCGAAGGTCTCGGTCACAGAGTTAGCAGTTTTCACGTTCACCTCGTGCCTTGCCAAGTCGTGTCCGAGCGAATCCACCACCGACAAAGTGCCTGCCAGGTCGGTCAGGGCATAAATGCTAACCTTGGTGTCGGTGCCGGCTGCACTCACGTTAACCACGCCAAGCTCGCTTGCGCCAGCCACGCCGCCAGTGCCGCTGTAAGGGAACCAGTATTCTGTCCACTCGTCGGTGCCAAAAGGCGTGAACAGAAATTGCTTGTACGGCGTGAGGCTACTGTTGATTTTATTCTGGTTGAAGAGCCTTCCGCTCTGTAGCTCCACATATTGAGTCTTGTGGTCGGTGAGCAATTCGCGCCAGATGTCGCCTTGGTCACTCAATGCCCAAGTGAAGAACTTGCGTCCGAGTTTGTCGTCACGGTTGGCCAGGTGCATCATGCCAAAGTTTTTGTTGGCATAATAGGTGGCGAAATATGGGCCGTGGTTTCCTGCCATGTGATATGACTGGTCTGCGCCAAAATTCATTTGTTTCCACTCCGAGAGGTCGTGGCCGTGCACCGAGTCAAATGGCCATGAGCCAGTCAGTCCGTCGTGACCTATCCAATGTGTGGCCGGATATATGAAATGCAAGTCATCGGTAGCCGTCACGCCGGTGTTTGTCCAGGTGTAGTAAGGTTTGTATTCACCCGACGAGTTGTGCCACACGGTGCGTGTGGTGAACCAACCGCGGTCTTTGGGCAAATTCACCTCAATGCCCCAGCGAGAGCGTGTGAGCAAGTCGAGTACGCCAAGGTAGCAACTCACGCTGCCGTCGTCTTTGTTGACGATTTTGTAGTCAACAGGGGCAGAGCAGGTGGGGGCGTGGCCGATAACGCCGAAGTTAAACTCTATGCCGCCGCTCGTCCATGGACCGCGCAAAGCTATGTCGCGAAACTTCACGGCGTCGTTGTCATAAAACATCTCCTCGCTTGTGCGCTTATCCACCACCGACCAAATCTTTCCGCCTATCTGTGGCAATATCTTGAGCCGCAGATATTGGTTTTCGAGTGTGATTACGGTCCATTTCTGTTTTTGCGACTTTGTGGCAAAACCCTCATACTTGAAGTAAGGGTAAATGCTGCCAAACGACGGAATGGGGTTGGCATCGCTGAACGGATAGGTCACAAGCTCTTCTTCTGTGACGCTGGCAGTTTGGCACATTGCAGCCAGTGGGGTTGCCATGGCGGCAAGCGTAACAGCAGCTGTCAATAGCTTATTTTTGATGGTCGTGGTCTTTTTCATAACATAGCATTTTTATGATAGCCAAATTTAGCACATATCGTTGGCTTTGTCAAAATATGCAACACATTTTATGTGTCGCCAAGACAATCTCTATATTGCAGAGTTGTCTATGTATTTAATAACTCGTGCCGGGTTTCCGACAACTATGGCATTGTCTGGAATGTCTTTAGTTACCACCGAACCGGCACCAATCACCACGTTGTTGCCACATTTGCCAAGGAGTTCTGCTAATATTTTGCTGCGAACATCTTGCTGACATTCGCTTGTGCTGTTGTATTTCATGCACAAATCAGAAGCTCTCTGAAATAGCTTCATCATCTCGGCGTCGAATATATATGGCTTTGAAAATTTTTCTTTCATTATAGTTGTCTATAGTTTTAGCACAAAATGGCTTAGTGCCATTGTACTCAAAATGTTTATAAAGCAAAGATAATGCAAATCGAACTCAGAATGTCAAGATTGCTTGAATATTATGCTAAGATGCAACTTATCTAAGTCAAAAGATACGGTCATTAGATTGGAAATTGTGGCAAATCTTCAAATACCGTCATTTGGTAGTGACAATCAGCGATTTTGCTGCGCAAAGCAGCGAAATGGGCTAAAAAACCTCGCTTTGCGCCGGTTTTTGCCAATAAGTGATTTTATTGCTAAATTTGCACTTGACGGCGGCAAATGTGCCGCTACTCACTAACAAAACGCAATGGCAAACGACAACACTATCACACGACCAGAGCTGTGGACACTAATCTTGGGATTGGAGTCCGCCAAGCTGCAATACATGCTCTACACCGATGCGCAAAGCGACTCGCTAATAACTGGCGAGGTAAAGCTTGACCTTGCCGGCAAGACTTATCTCAAGGCAGTGGAAGACGCCGTGTATGACACGCCTTTGCTCCTCGACGACTACAAATGCGTTAAAGTGCTCTATCGTGCCAGACACTTTGTGCTGCTTCCGCAGGAGTTTGCCGACAATCCCGATGACGCTGCAAGTGCCCTTGAGGCATCTTTGCCAGAGAGCGACGGTCAGACATGCGTGTGCGCCATGCCACAGCTTGACGCGTGCATAGCCTTTGAGATGCCCGACGACGTAGCCAATTTTTTGCAGCGCACGTTCAACAGTCCTCCGGTGTTTCAGCACTTGTATCCACTTTGCCGCCATTTTGCCGGCACATGCAAAGATTCGGGAGTGACGCGTATGTTTGTCAACTTTCATTCATCGGCCGAAATGGACATAGTGGTGTTTGACAAAACACGGCTTGCCTTTGCCAATTCGTTCAGCTTCGCAAGCCTTGCCGACGCCCAGTATTTCACACTCCACATTTGGCATAGCTTGAAACTCAATGTGCACACCGACGAAATTCTGGTGATTGGCGACAAGGACTCGCGCAATGCCATAATGACCTCGTTGCGCCGCTATGTGAGCTATGTGATGCCAGCTATCTTTCCGGCGGCGGCCATGCGCCTGGGCGACAATGCCGTGGCAGCGCCGTTTGAACTGTTAACCCTTGCACTATGCGAATAATAAGAGGAAAATATGGCCGTCGGCGTTTCGATGTGCCAACCAATATTACCGCGCGCCCCACAACCGATTTCGCGCGTGAAAACATCTTCAACGTGCTTGAAAACAATGTTGATTTCGACGGACTGACCGCCCTCGACTTGTTTTCGGGGACAGGAGCCATAAGTTTTGAGTTCCTGTCGCGCGGCTGCGCCAGTGTGACAAGCGTGGAGAAAGCAACCACGCAATTCAACTTCATTCGCAAGGTGAAGGGCTTGCTGAAGGAGGAGAACTTGACACAGGTGAAAGGCGATGTGTTTAAGTTCATAGACAAATGCTCCATGAAGTTTGACCTGATTTTTGCTGACCCGCCATACGACCTGCCCAACTTTGCCGATGTGCCAAGACTGCTGCTTGACTCGAAAATGCTGAAACCGGGCACGATAATAGTGGTGGAGCACTCAAAAGCCTATGATTTCAGTCAACTGCCACACTTCTGGCAGCACCGCGAGTATGGCAAGGTGAATTTTTCCTTGTTCCTTATCCCCGACGACAGCGAGTGACGCTACGCACACGCGCTTCTGCCTCCCTCCATGTCATTGACACAGAACCATTTTATTAATAATCATAAAGCATATCAACTCAAAACTATGAAGCAATTATTGACGTTTCTATTGATTTTATTGTGCCTTGCACCGTCGGTCAAGGCTGCTGACAGCAACAATCGCGTGATACTCGTGACTGTTGACGGTGTGCGCTGGCGTGAACTGTTTGGTGCCACCGACTCCATTTTGTTTCTCGACAAAACCCATGTGCGCGACAGTGCCGAGCTGCACAAGCTCTATGACCGCCACACGCTCGACGAGCGTCTTGATGCGCTCATTCCATTCACTCGCTCGGTGATAGAGAAGCAAGGACTCGTGATAGGCAACCGCTGGAAAGGCTGCAAAATGGACGTTACCAACGGCATGCAATTTTCTTATCCAGGCTACAACGAGATTTTTACCGGTCACCCCGACGACGTTAACATCACAAGCAACGACAAGGTGAAAAACCCTAATGTGAGCGTGTTTGAGCTGGCAAACAACACTCCGAAATATCACGGCAAGGTGCTGATTTTTGGCAGCTGGGATTTATTCCCCTACATATTCAATGTGTGGCGTAGCAAGCTTGAGGTGAATGGCGGGCGTGACCACGCTCTCTCGCCAAAACCAACGCAAACCGAGAAACTGCTTGATGAGATAAATGACAACTTGCCACGTCATTTCGACTATCTGCGTTACGATGCTCTCACGCTCAACTATGCGCTTGAGGCCATGCGCACGCGTCACCCAGAACTTGTGTGCATAGGTTTCGGCGAGCCCGATGACTTTGCCCACGAGGCACGCTATGACGAATATCTAAAGGCTATAACACGCTTCGACGGCTATTTGAAACGCATTTGGGAGTTTGTGCAAAATGACAAATTCTATCGTGGCAAAACTACAATTATCGTGACCACCGACCATGGCCGTGGCTACAGCGCATCGGTGGAGCGTGCCGGCATATTCCGTTGCCATAGCACTGACTTTGAGCACTCTGGCGAAACATGGCTTATGGCAATCGGAAACCAGATACCTGCCAAAGGTGTGATTGAGGGTCCATGCCAATACTACACCAACCAAGTGGCTGCAACGGTGGCCAATCTTCTCGGCATACCGTTCACCACCAATGCTCCAGGCACAGGCAAGGCAATGAAATTCTGAAGTGCGCACTTAGTGCAAATATGACTATAAAACTAACAAAGGAGGCCGAAATGGTCTCCTTTGCTCGTTGTTATGTTGCTTTATGTCTGAAAAGAATTCTTTCTCTTATTTCGTGGCGGGGTTGATTTCTACAATCGGAACGCGATTGGCAGAACACATCTTACAGGCACTTTGCGGTTATTGACCTTGCCTGCTTTCCAGCGTGGCATTTCCTTTATTACACGCATCGCCTCGCGGTTGAGCGACTCGTTGCCAGCACCGCGTATCACCTTAATGTCGCTGATTTTACCGTCTTTGCCCACAATGAAGCTGCACAGCACACGGCCTTGCACGCGCTGCTTGTATGCGTGATAGGGATATTCACGTGTCTTGTTGATGAAATTCACAAGTCCGTGCTCGCCGCCAGGAAATTGTGGCTGCACATCTACGTAGTCGAACTCATAGACCTCCATGTAGCTCGATTGGTCACGCGACAGCGGATTACATGTGGTGACGTGCCTGATTTGAGCATCGGCCGAGTCAAACGATAAAAATACCGACAGTAACAGAATTAAAGTATATGCGTTTTTAACCATTTGTCGAAATACAAATTATCTTTGTAACTGTAAATGCTGGATTTTTCACCCGATTTGCGACACAAATTTAGTTCTGAATTTACAAATGTCAATAGCTTTGCGCCCCAATTTGCGAATGATTAATATCATTTCATTTTTTTTTACAGATATGGGTTGGTCACTACCAAAAATGTAAATAATTTTAAACACTTATACTATTCTGCCTCTTGGCAACGTTAAAATTAAAATACAAGTGTACATTTTTTTAGCAGATGAAATCACTCGCACTACATATTTCGCTCCTGACCATGCTTTGGGTTTTGTGCTTTGCCTCGGCTTCAGCGCAAGACGGCACCACGGCCTATGAGTTTCTCAACATCAGTCCGTCGGCAAGGGTTTATGGGCTTGGAGGGCACAACATAACCGTCATTGACGACGACATAAATCTTGTGGACCAGAACCCGGCGTTGCTCGGACCGGAGTTTAACAAGCAAGTGGGCTTGAGCTACATGCACTACATAGGCTCGGCAAATTTTATGGGTGCGCGCTATGGGCAGGGACTCGGCGAGCACGGAGCCATAGCCGGAGGAATACAATATTATGGCTACGGCGAGCTGACC
Organism: uncultured Muribaculaceae bacterium; assembly: GCA_934636465.1. Classification (GTDB taxonomy): domain Bacteria; phylum Bacteroidota; class Bacteroidia; order Bacteroidales; family Muribaculaceae; genus Sodaliphilus. The sequence continues at coordinate 10,091 of CAKUAR010000005.1, forward strand.
GAAGCCGATGTTAACGGCTCGATAACAGGCAAATTCAGTGCAAGCGATGTGGCTTTTAACGTGGCCTATTCGCATGACATAACCGACTATTTGCGCGGTGGCATCAACGTGAAAATGGTGCTGTCGAATTATGCCGATTTCTCGGCTGTGGCTCTTGCCACCGACCTTGGCATCAACTACTACAATCCCGACAACGACCTGTCGCTGTCGCTCGTGTTGCGCAATCTGGGAGGCCAGGTCAAGAAGTTTAACCAAACGTCTGACAAACTGCCGTGGGACATTCAGCTCGGCATGTCGAAAGGGCTTGGCACCACACCATTCCGTCTGTCGGTCACAGCCGTCAATCTGACCAAGTGGAAGCTGCCTTACTTTGAGCCGGCCGACAAAAACTCCACCACGTCGGAGCTGGTGAAGCGTGACAAATTCATGGGCAATCTTTTCCGCCACCTCGTGTTCGGTCTTGAGTTTTTGCCAAACGACCGCATGTATGTGGGGCTTGGCTACAACTACAAGACACGCACCGACATGTCAACCTATAGCCGTAACTTGCTGTCGGGCTTCTCACTTGGAGCTGGCATGAAAGTCAAGGCATTTGGCTTTGGTGTGGCCCTTGCACAGCCTCACACCGGCGCCACCACATTCATGCTCAACTTGGCCACATCAATCGGCGACCTGCTCAACTGAACCGCACCCTCGCCACGCATATCGACCACACACGTTACGCACAGCCGCCAGCCGCTGGCGGTTGCCGCTGTTTTATGCCGGCAAAAACCACTCGTGAAGCGCGCAATATAATTTCATTGTTTATCGGAATTATCGTATCTTTGAGCATTATTAAAACACGGCCTCGATTATGGAGTTCAGAACAACAATAAAAACGGCTGACAACAAAGGCATCATGCACCATAGCGACAAATTGATGCTTCTTGGGTCTTGTTTCAGCGACAACATAGGCGCAAAGCTTAGTGCTGCCATGATGAATGTTGAAATCAATCCGTTTGGCACAATCTACAACCCCATGAGCATAGCGTCGTCAATTGACCGCATCATAAGCGGTGAGCCGATTGCTGGCGCTGACCTGTTTCAGGCCAACGGCGTGTGGAATAGCTATGCGTTTCATTCGCGCTACTCGATGTGCGACAAGCAAGCCGCACTCAACCGCATGAACAGCCGCATAGCGCAAGCCCATGCACATCTCAAGCAGTGCAAATTCATCATCATCACGCTCGGCACAGCCATTATATACCGTTTGCGCCAAAACGCCATGGTGGTGGCAAACTGCCACAAAGTGCCGCAAAACAACTTTACGCGCAAAATGGCAACCGTTGACGAGATGACAGCGGTGATGACAGGAATGGTGAACCGCCTGCTGGAGTTTAACGACCAGCTGCACGTGATTTTCACGGTAAGCCCAATCAGACACATTGCCGACGGACTTGAAACCAACTTGCTTAGCAAGGCGTCGCTGCGCCTGGCGATTAACGGCGTGGTGAGTGCATTTAAGGGACAAGTAGATTATTTTCCGGCTTTTGAGATAATGATTGACGACTTGCGTGACTATCGCTTCTATGCCGCCGACATGGTGCACCCCAGCGATACCGCCGTGGAATATATATGGCAGACATTTCAGGCCACTTATTTTGACGACCGCTCGTCGCAAGCCATAGCCCGGTGTGAAAGGCTGCGCAAGAGGCTCTCGCACCACCCGATGACCGATAATCCTGAAACCGTGGCGCGCTTTAACGCCGACACGCGCAGTGTGGTGCGCAACATGGTGAAGGAATACCCCTACATCGCCGAACTGAAGGAAATCAAGAATTTATTAACTTGAATAAAACATGATATATTCGATTAAAGAGATTGCCGACATCATTGCCACGCGTAAGGTGTGCTTGCGTCGTGAAGATGCCGGTGTGAGCCAACTGCTCACCGACTCTCGCTCTCTCAACTATCCGCAAGAAACCTTGTTTTTTGCCATTCGCACAAAAAACGATGACGGACATCACTATATTCCACAACTCTATGCGCAAGGCGTGAGAAATTTTGTGGTGGAAGACAATGCTTGCACTACCGACGACAGCCTGAAGGAAGCCAATTTCCTGGTGGTTGACAATTCGCTTGAGGCTCTGCAAAGCCTTGCCACATATCATCGCCGCCGCTTTCACATACCGGTGATAGGCATAACAGGCAGCCGCGGCAAGACCACGGTGAAAGAGTGGCTTTACCAGCTGCTGAAAGACGACTACCGCATAGTGCGCTCGCCACGCAGCTACAACTCGCAGATAGGTGTGCCGCTGTCGCTGTGGGACATTGACGACAACACCAACCTTGCCATCATAGAGGCCGGTATTTCCACCACGGGCGAAATGGCCAACCTGCAAGGCATGATACGCCCCACAATAGGCATAATTACAAACATAGGCAGTGAGCACAACGACGGCTTCAGGTCGATGGAAGAAAAGGTGCAGGAGAAAATCAAGATTTTAACCAACTGTGAGTGCATCGTGTATTGTGCCGACGACAGTCTGGTGACACAAGCCATAAAGCCAATTCTCGACGTAGATGTGGTGCAGGAAATGGCTTGGTCGCGAAACAACAGCGGCAATGGTTTGTTTATCAAGAGCCTCACCAAACAGCAGCACTCCACAATCATATCTTATCACTACAAACAGCACGAAAGCTCAATAGAAGTGCCTTTCACAGCCGACAAAGATGTGGAAAACGTGATAAACTGCTTGGCAGTGATGCTCTATCTGGGAGTGGACGACAAAGTTATTGCCGAGCGCGTCAAGAGCCTTACACCGGTGGGCACAAGGCTCAATGTGGTGGAGGGCGTGAACAACTGCACGGTGATTGTTGACGGCTACACAAGCGACTACAACTCACTCACGCCAGCCATGGACTTCTTGGCTCGCCGCTCAGTGCCTAACCACAAGGTGACGGTGATTTTGAGCGACTTGATGACCGAGACTTTCAACGAAAACGAATTATACATTCGTGTGAGCGAGTTGCTCAAGGCCAAAAACGTTGACAAACTCATAGGCATAGGCCCGGTGATATGCCGCAACGGCCGCTATTTTTCTGGAGTGGCCAATAAATTCTTCACCTCCACTGCCGAATTCCTCGACAAGATGTCGCAAAGCGACTTTGAGGACGAGACTATACTGGTGAAAGGCGCTCCGCAGTTTGACTTCAATCAAATAGTGGATTTGCTTGAGGCGCGTCAGCACCAGACCGTTGAGGAAATTGACCTCAATGCCCTTGCAAGCAATTTCAAGTTCTTCAAATCGAAGCTGAAACCCACCATCAAGACGGTGGCCATGGTTAAGGCTTCGGGCTACGGAACTGGCTCTTATGAGATTGCCAAGACCTTGCAAGACCGCGGTGCCGACTATCTGGCTGTGGCTGTGCAAGACGAGGGCGTTGACCTGCGCAAGGCCGGCATCACCATGCCTATCATAGTGCTTAACCCGTCGGTTGTGAACTACAAATCGATGTTTAATTATGCGCTTGAGCCAGAAGTTTACAGCATCGACGAGTGTCGCCAGCTGATAAAAGAGGGCGCAAAATATGGCGCGCATGAGTTTCCTGTGCACATAAAGCTCGACACTGGCATGCACCGCCTTGGATTTATCAAGGAGCAGTTGCCGGAGCTGTTGGAACTTCTGCACAGTCAAGACGTGATAAAGCCAGCGAGCATGTTCTCGCACTTGTGCGTGGCCGATGAGCCGTCGCAAGACGCCTACACCATACAGCAGTTTGAGTATTTCAAAGATTGCACCGAGATAATTCAGTCGAGTTTCAGCCACCACATAACACGTCACATTCTCAACACTACAGGAATTGTGCGTTTCCCCGAATATCAATACGACATGGTGCGCATAGGTGTGGGTCTGTATGGACTCAAAACCATGTATGACGGCACTGAAGACGCTTTGAGGCCAGTGGCATCGCTCCACTCAATAATCATTTCCATTAAACACTGGCCAGCCGGCACCACCATAGGCTATGGCCGTCACGGCTTGCTCAAACGCGACTCCGTAATAGCCACCGTGACCATAGGCTATGCCGACGGATTCGACCGCCACTTTGGCAACGGACACGTGAAGATGTGGATTAACGGCACGCTGTGCCCAACGGTGGGCAATGTGTGCATGGACGCCGTGATGGTAGATGTGACCGACGCGCAGTGCAAGGTGGGCGACTCGGTGGAGATATTCGGCGAGCACTTGCCGATAGAGCAGTTGAGCGAGGTGCGCGACACCATTCACTACGAAATTCTCACGAGCATATCGCCACGAGTTAAGCGCGTTTATTTCAGAGAATAAATGCCAGTGCTGATGAAGAAAACAAGAAAAATAGCATTTCTTTCGCTTGCAGCGGCTGCCGCACTCACGGTGATGCCGGCGAGAGCCTATGACTTTGCCGGTGGTGGCGTGTTTTTCAACATCACAAACACCGACACTCACGAGGTGGCTGTGGCGTCGCCCGACACCACGGCATATTCGGGCGTTATGATTTTGCCATCGATGGTTAACTACAACGGCTGCAACTATGCAGTGACGTCGATTGCCACAAAGGCATTTTATCGCTCAAACGTGACGGAAGTGATAATTCCAAACAGCGTAACGGAAATAGGCGAGCTGGCTTTTGCCGGCAGTGCCCAGCTGCGCAGCATCACGCTGCCGCTTGCCCTGCGGGCCATATCGAGAGGCATGCTTGCCGAAACGGCTATTGAGGGCATTGCAGTGCCGGAGCAAGTTGACAGCATAGCTGCCGACGCGTTCAACTTCTGTATGCAGCTGCAGTCGGTGTTTCTGCCGGCTTCGCTAAAGAGCGTGGGCGACGGCGCGTTTGCCTATTGCGAAAACCTTTATGAGATTTATTCAGCTGTCGACACGTGTGCTTGCGCAGTCAGCCCTACGGCATTTGAGTGGGCTGGCAGTGCCGATTTCACCGTGCCAAGTGCAAAGGCCGCCCAAGCCCTTGCCGCCGACACCGCGCTTAATGCCAGCGGCAATCTGCGCTACTATTCGTTTGGCGGTCAAGAGGTGACACTGGGCATGACACCCGAAAGCGAGGACTATAACCAAGACTGGGTGAGAGTGCCGCTTGCCGGCAATTTCGGCTATCGTGTTTTTGACGACAACCAAGAGTTGATAGCCGTGACGGCTGCCGACGGCTGCTATTTGCCGCGCTTGCGCCAAGATGTTACCTATACTATTGTGCCAACCAACTTGATTGCCGACGGCGAGCCAATCACCGTTAGGGTTGAGGCAAATGCCGCCACAGGCATTACCGCTCCTGCGGAAGAAGTGGAGCACCCCACGATACATGTGATTGACGGCACTATCTATATCTCTGGCGACAATTATGGCAAGTGGACCTACGTTTACGATGCCTATGGCAATTTGTATTATCAGCGTCCTGCCGTCAACAACATAATAGGCGACCTGCCGCGCAACCGCGTGTACATAGTGCGTGTGGGCAACTACACAAAAAAGATATTCCTATGACCGATGACGAGAAATTCATGCGCAAAGCCCTTGATGAGGCACGCATAGCGTTTGACAGAGATGAGGTGCCCATAGGCGCGGTGATTGTGTCGCACGGCAGAGTGATAGCACGTGCTCACAACATGACCGAGACTCTCACCGACGTCACAGCTCACGCCGAAATGCAGGCAATCACGTCGGCCACCTCGTTTCTTGGCGGCAAATATCTTACGGATTGCACACTGTATGTGACCGTGGAGCCTTGCCTGATGTGTGCCGGTGCAATAGGGTGGGCGCAAATTCCGCGTGTGGTCTATGGCGCACCCGACGACAAGCGCGGCTATCACACCTATACTGCCAGTCCGTTTCACAAAAAAACTACGGTCACGGCAGGAGTGCTTGAGGCCGAGTGTGCTGCGCTCATGACCGAGTTTTTTAAAAACAAGAGATAATCACAAAACAGAAGCATAACCCATAAAATTCACAACGATGAAGAAACTTACACTTAACTTGCTGTTGAGCCTTGCGCTGGCGGTTATAGCCCTGGTGGCAACGCCTGCTTGCGCGTCGCCGCTTGCCCCTGCCGTTGCCGCACCGCAACAAGACGAGGTGAGCCAAGCCGACACGGTGGAAATAATGAGCCAGAAAATGGTTCGCAAAATCAAGACAGTGGTTATTGTGCCTGAGCAGTATTCCGACCCCGATTTGCAAGAAGAGCAATACCCGGTGCTTTACTTGCTGCACGGAGCCAGCGGCTGTTACAGCGACTGGCCAACACGCACCAACCTCGACGACATGGCATCGGACTACAGCGTGATTATAGTGTGCCCCGACGGTCAGGACAGTTGGTATTTTGACTCGCCGATTGACCCGAAGATGCAGTTTGAGACATTCATAAGCAAAGAACTCGTTGACTACGTTGACAACAACTACCGCACAATCCCCACACCCGGCATGAGGGCAATCACTGGCCTCAGTATGGGTGGTCACGGAGCTTTGTTTGTGGGGTTTCGCCATCCCGATGTGTTTCACTCGTGCGGAAGCATGAGCGGTGGCGTCAACATTTGCCATTTCCCCGACAACTGGCACATAAAAGACCGTCTCGGCGAATATAAGAGCAATCAGCAGTTGTGGGAAAGCCACAGCGTAATTGGACTGGTTGAAAACTTGAAACCGGGGCAAAATATTACTATCGACGATGGCGTTAACGACATTTTCATCAATGAAAACAACGCCTTGCATGAGGCTTTGCTGAAAAAAGGCATTGCTCACGACTACACGGTGCGCCCCGGTGAGCACACTTGGAGCTACTGGACCAATTCGCTCGATTTCCAGATTTTGTTTTTCAGCAAGTGCTTTGCAAAGGCTGCCAAAGCAGCTAAAACCAAATAATTCAGAGCCTGGCTGCAAGGAGCTGGATTTAACTTTTATTTCGACGGCTTTTACACTTTTATTTATAACTTTGTGGAGAGATGCACACGTTTTGCATCTCTCATCTTTTTATTAATTTTTGTAATGGTCATTAACACAACAAAACCTCGAATACTCATAATCTACACTGGTGGCACGATTGGCATGATAGAAAATCCTGTCACGAAGGCATTGCAGCCCTTCGACTTCACTCACCTAATCGACAATGTGCCTAAAGTAAAGAAACTTGATTATGCGATAAGCAACGTGCAGTTTGAGCCGCCAATCGACAGCTCAAACATGAACCCCACGCACTGGGCGCACATAGCACGCACCATTGAGGAAAACTACGACAAGTTCGACGGTTTTGTGGTGCTTCATGGCACCGACACCATGGCGTTCACTGCCTCGGCTCTCAGCTTCATGCTTGAGGACCTGCACAAGCCGGTAATCATCACCGGCTCGCAGCTGCCAATAGGCGAGGTACGCACCGACGGTGAGGAAAACCTGATTACAGCCCTGCAAGTGGCTGCCGCCACCGATGAGCATGGCGATGCCATGGTGCAGGAAGTGGCCATATTGTTTGAAAACTATTTGTGGCGCGGCAACCGCAGCACCAAGATGAGTGCTGACAACTTCAACGCGTTTAGCAGCAATAACTATCCGGCACTTGCCAAGATAGGACTCGGCATAACGTTCAACGAGAAGGCGCTGTATCGCTCGCCGTCGCGCCGTCCGCTCAAGGTGCGTTGCAACATGGACACCAATGTAATGTTTTTGGAGCTTTACCCTGGCATCACGCGCGACACACTCACTTATCTGCTGCACACACCGCACATGAAGGGCATAGTGCTCAAAACCTATGGCGCAGGCAACAGTCCGAGCGAGGCATGGTTCACCGAGGCCATTAAGAGTGCCATTGACAGCGGCATAATCATAGTGAATGTGACGCAATGCGTGAGCGGTGGCGTTAACGACACGCTCTATGACACCGGCAACTGCCTTAACAAGGCCGGGGTGGTGAGCGGTCGCGACATTACGCGCGAAGCTGCCATAACCAAGCTGATGTATCTGTTTGGCATGCAGCTAAGCAACGAGGCTGTGAAAAAATACATGGGTTGCTCCTTGTGCGGAGAAATCACTTTGTGACGCACACACGCCTGGCGCATATCTGATCATTAATTTCACTAATCACACGACAAGAACCCTAAACTTTAGTATTCCAGAATTAAATGCGCAAAAGCTTTTTTATAAGAATTGCATTATTTGTAGTGGCACTGACAGCCGCGAGTGCTGCCCTGGCAGCGACGCTTAGCGTGGAGAACGCCACAATCAACATAGACCGCTGGGTCAAAGCCAACTTCGGGCAAGGCAAAAAGCCGCCGTTCTCGTTTTATTACGGGGGCAAACCGTCGGCCACGTTTATCACCAGCTGGAAACACTCGCTGAAGCGTGAGGTGGCCTCTGACGGCACTTTGCACTACACTGCAAGATATGCCGACGCCGGCACTGGTCTTAGCGTGACGTGCCTGATTACCGCTTTCCCCGACTTTGATGCCGTGGAGTGGTATTTGCGGCTTGAAAACGGCTCAAATGCCAGAACGCCCCAAATCTCCAAAGTCAATGCCTGCGACATTGCATTGCTCAACGGCAAACACCAGCAGTTCACTGTGAGCTATCCAAAAGGCAGCGAGGGTGTGAGGAGCGACTTTGAGACACGCACCACTGCGCTGCGGTCAGCCGCCGATAGTCTTTATCTCGTGGCTCGCGACGGTCGCTCCACGTTTCACTATATGCCATATTTCAACATCACCACGGCACAGGCACCAGTGTATAAGGGCGTGTTCTGCTCTGTGGGCTGGACCGGCGTGTGGTTCACAAAAATCAATAATCTGGGCAACGGAAGTTTGCAATTTCAAGCTGGGCAGCACACATTCGACACCTTTCTTGAGCCTGGCGAGCATGTGCGCACACCGCTGGCAAGCTTCATGCTGTGGCAAGGAAATAATGAATATGCCGGTAACAACAAGTTCCGCCACTTCATTCTTGCACACCACAGCCCCAAGGTGAACGGAAAGCTGCAAGAAGCGCCCATAACGGCAGGATTTGAGGAGAAAGCCTCGCCCAAGCCGTGCAAAGTATATACCTGTCTCACCACCGACTGGGCTGTGGCAGTGATGCGCCGTCAGCACCAGTTTGGCATAAAGCCGCAAGCCTATTGGCTCGATGCCGGCTGGTACACCGGAGCCAACGAAAAAGGCTGGTATGCCTCGGTGGGCGACTGGGCTGTTGACAAGACGCGGTTTCCTGACGGCTTGATGCCAATTTCGCAAGAGGCTCACAGGCTGGGTTGCAAATTTATGGTGTGGTTTGAGCCAGAACGGCAAATGCCTGGCACTGCTTGGCGCAAGGCTCACCCCGACTGGATTTTACACGCCGGCGGCGAGAAATACACACGCTGGCAAGACGATACCGACCCTAAGACTACAATCTTAAATCTGGGATTACCTGGTGTGGCCGACTGGCTTGCCGACAGCATAGCCGACATAATGGAAACCAACGGCATTGACTATTATCGCCAGGACTATAACATAGACCCCGAAGGCTTCTGGTGGTGCAATGAGACCGACGGCAACCGCGGCAAAATAGAGGCAAAATATATAGAAGGCTTGTACCGCTTTATCGACCACTTGCGTGAGCGCATGCCCAATGCCCTGATTGACAACTGCGCCGGCGGTGGCCGTCGGCTCGACCTGGAAATGACAAGCCGCAGTATTCCGCTGTGGCGCACTGACTATAAGTGGGGTGAGGCCAACGGCTACCAGTGCCACACTTACAACCTTGCCCTCTATCTGCCACAAAGCGGCACTGCCTCAAAGGACTGCGAGCTGTATAACTCGCGCTCAAGTCTGGGCTCTGCTATGAATATATCGTGGAAAACAACCAACGATTCCGTTTCGCTCGATGATATAAAAAACAGGCTTAAAGAGTATTATGAACTGAAGCCATATTACTACGAGGACTATTATCCGCTGCTCGGCACAGGCCAGAGCAATCACCTCACAGCCGAGGACGTGTGGCTTGCCTACCAGCTCCACCGCCCAAGCGACGCCACTGGCTATGTGGTGGCTTATCGTCGGCCCGAAAACACCGACTCTGCCCTCACAGTGAAGCTTTTTGCGCTCAATGCCAAGGCTGACTACTCAATAACTGACATTGACACCGGCAAATCCTACATCAAGACTGGGCAAGAGCTCATGAGCGGTTTTACCATAGTTGCCGCAAAGCCACGCTCTGCCAGGCTACTGTTTTATCAGGAGAACAAATGACGCAAAGCAACATCAGGTTTTGACAAAATAAAAAACATGAACAAGACAACAGCAAACAAACTACTTCTTAAAGCAATAGCATTGCTGCTAATCGTGCTGGGCACGTCAGTGCCTGTTGCCGCCAAAGCCACAATAGGCGGTGGCGACAGCAACATGAATGTCAAGAAATTCATTACCGACAACTTTGGCAAAGGCAAGTTGCCCCCATTCTCGTTTAAGTATGGCGGCAAGGCGTCGGCAGAATTTATAGGCAAATGGAACCACAGCCTGCGTCAGCAGCTAATGGCTGACGGTGCTGTGTGCTACCTCGCCGTGTATCAAGACCCTGCAACCGGCCTTGAGATTGCGTGCGACATCAAGGGATTTGCCGACTACTCCGCTGTGGAGTGGACTCTGCGTTTCACCAACAAGGGCAGTGCCAACACTCCTCAAATTTCAGAGGTAAATGCCGCCGACATCAACATTGACAGCAAGACAGGCGACTACCACGTGCATTACTCCAACGGCACTGTGTTTAAGCGCACCGACTTCATGCAAAACATGAAAGTGATTGGTTCGGCAAAAGACAGCTTGTATCTGCGTGCCGACGGTGGTCGTCCATCGTCGAAATGGCTGCCTTACATCAACGTGGAAACATCAAGCCCAAGAATAGGAAAATATAGCGGCGTGATATTGTCGATAGGCTGGACTGGTGTGTGGCACTCCAACTTGAAGCTCGACGGTGCAACATCAATGCTGCGCTTCACCACAGGACAATATCACCTCAACTCATATTTGCGCCCCAATGAGTCGGTGCGCTCGCCGCTCGTCAGCTTCTTGCCGTGGCAAGGTGGCAACGAGTATGCCGGCAACAACAAGTTCCGACGTTTCATAACAGCTCACCACACCCACAAGATAGACGGCAAGCCAAACATCTCGCCCATCTCGTCGGGATTTGAGGAGCAGGGCTACCCCAAGCCGTGTGACCTCTACTCATGCCTCAACGAGTCGTGGGCAAAAAGCTTGATGAAGCAGCACCACATGTTTGGCATGACTCCAGAGGTTTACTGGATTGATGCCGGCTGGTTTGAGCTGATAGGTGATTATGACTGGGGCAGCAATGTGGGCACATGGGACGTTGACAAGCGCCGTTTTCCCAACGGTCTTGCTCCAATAGCGCAAGAAGCTCACCGCTATGGCGCAAAGTTCATGGTGTGGTTTGAGCCGGAGCGCACCACGCCCAAGTCGAAGTGGCGCAGAAATCACCCGGAATACATGCTTCATGCCGATGGCAAGCGTTGCGCCACACTGGCCGACGACACCGACCCGACATCGACACTCGTTGACTTGTCGAAGCCAGAAGTGCTGCGCTGGGTGACCGACTCGATAGGCGACGTGATAGAGTCAAACGGCATAGATTATTACCGTCAGGACTTCAACATAGACCCGGAACCATTTTGGGTTAACAACGACGAGCCGGGCAGAGCCGGAATGATTGAGGCAAAATATGTGGAGAACCTCTATAAGTTCTGGGACGGCCTTTACAAGCGTTTCCCCAGGCTGTATATCGACAACTGCGCCAGCGGCGCCAAGCGCCTTGACCTGGAAATGGTGTCGCGCGGCACGGCTTTGTGGCGCGACGACTACAACTGGGGCGAGCCCAACGGCTACCAATGCCACACTTATGGGCTGAACCTCTACATTCCGCAGCATGGCACCGGCGTGGTGAAGCCAGATGCTTACACTGGCCGCTCAAGCCTTAGCAGCGCAGTGATAATGTCGTGGGCCATAACCGACCGCGGCAACCGTGCCGACGACATCAAGGCCCGCATTAACGAGTATCGCACACTGCGTCCGTATTTTCTTGAGGACTACTATCCGCTGTGTGGAACCGACCGCGACATCACTGCCGACGACATTTGGTTGGCTTATCAGCTCAACCGTCCGAGCGACGGCACTGGCTACATAGTGGCGTTCCGCCGTCCGGAGTGCGCCGACAGCACATTCCAGGCGCAGCTCTACGACCTTGACCCTGCAGCCACCTATCAAGTGACCAACATCGACAACCATTCGTCGATAAAAATGACAGGCAAGCAGCTTGCCGACAAGGGTGTGACCCTCATTTTGGGCAAGCCGAGAGAGAGCCTCATCATATACTACGAGAAAGAAAAACCTGCTAAGAAATAATCGAAAAAATATTAACAAAAATAACAACAATGAGAAAATTAAAGTCAACCCTTTTAGCATTAATGCTGCTGTTGCCGGTCATGCTGTCGGCTCAAGTCAGCTTCAATGTCAAAACTGGCATAAATGTGAAGAAATGGATTACTTCCACTTTTGCCAAGGGCGCAAAGCCGCCGTTCACGTTCTACTACGACGGCAAGCCTTCGTCATCGTTCATATCTTCTTGGAAACACTCAATTAAGCAAGTTGAGGGCAAGAAAAATACCGTGAACTATGATGTGACCTACACTGACCCTGCCACAGGGCTCAAGCTTACTTGCCACGTAATCGGCTTCACCGATTATCAAGCTGTGGAGTGGTATTTCAACATTGAGAACACTGGCAGCGCAAACTCTAAGCAAATCACTGGATTTAAGGTGGCTGACGCTGACTTCAATAACAGTACGGTCAACTTCCGCATACACCACAATTACGGCAGCACTGCATCAAAGAACGATTTTACTCCAATGCAAACCGACTTGTCGAAGGTGAAAGACAGCCTGTATCTGCGCCCCTATGGCGGAAGGTCGTCTGACGGAAATCTGCCGTTTTTCAACATTGAGACCACTTCGCCGGGTTCGTCGCAATATAACGGCGTGATTGCCGCTATTGGCTGGACTGGCACTTGGTTTGCCGACATGTCGGTGCAGAAGGCACGCACGCTGAAGTTCACTACTGGCCATGTGTTTTTTGACCTGTGGCTGAAACCGGGTGAAAAAGTGCGCACAGAGCGCATCTGCTTCTTCTTCTGGAAAGGCAACAACGAGTTTGCTGGCAACAACCAGTTCCGTCAATTCATGCTTGCTCACCACTCACGCCAAATCGACGGCAAACCTGCCGTTTATCCCATTACTGCTGGCTTCAACTGGGGCGGTTTCCCACAGCCGTGCAGCGAGTATGAGTGCATCACAAGCGACTGGGCTGTGGCTGTGGTCAAGCAGACCGAGTTTTATGGCATCAACCCCGAAGTGTATTGGCTCGATGCAGGCTGGTATGTGGGCGCAAGAGAACACAACTGGTATGAGGCTGCCGGCAACTGGGTGTGCGACACCACACGTTTCCCCAACGGCCTTGCTCCAATAGCGCAAGAGGTGCATAAGCACGGCAAGAAGTTCCTCGTGTGGTTTGAGCCGGAGCGTGTGTACCCCAACACCAAGTGGCGCACCGAGCACCCGGAGTGGATGCTTCACAACGACGGCAAGCGTTACGCTACCGTGGCAGAGGACAAAGATAACGCACAAACGCTTATAGACCTTGGCAATCCGGAGGCTTGCGAGTGGGTTACCAACAAGATTTGCGACTTCATGGAGCAAAACGGCATCGACTACTATCGCCAAGACTTCAACATAGCTCCAGAGGACATTTGGAAACACAGTGATGAGCCAGGCCGTCTGGGCATTGTGGAAATGAAATATGTGGAGGGTTTGTATAAGTATTGGGACGGAATTTTGAAACGCTTCCCCAACGCCTTGATAGATAACTGCGCCAGCGGTGGTCGTCGCATTGACCTTGAGACAATGGACCGCAGCGCTCCATTGTGGCGCACCGATTACAGCTATGGCGAGCCTAACGGCTACCAGTGCCACACCTATGGTTTGAGCCTCTATGTGCCTCAAAACGGAACAGGCTGCTCCTATACCGACCCATATTCGTTCCGCTCAAGCTACAGCAGCGCCATACAAGACGCTTGGCGCATCACCGACCGTGGCAACAACCTCGACCACATGAAGTGGGCCATGAATGAGTTCTACACAATTCGTCCATATTTTATGAAGGATTACTATCCGCTCACAGGCGTTAACAACGACATCACGCGCGATGACGTGTGGATGGCATATCAGCTCTATGACGGCGACAAGGCCGATGGCTATGTGGTGGCGTTCCGCCGCCCCGACTGCAAGGAAGACACCAAGGTGGTGCGCCTTTATGGTCTTGACCCCGAAGCCACCTACTTGCTCCACAACTGCGACACTCGCGACCGCGTGAAAGCTACAGGCAAGGAACTGATGAGCGGCGATGGCTTCACCCTCAAGCTCGACCAACCGCGCAAGAGTGAGTTGATTTACTACAAGAAATTGTGAAATGTGAGATGAAGCAGGCACACCTCGCATGTGGCGTGTGCCTGCTTTATTACATTAATCAGAAACAACAATAATCATAAAAAACAAAAACTTACAGCAATGAAAAAGATTTTTATAATGCTGCTGGCTCTTGCAGCCATAGCACCTGCAGCAGTTGCCCAAAAGGTCACTGTGACTAAAGAGGCAAAAACACTCAACACTCAATGGAATGGCAAGACTGCCGTGTATCTTGGCGACTCCATGACCGACTCCAAAAGCACTGCCACCACTTGCATGTATTGGGCTTATCTTGAGGAATTGATGGGCATTAAGCCGCTTGTGTATGGCATAAACGGCCACCAATGGGACGGCGTGTTGCAACAAGCAAAAAAACTGAAGGCCGATAACCCCAAGTTTGACGCAATATTCATTTTTGCCGGCACAAACGACTTTAACAACAACACTGCCATAGGCAGCTTCTATAACGAGGACTATGTGCGCACACGCAAGAACAATGACCCGCAAGCACTGCTGCGACACCGCACACTCAACACTAACACCAACACATTCACCGGACGCATCAACAATGTGCTGTCGTATCTCAAAGATAACTTCCCAGACAAGCAAATCATCATCATGACGCCAATTCACCGTGCTTTGGCAGACTTCGGCAAAGACAATTACCAGCCTACAGAGGACTACGCCAACTATCAGCGTCACTTCGTAGATGAATATGTGCAGACACTGCGTGAGGCTTCGTCAATCTGGTCAATGCCGTGCATCGACCTGTTTGCCGAGTCGGGTTTATATCCATTGAGCAAACCAAACCTCATATATTTCCATGACGCTGGAATGGACCAGCTGCACCCAAATTATCTGGGCAATTACCGCATAGCTCGCGTGATGCAGTTTAAGTTGCTTTCCATTCCTCCCACATTCTGATTTCTAATTTATTCTTAATGTCATAATTGTTGGCTGTGCCGGGCGTGTTGCCAGGTGCAGCTTTTTTATTTGGGTAGCTGCTATGCGGCGGCTGGCGTTAATTTGGCTGCTAATGATAGTGGATTTCTTGAAAGAAAAGCTATCTTTGTGCCTTGATTAAAACACGGCAATAACATAGCATTATGGGAAAAATTGACATAGAGGCCAATAAGGCAGAGTTTATAAAACTGCTCAAATCAACAGGGCGCGAGGGTGTAGATGAACTTGTGGAAATGCTCGATGAGGGCAAGATGCACTTTTTCACAGCCCCAGCGAGCACACGCTTTCATCTTGACCACGACGGTGGGCTGGTGGAGCACTCGCTAAATGTGTGCAAGGCTGCACTCCAGCTCCGCAAGACGGTGCTCGAAGTGCGCCCCGACCTTGAGGACCAGCTTAAAGAGGACAGCGTGATAATAGCCACACTGCTTCACGACATCTGCAAAGGCGACATATATGTGCCAACGCTAAAAAAGCGCAAGGACGAAACCGGCATCTGGAAAGAGGTGCCTGGCTACGATGTGGATTACAGCAATTTTCCCATGGGTCATGGCGAGAAGTCGGCAATTTTGGCTCTGATGAGCAGA
Source organism: uncultured Muribaculaceae bacterium (assembly GCA_934636465.1). Taxonomy (GTDB): domain Bacteria; phylum Bacteroidota; class Bacteroidia; order Bacteroidales; family Muribaculaceae; genus Sodaliphilus. The sequence continues at coordinate 26,155 of CAKUAR010000005.1, forward strand.
CTTGAGATATATGACGACGAGTTGCTCGCCATTCGCTGGCACATGACGGCGTGGGACTTGCCATTCCAGAGCCCGGAGGCAAAAAACAGCCTCAACACGGCTCGCGACAAGTTTGCCCTGTGCTCGCTCGTGCAGCTTGCCGACGGCATAGCCGCTAACCTGTATGAGTTTGGCGACAACGAGTAATAAAAAAAGTGTGTTTGCTTTCATGCCATTTTAACAAAAAACAGTTTGAAAATGAAAAAGATATTCTTCAGTTTTGCCGCCTTGTTGCTATCGGCAACAATTTCGGCACGCACAATGCAAGAGGTGGTAGATGCCTTTGTGGGCTACCCTGACTGCACCCACGCCACTATGGGTGTGGCTGTGGCTGATGTCGCCACAGGCGAGCTGCTTGCAAGCCATGCCTATGAAGAGACCGTAATCACGGCTTCCACCATGAAGACGGTCACATCGTCGGCCGCGCTTAACTATCTGGGCGCAGACTTCAGGTTTAAGACGCCGGTGTATGCCGTGGGCGAGCTTAAAGGCAACAAACTCAAGGGCGACATTGTGATAGTGGGGCAGGGCGACCCTACGCTTGGCTCTCACTATTTTCCGGCTAATGCCAACATAGTGATGCAAGTGGTGCAAGCACTGAAGCAAATGGGCATAAAGAAAATTGACGGCAAAGTTAGGATTGACACCACGCTCTACAAGTTTCCTCCATATAACGGCGACTGGGCAGCCGACGACCTTGCCTGGGACTATGGAATGGGCGTGCATGCCCTCAACTACAGCGACAACCGCATCATGGCACGCTTCACTGTGGATAACGGAAGCGTGAAAGATGCCGTGTTCACGCCAAATGTGCCAGGCTTGCGCATGGTCAACCGCCTGCGCATGGGCAGCGACGACGTTAAGCCGCTGCTTGAGTATGGCACTCCGGCTCTTGTGCTTGGCGGCAGCGCCACCAACAAGGCTTATGAATACCGCATATCAAATCCCACGCCTCATGTGCTTCTGGCCGACAGCCTCACTCGCACACTGCACGCCAATGGCATAAAGGTGAAAGGCAAGGACAATGCCGTGAGCGCACGGTTTGCCAGCGCCAAGCAGACGATTTTGGTTCACGAGTCGCCCTCGGTGGCAGAAATAATCACTTCACTGCTTGAGCGCAGCGACAATATGTTTGCCGAGAGTCTGCTGAGAGCCATAGCCGTAAACACAGGCATGGAGGGCAACGACCCAAATGGCGTGCAGGCTGTGAAAAAGTTGTGGGAGGGCAACGGCATAGCCACCGACGGCCTGTTTATGTTCGACGGCAGTGGATTGGCGCGCATCAACAAAGCCACGCCTCACTTTTTCATCGACATGCTCACGCTCATGAGCAAAAAGCAATTTAGCGGCGCAACGCTTGCCGGCTTGATGCCGCGAGTGGGCATAAATGCCCGCATCGGCTCAAAATTGCCGTCGAGCCAGCTCTCGGGGCGTGTGGCGGTGAAGTCGGGCAGCATGCGCGATGTGCAGTGCTATGTGGGCTATTATCCTGCCGACGCTCCAAAGTATGCCTTTGTGGTTCTCGTCAACAACTGGAATTGCAGCCGTGCCACGCTCAAAGACCGCATAGATGACTTGCTGCTGGGCTTGTTTGGCGACCAGCAATGACATTTTGCGGTGTTTTTTGTGCTATAAGCATTGATTTTGCAAAAAGATTTTCTAATTTTGGGTCTTGAGTGAAACACTTGTAATGTTTAATTCATAAAAACATTTTGTTATGGACACTTCTTTAGGTAAAATAATGTCGCATGTCTATGAGCTCGAGGGACTGCTCCTCGTGATAGAAAAACATGCCGAAGACACACCCGACTTTGTGCTCACCATGCTAAGGGGCAAGGCAAGGGAACTTGCCGATGAGGTGCAACTATATAAGTTGCCGGAAAAAGAAGAACCGGCTTCAGCGCCAGCTCAGGCGCAACCGCAAGCCACGCAGCCAGTGGCAGAAACAGCAGCTGCACCTGAAGAAGCGCCACAAGAAGCAAGTCCAATAGAGGAGGATTATGACTCCGACGACACTCGTCAGCACGACGAGGGCGAAAGCTTGAACGAAGTGTTCAGCTCCGACTATGTGGAGCCGGAGCACCGCACGGCCACTGTGGCGGAAGCCCCGGAGACTGAAGAAGAGGCTGAGGCTGACGGTGATGAAGACGATAAACCCAATGTCGTTCCGCCGGCTATGCCCAAGATTTCGCTTAACGACAATGGCGAAGAACTTCGAGTAGATGAAAAGCTGCAACGAACGCTGTCGAAAGACCTGCACAAGGCATTCTCGCTCAACGACCGCTATCGTTTCCGCCGCGAGTTGTTTTCAAACAGCGAGCTTGACTGGAATGACGCGCTCAACATGGTGGCCTCGATGTCGAGCTACGAAGAAGCCGAGGACTACTTCTACAACGACCTTGGTTGGGACAAGGACTCTGAAGAAGTGGCCGACTTTATGAACGTAATCAAAAATCATTTCTCATAATCACAAACAAGGAGCTGCAATCATGGCTGGCAAACTCTACATAGTTCCGACCCCTGTGGGCAACCTTGACGACATGACTCCAAGAGCCATCAAGGTGCTTAACGAGGCCGACTTGATTTTGGCCGAGGACACACGTACGAGTGGTGTGCTGATGAAGCACTTCGGCATTGCCACGCCCATGAAGAGCCATCACAAGTTCAACGAGCACGAGACACTCCCTGCTATCATCAACATGATGCGCGCCGGGCAGACCCTTGCGCTTGTGACAGATGCCGGCACGCCAGGCATAAGCGACCCTGGATTTATGGCAGTGAGAGAGTGCCGCAAGCAGGGCATTGAGGTTGAAACCCTGCCTGGAGCCACAGCTTTTGTCCCGGCTCTGGTCAATTCGGGCTTGCCTTGCGAACGGTTTGTGTTTGAGGGCTTTCTGCCTCAAAAGAAAGGCCGGCTCACGCGTCTGCAAGAGCTTGCCGAGCAACAGCTCACAATGATAATCTATGAGTCGCCGTTGCGGCTTGTGAAAACGTTGAAACAGCTTGCCGAGCACATGGGTGGTGACCGTGAAGCTTCGGTTAGCCGTGAAATCTCAAAGATACACAACACCACGCACAACGGCACTTTGCAGCAACTGTGCGACTATTTTGAAGCCAACGCTCCAAGAGGAGAAATCGTGATTATAGTGGCAGGGAAAGAGCCTGCTGCCAACGTTAAGGTGGATAAATATGCCAAATTCAAAAATAAAAGCAATATCGTAAATAAAGAAAATAATTAAGAACATGAAGAAGATTCCTGCATTAATCGTCATTTGCTTGACTATCGTGTCAGCTTTCTCGTCATGCCGCCGCAGTGCCACCCAACAGGAAACATCGGCTGCCGACTCTCTCAACACTGAGCTTAGCGACTCACTTGCCACAGCCATGGCCGAAAAAGACAGCCTTATGGCTCTCATGTCGGACATAAGCGACGGAATGAACCAAATAAAACAAATGGAAAATCTCATGTCGTCGAAAGACCTCAATAGCGAGACTCCTGATAAAAAAGTGCAGTTGCGCAACGACATGGTGCTTATACAGCGTTCCATTGAGCAGCACAAGAAGCGTTTGGAAGAACTGGAGAAAAGGTTGAGCCGCTCAACCAACTATTCCGCCGCAATGAAAAAGACCATTGCCAACCTCAAGAGCCAGATAGAGGAGCAACAAAACATCATTGCCAACCTCACAAGCCAGCTTGCGGCAGCGCACATAGAGATAAAGAACCTCAACACGCGTGTTGATTCGCTCAACACAGTCAACACCACGGTGTCGCGTGAAAAGAAGCTGGCACAGGAAGAGTCGGTGAGACTCAACAACGAGCTTAACGTGTGCTACTATGTGGTGGGCTCGAAGAAAGAACTCAAGAAAAACAAAATCATACAGACCGGCTTCTTGAGAAAGACAAAAATCATGGAAGGCGACTTTGAGCGTTCTTACTTCACTAAGGCCGACAAACGCACGCTCTCTCTGATTGCCCTGCACAGCAAGAAGGCAGATGTGCTGTCGAAACACCCGGCAGGCTCTTATCAGATAGTGGAAGACGCCAATGGCTTGAAATCGCTCAAAATCATTGATTCTTCACGTTTCTGGGAGCTGTCGAACTTCTTGATTGTGAAGGTTGGCTGACCATGTGGGCTAAAGCAGCAGGTGGGCAATGAAAATTGTTTTGGCAATCGACAAGTTCAAAGGGTCGACCACATCAGCGCAAATTGCCAATGCTGCCAAGCAAGCCATAAAAGAATTTGACAACAGCATCGAAACCGAGGTTGTTCCAGTGGCCGATGGCGGCGACGGAACGGTAGAAGCAATGCTGTCAGCGTTGCCTGGAGCCGAGATTGTGGAAACAACAGTCTCGGCTCCAGTTGCGTCGTTGCCGCCGGTAGTGGCGCGATATGCCATTGTGGGTGGCGACACTGCCGTGATGGAAGTGGCTGCGGCAAGCGGTCTGGCTCTTGTGCCGAGCCACTTGCGCAATGTGATGCGAGCCACGTCGGGCGGTTGTGCCCAGATGATAGCCGATGCCTATGGGCGCGGTGTGCGCCACATGGTGCTCGGATTGGGCGGCAGCGCCACTTGCGACGGCGCAATGGGGCTGCTAGATGCTTTGGGCTTTGTGTTCACCGGTGACGGTGGCATGCGTTTGACTCCATGTGGCGAGAATCTTGCCTTGATACGAAACGTAGAACCAACGGCGTTGGCGCGGAAAATAGCGGCCGAGGTGCAATTCACGCTGCTTAGCGACGTCACATGTCCACTGCTGGGCGCAAATGGCGCTGCGCGTGTTTTTGCGCCTCAAAAAGGTGCTTCGCCAGCCGAGGTGGAGCTTCTGGAGGCTGGAATGGCACATTTTGCCAAGTTTATGCCACACTGGGCCACAGTGATGCCTGGAGCTGGTGCAGCAGGCGGCATAGGAGCCGGCATGGCGGCTTTTCTTGGAGCCACAATAAAACCCGGCGTGGAAGAAATATTGAAATTGGCACGCTTCGACGACAATCTGCGTGGTGCATCGCTCTTAATCACCGGTGAGGGACGCATCGATGCACAGACGGCAATGGGCAAAGCCCCGGAGGTGATAGCGCAGCATGGCAGAGCCTGTGGAGTGCCGGTGATTGCCATTTGCGGACAGCTTGCCACCGATGCTGAAAATTTGCCGTGTTTTGACCAAATCATACCAATCACACCGCCCGGCATGCCCCTTGCTACCGCTATGCAGCCCGACGTTACCATGCAAAATATTAGCACCGCCATTCGCACCCTCCTCCCCACCATAGTAAAGGCTTAGTTGCTATGAGTCGGAAAAACGCCATAGGGCAAAAAGGCGTAGTTTTATGTTGTTTTGTGGGTGAATTCTTGTTGCTGACGCTGAAAAATGATACTTTTGTATAATCTTAGCAAATATTGTTACAGAATATTATATTAATTCTTCGCTATATGAGAAAATCATTATTGCTTTTGACGCTTGTGTTGTGGGCTCTTAATGCCAAAGCGGTCATAGCTTATCCTTATCCGCAACAAGTTGTGCAACCCGACGGCTCCACACTCACCATTCAAATGCACGGCGACGAGTGGCTGAATTTTGCCACCACGCTCGATGGCTACACTGTGGTTCAAGACAACCGCGGCTACTACACTTTTGCCGAGAAGGCTAACGGCAACCTGGTGGCCACAAACCATGTGGCGCGTGACAACCGTAGTGCTGCCGATGCGGAATATCTGGCTAATGTGCCCATGCTGCTCATGCCTGACAATGCAGTTGACAATGGCGGCGAGAAACTGAACAGACCTAATAAGGCCAATATGAAGAAACTTAGCGGTCTGCTCGACATAAGCAAGTTTCGCGGCCTTGTGGTGCTGTGCGAATATAACGACCGCAAGTTCACAATGGCTGACCCAAAGGCTTTTTACACCAAGATGGTGAATGACCGGCACGTGACAAGTTTCACCGACGGCAAGGGTCGTGTGACCGAGTGCACCGGCAGTGTGCGTGATTACTTCTACGACAACTCCAATGGTCAATTTGACCCGCCGTTTGATGTGGTTGGCCCGGTTTTGATTAACAAATCGCAGACTTATGTGGGTCAGACATCAAATGCCAGAACCATGTTTCGCGATGTGCTCACAAGCATTAGCGACTCGATAGACTTCTCGAAATATGACACCAATGGCGACAATGTGGTTGATATGGTGTTCTTTATAGTGGCTGGAGGTGGCTCCAACTTCGACGCTTCCCGCAAGCTGTGGCCTCATGCAAGCACTCTGCCCGACATGAATATAAATGGAATGACCTTTGGCCGCTATGCCTGCACAGTGGAGCTGAATGGACTGGAGAGAGACAGCATATTAGACGGTGTGGGCACCACGTGCCACGAGTTTAGCCATGTGCTTGGTCTGCCTGACATGTACGACGTGAACTACTCAACCAACGGGCAAAGCGTGCACCCGGCTTCATGGGACGTTATGGCCTCTGGCTCATATCTCAACACAAGCCGCACACCTGCCGGCTACAACAGCTTTGAGCGTTATGCCGTGGGGTGGCTCAAACCTCAAGTGGTGGCAGAAAACAAGACATACACACTCAAGCCCATGCAAACCGCAAATGAGGCTTGCCGCATCAATTCCACCGTGGAGGGACTGAAAGAATACTTCTTGGTGGAGAACCGTCAGCAATCGAAGTGGGACGCCTATTTGCCGGGTCACGGCATGCTCGTGTGGCGTGTTGACTCCACCGACGCGTCGGTGTGGCAAGGCAACAAGGTTAACGCTGTTTCTACGCACAACTACTTTGAGTTGATAAGAGCTTGCCAGAAAGACAGCGCAAACTTGGCGGTTGATTGGGAGGGTGACCCTTTCCCTGGAGCCAACGACGTGACCTCGCTGGGCAACACCAGCACAAAGCCGTCGCTAATGACGTTTGCTGGCGAGCAGAGCAGCGCAACACTTGACAATATAGCAGAAAAAGACGGAGTGGTGTCGTTTAAGTCAACAATGCTGCCAATAAAGCACCTGATAGAGGATTTTGAAGAACTTGAGCCGACCGAGGCATCGACTGACACTGTGACTGTGAAAGGCAGCACCCTGGGCACATGGAAGCTGCTCAAATCACAAATTAGCGAAGTGCCAGATTCCACGGTGGGTAACGGCAAACGCTTGATAGCAATAAAGCGCGGCGGAGAGGCGATACTTGCCGATGCCGTGCAGCATGAGTTGAAATCGGTGAGATTTAACTTCTATAACCCCACGCAGCGCAGTGCTGTGTTGCGTTTCCGCTACAAGACTCCAAAAGACATCACATGGCGCACAGCCAAGACCTACAGCGGCGAAACCATGCTGCAATCAGAGGCCAACTCAAATCAGACTGTGGAGTTCCGCATCGACACCACCGACCCGGTGATGTTTGAGTTCTGGCTGTTCACAGGCAGCTCCACGGAGTTGTACTATATAGACGATGTGGTGCTCACCTATATGGGCGACAACACACCAGACCCCGGAGCTGTTGACGATGTTTATCGTGCAGCCGACAAGGGTTTGACAGTGGTGCGCAGTGGCAATGACTTGACGGTTAAAGCAGTTGCCGCAGGCAGCAAGGTGAGTGTGTGTGACACCACTGGCCGTGTGGTGGCTACTGCTGTGGCCGACGGCAATGGTCAGGCTACGCTTAACGTGGGCCGCAAGGGCTTCTATATAGTGACAGCCAACGGAAAGAGCGAGAAAATAATTCTATAAATACGCACGCAAGAGAGTTGTTTGGCCGGTGACACGGCGATGCGGCTTGATTGCGCAACAATAATGCATCGGCAGGTGTGTGGCAAGCTAGGAAAGGCCACACACCTGCTGCTTTTTTATTGGAGCAAATGCCGGCATTTGCAATGCGCATGGCAGAATGTGCGTAAATATTACAGATTAACCGAAATTGATGTGAAAAAAGAAGTAACTTTGTGCGATGTTTTTTCAACGGCATCGTCTATTATCAAATATCAAAATAAACACATATTAACAACCACAACACAGATAAAACAATGAGCACACTCAACATAGAAAGTTTGATTACCGATTTGGCACTGATTTTGGTGCTGGGTGCTATAGCAATACTGCTTTTCAAAAAACTGAGACAGCCGGTGGTGCTTGGCTACATAGTGGCTGGCTTTTTGGCAAGTCCGCATTTCGCGCTGCTGCCCTCGGTGGCAAGTGAGGCCAACATAGAGTTTTGGGCTCAAATAGGCATAATTGTATTGCTGTTTTCGTTAGGACTGGAATTTAGTTTCAAAAAACTGATGAACGTGGGTGGCTCTGCCGTTGTAACCACGCTAATCATAGTGCTGGGCATGATGAGTGCGGGTTTTGTGACTGGCAAACTACTGCAGTTTTCTGCCATAAACTGCCTGTTTTTGGGCGGAATGTTGTCGATGTCGTCAACCACAATCATTATCAAGGCTTTGGGCGACCTCAACATGAGGCAGCGGCGCTTTGTGCCCGGAGTGTTTGCCGTGCTCATCGTGGAAGATTTGTTTGCCGTGGTGATGATGGTGCTGCTGTCGTCAGTGGCCATCAACAAGACCGTGGAAGGGCGCGAGCTGCTTGCGAGCGTGCTGAAACTGGTGTTCTTCCTTGTGATATGGTTCACGGTGGGCGTGTTCGTGATACCGAGCGTGTTTAAGCGTTACCGCAATTTGCTTACTGACGAGATTATGCTCGTTATGGCAATGGGTTTGTGTTTCCTGATGGCGGTGTTCTCGGTGAAGAGCGGTTTCTCAATGGCTCTTGGCGCATTTGTCATGGGCTCTATATTGGCCGGCACAAGCGAGGCCGAGCGCATAGAACGCATAGTGAGCCCTGTGAAAGACTTGTTTGGTGCAGTGTTTTTCATATCTGTGGGCATGATGGTCAACCCCACAATCATCATGGAGTATGCCGGCACAATAGCACTGCTGTCGGTGGTGGTGATAGTGGGCATGATATTGTTTGGCACATTTGGTATGCTTGCCACTGGGCAATCGCTCAAAGTGGCCATAGAGTCGGGCTTTTGCCTCACGCAGATAGGTGAGTTCTCGTTTATCATAGCCACGCTGGGATTGTCGCTTGGCGTGCTCGAAAGCCGCATATATCCTATCGTGGTGGCAGTGAGTGTAATCACCACATTCTTCACGCCGTTTTTCATAAAGCAGGGTGTGCCGTGCTATGAGTGGGTGGCAAAGCACCTGCCAAGCCGCTGGCAAAACCTGCTGTATGGCTACTCAAAGGGCGCGAGCGAAAGCGAGACAAGTGCTTCGAAGAAAATGTGGAAGACAGTGCTGACCCGATTTTTGGTGCGCTTGCTGCTCTACTCCGTGATAGTGATAGCCTTGATAATAGTAAGCCGCAGTTATTTCATACCGTTTATGCGCCACTCGGTGCTTGGTCGCCATTGGGGCAAACTGGCTGGAACTGTGCTGTCGGCGCTGGCAATGGCACCATTTCTCTATGCCATCATCATGCCAAGCGTGAGGCGCAGCGAGTGTCAGCGCCTTGTGGCCACTTATGGCCGCGTGATATATATGCCGCTGGTGGTGATGGTCATTATCAATATGCTCATAGCCATGGCCTACATGATGTCGTTTCTCTATGGTTTGTACTCAAGTTTGACTACGCTGATTACCGTGGTGTCAATAGCGGTGCTCGTGCTGCTGCTGTTGTCGCCGCACTTGCGCAAGAAGATGGAGCAAATGGAGAGCCATTTTGTGGGCAACATGAATGAGCGTGAATATCGCCGCACAGGCAAGGCCAACAATCTGGTGAGCGACTTGCACCTTGCCTACATGAAAGTGGGCTATGACTGCCCGTTTGTGGGCTGCAAGCTGTGTGAGGCCGACATACGCCACAAATATGGCGTGAACGTGGTGTATATACAGCGCAATTCTGTGCTTTATCCTGTGCCAAAGAGCGACACACGCATATTCCCCGGCGATGTGCTCGGGGTGATTGGCAACGATGAGCAGATACAGCACATGCTGCCGCTTGTGGAGGCCACCAGCACCCAGGCAGCAGGGCAGTCGGCCGACGATGTGAAATTCCTGCATTTCAGCATAGGCGACAAGTCGCCGCTTGTGGGCTTGCAGCTCGAAGACGCACGCCTGCGCGAGGACTACTTCTCACTGCTGGTGGCAGTGCAGCGCAAAGACGAGTTTGTGATGCCCACTCCGGAGCTCACATTTGGCAGCGGTGATGTGCTGTGGATTGTGGGCAACGAGGACAAGCTGAAGCCTCTGAAAGGCTGACGACGCGGAACAAACAGGCGGCAAGTGCGCCATGATTGCAAAATCTTGTGGCAAGATGAGGCGCAGTGTGGCATAATATTCAGGCGAAGCTTGATATTCTACGTTCGATTTGCATTATCTTTGCATAAAGAAATAAACCAAAGTTACTATAATGCAGCAAAAAATCATTATTCTCGACTTCGGCTCACAAACAACGCAGCTCATTGGGCGGCGAGTGCGTGAGCTGGACACGTTTTGCGAGATTTTGCCCTACAACAAGTTTCCTGTCGGCGACCCCGATGTGATAGGCGTGATTCTCTCTGGCTCTCCCTACTCGGTGCACGACAAAGAGGCGTTCAAAGTGGATTTGTCACAATTTGTGGGCAAAGTTCCGGTGCTTGGCATCTGCTATGGAGCGCAATTCATCGCCTATAGCAATGGTGGCAAGGTAGAACCAACAGGCACTCGCGAGTATGGGCGCGCGCATCTCAAGACCATAGATGTGGAAAATCCGCTCTTTAAGGGGTTCACTCCCGACTCACAGGTGTGGATGAGTCATGGCGACACCATCACGTCGATTCCAGCCGACTGCCATGTGATAGCATCTACTGCCGACGTTAAGAACGCGGCTTATGCCAGCACGAGCAATCCGCTTTGGGCAGTGCAATTTCACCCAGAGGTGTTTCACACCACACAAGGCAAGCAGTTGTTGAAAAACTTTGTTGTTGACATCTGTCATAGTCGCCAGGAATGGAGTCCGGCTTCATTTGTTGAAACCACAGTGGCAGAGCTGAAGCAGCAGTTGGGCAATGACCGCGTGATTCTCGGTCTGTCGGGTGGTGTTGACTCAAGCGTGTGTGCCACACTGCTCAACCGCGCCATAGGCAGCAACTTGACGTGCATATTCGTGGACCATGGCATGCTGCGCAAAAATGAGTTCAACAAGGTGATGGACGCATACAAGGGTCTTGGCCTCAATGTGATTGGTGTAGATGCCAGCGAGAAATTCTTTGCTGACCTTGCCGGTGTTACCGACCCGGAGCAAAAGCGCAAAATCATAGGTCGCGACTTTGTGGAGGTGTTCAACGCCGAAGCTAAAAAGATAACCGATGCCAAGTGGCTTGCCCAAGGCACCATTTACCCCGACCGCATAGAGAGCCTCAGCATAACAGGCATGACCATAAAGAGCCACCACAATGTGGGCGGACTTCCAAAGGACATGAAGCTCCAGCTCTGCGAGCCTCTCAAATGGCTGTTTAAGGACGAAGTGCGCCGTGTGGGCTATCAGCTTGAAATGCCAGAAAGGCTCATCAAGCGTCACCCGTTCCCAGGCCCAGGTCTGGCAGTGAGAATTTTGGGCGACATCACGCGTGACAAGGTGCGCATTTTGCAAGACGCCGACGACATCTACATAGAGGCCATGCACAACTACAAAACTGAGGACGGCACACCGCTCTACGACCATGTGTGGCAAGCCGGAGCTGTTCTGCTCAGCACCATACGTTCAGTGGGAGTTATGGGCGACGAACGCACCTATGAGCACCCGGTGGCCTTGCGTGCCGTGACGAGCATGGACGCAATGACAGCCGACTGGGCAAGACTCCCTTACGACTTCATGGCAAAGGTGAGCAATGAAATCATCAACAAGGTGAAAGGCGTGAACCGCGTGTGCTACGACATCAGCTCAAAACCACCGGCAACTATTGAGTGGGAGTGATTGTGACCACAACCGCAAAAAAAAAACATCAAAGCCTCTGATTAACTGAAATCAGGGGCTTTGATATTTGTGTGTGTATTGGATTAATTGCTTCTTGATTGCGGCAAAGACAGTGGCTATTTGCCAATGGCGTGCTCTATTGTGGCGATTGCCTCGGCTGGTGTGCTCCAAATGATTTCGGGGTCTTTGGCATACCATGTGAGCTGCTTCTTGGCATAAACCCTTGTGTTTTTTTGTATTCGCGCGCAGGCGGTGGCGAAATCCCACTGACCATCGAAATAGGCAAACATTTCCTTAAACCCAACAGTGTTGAGCGAGTTGAGCTGTCGTTTGCCAAACACGTTGCGAGCTTCGGCTTCAAGTCCGTCGGCCACCATTTGGTCAACACGGCGGTTAATGCGGTCGAAAAGCTGTGGACGCTCCATGTTCAGCCCTATTTTCACTATCTTGAACGGCCGCTGCTTTGCCATGCCTGTGCGAAGGCTGGTGTATGACACCCCAGCCTGCCGGCATATCTCAACGGCATGCACCACGCGTTTGGCGTTTTTGCGGTCAACTTTCTCGTAATATTCGGGGTCGAGCGTTTGCAGCTCGGCAAGCATGCTGTCGAGCCCCTCGCTGTGGTATTTTGCTGCCACGGTAGTGCGCACGTCGTCGGATATGGTGGGAATGTCGTCGATGCCACGGCACACGGCATCTATGTAGAGCATGGAGCCGCCGCACATAACGGCATAGTCGCCACAGCACCAGAATTCTTCGTGCAACAGCTGCATCACGTCTTCCTCAAATTGCGCCGCGCTATAATACTCTTCAAGCGACTTTATGCCCACAAAGTAGTGCTTTGCCAGAGCCTGCTCCGCAGCTGTGGGGGCGGCTGTGCCAATGGGAATCTCGCGGTAAATCTGCCGGGAGTCGGCGTTGATTATGCCGCAGCCCAACATTCTGGCCACGTCAATCGCCACTTTTGTCTTGCCCACACCAGTAGGGCCGGTTATCACCACAAGGCATTTCATAGCATGAGGCTGTGTGAATAGAGAAACGGCGTGCGGTGTCACTTTATGCCCCTTGAGTCAAGAGCCTTTTGATATTTGGCTGCATTGGCAAGGTGGTCGGCATAGTTGGTGGTGAAGTTATGATAGCCGCTGAAGTCCTCTTTGGCGCACATATAGGTATAGTTGTGTGCCGGAGCATTGAGCACGGCGTCGATAGTGGCCTTTTCAGGCAAGCGGATTGGACCCGGTGGCAGGCCTGCCGAGCGATAGGTGTTATATGGCGAGTTGACCTTGGTCATGGGCACTGTGATGCGCTTGATTGAGAAATCGCCGAGGGCAAACTTCACTGTGGGGTCGGCCTGCAGCGGCATACCGCTTTTCAGGCGGTTGAGGTAGAGGCGTGCCACCTTGCCGCGCTCATCGCTTTTAGCAGTCTCTTCTTCCACGATAGACGCTACGATTTGTGCATCGTCGGGAGTGATGCCCAGTTTCGCGGCCTTGGCTTTGCGGCTGTCGGTCCAAAATTTGGTGTAGTATTCATTCATGCGGCTCAGCAGCTGGTCAACTGTTATATCCCAGTAAAACTCATAGCTGTCGGGAATGAATATGGTGACAATGTTGTCAGGTGTCTTGCCAAATTTGGCACACACGGCGGTGTCGTTGAGTGCTGCATAAATGGAGTCGCCCATCATGAACCGCGACGCTATGCGGTCGGCGAGCTCGCGCTTGGTGCGCAAGTTGTTGAACGTGAACTTCACGCCATTGGCAGCTCCGCTGCGCAGGTGGCGTGCCACGGCAAACGGCGAATCGCCCTTTTTCACGTCGAAGGCTCCCTGACGGCGGCTAACGTCGCTGCCCGAAAGCCTTAGCAGTGTGACCATGCGTGATGCAAAGGCGTCGCCAAGCGGTTTTGCCACGGAGTCTTGCACGGCTGCCAATGTGGAGCCTTTGCGCAAGTGCACAGTGGTGTCGGCTGAAGCGCCGCTCAAGAAAAACGGAGCTACCCATAGCAGCCCCAGGGCAATCACCACCACGATGGCGATGACTGCTATTTTGCGTTTAGATGTTTTTTTGTTGTTGGTTTTCATCTTTTGTTCTTGCTTTAGAAACGACACTGCAAAGATAATGCAAACCTAACGCAGAACGTCATTTTTGGCGCGAATATTATGCTTGGGTGCGTGTTTTGCCCAGCCAAACAACGTGGGCTTTTCGCTTGCGAAAACTCGGTTAGGCAGCATAAGGTGAGATTTTTTTTTATAAGTTTGCCAAGTCGTTGCAACTTTTTGCCCCCCTTGTTGCGTCAAATGCATGAAGAAAGGTTGCAGAAAGCAACGTTAAGATGAATTATAAACAACTATTAAAACAAAAACGAATATGAAAAAGTTATTAGCACTCGTAGTTGCGGTATTTTTGGCCACAGGAGCATGTCAGGCCAGTAAAGTGCATTTTATGGGCGACACCATGATTGTGGTTGATGGCGGCGACACGACCTCTATAACAGGTGCTCAAGCCAAGCAGAAACTCGCCAAAATTCTTGATGACACAGTGGTGGGTAAACGAAGCGGGCAAGTCGTGGCCACCGATGATGACGACGACAAGGTTACGCTCGATGGTGCAGAATACCGCATACTCAAGCGACAGGCTGATATCAATGAAGCCAATCGCGACCGAGAACAAATGCGGTGTGTGATAGGCGTGGTGCTGATTTTGTCGCTGCTGTTGCTCGCAATTGGCATATCGTGCATTGTGGCTGCCTACAAAAACCGCCGTAACCGCTATCGCATGATAGAGAAAGCAATAGAGAACAATTATCAGTTGCCCGACCGTGAAGTGGTGAATGTGATGTATCAGCAGCCCGTGAATGTGACTGCACGGCAGACGCTGCATGGCATGCCGGCTCAAAACCAGGGCTTCAACGGCATAAATTGGAATTTGTTTTATCGAAGCTTCGTCATAATGATAGTGGGATTTGCATTGGTGCTGTTTTTTGCGCTTGCCGGTGCGGAGCAAATGGCGGCTTTGGCTTCAATCGTGTTGTTCGTGGGCTTGGGCAAGGCATTCATAATATATCAGAACCAGCGTAGCAGCATTGCCAGTGGACGCATGCAAGCTCCGCAGCAGCAAGACGCGCCGAGCACTCCACAAGCAGGCAACGCGCAGCAAGACGGACAGCAGCCACACCAGCAAAACCAATGATTTTTCCCTCTAATAAGAGCACAAAACAGCGCAGAGTGACCATAATTTAGACGATGACGATGAACCGCATTGAGGAAATAAAATTGGTGGCAGAATGTATGCTTGGCGATAACAGGCGTGCATTCGGTGTGCTGGTTGAGGCTTACCAATCTCAACTCAGGCGGTTTCTGCTTAACCTCACGCTTGGCAACGCCTCGCTCACCGACGACATAGCCCAAGAAACATTTGTAAAGGCTTACCTCAACGTGAGAAACTTCAGGGGGCTGTCGGCGTTTCGCACATGGCTTTTCCGCATAGCCTACAATGAGTTTTACTCGCAAATGCGCAGCCGTCACGCGTCGGCAGGCGAGGCCACTGACGACATGCTGGGTGGTGAGTGCAGCCACGACGACCTTGCCACCGACGCGCAAATCACCGTCAATCAGGCTCTGGCGCAGCTTACCGAAGTGGAGCGCACTGCAGTGGTGCTGTTCTACATAGAAGACCAGCCGGTGAAGAAAATCGCGACAATCATGCAGATGCCCGAAGGCACGGTGAAATCGCACCTGCATAGGGCTAAGGAAAAATGCAGAAAATTATTAACTTTGATAATTGTTGACGGTTGCCGCTCATGGCACTGACAACACATTTTTGAGCAAAATGGTTATGAAAATGACAAAGGACGAACAACGATTGGCATCAGTGTTGAAATCGGGGGCACGTCAGGCTCCTGACAACAAATGGTTCACCCGGCGTGTGCTAAATAAACTGCCGGTGCAAAACGTGAACTTTGCCACAATAGGCAACCTGTGCTACGCCATAGCCTTGATAGCGGCACTGGCGTGCTGGGTGTTGTTTTTGCGCGACCTTGACGTGCGTGTCATCACCGTGTGCGACATTTTGCACTTCGCCGTTTTGTTTGTGCTGTCGTTGTCGGGCTTGCTGTCGGTCATACGACAAATTGACAAAGAATGGTTTTGATGCCCAAAAACATGTGAAATGACAACTCACTTGCTGCACAAAGTTGCCAATTTTGAAAATTTGGCTTAAATTTGTTGCAGACTATAAAAACTTGCACCATCTCGGAATTGTTTGCAGAGCCAATCATTTCGAGATGTGTTTGTATAGTTTTTTGAGATTTTAGGCTTTAATGAATTTTAGCGCATGTCGCCAGCATTGTCAATAGCGGTTGAAATTTTGTTCATCATCTTGGTGAGCAGTGTGGTGAGCAATTTCTTGTTGCCGCAGGTGTCGCTGTTGGCTGTGAAGAAAAGACTGTTTGACAAAACCGACCGTCGCAAGACCCACAGCGGACTTGTGCCACGGCTCGGCGGGCTTGTGTTTTTCCCGTGCATTTGCGCCACACTGGTGCTTGCACTGCTGCTGCGCCACTTCATCAATGGCTATTCGCTTCTACTCGACACCAACGCCATTCAGCCGCTGTTCAGCCTGATTGCTTTGCTGCTGCTCTATGGAGTGGGGGCTGCCGACGACGTGTTCGGGGTGCGCTATTGCTATAAGCTGGCTGTTCAGCTTTTGTGCGGAACACTGATAGTGTCTTCAGGCTTGTATTTCGGCAACTTTTATGGAGCTTTTGGGCTGTGTGAGCTGCCACAGTGGTTTGCCTGCCCGTTCACAGTGATTGTGCTGATGCTGCTGTGCAACGCCATGAACTTCATTGACGGCATCGACGGTCTTGCCGCCGGCATAACGATAATAGTGTGCATCTATATGGGCACGGTGTTTCTGATTGTTACAAACTACAGCTTTGGTTTCATAGCATTTGCCGCCGTGGGCACACTGCTGCCGTTTTTCTACTACAACGTGTTTGGCAACGCCAAAAGAGGCCGCAAAATTTTCATGGGCGACGCCGGCTCACTCACATTGGGCTTGATGCTTGGCATACTGGCAATCAAGATGTGCCAGACGGAGCAGATTGAGCAAAACACCGGGGTCAACCCTGAGGTTGCCGCCATGTCGGTGCTGATAGTGCCGGTTTTCGACTTGCTTCGTGTGTTCATATTCCGCATAGTCCACCATAAAAGTCCGTTTTTGCCCGACCGCAACCACATACATCACCGGCTCATGAGCGCAGGGCTCAATCAGCATCAGGCATTGATTGTGCTGCTGCTTACCACGGTGCTGTTCACTGGGCTAAACATATTGCTGTCGCGCTACGTGTCGGCCACACTGATATTCATTGCCGATGTGTTGGTATGGGCTGCAGCTCACGGCGTGGTGGCGCACGCTATCGGCAAGGCTCGTGGCGCAAACAGTTAATTGTGGCGCGCCAGCACTCGTTGCACACGCCAAAAGCAAGGCAAACGACACTGATTATGGACATGTTTGGCGACATTTGACGAAAAAGCTAAGGAAAAACGCCACAAAAAGTGTCATGTGGTTTGGAAATTCAAAAAAAGTGATTAACTTTGCACTCGCTTGAATGAAGCAATTCAGCACAAAGCACTGGAGAGGTGGGTGAGTGGCTGAAACCAGCAGTTTGCTAAACTGCCATAGGAGTAATCCTATCGCAAGTTCGAATCTTGTCCTCTCCGCGAAAATGGCCTAATCGACAACTCGTTTAGGTCGTTTTTGTTTTTAGACCCATTATTACGACTGTTTTGTGGCGATTAATCACTGTAAGTTTGAGTTGGTGTGGGAAAAATAGTAACTTTGCTGGCTCAAATTAAGATTGTGCTCAATTTTTAATATGATTGACTGGTTAAATAGCGTGTTGATAGAACATTCTGCCATTCAGGCAGTGATTGTTCTGTCGTTGCTTTGTGCCTGTGGCCTTGCTTTGGGAAAAATCAGGGTTATGGGTATTTCTCTTGGTGTGACTTTCGTGTTTTTCTTGGGCATTTTTGCCGGACACCTGGGCTTGACCATAGACCCGCAGATGCTTCACTATGTGGAGGATTTCGGGTTGGTACTTTTTGTCTATGCCCTGGGTCTGCAGGTGGGCCCCGGCTTTTTCAGCTCTATGCACCAGAGTGGGCTGCGACTCAATATGCTTGCACTGCTTGTGGTGTTTCTGGGTATGGTGATGACCGTGCTGCTGCCATTTGTGGGCATTGACTTGAGCGATGCCGTGGGTATAATGTGCGGAGCCACGACCAACACACCCGCCCTGGGTGCCGCGCAGCAGACGCTCTCGCAGTTGCACTTGCCCACGAGTAGTGCCGCCCTGGGTTGCGCTGTGACATATCCGCTTGGCGTGGTGGGCGTGATTTTTGCCATTCTGCTTATGCGCAAGGTGCTTGTGCGTTCTGGCGACATAAGGGGGGCTGAAACCGACGAGACCGACCACACATATATTGCCGCTTACCAGGTGCACAACCCCGGTGTGTATGGCAAGACCATAGGCGAAATAGCCTCGGTGAGCCACGACAAGTTTGTGATTTCGCGCTTGTGGCGCGACGGCCGTGTGTCGATACCGTCGTCATCAACTGTTTTGCAGGCCGACGACCGAATTCTTGTGGTGACCAATGACAACTCGGCAGGGGCTATGACAATGCTCTTTGGCGAGCAGGAAAAAACTGACTGGAACAAGAAAGACATTGACTGGAACGCTATAGACTCGCAACTGATTTCGCAACGCATACTCATAACGCGACCTGAGATAAACGGCCGCAAACTCAGTTCGCTGCATTTGCGCCGCCACTACGGCGTGAACATAAGCCGCATTTACCGCAGCGGCATGCAGCTGCTTGCCACACCGGAGCTCCACTTGCAGCTTGGCGACCGCATAACCGTGGTGGGTGAGAAAGAGTCGGTGAAAAATGTGGAAAAAGAGCTGGGCAACGCTGTCAAGACGCTCAATGAGCCTAACTTGATTTCGGTGTTTATAGGCATGACGCTTGGTTTGCTCATCGGCTCAATTCCTATTTTTGTGCCTGGCATCAGTTCTCCTGTGAAACTCGGCCTTGCCGGAGGCCCTATAATTGTAGGCATTTTGATAGGCACGTTTGGGCCGCGTGTACACATGGTGACCTACACCACGCAGAGTGCCAATCTCATGCTCCGTGCCATGGGGCTTGCGCTCTATTTGGCTTGCCTGGGGCTTGATTCTGGCCGCGACTTCTTTGCCACTATTATGCGTCCGGAGGGGGCGCAGTGGGTGCTGTGGGGCTTCTTGGTGACCATAGTGCCGGTGCTTATAGTGGGAGTGCTGTCGCTCAAAGTGTTCAGGTTGAGCTACGACACGATATGCGGCATGCTGTGTGGCAGCATGGCAAATCCCATGGCATTAAATTATGCCACTGATTCGCTTGCCACCGACCGCCCGAATGTGGCATATGCCACGGTTTATCCGTTGAGCATGTTTGTAAGGGTGATTTTGGCACAACTCGTGTTGCTGATATTCTTGTAGATTGGGTTATAAAAGAACAAAACCCCAAGGTTTGTCTTGCGACATGGACACTCAGGGGATTCCATTGCAAAATCAGCTATTATTTCGTAGCCAATTGCTTTGGGAAATTGATATATTGCCAGACTCAACAATAGCAAAAATAGCAATGTTATGAAGAGCGCCTAATTAACACAGAAAAGTGTCAAAATATGAGAGAAAAATAAAAGTAAGTTGTGTTTAGATTATGACACAACCTACTTGCATTATGGGTTAGGGCAGTGCGATACTGCTTAACAGAAATCATCAATCTTCGGTGGTAGTTGGCTCAAGAGCTTTGTATTGCTTGTCGTCAACGGGTTCGAGCCACTCATTGCTTGTGTCGGTGCCTGGCACTTCGATTGCCAGGTGTGCAAACCAGCTGTTGGCTGTGGCTCCGTGCCAGTGCTTCACGCCGGCAGCAATGTTGACCACATCGCCTGGGTGGAGCTTCTGTGCCGGTTTTCCCCATTCCTGATACCAGCCTTCGCCAGCCACGCAAACCAGGATTTGGCCTCCGCCTTTTTTGGCGTGGTGAATGTGCCAGTTGTTGCGGCAGCCTGGCTCAAACGTCACGTTGTGTATGCCCACTTGTGAGGTGGATAACGGAGCAAGATAGCTTTGCCCGATGAAATATTTGGCGTAGGCTGTGTTTGGCTCGCCAAGCGGGAACAGCATGCTCTGCTCAAAGGCGGCCTTGTCGTCGGCAGCCTTGGTTTCTGGAGTCCACACTTGCTTAGCAAGGTTAAATGCAGCCCAAGCCTTTGGCCAACCGGCATAGAAGCCTATCTGGGTGATGACCTCGGCAATTTCTGTGCGTGACACGCCGTTGGCCTTGGCCGATTGTAGGTGATATTTCAGTGAAGAGTCGGTGATTCCGGAGCTGATGAGCGCGGTGACGGTGACCATGCTGCGGTCGTGCAACGAGAGTTTGTCGGTTCTGCTCCACACTTGGCCGAACAGCACATCGTCGTTGAGTTCGGCAAATTTTGGCGCGAACTCGCCAAGCTGTGTGCGGCCGGCAGTTTGTTTGATAACTTTCTTTTCCATTTTGTTAGCGTTTTGAGCCAGGGCAAGTGTCGACAAAAGGCACAAAGCCAAGGCTATGATTGTTCCTTTTTTCATTTGGAGCCAAATTTGTTATGGTTCGTGATGCAAATTTCACAATTTCGGTTTATGGGCATATTATCAATTTTGCAGTAATGTTTACCCCAATTCCCTTTATAGCACGCAAAGTGTTTGTGCTGTGACAAATAATTTCTAATTTTGGCACTGGTTAAAGTGAAAAAAAACACTGCGACAATGGCACAGAATGACAACAACGGCAGCAAACTGCCATTATATAATATCGACACAATAGACACTTATAACAGTCTGTTTGGCTTTGAGACACTGCACCCGCTGGTGAGTGTGGTTGACTTCAACGAAGCAACCCGGAAAGTGGAGCATGCCAAGTTTAAGTATAGCCTATACACCATGTGGCTCAAGCATGGGCATGTGTGCACCATGAAATATGGTCGGAAAAACTATGACTACCAAGACGGCACAATAGTGAGCATGGCTCCGGGGCAAGTGGTGGAAATTGACACAACCAACGCGCCTGTTAAGCACGATGTGCAGGGGCTGCTCTTTCACCCCGACTTGATATATGGCACCACGCTCGGCCGCCACATAGACGATTATCATTTCTTCGACTACGACTCTGCCGAGGCATTGCACTTGTCGGCTCGCGAGCAGCAGATGATAATCGACACGTTTAACAGCATAAAGTTTGAGTTGCAAATGCCGGTTGACCACCATTCGCAGACACTGCTCGTGGACCGCATAAAGCTGGTGCTCGACTACTGCATGCGCTTTTACGACCGCCAGTTCTACACACGTCACAAGCAGAACTCCGACGTGCTTGCCGACTTTGAGGCAAACATCAACAAGTATTTCAAAGACGGCAACGGCGAGAAAAACGGTTTTCCGGCTGTGAGCTATTTTGCCGACTTGGCTTGCCTGTCGTCGGGCTACTTTGGCGACTTGATACGCAAGGAAACCGGGCAAAGCGCACAGCAATACATTCAGCAAAAAATAGTGTCACTCTCAAAGCAGCTTGTGCTTGACGACACGCTCACCATGAGCCAGATTTCAGACTACTTGGGATTTCAGTATCCGCAGCACTTCTCTCGCTTTTTCAAGCGGCACGTGGGTGTCAGCCCCAAGGAATATCGTGCTTCTTGACCCTCCTGTTGCGCGCGGCATAGGGGAGTATTACGTCTGCCCTTAGTGCTCTTAGTGATGTGGTGGTTTGCCGAATTATGGGCAAATGTGTAACTTTGCAGAGTTTTTTTTGAAAGTTATCACTAATGACAGACAAAACAAAAGGCTACCTGTATGCCATGTTGTCGTCGTGCACATTCGGCAGTATTCCTCTTTTTTCTATGCCGGCTCTGGCGAGCGGCATGCTCACGCAGTCGGTGCTGGTGTATCGGTTTCTGTTTGCTTGTGTGGCAATGGGTGCCATAATGGCTGTGAAGCACTATGGCTTTAAAATCACGTTTGGCGAGTTTCTGCGCATATCGGTGTTGTCGTTGCTCTACGACGCGTCGGCAATACTGCTCATATATGGCTATAAATACATGCCGAGCGGCATAGCCACCACACTGCTGTTTTCCTACCCGGTGTTCACAGAGCTGATAATGCTCTCATTTTTTCACGAAAAGCTGTCGCTGCGTGTCGTGATTGCCATAGCTCTGGCTGTGGGCGGAGTGGTGTGCCTGTCGAACATAAACGCCTCTGGGGAGCATGGGTTCTCGGTTTTGGGGCTTGTGATAGAGCTTTTGGCAGGATTGACCTATGCCTTGTATCTGGTGTTTGTGCCGGTGCTTAAAGTGCGCCACCTTGAGAGCACAAAACTTAATTTCTATGTTTTCTTTTTGGGCATGGTGTATATGGCAATATTTGCCCTTTTCACAGGCGGCATACAGCCCATTGGCAATGGATTGCCGCTGCTGTCACTGATAATGCTGGGTTTGCTGCCCACGGCTGTGTCAAACATCACGCTCGTTCTTGCCATAAAGCGCATAGGCAGCACACTCACTGCTGTGCTTGGCGCACTTGAGCCGCTCACAGCCATGACAATAGGAATATGCGCATTTGGTGAGCCACTCACTGCCGTTGTGGCCATAGGCTTTTTCCTGATTATAGCGTCGGTTATGCTGCTGGTCACCAAAAAGGAGTGACGTGCCTTCCAGTAGGGCATTAAGAACAAAATAAGCGGAGCCGCCCAATGTGTGGAGCGGCTCCGCTGCTATTTGGTTAGATTTTGTGTAATCTCTATGTCAAATTACTTGTCTTGCACCTTGGCAGTGGCAGTGGTGCCATCGCTATAGGTTGTGACCTCAATATACACTTGGCCGTCGTGGTTGCTCGGCTTGCTCACCTTGACGCCTGCCACGGTGTAGTAGTCGCGGCTTGTCACAGGCTTTTGTGCCAAGTTGTCCTCAACGCCCGTAGAGGTGTTGAGCGTGATGTTCCACTTGCCAGCAAAATCGCCGCATGTGGCCACGAGAGTCACCTTGTCGGTGCTTGCCTTGGTGACAAATGCGCGACTTCCGTCAAATGCCACCACGTCGCTTGTGGTCGACCAGGTGACACCGTCGGGCAGACCCACGTGCATGTCACCGCTCACCACATTGGCATAGGTGTCGCCGTCGGCGAGCACGAGAGCGGCGGCGTGAGCCTTGGCGCAGTCGTTAATCAACGACGGAATCATAGGCAAAGTGTATTTGTCGCCATAGTTCCAGCCAGCGGCATGCGGGTCGTAGCCATATTCTTCATCGCCTTCGGCCTTTTCGGTGGGTTGCACATCAAAGGCTGCAAGAGCTGCCATGCTGACGCCTTCGCCAATGGTGTCGATTTCAGATTTGCCATAGTCAGTCACGAAGAACACGTCTTCAGCTTTGTTGCCGTGTGCTGCCGAGAACATGTCTTTTGCTCCGATTACAGTGCCGAGTGTGGCTGCGTCGTCGCAAGTCACCTTGCCGGCATTGTAGCAAGCGTAGAGCTGTGAGCCAGGACCAATGTTGCTCTCGGTGGAAGGTTCACCAAGCAGACCGCCGGCGTTTTTGGCTGCGTTGACGTTACCTGTGTTGTAGCAGTTGGTGTAGGTAACGCGGCCTTGTCCGCCCAGACCGCCGGCATTGTTAGTGCCAGCGTTCACATTACCAGTGTTGAAACAGTTGGTTACATGTGCATAATAGTTGCCATAGCCGTTGATGCCACCTGCGCCATTTTCGCTGGTGGTCACATCGCCGGAGTTCCAGCTGTTGAAGATATTGACATATTCGCCCATCACGGCACCAGTTATGCCGCCTGCACCAAACTTGGCGCTGACTTCTGCCACGTTGTAGCAGCTGTCGAGTGTGGCGTAGGCCGGAACAGAGCCGGCTATGCCGCCGCCATAGTTTGCGCCTATCACGCTGCCCTTGTTGTAGCAGCGCTTAACGATGACTTGCTTGTCGGCAGAGGCTTCGTTGCCTTGACCCCAAATGCCACCTGTATAGACTGATTTCTCCGACAAGATGTTGCCGGTGTTGTAGCAGTCGGCAATGTGGCTGCCAGGGTTTAGCAGGCCAAACAGACCAGCCACTCCGTGCACGCTCTTGGAGAGCGATGTGCTGATGTCACCGGTGTTGTAGCACCCAGTGGCGAAGATTGGAGCTTTTTTGGTTGATGACTGGGTGGAGGCAAGAATTCCGGCGGCATTGTCGCCCGAAGTGATGTTGCCCTCGTTGTGGCAGTCAACAAATTTCACGGAGTCGGCACCCTGCACGAAAGCCTGCACACCAGCGGTGCAGTAGTTGGCAGGGTTGCAGACGTCGGCTTTGTTGATGCTGCGAGTGTGGTTGATGCCTTGAGAGTAGCCCACAAGACCAGCCACATACTGGCTGCGTGAGCCGGAGTTCTTGATTTCGCCCTCGTTGGTGCAGTCGATGAGTTCCACACCGCTCACGTTGTTGTAGGCGAGAATACCGGCCTCGTATGACGACGAGTTGCTGATTGTGGCAAGGTTGCGGCAGTTGATAAACTTGGCATTGCTGCCGGCTTGTGCTGCGAAACCTGCGGCATAGCTGCGGTCGCTCACGATGTTGACCTTGTTGACGCAATTAGAAATCGTGCCGTTGTTGTTGCCCACGAAACCTGCCACATAGTCAGCGGTAGAGGTGAACTTGCCGTCGAGGGTGAGGTCGCTAATCAAGCCACCTGTGCCCACGTTCATGATAGCGGCAAAATATTTGACCTTAGTGGTGGCATTAAGCCCCGATATGGTCTTGCCATTGCCAAGCAGTGTGCCGCAGAAAGCTGTTGTGGCATCGGTTGCGAGCGGCACAAATGTGGTGTCGGCAAACGAGATGTCGTTAATGACTTTCAGATATATGCCGTCGAGTGACGAGCCAGTTTCGGTCATGTATTTGCCCACTTCGCTCCAGTCGGCGGTAGTGGCAATCTGATAAGGGTTGGCTTCAGTGCCTTCTCCGTTGAGGTTGATTTTGCGCACAGCAGCAAGGGCGATAGGCTTCACATAGCCGCCAGCCGACACTGTGAGGGTGTCGCGCAAAACACCACTCTCGGTCTTTGGCACAGAGAGGGTGCTGCCGTCGATGTTGAAGTTGTTGCCTTGCGAGAGTGCCCAAGTCAAGCCGTCAGCCGATGCGAGGGTGGCGTTGGTGCTCATTTGCTTCACATTCTCGGCTGTGGCGAGAGTAATGATTGCTGAAGATGACTCTTTGACGAGTGTGTCGGCAGCAAATTGCTTGAGGATAGGGTAGCGGTTTGCCTCAAACTGCCAAACATCAGCAGACAAGCCTTTGAGGGCTTTGCCCGATGTGAAGTCGGTGGTCTTGGCGCTGCTCATATTCAGGCTGCCGTCGTTGGCAGCTGCTTTCAGACCGGTGCTTTGGGCGTCGAAATACACGTTCTCCACCTTGCCGTTGGTCTTATAGTCGCCGGCGATAGCTCCGGTCTTGGTTCCTTTCACAGAGAACACGGTGCCGTAGTTGACAGCGCCTGAAATCACGTTGTCGCCAGAAATCTGTTGACCCACGATGCCTCCGGCCGACTCAACGGCGCTTTGCACATGGCCGGCGTTGACAACGTTGGTGATAGTTGTGCCGTTTGCGCTACCGGCAATACCGCCCACGATGCGGCCCGGTGAACGTGTGGAGAGCTTTTTGGTCTCAACCCAACCCACGTTTTGGCAATTTTCAATCACGCCTACAGCCGTGCCCACAATGCCGCCCACGTTGGTGGTGCCGCCGAGCACTTCGCCGGCATTGAAGCAGCCTCTAATCTCGCTTCCGGCGAGAGAGCTGCCCACGATGCCACCAGTGGTGCTGGTGTAGTTGGTTATCTTAGCATAGTTCTTGCAGTTGATTACCTTGCCGTAGCAGTAGCCCACAAACGCGCCGGCATAGCCAGTGAACTGCAGGTCGCTGCCAGCTCCTATGGTGAGGTTGCTCACCGAGCCTTGCTTGGCAAGCACGCCAATGAAGCCCTTATAGATGTTGTTGTCGCCGAGACTGCCATATTTGTTGCCGCTCGGTGGAGTGTCCCACACTACGAAGTTGAGCTTCATGTTGTCGATTGTGTGGCCGCCGCCGTTGTAGTGGCCCTGGAACTTGTCGGTCTTGTCGTCGCCAGTGCAGAGACCGGTGAAAGCCTCGTCGTGCTCAAGGTCGATGTCGGCAGTTTGCAAGAAATAAGTGTCGTTGTAGAACTGGCGTATCTTAGATGTCACTTCGCTCAACTTAATCAAGTCGGCCTTGGTCTTGATGAGATAAGGGTCGGTTTGCGAGCCAGAGCCTTCAAACACCTTTGGAGCAACCTTGAGGTTGTAGATGCGCGGTGCTATGTTGCCGTCCATGTTGCCTTTTGCGTCCATTGCCACAATAGCCACGGTGTCGGCGCCGAAAGTGCCGTTGAGCTTATAGGTGTTGTCGCTTATGGTGCCGCACTCACCCTTGGTGGAGATTTTGGCGTTGTCGGTTTCATAGCCTTTGAGAATATATGCTTTTGTGTTGCCGAGGGCATTGATGGCAAAGTCGTTTGCCACACGCTCGGTGTTGTCGGGGAAGCTTGGATCCATGATGAGTGCTGTTGCGCTCAACTGGGCTTCTGGAGTGTTTTCCAAGCCCTTGATGCGAGGGTAGTAGCCCTTGGTGAACACCCACTTGTCGGCAGAGAAGCCTTTGGGACCGTCGGCGCTCGTCAGCTCGGCTGTGGTGGCTTTGCCTTGCACAGAGTTGTAGTTGAGCATCTGGCGGTCGTAGTAAACGTTTTCAACGGTTGGGTGCACGGCCTCATACACGGTGCCGAGAGTTTCGCGCGCACCGGTCTGCGGGTCGTAGAGGAACACGTCGGCTCTGATGCGTCCTGCAAAATAGCAGTTCTTCACAGAGGCTTGAATGGTGTCGCCCTTGCCAGAAAGAGAGGCAGAGATGAAACCGGTGATGCCGCCCACTTTCTTGGAGTTGTAGCAAGAAGAAAGACCTGTGAAGTAGCAGTTAGACACGTTGCCGCGCAAGTAGCCTACCACGCCACCCACGCAAGCCTCGCTGCTGAGGCCGGTCACGTCGGCAGCCGCAAAGCAGCCGTCAACAGTGCCGAGCACCACTTCGCCTGCCACACCGCCCACGTGCATATCGTCTTTGATAGTGCCGTTGACTTTGCCAGTGAAATAGCTGTGCGAGAGCAAGGCTTTAGATCCATACACATTGCCTACCAGGCCTCCAGCTGGCCGTCCTGAAGTGGAGCCCGACACAAACACGGTGGCGCGGGCATGGCAGTTGTCGGCCACACCGTTGAGCTGCCCGGCTATGCCGCCGCCATTGCCGCCAAGGGCATACACTGTGCCGCTGAAGTAGCAATTCTTGATGTCGTTGGCATAGGCAACTATGCCGGCAGCGCACACGCCTGTGTTAGTCACGGTGCCGCTTGTGGTACAATTTTCCACCAAACCGAAACTTGCGCTGGCGATTATGCCTGAATAGTAGTATTCGCCAAAAACTGAGGCTTTCTCAACTACAAGATTTTTTATGACAGACGCTGTGTCGGCCACGCCAAACAGACCGGCAAATCCGGCAGAGCGTGTGTTGACGTTGAGTCCGGTGAGCTTATGGCCGTTGCCGTCGAATGTGCCGGCAAAACGCTGTGTCCAGTAGTTGCCGATAGGTTCAAAGCGGTAGTTGGTCATGTCGATGTCGTTTTCCAGACGGAAATACTTGCCGAGGAAAGTCTTGGTGTGCAGCGACACGTCGGGGTCGCCATACTTGAGCTCCTTGTCGCTGTTTACGGCATCTGCTATGTAGTTGAGGTCTTTAAGAGTTCTGACCTTATAGGGGTTGGCTTCGGTGCCTTCGCCGTCGAGGCTTGTTGCAGCGTCGTCGGGCAGCGTGAATGTCACTTTGTCGCTGCTTATGCTGCCGTTGGCATATTTGCCGGTCACATAGCTGTCGGTGGTGAGCATTGTCCAGTTGCCCCAGCTTATGGTGTTGTCAGCCAGCTTGCCACTGATGGTTCCGCCAACCACTTTGTTTTGTGCCCAATCCATGGCCACGGTGTAGAAGTTGCCGTGAGATGTGCCTTTCCAGCCCACTTGCTGCGCAATGGTGGCAGTGCTGCTGTGAGAGAGCACAATGTCGATGGTGCAGCCATGATTGCCGAAGTTTTTGATGGTGACCAAGTTGGCGCCCTGCTGTGTGGCAACCACATTCCACACTTTGGCACTTGAGCCGTCGGTTATTTCGGCTTTCATCACAGCATTGGCTTTCTCAATCTCGGTTTTCTCGTTGATTGTGAGCCTTGTGCGAGTGGTGCCGTCTTGGAAGAAACCCCACGGTGTGGTTATCGACAGGCTTCCGTCGGCAAGGATTTTACCCTGAATTGTGGCATCACGGTCGGGATTTCCCACAATGCTGGTCACGGCTATGCTGTAGCCTTTGCCGTCGATTGTGCCTATTGACTGGCAAGGAATGGAGATGGTGCTGTTTGCAAAATCCACTTTTGCCTTGATGGTCACACCTTGCGTGTAGAAGTTGCTGATGGCGATGGAGTCGTCGGCAGCTTTTGTCACATCAACGGAGAGACCGCCGCTTGGTGTGCTCGACGACAGAGTTTCATAGGTCATGACTCCGCCGCCCACCACGTCGGCCATGGCAAGTGCTTTGCGTGGCTTTGCCTTGCGAGAGGCAGTTGTTTTCTCTACTTGCGACTCCTGTTTGGGCTTGGTCGCCGGTGTGTCGGTTGCCGTGAGCGTGCTGTTTGCCAGCTTGAACGTTCGCGGCCCACCTGCCGTTTTTTTGGTCGGGAATGCGGCATTGTCGGTGGCACGGACTATGCTTTGTGAATAGCATGGCTGTGCCGCGACGGCAATGACTGCAAACGCTGCGACTAATTTCTCAATAAAATTTCTCATACTCTTCAAAAAAAGAAGTTTGTTTTTGTGGAAACCTTGAAAACTGAAATAACAAGAATTTTGGGACTGCCCAGACATTAAGGCTTCCACCAATGTTTAATGCTTTGGGTGGTTTTTGGTTGCAGACTTTATATTTTAGATGCAACTTTGTTACAAAGTTATTGCTTTTGCGTGTTTTCCGCAAATAAATATAATTGTAGCAAACCCAAAAGGGCAATAGAAATCAAAAGTTCTCGTTGTGTCGATTAAAATTAAGGCTGCATGGCAACATCTTCCATCAATCAGCCAGATATTAATCATAGGTAAAAATAGTAATCGAAAAAAGTGCTAATCCCAAAAGTTAGTATGAATTTTGGGATTAGGGCTGAAATTGGGTAAAATCAACAAAAAATAGCAGGCTGCCGTGTTGGGTGGTAGCCTGCTATTTTTTTAATAGGGGTTTAAGAGAGAGTTGTTGTGGAGAGAGGGCTGTTTCGTCAGTCGATGGAATAGAGTGCGGTGGAGAGGTAACGCTCGCCGGTGTCGGGGAGCAAAGCCACTATGGTCTTGCCCTCGTTTTCAGGTTTCTTCGCCAGCTCTATTGCTGCATGGGCAGCCGCACCCGAAGATATTCCGACTATCAGACCGGCTGTGCGAGCAAGGTGGCGAGAAGCCTCAAATGCCTCTTCGTTTTTGACCTCGATGATGCCGTCAACAACGCTTGCGTCATAGTTCTTTGCTACAAAACCGGGGCCAATGCCTTGAATTTTGTGTGGAGCAGGTTTGCCGCCTGCAAGCACCGGCGAGTCGGCAGGTTCCACAGCATAGGCTTTGACAGCAGCCTTGTGGGCTTTCAGAGCCTTTGCCACACCCGATACTGTGCCGCCTGTGCCCACACCAGCCACGAAGATATCAACCTCTCCCTCGGTGTCGTGCCAAATTTCTTGACCTGTGGTCAGCTCGTGTATGGCAGGGTTGCTTGGATTGTCGAATTGCTGAGGAATGATGGAGTTTGGAATTTGCTCATGCAGTTCCTTGGCCTTGGCTATGCAGCCAAGCATGCCG
Organism: uncultured Muribaculaceae bacterium; assembly: GCA_934636465.1. GTDB lineage: Bacteria > Bacteroidota > Bacteroidia > Bacteroidales > Muribaculaceae > Sodaliphilus. The sequence continues at coordinate 56,198 of CAKUAR010000005.1, forward strand.
TCTTTGGCATTGCCGAGCACGAGTTCTGCGCCATAGGCTTTGACGAGTTTTTTGCGCTCATCGCTCATGGTTTCGGGCATGATGATGATGGCCTTGTAGCCTTTTACGGCAGCCACCATGGCCAACCCCACACCGGTGTTGCCGCTTGTTGGCTCTATGATTGTGCCGCCAGGGCGCAAAGTTCCACTTCTTTCGGCAGCCTCAACCATGGCAAGGGCCACACGGTCTTTAACGCTTCCGCCTGGGTTGAAGTATTCCAACTTGACCAGAACCTTAGCTTTTAGATTTTCTTCCTTTTCGATTTTTGAGAGTTCGAGCAAAGGCGTGTTGCCTATCAAGCTCGTGAGTTTTTTATAAACGTCTCCCATAATAATTTGATTTTTTGTAGTTATTGAACTTTGGTTTGTTATTTGTCTGTTTTTATTGCTGATTTTTTGTCTTTAGCCCTCATAATGGCGTGATAAAGTTCGCCCATAATCATCACCGGACTTGTGGCGAGAATCACCATAACCCATTGCTCAAGCGTCATGGGCACCACATTGAACATGGGGCCGCCAAACTGCACAATGATGATTTGCCCGAAGAATATCACGGCGAGTATGCTGAAAAATATCTTGCTGTGCCTCATGTCGTGGAACGAGGAGTGGTGGTTGCTGTTGAACGACTTGGCGTTGAACAGATTCCAGAACTGTAAGAACACAAATGTGCTGAAATATATGGCTACCTCGTTGGGTGATATGGCGGTGCTGATGAAAGAGCCGCCCTCGCCCATGTTGTGGTGCATGAGATAAGTGAACAGCAAAATCATCACTATGGTGAAGACTATGCCTATGCCAGAGAAGAAGCACGTCATGCTTCGGGTGATAATTGAGCTGCCACTGGCGCGCGGCTTGTCTCTCATCACATCGCCGCTAGGCGGCAGCGAGGCGAGTGCCAGCGCGGCAAACGTGTCCATAATCAGATTGACCCACAGCATTTGTGTCACGGAGAGTGGTGACTGTTCGCTAAAGAATGAGCAGATACCTACCAGCAAGCACGCAACCACGTTGACTGTGAGCTGGAAGACGATGAACCGCTGTATGTTTTTGTAGAGCGAACGCCCCCACATAACGGCTTTGTTGATGCTGCCAAAAGAGTTGTCGGTGATGGTGATGTCGCTCACCTCTTTTGCCACCGAGGTGCCGTCGCCCATCGACAGACCCACTTGTGCCGCATTGAGCGCGGGGGCGTCGTTGGTGCCGTCGCCGGTCACAGCCACCACCTCGCCTTGCTGCTGGAGCAAGCTCACGAGTCGGGCCTTGTCGTCGGGGCGTGCGCGCGACATGATTTTCACTTTTTTTATGCGCTCGGCGGCTTCCTTGTCGCTTAGCAAGCCGAACTCCACTCCCGAAATCAGCGCGCTTTCGTCGTCGCCGTCTTGCCACAGACCCACTTGCCGGCCTATCTCCTTGGCTGTGCCAGGAGTGTCACCGGTCACTATTTTCACGCCTATGCCGGCGTCGATGCAGCTCTTTATGGCTTGCGGCACTTCCTCTCTCACAGGGTCGGAAATAGCCACGACGCCTATAAATGTGAGTCCGCTGGTGGTGAGCTGCTTGTCGTCGAATGGCAGTGGCGCATTGGCGTCGAGCTGCTTGTAGGCAAAGCCAAGCGTGCGCATGGCCTTGTTTTGGTAGGCATGCAGCTCGGCTTCAACTTCTGCAAACTGCTTGCCGCCCTCTATGGTGCTGCAATAGTTGTTGATGATTTCAGAGGCTCCTTTCACGAGCAATATGCGGCCAAGTGCCTTGCTGCTGACCACGGTGGCCATATATTTTCGCTCGGTGGAGAAGGGCAGTTGCGCTTCAACTTGGTCGTTTTGCCTTATGGTGAGGTAGTTGATGCCGTTGTCGTTGAGCCATAGCAGCAGAGCACCCTCGGTAGGGTTGCCTATGGCCACGGTTTTGTCGGGATTGCTGCTGTCGAGAAAAGCCGTGGAGTTGTCGGCTATGGCAGCCGTCACAATCTGGCTTGCGGTGTTGCCAGTGAGCGTGTCACCGTCGTCAAGGGCAAAGAAGTTGGCTTTGGCCACACGCATTTGGTTTTGTGTGAGAGTTCCGGTCTTGTCGGTGCAAATCATGGTGGTGGCACCCATGGTCTCGCAGGCGTGCATGCGGCGCACGAGATTGTTTGACTGCAGCATGCGGCGCATGCTAAGAGCCAGACTGAGCGTTATGCTCATGGGCAGACCTTCGGGCACGCTCACCACGAGTAGCGTCACGGCGAGCATAATTGTCTCGATGCAATATTGCACCCAGTCGATTAGTGCGTGGTCCACGCCGTCGAGGGCATAGACGAGCACGCGGCCTATCACTATCAGCGCTCCTGCCACATAACTGCCCCATGAAATCCAGCGGCCGAGCTGGTTGAGCTGAATGGTGAGTGGAGTGTCGATTTCGGGCTCGCTTTGCGCGTCGGCAAACACCTTTCCATATTCGGTGCTGTCGCCCACGGCGGTCACCTGCATCACACCGTGGCCCTCAAGCACGTTGGAGCCGCGCAGAAGCACGTTTTTGCCATAGGTGGAGTCGTTGTCGCTGTCGTCGGTCACATGGCTCTTGTGGGCAAGCATTTCACCGGTGAGCGAGCTTTCGTCAACGCTCAGGCTCACGCTGTCGAGCAGCGTGCCGTCGGCAGGCACTTTCTCGCCGGTGTCGAGCATCACTATGTCGCCCACCACCACGTCGCGGCGGGGAATTTGTGTGATTTTGCCGTTGCGTGTCACTTTCACCACTATGTCGTCGTTCACTTTGTTGAGCAAGTCAAACTTCTTGTTGGCGTTGACTTCCACAAGAAATCCTACCAGCGTGGCGAGGATTATGGCCGCGAATATGCCCACCGGCTCAAACAGCACCTCGCCGCCGCGGTTGAGTCCGAAGAACTCGTAGCACGATATGCCCACCGACAGCAGCAGCGCCACCAGCAGTATTTTTATGAGCGGGTCGTTGAATTTCTCAATGAATTGTGCCAGTAGTGATTTGCGTGCGGGCGGAGTGAGCACATTTGCTCCGAATTTAGCCCTTTGAGCCTCAACTTGCTCGTTTGTCAGTCCTGTGTAGGGTTTTGTTGCCATGTGTTTGTTTCAGATGATATGTGTGTGTTATATTTTGAATGTTAGACGCATGCCGGTGGTTGATTGGCTCACCGTGCGGCCGTCAAATGCCACTTGGCCGTTGACGTAGGTGCGCACCACCTTGTGGTGAAGTGTGGAGCCATTGAGCGGTGTCCAGCCGCAGCGCGAAATCACGTCGGCATCGGTCACCACATAACCTTCGCTGACGGGTTTGACTATTGCCACGTCGGCATAATAGCCTTTGCGCAGAAAGCCGCGCCCCTCTATGCCAAATAGCGTGGCTGGGGCGTGTGCCATCTTGTCAATCACGGTTTCCTTGCTCACCACGCCTTGGTGCGCGAGTTCGAGCATTGCCGGCAGCGAAAATTGTATCATTGGCATACCCGACGCTGCTTTAAGACAACCGCCCTGCTTCTCTTGCAGCAGGTGCGGGGCGTGGTCGGTGCCAATCATGTCGATGCGGCCGTTGGTGAGTGCCTGGCGCAGAGCAGCGCGGTCGGCGGCCGTCTTAACGGCAGGGTTGCACTTAATGCGAGTGCCCAGGTGATTGTAGTCGTCATCGCAAAACCACAAGTGTGCCACACAAGCCTCGGCTGTGATGCGCTTGTCGCGAAGCGGTGTGCCGCCGTCAAAAAGCGACAGCTCGCGCGCGGTGGTTATGTGGAGCACATGCAGGCGTGTGCCGTACTCGCGTGCAAGTTTCACGGCTCGCGAGGTGCTTTGCCAGCAAGCCTCGGCGCTCCTTATCATCTCGTGAAAGCGCAGCGGCGGGTCTTGCCCGTATTTGTCAACGTAAAGTTTGCGGTTGGCATTGATTATGTCTTCGTCTTCGCTATGCACGGCAATCACCGCGCCCACCGAAGAAAACAGGCGGCGTGTGGCTGTCGGGTCGCTGAGCAGCATGCCGCCGGTAGATGAGCCGAGAAAGGCTTTCACTCCGCACACGCGGCTGAAGTCGGTTTGCTCTATTTCGTGCAGATTGTCGTTGGTGGCACCTATCCAGAAGCTGTAGTTGGCTGGTGACACCAGCGCGGCCTTGGCATATTTGGCCTCAAGAAGCTCGGCTGTGGTGGCAGCAGGCTTGTTGTTTGGCATGTCCATAAATGAGGTTACGCCTCCAGTCACTGCCGCACGGCTCTCGCTTGCTATGTCGGCCTTTTGAGTCATGCCAGGCTCGCGAAAGTGCACATGGTCGTCAATCACGCCTGGCACTATGTAGCCGCCACCGGCATCGGTCTTGACAGCAGCAGTCGCCAGAGTGTGGCCGTCGGGGTCGCCTTGACCCACAAGGGCTATCTTGCAGCCATCTATGAGCAGAAAGCCGTGAAACGACTTTCCCTCGTTTATGATTGTTCCGTTGTAGATAATTTCCATAATGGCAAAGTTATATATAATGCTTATGCCTTGCAAACCGGCAGGGCAATTAAGGCAAAAGGCCGCAACCCTCAAGGTCGGCCGTAATTAAGCTTACTTATTGTTTCGATTGTTTTTATAAGTGGTGTGGTTGTGGCTTGCTGTGCCATTTTTTAGTGCCACATCAGTGCTTACATCGCTCAAACTTCTTTTTGTTGAACCATGTGCTGAGGCGCAGCTTGATGACACCAAACACGGCCTCGCCAAATATGCTTCCGTTCATTTTGCTTGTGCCAAGCACTCTGTTGACAAAAATGATAGGGACTTCCTTGATTTTGAAGCCCATTTTGAAAGCTGTGAATTTCATTTCGATTTGGAAGGCATAGCCTTTGAACTCTATGTTGTCGAGGTCGATGGCTTCGAGCACTTCGCGGCGGTAGCAAACAAATCCGGCAGTGGTGTCGTGTACCTTCATGCCTGTTATGAGCCTGACGTAGGCCGAGGCATAATAAGACATGAGCACACGTCCCATGGGCCAGTTGACAACATTGACTCCGGTGATGTAGCGTGAGCCTATGGAGAGGTCAGCACCTCCGGTGGCGCAGGCGGCTTGCAGCGGAATCAGGTCTTGCGGACGGTGTGAGAAATCGGCGTCCATTTCTATTACGAAGTCGTAGCCGTGCTGCAAAGCCCACTTGAAACCAGTGATGTAGGCGGTGCCAAGGCCAAGTTTGCCGGTACGCTTGATGATGTGTATGCGGTCTGGCCGCTCCAGAATCATGCCTTCAACAATGGCAGCAGTGCCGTCGGGGCTGTTGTCGTCAATCACCAAAATGTCAAATTGATGTCCTGCTTGTCCCAACACAGCATTGATGATGTTGCTGATGTTTTCCTTCTCGTTGTAGGTGGGAATTATGACTACGCTATCCGATTTCATTGCTAAAATGCTGTTAACTAAATGTCCCCTAATAATTTCGACAAAAATAATAATAATCTTGGAGAAATTTCGTCACAAAGCCCTATTTTATCCCAAAAAACTTTTTTTGAGGTGCCGTGGTCATAAAAAAACAGCAAGTGGCAAACTGACGCCTTATGCCGGGCCGTTTGCCACAATGCTTGAAGTTTTTTTCTAAATTCGTGCTATGGTGAACTCATTTCATCTTGTCATTCCACAGGTTTCAAGTATTTTTCGCTTGCAGCCATGTCGGTTGCTTTGTCGTAGGCCCAGTTTGCTGCGTTGCCAAATTTCACGGCCTTGAAAATGCTGCTGAGATATTGCTGCTTGTTGGCAACTCCTTTATCGGTAAAAAGAATGCTTACCTCAATCACTGGCCGTCCGGCCTTTTTGAGTAGTAGCTGCGTGCAAGTGGTGTAGTTTGTTCCATCGATGGTTTCGCCATTGGTGGGCATTGACACGGTGATTGCAGAGTCGGCATTGAACTTGTTTGCCGGCAGAAAGGTGGCGCAGTCGTTCAGGTTGACAGATTGCTGGCGGCAGATATTGTAGCCAGATGCACTTGTGGCCCATGTCAGGAAATTAGCGGCTTTTTCGCTTAGGGTGCCGCTTGTGATTTTTGCTTTCGACACAGGAAACCGCAGGTCACCAAACATGACGACGCACTGGCCGTCGTTGGATTTTGCAAAAGCTCCCATGACACACGTTGGGGCTATGTTGCCATTTTTAGAAAATGGAGAGTAGGCTCCAGTTCGCTCCATGTCGGCAAACCCTTTTGGCTTTGAGATTGTTATGTCAAACGCCTTTTGACAATAAGCTGCGTATGACTTCAATGGTAGCTTCACGGGAAATGTGCTTGTTTTCGCGCTACTGCAAAAACATAGGCAGACGATTGCGCCTAAGGCAAATGCAAGTTTCTTGTTCATCGTAAGTCGTTTTTTTGTTATTAATTATATATGTTGTTTTGTCACTTTTTGCTTAGAGAAAGAGCGTTTGGATATTTCCAGCCCGAAGCAAGATAGTGGGCTTCAGTCTTGGACTAATATGGCTCTGAGTGATAGGAATATGGCACTTTGTTTTTTTTTCGACTGCAAGATAATGTGACTAATCGATTTGAGTAGCATAAGTTGTATTAAAAAAAAGTTAACAATTTGACTTTTAGATGAAAAACCGGCCTATCGTGTTGCTTGCCTTTTGGAGGTGTGACTGATTGGTCAATGGCTAATTGCTTAGTGCCAGTGGCGGGGTGGAAAAAGTAACATTCTTGCATCAAATGCCGATGAAATGTGATAATTTTAGTAACTTTGCGTGTGTTTTTGAGATAAAATGCAACAAAAAGTATATTGTTAATTAATAAAAGGGAAATTTTGATGAAAAAGAATTACGCTTTCTTTGCCGCAGTGATGCTGGCAAGCGCAGCGTGTGCATCGGCAAGTGCCAGCAATGTGATTGGCAGCAATGTGACGCTTTATGGCAACTTGATTTATGACCAGTCAACGCCTGGCGTAACGCCCACAGGCATTTATTCCACTAAGGTGAAGCCTGCTGCCGCCGTGACCAAGGTGGGCGCGCAAGTGACCAAGGCCAATGGTGGCGCATGCCTTGCCGACACGGCTTATTTCGCTGTGGAATATACCACGAAGTATGGCAACGTAGATGAGTGCTATCTCAACTCTTATAATCCTGAAACTTGGCAGTTGACCAACAAGGTGGCGGCTTCGCACTCGTCAATAGCCACATCGCTCACCTATAATCCTGCCGACAAAAAGATATATGGCAGTTTCTATAGCGAGGACCGTGAGAAATTTTATTTCGGCACTATCAACACCAAGACTGCCGACTGCGACACGATAGCATTTCTTGAATACTCATTCAACGCTCTGGCAAGCGATGCAGCCGGCACGCTCTATTTTGTGAACGACAATGGCGAGTTTGGCAAAATCAGCACCACCAATGGCGCAATCACAATAATAGGTGACACTGGCTTCAAACCGAAATATCTGCAAGACGGCACATTTGACTATGGCACAAAGCAGTTTTACTGGTGCGCCTACAATGGCGACGACAGCCAGAGCGGCATCTACACCGTGGATTTGACCACCGGCAAAGCAACACGCATATCGCAGTGGGCCACTGGCGGCAAGGAGTTTGTGGGCGTGTTCTCAAAGACTCCGGTGTTTGCGGCAGGAGTTCCGGAGATACCGGCAAATTTGACGCTCGCCTATAGCGGTGTGTCGCTCAACGGCACTGCCACGGTGACACTGCCCTCAGCCACATACGGCGGAGCTGCAATCACTGGCAACTTGGACTATGAGGTGCTCGTTGACGGTGCGGTTAAGGCAACGGGCAAGGCCGCAGCCGGCAGCACTGTGACGGTGAACCTTGCCGTGGAGCGTGGCGAGCACACTGTGTCGGCAAGGGCTAAAAATGCAGCCGGAGCAGGACCTGAATACTATTGCGCACAATATTTTGGAACTGACGTGCCATCGGCGGTGGCCAAAGTGGAGGCTTCGCGCGTGAAAGGCGGAGCTTCGGTTAAGTGGGAAGCTGTGACAACCGGTGCCCACGGAGCAGCTTTCGACCCAGCCAATGTGACATATAACGTGGTGCGTTACCCCGACGAAGTGGCTGTTGCCACTGGCGTGAAGGGCACTGAGTGTGCTGACAACAACACCGTGACCGACATGGGCAGCTACTATTATGAGGTGGCGGCGGTAGATGGCGCATACAAGGCCGCTCCCGCCAAGTCTAACAGCGTGGTGCTCGGCAAGGCTCTCCAAGCTCCTTACAGCAAAACGTTCTCTGACGGCGATTTCAGCCTCTACACGATAATCGACGCCAATGGCGACGGTTCTACGTGGGGCAAGGACGCGAGAGGCGCACGCTACATATTCAACAACGACAATGCTGCCGACGACTGGCTGATAGCGCCGCCTATCAGCATGGAGGCTGGCGTGAAATACACCATCACAGCCCAGTTTGCCAACGCCATGGACCCATATTATGAGAAAGCTGAGGTTAAGGTGGGTCAAAACGCATCTGCCGAAGCAATGACAAAATCGGTGATACCAGCCATCACGATTGACGGCGGCTATCGTTCGCCAATAGATTTGGTGGGCTACTTCACCCCGACTGCCGCTGGCGATTATTTCGTGGGTCTGCACGCTGTGTCGGACGCCGGCAATCTCTACTTGTATTGCTACAAGCTCGACGTGACGGCAAACTCAACCGGCATCACTGCCGCTGGTCTGAAAGCTGCCGTGGTGAGAGGTGGCAAGGGCGTGATAACCGTTGACAACGCCGAGGGCGCACCAGTGAGCATCGTGGCAACTGACGGCCGCGTAATTGAGAAGAGCACGGTAGCTCCGGCTCAATTCTGCGCAGAGGTGCCAGCGGGCATATATGTGGTGACGGTTAACGGCAAGGCCGTGAAAGTGGCTGTGAAGTAAAAAATGAAGTGAAAAGCTGATGTTATGCGCTGCGAAAGCAGCGGCTTGAATAACGATATTGAAATCCCGGCTGCCCAGCATGGTTTGTGGGCAGCCGGGATTTTCTTTTGTGCGGTCTGGGGCATTTGGCTGACGTTTTGCTCAAAATGTTGCGAGGCTTGCATTTAGAAAATTATTATGTCACGGAATTATGGAGCTTGAAGCCAATGCTTTGAATTTCTTTTTGTAATTTTGCAATCGGAACAAAAATAATCATTTAACAATATGAACACTTTAGCTACAAAATACGACCCGAAAGAGGTAGAGGACAAGTGGTACAAATATTGGTTGGATAACGACTTGTTTAAGTCGGTGCCCGACGAGCGTGAGCCTTACACAATAGTGATTCCGCCGCCAAATGTGACTGGTGTGCTTCACATGGGCCACATGCTCAACGAGACCATTCAAGACATCTTGATACGCCACGCGCGCATGCAGGGCAAGAACGCCTTGTGGGTGCCTGGCACTGACCACGCTTCAATAGCCACCGAGGCCAAGGTTGTGAACCGTCTGGCACAGCAGGGCATAAAGAAAACCGACCTCACACGCGAGGAGTTCTTGAAACACGCATGGGACTGGACGCACGAGCACGGCAACAAAATTCTGTTGCAGTTGCGCAAGCTGGGCGCAAGCTGCGACTGGAGCCGCACGGCATTCACCATGGACGAGATACGCAGCAAGAGCGTGCTGAAGGTGTTTTGCGACCTGTATAACAAAGGCTTGATATATCGCGGCGTGCGCATGGTGAACTGGGACCCTAAGGCTCTCACCGCCTTGAGCGACGAAGAGGTAATATATAAGGAAGAGCACAGCAAGCTCTACTATCTGCGCTACAAGATAGTGGGCGAGGACGGATATGCCATAGTGGCCACCACACGCCCCGAGACCATCATGGGCGACACCGCCATGTGCATCAACCCCAAAGACCCCAAAAACAAGCACTTGCACGGCAAGCGCGTGATTGTGCCTCTGGTGGGCAGAGAAATTCCTGTGATTGAAGACGAATATGTGGATATTGAGTTTGGTACGGGCTGCTTGAAGGTGACTCCGTGCCACGACGTTAACGACCACATGCTCGGTGAAAAATATAACTTGCCGTCGATTGACATCTTCAACGACGATGGCACAATAAGCGAGCGCGCCGGCATGTATGTGGGCATGGACCGCTTCGATGTGCGCAAGCAGATAGAGAAAGACCTTGCCGCAGCAGGCTTGCTTGAAAAGGTGGAGGACTACACCAACAAGGTGGGTTTCTCGGAGCGAACCCATGTGCCTATTGAGCCAAAGCTCTCTATGCAGTGGTTCTTGAAGATGACCGACTTGGTGAAGCCGGCTTTGGAGAATGTGATGAACGACAACATTAAGTTCTATCCGCCTAAGTTCAAGAACACCTATCGCCACTGGATGACCGACACCAAGGACTGGTGCATAAGCCGTCAGCTGTGGTGGGGACACCGTATTCCGGCATATTTCTTGCCAAAGGGCGGATATGTGGTGGCAGAAACTCCGGAGGAAGCTCTGAAACTGGCGCAGGCCAAGGACTCAAGCCTGAAGATGGACGACTTGAAGCAAGACGAAGACTGCCTTGACACCTGGTTCTCGAGCTGGCTGTGGCCAATATCGCTGTTTGACGGCATAAACAACCCCGGCAACGAAGAAATTAAGTATTACTATCCGACAAGCGACCTCGTGACCGGTCCCGACATCATTTTCTTCTGGGTGGCGCGCATGATTATAGCCGGATATGAATATATGGGTGACAAGCCGTTTAAGAACGTATATTTCACTGGCATTGTGCGTGACAAACTGGGTCGCAAGATGTCGAAATCGCTGGGCAACTCACCCGACCCGCTAGACCTGATAGACCGCTACGGCGCCGATGGTGTGCGCATGGGCTTGATGCTCGCAGCTCCTGCCGGCAACGACATTTTGTATGACGACTCGTTGTGTGAGCAGGGCAGAAACTTCAACAACAAGATTTGGAACGCGTTCCGCTTGGTTAAGAGCTGGAATGTGGCCGACATAGAGCAGCCGGAGCACTCCAGGCTGGCTGTGAAATGGTTTGAGTCGGTGCTCAACAGCACTCTTGCCGAGATGGAGGACTTGTTCTCCAAGTTCCGCCTGAACGACGCGCTCATGACCGTGTATCGCCTGTTCTGGGAAGAGTTCTCGGCATGGTATCTTGAAATCATCAAGCCGGCTTATGGCGAGCCTATCGACAAGGCCACCTACGACACAACGCTTGGCTTCTTCGACACCCTGCTGCGACTGCTGCACCCATTCATGCCGTTTATCACCGAGGAGTTGTGGCAGCACATCAGTGAGCGTGCCGACGGCGAGAGCATAATGTATGCGAAACTGCCAAATGCTGGCGCAGTAGATGCCGATGTGGTGAAGCTGATGAGCGAGGCCAAGGAAATAGTGTCGGGCGTGAGAAACGTGCGCACATCTAAGAATATTCCTAACAAGAACGCGCTCAAGCTGCAAGTGGTGGGCAAGTTTACCAACCCCTACGCCACAATAATCAAGAAGCTGGCTGGTGTTGACGAAATCAGCGAGGTGGCAAGTAAAGACGCCACTGCCGCAAGTTTTCTTGTGGGCACAACGGAATATGCCGTGCCGCTTGGCAGCAACATCAACGTAGAGGAAGAACTCGACAAGTTGCAGAAAGAGCTTGAGTATATGCAAGGGTTCTTGCGCACAGTGGAGAAGAAACTCAGCAACGAGAAGTTTGTGGCTCATGCGCCAGAGGCTGTGGTCAATGGCGAGCGCAAAAAGAAAGCTGATGCCGAGAGCAAGATTGCCACTTTGCAAGAGAGCATAGCTGCGCTGAAGAAGTAAATCAACGCAATACACAAACACATTAGCAAACATAAAATCAGCCGGACTGCAATCGCAGCCCGGCTGATTTTATGTTTTTTATTGGAGTGTTATCCACCACCCACACTTAGATGTTTCTTGCTTCGTGAGCGCATGCAACCAGTTTGGTTGGCGCGTGTGCATTGCGGTGTGTGGAGGGTGTGCGTTACTCGTCGTCGGTTGACTGGTGCTGCTCTATTTCCTTGTCGATTTCAGCGAACTCGGAGTTGAGGCTCTTGTATTCTGGCACAAGCTCTTTCATGAGATACACCATGTCGTGCACATTGCCTTGCTCGGCTTTGGTGATGATTTTCATCTCTTGCTTCAGCACGTCGTCGAAGTCGTATTTGCGCACTTTGGCAATCATGATTTTGTCGTTTGGCGTGGAGATAGTCTTTTCTTTGTCGTTGAGCAACTCCTCATAGAGTTTCTCACCAGGACGCAGACCCACTTCCTTTATTTCAATGTCGATGCCCGGACGCAATCCGGCAAGCGAAATCATGCGCTTTGCCATGTCGTAGATTTTCACCGACTGACCCATGTCGAAGATGTAGATTTCACCGCCTTTGCCCATACACCCGGCTTCGAGCACCAGTGAGCAAGCCTCCGGGATGGTCATGAAGTAGCGGATAATGTCTTTGTGTGTCACCGTCACAGGACCGCCCTCGCGTATCTGGCGGCTGAACAGCGGAATCACCGAACCATTAGAGCCGAGCACATTGCCAAATCGTGTGGTGATGAACTGCGTGTTTTTGCCGCGAGCCTTGGCGTCGAAAAACAGCGACTGAATGTAGATTTCGCACAGGCGCTTGGTGCAGCCCATGATGTTCGATGGATTCACGGCTTTGTCGGTTGACACCATCACAAACTTGTAAACGTCATATTTCAGCGAGAGGTCGGCAATGTTTTTGGTTCCGCCCACGTTGGTCATCACCGCCTCGGTGGGGTTGAGCTCCATCATGGGCACGTGCTTGTAGGCAGCGGCGTGGAACACATATTTTGGGCGGTAGGTGCGGAAAGCGAGGCTCATGCGGTCGTAGTTCTGAATGTCGCCCATGAAAGGCACAACGTCGGCTTCAGGGAACTTTTCGCGCATTTCGAGCACTATGTCGTGCATTGGGGTTTCGGCTTGGTCAACGAGCACTATTTTAGCTGCCTTGTAGGCCGCAAGCTGGCGCACAATCTCGCTTCCTATTGAGCCGCAGGCACCGGTTACGAGCACCACAGAGTCTTTGATGTGCGATTTGACCAGCGTGTTGTTGAGCACAATGGGGTCGCGGCCGAGCAAATCCGCTATGTTCACTTTCTTTATGTGCTTAGATATGGTTTGAGCCTTGTTTTCAGAGTCGTCTTCAAATTCCTCCACTTGGTTGATTGTGAGCAGCAATATGTTGTGCTTTATGAAATAGTCGGCGAAGCCCTCGCGCATAAGTTTGGTCTTGGAGCTGTCGAACACCAGCGCGTGTATGCCTTTTTCCATAAACGTGTTGGCCAAAGTGTCGGGGTCGAAGCAGTAAACGTCGAAACCGCCTATTTTGTTACCTTTCTTGTGGTCTTTGCTCAAAAGGCCAACCGGCATATATTTTCCTGTGATGTCGCTCTTCATGGCGTTGGCCAACGCTATGGAGCTGAACGATGTGCCCAGCACGAGCACTTTTTTCTGCTGGTCCTCGTTGGCTTGCGCCAGAGTGGTGTAGAGGAACTTGATGGAGAGACGCTCCATAACCAGGAGTGAGAACGCCACAATGCCCACCAGAGGCATGTACCACACATGATAGAGCGGATAGCCGAGAATTCGCGAGCCGAAAATGTCGCTTATCACCAGAACAAGCGTGGATATGGCCACCACAATGAGCAGCCTGTAGAGGTCTTCTATCACAGAGAGGCGAATGACGCTGGTGTAGCTCTTTACAAAAAAAGACACAACCAGATAGGTTGCTGCAATATAGACGGTGTGCAGCAACAGGTTTAATCCTCCAGGACCGCTGTTGGTGACACAGGCGGTGAAAAACAACACGGCCCCATAGCTGAATAAAACTGCAGCCATGTCGGCCAATAAAACCAACCAATGAGGAGACACGCTTTTTATTATTTTCCTAATCAATGTGTAAAATTTAATTTTAAAATACGAGTTACTAATAAAAAATGACATGGTCGTGTTTCTTTAATTATGGGTAAAAGTCTGACGATAGAAACTATTTTCCTATTTCTTCTAACAAAGTTATGAAAAAGTATTAAATGATGAAACCGTTTCACTTTTGTTTTTTCAAAATTACCGATTGATTGGTCGGTTTGTGGAGAAAAGCACCAGGAATGAAGAAAAATGCACACTGCCGGTAAAATAGGGCAGAAGTGGGGTGCTGTGAAGCCCGATGTGCTCCTAAGACGTTGAGGCATAAAATTTTCTAAAATTAGATATTTCAAAAAAAATTAATAACTTTGCAACGAGAAAAAGCGCCTTTATTGTTAGAAAGAGCATAATTTATGAAATTTAAGTATTTGTCAATAGCCGTTTTGTTGCCAGGCATAGCTTGCCTAACATCATGCTTCAAGGACGAACCGCTCAATGCCGAATGTGACATCGAGGCAGCCTGGGTGCACACGGCAAATCCGTCAGAAACGTTTTTCCACAGTTCCGACACGCTGGTCAATGTGCCTTACACTGACAGCACGGTGGTGTTTGTGGTGAAGGGTTCGGCCGACTTAAAGAATATGGCTCCAAAGTTTAAGATAACCGAGGGGGCTACAATCACGCCTGCCAATGGGTCGGTTCATGATTTTTCTGACAACAAAGAAGTGAAATACACGGTGACTTCGCAAGACGGGGCGTGGCACCGCACCTACACCGTGACGTTCAACGCAGTAAAAACCTCTGTGAACGACACCGTGAAATATGATTTTGAGGACTTCGCCTTAGAGCCAGCCAAACAAAAATATTATTTGTGGTTTAACCGCGACGAGCAAGGCAACTTGCAGCCCGACTGGGCTTCGGGCAACGGCGGCTTTAAGCTCAGTGTGAGCAGCGCCAAGCCCGACGAATATCCCACTGTGCCATACGCCAATGGTATAGAGGGCTATGGCGTGAAGCTGACAACATGCGACACCGGTCCGTTTGGCGTGTGGGCCAACAAGCGCATTGCCGCCGGCAACCTGTTCCTCGGCTCATTTGATGTGGAGAACGCGCTTGCCGATGCCATGTCGGCCACGCACTTTGGTTTGAGGTTTGACAAGAAGCCTGTGAAAATGACAGGCTACTACCAATACACCCCTGGCCCCAAATTCCAGGACAAGATGGGCAAACCGGTGGCCGACCGCATTGACGAAGGCTCGATATATGCAGTGTTTTACAAAAACCATGATGAGAACAACAAACCTATTGTGCTCTATGGCGACAATGTGAAGACCAGCAAGCAAATTGTGGCAATAGCCGACCTTGGACCGGTGAAGCGCACCCAGGGCTGGCAGCAGTTTGAGATAGAATTTAATTATACTGAAGAGATAGACCCGGAATTGCTCAAAAACCAGGGGTATAACCTTGCGGTGGTGTTCTCGTCGAGCTCGGAGGGCGACCTGTTTATGGGAGCCGTGGGCAGCGAGCTTCTTGTTGACAAGGTGAGAGTGATTTGCACAAAAACAGAATGAGAAAATGAATAAAAACATCATAGTGTTGGCCGTGACGGCACTGCTGGCAGCAATTCCGGCAACGGCAGGCAACATATTCAGCGAAATAGGGCACGAAATTCTCTCGCTCGACCGAGAGGTGCGCCTTGGTTGCACCATAGGCGGCACGTCGCCACTGCCGTTGGCGGCAGAGATACGCACGCTCAACAAATACACCTATAAGCCAAACATAGCCTTTGGCGTGGCTGGCACAAAGCGCATAACCGACACTTGGGGTGCGCGCGTGGGTGTGTATTTTGAGAACAAGGGAATGGAAGTGGACGCCGGTGTGAAGAACTATCACATGAAAATCACACGCGGCAACCAGGAGCTTGAGGGACGCTTCACAGGCGATGTGACAACCGATGTGACTGAATGGCTGTTCACAATTCCAGTGCAAGCCACCTACGAGGCTTCGAAGAAGTGGTCGTTTAGGTTTGGCCCATATATTTCGTTTCTCACATCGAGGGATTTCAGCGGCTATGCCCACAACGGCTATTTGCGCGTGGGCGACCCCACCGGCGACAAGGTGGCACTTGGCGACACCCCCGACAGCCGAGGCATATATGACTTCACCCCCGACATGCGCAAGGTGCAGCTCGGTGTAGATGTGGGCGCAAACTGGTATTTCCACAAGAAACTCGGCATATTTGCCGACATAGCCTGGGGTGTGACAGGTGTGCACCACAGCAATTTCAAGACCATAGAGCAGACTCTTTATCCGATATTCGGAACGCTCGGCATGGTGTATAAACTAAAATGACAAACAAATGGGATTTTCAATATTAACATTAAGCTATATGAAAAAAATCTTTACATTAATCGCAGCTTTGATGTGTGTGTCGGCTTTGCAGGCCAACACCTACACCGATAAGCTGATTGTGACTGTGAATGGGTCTTCGAGCCAACAGAACGCAACAATCACAGTAGATGAAAAGGACGGACTCGCCACATTGAGTCTGAAAAACTTTATCCTTGAAGCCGGTGGCTCAAAAATGGGTATCGGTAACATTGAATTGAAAGATTTGAAGGTGGAAAAAGCTGGAGGCCAGTCAATTCTTGCTACAAAACAGACAATTACAATCACCAATGGTGATGACGCTTCGATTGACACGTGGTTGGGACCTATTCTTGGCGCTGTGCCTGTGGAACTGAGAGCTAAATATGATGCCAATAAGCTTTTTGCCGGTATCGACATTGACATGAGTGCAACTCTGCAACAAATCATTGCCGTTAACTTTGGCGATGTTTACCAAATTGGCAACTCAGGCTTTGAGGCTTTCCACAACGAAACTTACGCTGGCAAGACAAACCCAGAACCAAACAACTGGCACTCATTCACAAGCGCCACTGGTAACGCTTTTCTTCTTGCTACTACAGCAAGCATGCCATCGGTTAGCCAAAGCGACAAGGTGCGTCCAGGCAGCACTGGCAAATCAAGCGTGCTCATTGTGTCACACACTGTGATGGGTCAGGTTGCAAACGGAACTCTCACCACAGGCCGCTTGAACGCCGGTAATGCCACTCCAGATGACTATTCTAATTACTCTTGCCTTGACATGAGCTCTACTGCACTTGATGGCAATGGCGACCCATTCTACACGGCTCTTGATGGTCAACCAGATGAAATTTCATTGTGGGTTAAGTTTAAGCAAACTAACGCAAGCGCCCAGTATCCATACGCCACAGTTAGCGCAGTGGTTACTGACGGCACAGAATACAAGGAGCCAAGCAAAACCGAATATACGAACGTGCTTATGTCGGCAAACAACAGCAAAATCACTGCTTGCGACTGGACTAAGCTCACAGTACCTTTTGCATACAAGAATAAAAAACTGACTGGCAAGGGCATCATGGTTACTTTGTCGACCAATGCCACTCCAGGTAAAGGTGGTGTCGATAGCCTTTATGTAGATGATGTGGAACTCGTGTACAAAGCCAACCTCAAGAGTGTGAAATATGGTGACCTGAGCGCAGACTTCAGCAACGCCAACGAGGCTACAATCGACCTGAAAGGTGCTGCCACTGTGCAAGACGTGTTCGAGGGCATGACAACTGAGGTTGAGGGCAACAAGGCTCTGGTGGGCAAGACTCTCAACGACGACAACACTGTTACAATCAAGGTTTATTCACAAGACCTCAAGACTGTGAACACTTACACACTGAAACTCAACGGCACTGCAAGTGTTGTTGACCAAGTGGTTAAGGGTGAGAAGACCGTTGCCGGCATCTACACGCTGAATGGCGTTAAGGTTAACGACATGACAGTTAAGGGCATCTATGTGGTGAAATACACTGACGGTACTGCTGCCAAAGTTATCAAGAAATAATACAGCGACAGCAATCACGTTTAGGTGAAAATATTAAAGAAGGCAGGTCGGCACAATAGCCGGCCTGTTTTTTTTGTTGCTATGAGAATGTGGCGGTGATAATTTTTGAGTTAAAACAAGGCGTCGTGCGTTTGTCAGCACAATATTCAAGTGAAAATTGATATTCTGCACTCGATTTGCATTATCTTTGAATAAGATAAGCTGCATCTCGGCAAAACATTTAAGCGAGCTTGATGCTTTGCATCTCGATTTGCATTATCTTTGCCTAAAGAATAAGAAATTAAAATAATTGCCAATATGAAAATTGCAGTTGCAGGAACAGGATATGTGGGGTTGAGTATAGCCACACTGCTGAGTCAGCACAACGAGGTGATGGCGGTAGATGTGATTCCAGAAAAAGTGGAATTGATAAATAACCGCAAGTCACCTATTCAAGATGAATATATAGAAAAATACTTGACTGAAAAGCAGCTTGACCTCACAGCCACACTCGATGGCGAGGCTGCTTATCGCGACGCCGACTTTGTGGTGATAGCCACGCCTACCAACTACGACCCACAGCGCAATTTCTTCGACACTGCGCATGTGGAGGAGGTGATAGAGCTGGTGCTCAAGGTCAATAAAAAAGCGATAATGGTGATTAAGAGCACCATTCCTGTGGGCTATACTGAGAGCGTGCGCAAGAAATATGGCTGCGACAACATAATATTTGCACCGGAGTTTTTGCGTGAGAGCAAGGCCTTGTATGACAACCTGTATCCGAGCCGCATAATTGTGGGGCGGCCGGCAGGCGACAAGCGGCTTGACGAGGCGGCTCACACGTTTGCCGGACTGCTTCAACATGGAGCTATAAAGAAGGACATTGACACGCTGTATATGGGTCTGACTGAAGCCGAGGCCGTGAAGCTGTTTGCTAACACCTATCTGGCTCTGCGCGTGAGCTACTTCAATGAGCTTGACACCTATGCCGAGCTTAAAAACCTCGACACGCAAGACATAATAAAGGGTGTGTGCCTTGACCCGCGCATAGGCAATTTCTATAACAATCCGTCGTTTGGCTACGGTGGCTATTGCCTGCCAAAGGACACAAAGCAGCTTCTCGCCAACTATGCCGATGTGCCTGAAAACCTGATTCAAGCCATAGTGGAGAGCAACCGCACACGCAAGGATTTTATTGCCGACCGCGTGCTCAACATGGCTGGCTACTATAGTGACAACAGCGCATATAGCCCCGATGCGGAGCAGCGCTGTGTGGTGGGCGTGTATAGGCTCACCATGAAGTCAAATTCCGACAACTTCAGGCAAAGCAGCATACAGGGTGTGATGAAGCGCATAAAGGCAAAGGGGGCTGAAGTGGTGATATATGAGCCTACGCTCGAAGACGGCTCCACATTCTTTGGCAGTCTTGTGGTCAATGACCTTGAGAAGTTTAAGAGCGGTTGCCGCGCCATAATAGCCAACCGTTATGACCCGTGCCTCGACGATGTGAAGAGCAAGGTCTATACGCGCGACCTGTTCAGGAGAGACTGATTTAGTTTTTATAAGCAGAACATTAATTTTTTTATTAGCAAGATATGAAAGTGCTTGTTACAGGTGCTGCCGGCTTCATAGGCTCTAAGCTGATGCTTGAGTTGGCTCGGCGCGGCGATGAGGTGGTGGGCATTGACAACATCAACAGCTACTACGACACGCGCCTCAAGTATGGCCGTCTGAAGGCTTGTGGCATAATACAAAGCGATGCCGACTGGGAGCGCAACATAGTGGTCAGTTCGCTGTATCCGAACTTGCAGTTCATCAGAATGTCGATTGACGACACCGACACCATGAACAAGCTGTTTGATAAATATCATTTCGACAAGGTGATGAACCTTGCCGCCCAGGCTGGTGTGCGCTACTCCATACAAAATCCGTATGCCTATATGCAGAGCAACCTTGTGGGGTTTCTCAACATTCTGGAGTGTTGCCGCCATTATGGAGTGCGGCACTTGGTGTTTGCATCGTCGAGCTCGATTTATGGACTGAACAGTAAGGTGCCATATAGCGAGGACGACAAGGTGGACACGCCGGTGAGCCTGTATGCCGCCAGCAAGAAGTCTAATGAGCTTATGGCGCACTGCTACAGCAACCTCTATGGCTTCGCCACCACAGGCTTGCGCTATTTCACGGTGTATGGTCCCTGGGGACGCCCCGACATGGCTCCCATGCTGTTTGCTGATGCTATAAGCCACGGCAGGGAAATCAAGGTGTATAACGGCGGCGACATGATAAGGGACTTCACTTATATCGACGACATAGTGGAGGGCACGATAAAGGTGCTTGACAGCACAGTTGACGGCAGCAAGTGCCCAAATGGCGTGCCATATAAGATATATAACATAGGCTGTTCGCACCCTGTGAAACTGATGGATTTCATATCAGAGATAGAGCAGGCTATGGGCAAGGATGCAAAGAAAGTGTTTCTGCCTATGCAGCCAGGCGATGTGTATCAGACCAACGCCGACACGTCGAAGCTGGAGGCGGAGATTGGCTACAAGCCGAGCGTTACGCTGCATGAAGGCATAGGCAAGTTTATCGAGTGGTATAAGTCGGGGCAAAACCCATTGCGCTGACGGTGCTGCCGTGAAGATAGCGCGAAAGTGCCTGTTGCGACACAAGCAGATAATGTTCAACTCGCAAGCGATAAGAACATAAAAACAAAAACTAACAAACCGGCCAGAAGTTAATCTGACCGGTTTGTTAGTTTTATGTGTTTGAGCTATGCGCGCTGGCGCATAATGCTGCTGCTATCAAGCTTTGTCTTCTTTCTCGTCCTCGTTGCCATAACCGTATCCGTATCCGTATCCGTATCCATATCCATATCCGTATCCGTAGCCATAGTTGCCATAGCTGTAGTTATAGCGTTTGGAGTTGGTCTTGATGTCATTGAGAAGCAGTGTGAGATTGTTGATTTTTTTGTCGTCTGACATCTTCTGCAACTCTTCGAGATAGCGTTTGTCGATTTTACCGTCACGAATTGTGTAGATTGTCAAGTCGGCATAATGGTTGATTAACGCTGCGTCGGCAATGATTCCGAACGGCACGGTGTCGAGCAAAATGTAGTCATATTCTTTCTTGAACACGTCAATCATCTCCTTAAAGTGCTTGCTCATGAGCAAGTTTGTCGGGTTCGGCGGAATTGCGCCAACGCCAATCAAGTCAAGGTTCTGGTGCAGCACGCCTTTGTTGATTATGCTGTGTACGTCTTGCACATTGCCTGACAGATATGCGCTCAGACCGATGCCGTTGTTGGTGAGGCCAATGTATCGCGAGAAGCTGCCTTTGCGCAGGTCAACATCGATGGCAATGACTTTTTTGCCAATGTGGGCGCAAGCAAGCGCAAGGTTGATAGAGACGAAACTCTTGCCCTCGCCGGCAATGGTGGAAGTGAGCTGAATCACGGTGCCGCCATTGTTTGCGTTGTCGTTTATCACATAGTCGAGGTTGCTGCGGAATATGCGGAACGCCTCCGATACGCTGTCGCGGCCAGTCTCGGTAACCACAATCTCCTGGTTGGCCTGATCGGCACGTTTTTCCGGAATTTCACCAATGATTGGCAAGTTGCAGTTGTCCTCCACATCTTTGCGAGTGTGAATCATCGTGTCGAGTGAGTAAATCCAGAAAATCAAGTAGATTACACCGGCTGGCAACATCAGACCCACCATCAGACCCACCAGCATTATCATGGCAGGCTTTGGAGAGAATGGGTTGGGGTCGCCAGACGGACTTTCTATGACTTTTGCGTTTGGCTCGGTGATGGCTTGCTGCAAAGCATTCTCTTCACGTTTGTTGAGAAGATAGAGGTAGAGCTGCTCTTTGATTTTCTGTTGACGCTCAACCTCGGTGATGGCTTTCTCGTGCGATGGCACAGCAGCCATGCTGCCAGTGGCCATGCCCTCTTGAGAGCGCGCTTGCGACTGCTTCATGCGCAGTGAGCGTATGTAGTTGCCGAGCGATTGCATTATGTTGCTTTTGAGTGATGCGATTGACTTGTTAAGCTCAATCATCACGGGGTTCTCGTTGCTCGATGTGGAAGCTATGCGCTGATATTTGAGCATTGCTTGGTTATACTCGTTGATTTGTGCCTCAATGCCGGTGCTTGCAATGCCTGTGTTTGACGGAATGAGGTTGTTGCCGCTCATCTTGTTCAAGTAATCTTGAATGTAGGCGGCAAGGCTTATCTGCATGTCAATGTCGGCAGCGTTGTCGGCATATTTCAAGCTCGTTTCAGGACTTGCATAGATTGCCGAGTTCACAGAGTTGACTTTGAGTTGTGCCACGCGGCTGTCAACGCCGTTAAGGTCTTTTGACAACACGTCGATGCGCTCTGCAATGAACGACTCGGTGTTGCGTGCCACCTTGTTCTTGTCGTTGATTGCATCTTGGTTGTAAGTAGCAATCAGGGCCTTGAGAATGTCGATAGCTTCTTCGTGGTTATCCCAGTTTAATGTTATTTTCAACACATCAGAATATTTGTCGGCTTGTTCGGCTGTTAGGCTTGCCACAAGCTGCTTTGCAAGAGCTTGAGTGGTTTTGATTTTTACCACGATGTTGAAGTCTTTGTGATCAGACAATCTGAAATTGCTGTTCTTGGTTATGGCGATTGGGCCAAACTTGGTGTTGACCTTGTTGCCAAAATGAGCTTTTTGCCAGCCTTCATCGTCAATTTTGAATTCAAGCTCGGTGTCGCTTTTTGGCACGACAGTCATGGTGAAGTTGGCGTCCACTTTGCGCAGCGGAGTGATTTGCACCGGTGAAGACTTGTAGATGTTAACATCGCGGAGGAAAACGCGGCCATAATATTGCACGTTAAGACCGAGGTTGTTAACCACATCTTCCATCAGATTGGTGGATTTGATTTTGTAGATTTCGTTAGGTACATCGCTTAAGGTCGGGTTGATGCCCAAGTCTGAAAACACTTGCGATTGGCTTCCTGCTGACGTGTTTTTGTCGGTTTTCACAAGAATCAGCGATGACGATGAGTAGAGCTTGGGTTGCGACTTGCTGTAAAGGAAGGCAATGCAAGCACATGCAATAATCGACATAACGAACCAATACCAGTTGTGGGCACAAGCCATGAGATAAGCTCGAATCTGGAAACCGGAGTCGCTCGTCTCATTGTTGGTAGTGATAGCTTTTGGCTGTTCTTCTACTTCCTGCATTTTTCTGAGTTTAATGGGTAATTAATCAAATAATAATCAAGTTGGAATACGCCAATTAGGCTGTATTTGCCGTTCCTATTTTTTCGTAATATGTTTTGAACTTGTAAAAGTACTTAAATTATTTATATTGTGGAATGTTTGCCTTATGATTTTTTTTGATTTTGTGGTTCTTTTATGTCGGGGGAGTTTCGTAAATTTGCATAGTAATCAATAAAATGAGGTAGCTATGTCGAGAAACGAACAGGAACTGCAGGGCGTGTCGCTGCTGGGAAACCAGGGAACGCACTACAGCTACGACTACACTCCTGACGTGCTTGAGACCTTTGTCAACAAGCATCAGGACAACGAATACATTGTGACACTCCACTGCCCGGAGTTCACGTCGCTGTGCCCTAAGACCGGTCAGCCCGACTTTGGACGCATCACCATCAACTACATTCCGCGTGTGAGAATGGTGGAGAGCAAGAGTTTGAAGCTTTATTTGTTCAGCTTCCGCAATCATGGTGACTTTCACGAGGATTGCGTGAACATAATTATGAAAGACCTTGTGCGCCTTATGGACCCTAAATACATAGAGGTGATAGGCACATTTAATCCGCGCGGAGGCATATCTATATGCCCATTTGCCAACTATGGCGACAGCGAGCACCAAGACATGGTGAAGCAGCGTCTGCTTGCCAACTTCCGCAGCGAATGATTTCATTTTTTTGTAACACACACACCAAAAATAAACACATCACACACACAATGGCCAAAGATTCAGTAATCATCATATCGGGTGGCATGGATTCCACCACTCTCCTTTATGAGTATAAAGACCGCATTGCGCTGGCAATTACGTTTGACTACGGCTCCACGCAAAACGAGCGTGAGCGCCAATATGCCATAATGCACTGCAAGCGTCTGGGCATTAAGCACATTATCATACCGCTTGAGTTTATGCACAAATATTTCAAGAGCTCGCTGCTGGGCACAGCCGACGACATTCCGGAGGGCAACTACGATGATGAAAACATGAAATCGACCGTGGTTCCGTTTCGCAACGGCATAATGCTTGCCATAGCCTGCGGAATAGCCGAGAGCAACGATTTGAACCATGTGCTGATAGCCAACCACAGCGGCGACCACACGATATATCCCGATTGCCGTCCGGCCTTTATCGACGCCATGTCGCAAGCCATGACCAACGGCACATACAAGGGTGTGACGGTGCTTGCGCCATACACCAGCATATCCAAGACCGACATTGCCCGCCACGGCAAGGCTCTGGGCATAGACTACAGCGAGACTTATTCTTGCTACAAGGGTCGCGAGAAGCATTGCGGCAAGTGTGGCACATGCCGTGAGCGCAAAGAGGCGTTGCGCGATGCCGGCATCATCGACACCACGGTGTATGAGGACGAATAACCCTGTTTTTTTTCATTAAGACAAAGAAGATGTATTACGTTAAGAAAACGCTTGAAATATCGGCAAGTCACAGGTTGACTCTCGACTACGAGAGCAAATGTGAAAACTTGCATGGCCACAACTGGCTGATAACCGTCTATTGCAAAGCTCGCACTCTGGACCAAAACGGCATGGTGTGCGATTTCTCTGTAATCAAGAGGAAACTCAACGACACACTCGACCACAAGAACCTGAACGAGGTGTTCTCGTTTAACCCAACTGCCGAGAACATGGCGCGCTGGATTGTTGACAACATTCCTGGCTGCTATCGTGCAGACGTGAGAGAAACCGCCAACAACCTTGCCACCTACATAAACGACGAGGACGAGCAGCAGGGCAACATGATTTGAAACCGCGCGCCATGTGGAAAGTGAATGAAATATTCTGCTCGCTGCAAGGCGAGGGCTACAACACTGGCACGGCAAGTGTGTTTGTGCGCTTCAGCGGCTGCAACCTGAAATGCAACTTTTGTGACACCTGCCACAATGCTGGCACGCAAATGTCGTTGCCAGCCATAATCGCCGAGATTAACAAATATCCCAAGGCTCCACTGATAGTGCTGACTGGCGGCGAGCCCTCGCTTGTGGTGAATGACGAGCTGATTAGGGGGCTTAAATCCACTGGCAAGAAGATAGCGATAGAGACCAACGGCACGCGTCAGCTGCCATGCGGCATAGACTGGGTGACGCTGTCGCCAAAATTCACGTTTGCCGGCGGTGATGCCCAGCCATGTGTGCTGACCAAGTGCGACGAGCTTAAAGTGGTGTATTGCGGTCAAGACCTGGCGGTGTATGATGGCATTGCGGCTAAGAACAAATTTCTGCAACCATGTTTTGTGGCTGATGAGCGGCAGTGCAAACAAAACATAAAAATGTGTGTGGAAGCCGTACTTGCGCACCCCGACTGGAGGCTGTCGCTTCAAACGCACCGAATTTTGAATATCCGCTAAGTTTTTGCAATTAGTTTTTCCCACTTTCCTATCAGTAGGTGAGTGTATATAAAAAAGAAATCCACGATTCAACATCGGGGATTTTTTTAATAATTAACCTTCTAATACAATTTACATAAACCTTTAACAAATGAATATGCCGGCATCTCACGATGACAAACAATTCATAACCTTTAAAACTAATACCATGAAAACTGATGCAAAGTTACAACTAAAAATGATACTTGCAAGTAATCTGCGAAGATTGTGTTTGTTTTTTTGCATAATTCTCAAAAATGACGATTTTTTTTGCTGATTTGACCGCCAATTGTGTTTTTATGGGCAATTTGACGGCTTAAAACTATGGCGCTGTGGCGAGATTTAACTATGTTTGCACTTGCTATCTGGCCAAGAGTTGCCAAGGCAAAACAAGATGAGTGAAATATGATTTTGTTTATCAAAAATATGGTGTGCGACCGATGCGTGATGACGGTTAAAAATATTCTCGCGTCGTTGGGCTACGAGCACGCCGAGGTGTCTATGGGCAAAGCCGAGGTTGATGCTGACTTGACAGCGGCAGAGCTTGACACCATAGGGTACAAACTTGCCGAAGTGGGGTTTATGCTGCTCGAAAACCCCGACGATGTGCTCGTGGAGCGTATAAAAAACGCGGTTATAGCCCTTGTGCGCCGCGATGATGCAGCGCAAGAAAACTTGTCGTCGCTGCTCACGGCGGCAGTAGGTGTGGACTACAGGCAAATGAGCACAGTGTTTAGTGCCCATGAGCACCGCACCATAGAGAAATTCTATATAGCGCAAAAGGTGGAGCGAGTTAAAGAGCTTATAGACTATGGGGAGCTGACCGTGAGTGAGATTGCATACGCCACCGGCTATTCGAGTGTAGCTCACTTGTCGCGCCAGTTTAGGCAGGTGACAGGCATGACACCCACGCAATACAAGACCAGCAACCAGGGGCGCAAGCCAATCGACAAGGTGTGACGCAAGCCGAGTGTGCACTTTTGACTGGCGGAAGAATGGGATTTTAGACCAATTATAGTTATATTTGCATAGAAGATGGCGCATGGGTCACGGCACGAGGCTTTTTGCCGGTGTTTTGTGAAATGGTGTGGCGACATGAGCCTTAGCCGAAGAAACGTAAACAAAAAGAAATAACAGACAAAAAGAGTATGACAACACGTTCGTTGATTGTTGTGATAGTGGTGCTTGCCGTGATTGACATTGTGGCAGGCGTGTGGTATCTCGACGGCAAGCTGAACGACAATGGCAAATCTCCATTCACGTTCAGCTTCAATGATTCTGACGCTGTGGAAGCCTCCACCGTGGCCGAATCTGTGGGCAACGACGAGTTCTCCACCATGAGCGACAACGCTTATTTCGTCACCGACAAACCGGTAGATGTGGGCGGTATGAGCGACCCGTTGTCAAGCACCATGCGCATAAAGGCCAAGTGGCCCAAGAGGGTGAACGGCGACACAGAGCCGCGCGCCTTGACCGAGGCTCTGCTGGGCAAGATGTTTGCCACGAGCTATGCCGACCTTGCTTCGGCCATTAAAAGTGAGCTTTCGCACCCGGTGTTTTGCACCGCCACCAATGAGAAATATTCAAAGGTAAATAAATCTCCGATTGTGACCGAGCGTTTCAGCCATGTGCAGAGCGTGAAGGCATATCCGGTGATGAACAGCAACCGCCTGCTTGTGTATGAGGTGGACAAGAAAACGTTTGGCGACGCGCAGAGCGGCACTTCCGAAAACACGCAATTTGTGGTCTATGACCGCTTGAAGGGAAAAGTGCTATCGCTTGCCGACATGGTGGCTGACGGCAATGATAACAAAGTGCTGGCACTTATCAACAAAAAAATCGACACCATCAACGGCAAGACATCGCGCTTTGGGCATGCGCGTGTGTTGCCCGACAATGTGCGCGTGAAGCACGAGGGGCTGCTGTTTTATTTCCAGAGCGGTGAACTCGGCTCAAGCGAAGTGGAAATCTACATAGCTCTCGACGCTGTGAAGAAATTGCTAACGCCATCGTTTGCCGACATAATGAAATCCAACGGCGACTTTGTGGATTTCAAGCCCATAACGTTTCAGTAATCAATAATCAAAAAAACAACGACACACAGCCATGCAGCCATTTGACACGGAATTTCAGTCGGTGAAGCAGTTGCTCGACCGCGAAACGGCAAGAATCAACAATGAAGACTTCATTGCCAACGACCCTGTGCAGTTTCCGCGACGCTTCTCACGGCTGCAAGACATAGAGATAGTGTCGTTTCTGTGTGCCACAATAGCTTGGGGCAAGCGAAGCATGATTTGCAACAACTGCGAGAAAATGCTTGCCATAATGGAAGGCGACCCGATGGGCTATGTGCAGGAGCAGGCATACGAGGCGTTGCCCGACGAGCTCAACATACACCGCACGTTTTTTGGACGCAACATGAAGCACCTGTTGCGCGGATTTCACGACATATATGCCAAATATGACTCGATAGATGACTTTGCCGCATCGTGCCGGGTGGCCGACAGCAACGCTCCGGCGTGGAAACTTGTGGAGGAAATGCAACGCGTGATGAGTGCAGCCAACGATGGGCGCAGCGACTCGCGCTGCCTGCCTACCAACCTTGCCACCACTGCGCTGAAGCGTGTGAACATGGCTCTGCGCTGGCTTGTGCGAACCGACGGCATAGTGGATATGGGAGTGTGGCACTCTGTTGACCAGCGGCAGCTATTTGTGCCGCTCGATGTGCATGTGGGCGACACAGCGCGCGCCCTTGGACTTGTGTCGCGCAAAGCGAACGACCGCAAAACAGTGGTGGAGCTTACCGAAATGTTGCGGCTGATGCGGCCCGACGACCCTGTGGCCTATGACTTCGCCCTGTTTGGCATAGGAATAGGCGACAAATATCTGCGGCCCGACGACGGCCGGTAGGTGCACCTGCCTCACTTCACTCACGCTCCATGTGAGGCATGAGATTTCAAAATACCGAACAAACCAAATTAAATAAACATAATTAAATAAACACAAAAATTAAATTAGAACAATGAAGAAAACAATTCTCACAATCATGACCCTGGCGTTGGCATTTGCTGCCGCCCAGGCTGTGAAATTGCCCATGGCACACGTTTACACTAACCCCACGGGCAAGGAGATACCCATTATGGGCTGGTATTCGATTCCTGCTTCCGAAGCCACTCACGAGCGTTATCAGGAGATGCGTGACGCTGGATTTAACCTGTCGTTCTCGCACTTCAGCACCAGCGATGATGTGCAAAAAGGCCTTGATGCCAGCAAAGGCACCGGAGTGAAACTGATGATTACTTGCAACGAACTGGTGAAAGAACCTGAAAAAACGGTGCGCCGCTTCATGAAGCACGGACAGACTGCCGGTTGGTTTTTCCGCGACGAGCCAAGCGCAGCAGCTTTCAAGAGCCTTGCCAAATGGGTGCAGCAGGTGCGCAAGGTTGACGACAGCCATGTGCTCTACCTGAACCTTAACCCGAATTATGCTCCAGTGGAAGCATTGGAAAGTGAGAGCTATCAGGCATACGTGCAGGGCTTCGTTGACCAAGTGCCACTAGGACTGGTGTCATACGACTTCTATCCAGTGGTGGAAGACGGCGGCAAGATATTTCTGCGCGACCGCTACTATGAGAATATGGAAGACGTGGCACGCATTGCCAAGGCAAGCGGCTGGCCTTTCTGGGCTTTTGCGCTCTCAACGGCTCACAAGCCTTATCCAGTGCCAACACGCGACATGATGCGCCTTGAGATATTCAGCAGCTTGGCCTATGGCGCACAAGGATTGCAGTATTTCACTTACTGGTGCCCAACACCAGGCACATGGGATTTTAACAATGCCCCTATTGAGATTGACGGCAAGCGCACCGAGGTCTATGACCTGGTGAGCGAGATTAACCATGAGGTGCTTAACTTGAGTTGGGTGTTCCTTGGCGCAAAGACCATCGACGTGGCTCACACTGGCGAAAAAATACCTGTTGGCACTCATCAGCTCAAATCGCTGCCTGGCCACATAAAAAGCGTTAACGCAAGCGGCGAGGGCGTGATTGTGTCGCACCTGGTCAACGGCGCAAACCACTTCCTCATGATTGTGAACCGTGACTTGCATAACCGCCAAAAGGTGACTGTGGAGAAGAACTTGCCAGTTAGCCGTGTTATGCCTAACGGCAAGACGGTGAATGCTTCGCTTTATAAAGACGCATTGTGGGTTAATCCGGGCGATTACCTGCTCTATCAGTGGAAATGAAAAAGTCACAAAATCAAAAAGAACAAAGCATGAAAAGGATATTGTTGCAACTGCTTTTGGCTGTGACTTGCGTGGCTGGCGCACATGCTGCCGACCTGACCAAGCCACACGCCTATGTCAACCCCACAGGCAACGAGTTTCCTATCATGGCATGGTATTCTGTGCCTGGCTCCGATGCCACACCGCAGCGCTACAAAGAAATGCGTGAGGCCGGCTTTAACCTCTCGTTCCGCGGCATGGACAATGCCGATGTGCTCGGCAAGGCTCTCGATGCCAGCAAAGGCACCGGAGTGAAGATTATGGCATCGTGCAACGGCATGTTTGAGCACACCGCCGAGGTGGTCAACCGCTTCAAAGGCCATGAGTCGGTGGGTGGCTGGTTTTTGATTGACGAGCCGCAAGTGCCGCAATTCAAGTCGCTTGCCGACTATGCCAAGCGTATTCGCACAGCCGACGACAGCCATGTGCTCTACCTCAATCTGTTTCCATATCCGTTCAACGGCAAAAATGCTGAAAAAGAAGCAGCTGCCTATGGCGCAAAGAGCTACGTTGACTATGTGCGCCAGTTTATCGACACTGTGAGACTTGGCCTTGTGTCATTTGACATGTATCCTGTGGTGACAAATGGCGGTTACCTGCACTTGAAGCCGGAATATTATCATTGCTTAGAGGTGATTTCTGCCGAGGCACGCCGTGCCGGACAGCCATTCTGGGCTTTCTCGCTTGCCACACCTCACCACACCTATGAGTCGCAATATCCGCTGCCCACACGCGAGCATGTGAGATTGCAGATTTTCAGCGACCTTGCCTATGGTGCCCAAGGCATACAATATTTCACTTACTGGAACCCTGGACATGCCGACTTTGAGTATGACAACGCTGCCATAACAGACGGCCGCCGCACCGAGATGTATGACATATTGAGCGAGCTCAACCACGAGGTGCAACGCCTTAGCTGGGTGTTTCTCGGAGCCAAGGTGACTGATGTGTCACACACCGGCGATAGCATAGCATGGCGCACTAAGCCTCTGAAGTCGCTCCCGGCACAGTTTAAGGAAGTTTCGACTTCGGGCAGCGATGTGATAGTGTCGCAATTGACGAATGGCAACAACCGCTTCCTCATGGTGGTTAATGCCGACATTGTGGCTCGCCAGAAAGTGACAGTAGTGGCTGACGAAAGCGTGGAGCGCGTGTTGCCAAGCGGCAAGACCGTGAAAGCAAGTTGCTATAAGCCGCAGCTGTGGCTCAATCCTGGCGATTATCTGCTGTATAAATACTAAAAACCAGACAGTTATAACAAACAAAGCACCCACATTCGCGCGAATGTGGGTGCTTTGTTTTAGTATTTCCAAAAATGTGGCAAAGGGTATAGCGGTTATTTTTAATGCGCTAATGTGCTGTTGCCTCTTTGAGTGGTTTCGCGCAAGGTGGTTATTTGCGTTTGAGCCAATTTTCAGTCAACCATTTAGGAAAGATACACGTTTTGTATGTTTGTAATGTTTTTTTGTTTAAGAACCGGTAGAAGAACGGTTTCAGTAATTAGTTGTGTTGTATAAAACAAATTCTATTGAAAAACGCATTGTGTGGCAATATTGCATCAATATGCCGATTGAGTTTTTCAATAGGATTTGTGTGGCTTGTTGCTACAAGCGAGGTGGCGTGTCAGAGGACGAACCAGAGTGAGGTGTCGTAGCGCGGCAGGGCGTAGAGTTGCACGTCTTTGTCGCGCTGGTCAACGGCATTGCTGGCGTCGCCCACGGTGAGGTTGATGCTCTCAAGAGCATCGGTCATGGTGCGGAGCGCAATGTCGGGTGTGTTGTTGTCGTTGCTCAAATGGCACAGGAACACGTATTCAAGTCCTGGGTGATAATGCTCCTTGACAAACTGGGCTGCCACCACGTTGTCGAGGTGGCCTTTTTCGCCACGCACGCGGTTTTTGAGATATTCCGGATAGCGTCCCTCATCGAGCATAACGCGGCAGTAGTTGCTCTCTATCATCAGGTAGTTGGCTTGCTGCATGTAGTGCTCGGCGCGTGCAGTGATTATGCCCATATCTGTGGCCACGACGAATTTCTTGTCGCCGCTTTCTATGAAGAAACCCATGTTGTCGGTTCCGTCGTGCGAGGTTTCAAATGCAGTTATTTGCAAGCCGGCGAGCTTAAACGGAGTTTCGATGTAGATGGGCTCTTGATACTCTTTGATGCGCCGCGATATGTTGTGGTGGCGCAACAGCCCATTCATGAGCCGCGGGGTGCAATAGATGCGAATGTGCTTGTATTTGCGCACAATCTGGTAGGAGTAGCGTATGTGGTCGGCGTGGTCGTGGGTCAGGATAATGCCTTTCACCATTTCGGGCTTTATGCTGTTTTTCCGCAAATCGTCGAACACATGGTTCAGGTCAACTCCGGCATCAATTAAAATTCCCTCTTTGTTGGTGCCGAGATAGGCGCAGTTGCCGCTGCTGCCGCTGCCGAAGCTCACAAAGTGCAGGTCGCGATGCTCGTCGGGAGCCGGCGCTGGCTGCTTGGCGGCCGTGGGCACCGGAGCTTGCGGGTCGTCGTCGGTGTCGAAATCTATTGACAACTGTCGGTTGTTGTGTCTTATGTAGTTATTCTTGTTCATGTTCTTATTTGTAGAGCAAAAATATGGTTGGCACCTTGGCATAGGTGTGGCTTGACTGCCGCCACTGCGCTATGCTGTGGGTGACTATGCTTTCATTGGGGCCGGTGATGTCGCTTGCCACACACAGCTTGAGGTGTGGCGGCAAGGTGTTTACAAGCTCGTTGATGAGCGTGTTGTTGCGATAAGGGGTCTCAATGAATATTTGCGTTTGATCTTCTTTGACGATGCGCCGCTCCATTTCTTTGAGTTTGCGTGCCCGCTCGCCGCCGTCGATGGGCAGATAGCCCAGAAAGGCGAAGCTCTGGCCGTTGAAGCCAGAACCCATGAGTCCCATCAGTATGCTCGACGGCCCCACGAGGGGCTTGACTTTGAGCCTTTTTTGCTGCGCAATAGCCACAACGTCGGCTCCGGGGTCGGCAATGGCAGGGCAGCCTGCCTCGCTGATTACGCCCATGGCATTGCCTGCCAAAAGTGGATTGAGGTAGCCGGAAATTTCGTTGGGATTGGTGTGGCGGTTAAGCTCGTAGAACGTGAGTGAGTCGATGTCGATGTCGCGGTTGCATTTTTTGAGAAAACGCCGTGCCGACCTAATATTCTCCACGATGAAGTATTTAATCTCACTCACAAGCGCAATGTTGCTGGCTGGCAAGATGTTGGCGAAGTCAACATCGCTCAGTTGCACTGGAATTAAATATAGCGCTGCGTCAATCACTGTTGTTGCAAATAAATTTAATTACAAATTTACATCAAAATAGCAGAAGTAGCAAAGGCCATTTTTGCAAATAAAAGCAAATCTGAAAAAGAAAGTATGTGGCCGACGCGAGTGCGCAAGCTGTGTGTTTGCCTGACGCTGCCAGTGCAAGCAACAATGGCAGCTTGATGAAAAAGATTGTGAAAATTAAGAGTTGACCACGGCTTCCACGTAGTCTTTTACGCGGTTCATGAGCCACATGGGGGTAGATGTAGCCCCACAGATGCCTATGCGCTCCTTGCCTTTGAGCCACTGGCTGTCGATGCCGGTTTCATTGCTTATGAGGTGGGAGTCGGGATTGGCGTCGCGACACTCGGCAAAGAGTATGCGCCCGTTGCTCGACTTGCTGCCGCACACAAAGAGTATCAGCTCATGCTGGCTGGCAAACTGGCGGATTTGCGGAATACGGTTGGCCACGGAGCGGCATATAGTGTCGAAGCTGCGGAACTCGCGCCCCGGCTCAATGCGTTTGCCTATCTGCTCGGTTATCTTCTTGAATTCCTGTAGCGACTTTGTGGTCTGGGAATAAAGGTAGATGTTGCGGCTATAATCAATCTTGTCAATCTCTGCTATGCTTTCTATCACCAGAGCCTTGCCGCCGGTCTGCCCCACAAGGCCGTTGACTTCGGCATGGCCGCGCTTACCGTAAATCACGATTTGCGGGTCGGCCACATCGGGCGCATGAAACGACTTGTGAATACGGCGTTGCAACTGGAGCACCACAGGGCATGTGGCATCTATGATTTCAATGTCGTTGCGTTTGGCTATCTCATAGGTTTCGGGAGGCTCGCCGTGGGCGCGAAGCAGCATTTTCACGCCGTGGAGCTGGCGCAGCTGCTCATGCGTGATGGTTTCAAGCCCTTTTTTCTTGAGGCGTTCCACCTCGTTGGAGTTGTGCACAATGTCGCCGAGGCAATAAAGGTGCCCCGACGCGTCAAGCTCTTCCTCGGCTTTGCGAATGGCCGTGGTCACTCCAAAGCAGAACCCTGAACCTTTGTCAATTTCGATTATAGCCATAGTGTGCGGTGATAAGGGTGTAAAGCAATTGCTTATTGCTGGTTGGCGGTTTTCTCGTAGAGGTCGAGTAACCACTGGTTTTGCTCGTCTATTGTCATGTGCGAATTGTCGAGCTCTATGGCGTCGTCGGCCTTGCGCAGTGGGCTTTCGGCGCGGTGAGAGTCGATGTGGTCGCGGCTCTTGACGTTGGCAAGCACTTCGTCATAGGTCACAGACGTGTCGCCTTTGGCTTGAAGCTCGTCGAAGCGGCGCTTTGCGCGAGTTTCGGGTGACGCGTTGACATAAACTTTCATTTCTGCGTCAGGGAACACCACGGTGCCTATGTCGCGGCCGTCCATCACAATGCCCTTGTCCTTGCCCATGGTTTGCTGCTGACGCACCATCTCGCGGCGCACGAAGCCTATGGCGGCGATTATGCTCACTTTCGACGATACACGCATGCCGCGTATCTCTGTCTCCACATTTTTGCCGTTGAGGCAGGTTTCTGACTTGCCGTTGGCATTGACGGTGAACGAAATCTTGATGTCGGGCATGCACGTTTGCAGCTTTGCCTCGTCAACAGTGCCGTCGGCGCGGAAAAGCCCATTGTCAAGGCAATAGAGCGTCACGGCGCGATACATTGCGCCAGTGTCGATATAGGCATAACCGATTTTACTTGCCAATGTCTTTGCCATTGTGCTTTTGCCCGACGACGAGTGTCCGTCGATGGCTATTGTGATAAGTTTTTTGCTCATAATTTGGAATTTGCTTTTGCTGCTGCAAAGATAGAGCTTTTGTGGCACAATGCCAATTAAATGGGTGTGGTGTCAAATCACGCCAAAATATTTGAGGGCGTTGGCCACACCATTGTCGTCAACGCTTGTGGTCACATAATCGGCCGCTGCCTTCACTGTGCCAGAAGCGTTGCCCATGGCCACTCCTGTGCCGGCCTGCTTGAGAATGGGAATGTCGTTGCCGCCATCGCCAAAAGCCATGGTGTCGGCCACGCTTATGCCGCAATGGGCTGCCATGGCCAGCAAACCCTTGCCTTTGTCGGCAAGCGCATTGTTGATGTCAACAAAAGCTGGCGACCAGCGGCCGCCTATGCACCCTGGCACGGTGGGCATAATGGCATTTTCCTGCTCTTGCGACAAAAATGCGGTGATTTGCAATATGTCTTGCTGCATCACATGGGCGAGTGTGTCGCAATTAAAGTCGTCAACATCGAGAATACTGCCAAACACGTCATCGACCACTTGCTTGTGGTTGACGAGCGCAATCGTCTCCTTGCCGACCACAAATGCCGAGCAATCAACCTGGCGGCAGTAGTCAATCAGCACCTCGGCGTCGGGCTTGGCTATGGGGTGGCAATACACCGTTTCGTTGCCAATGAAGCAATAGCCGCCGTTGGTGGTGATGTAGCCGTCAATCAGATGCTCAATCTCGTTGAGATGAAAGATAAACGGCATGGGGCGGCCTGTGGATATAAACACCTTGGCGCCGTTGGCCTTGGCTGCCGTGAGGGCATTGACCGTGGACTGCGGAATACGGTGGGTGTTGAAACTGATGAGGGTTCCGTCGATGTCGAAAAAAAGAGCTTTGTTAGTCATAATTTCCAAAATAACGATTATGCGTGTGTGCGTCATTACACGCCACAAAATTAATCAAAATTTGTGCTGTTTGAGTGATAACGCAGAGCCGTGATGACAGAAAAGCGGCAGCGTGCGAGTTTTTTCTCTATGCAAGCAGCCGCTGATTGTATTTTCGGCTTGTTTAGGGCTTGAGGGCGCGCATTGCGTTGAGCACGGCAAGCACCATGACACCCACGTCGGCAAACACTGCCCACGCCATGCTTGCCAAACCCAATCCGGCAAGCAGCAGCACAGCCACCTTGATGGTTATGGCAAACCATGCGTTTTGGCGTGCTATGGCTATCGTGTGGCGTGCCGTGGTAATGGCCTTGGCTATTTTCGACGGTTTGTCGTCCATGAGCACCACATCGGCGGCTTCTATGGCTGCATCGCTGCCTATGGCTCCCATGGCTATGCCAACATCGGCGCGTGCGAGCACAGGGGCGTCGTTGATGCCATCGCCCACAAAGGCAAGGTTTCCGCTTGAGGCTTTCAGCAGCAGCTCCACGCGCACCACCTTGTCGGCAGGCAGCAGCTGCGCATGAAATTCGTCGAGGTTAAGCTCTTTTGCCACAAATGCTGCCACCTCTTGCTTGTCGCCAGTGAGCATCACGGTCTTGGCCACGCCGAGCTTCTTGAGCTGCGCAATGGCTTGTGCGGAGTCGGGCTTCACTTCGTCGGATATGACGATGTGACCGGCATAATTGCCGTCGATGGCAACGTGGATTACTGTGCCTACATGGTTGGCGCATTTGGGGCAGACGTGCGTTTTTGCGCCCACGGTGTGCATCAGTGTCTCATTGCCAACGCACACCGTCTTGCCATTGATGCAAGCGCACACGCCCTGACCGGCTATTTCCTTCACGTCGGTCACCGTGCAGCCGTCGTTGTCGGCCGGATAAGCTTGGCGCAGGGCAGCAGCAATGGGGTGGGTGGAGTAACGCTCCACATGGGCTGCAAGGTGCTGCAAGGCTTTCTCGTCGAGCATGTCGGGGTGCACAGCGTTAACGGCAAACACGCCGCGTGTGAGTGTGCCGGTCTTGTCGAACACCACAGTCTTGATTTTGGCGAGAGTGTCCATGTAGTTGCCGCCCTTGATGAGAATGCCACAGCGCGAAGCACCGCCAATTCCGGCAAAAAATGTGAGCGGAATGGAGATGACTAAGGCGCACGGACAGCTCACCACGAGGAATGTGAGCGCACGATAGAGCCACACTGGCAAGACCTCGATGTAGCTGGTGGCAAATATGGGCGTAATGAACGCAAGCGCAATGGCGGCAAACACCACGATAGGCGTATAGACGTGGGCAAAGCGTGTGATGAACGTTTCGCTATGCGACTTGTTGCCGCTGGCATTCTCCACGAGGTCGATGATTTTTGCGGCCGTTGACTCGTCAAAACTTTTTGTGGCTTTTATGCGCAGCACGCCCGAAATGTTGATGCACCCGCTAATTACGTTGTCACCCTCGGCCACGTCGCGCGGCACACTCTCGCCTGTCAGCGCAACAGTGTTGAGGCTTGACGCGCCTTCGGCAACCACACCGTCAACCGGAAGCTTCTCGCCAGGTTTTACGACTATTATTTCACCTGGCTTTACTGACTCCGGCGACACTTTTGTGAGTGTGCCGTTGCGCTCCACATTGGCAAAGTCTGGTCGTAAATCCATCATTTGAGAAATAGACTTGCGGCTCTTGTCCTCGGCGTAGTCCTCAAAGAGTTCGCCTATCTGGAAAAACAGCATCACAAACACGGCTTCGGGGAATTGGCTTTCAGCTTCTGGAAGGAAGCCTATGAAAAGTGCACCGAGAGTGGCGATTGCCATGAGGAAATCCTCGTCGAAAGGGTCGCGTTCGAGCACGCCCTCCACGGCTTCGCCTAGCACGTCGTAGCCTGCCACAAGATAGGGCACGGCATAAAGCAACAGCTGTTGCCACAGCGCAAGGTCGGCCTGGCGGCATATAGCCCAAGCCACAACCAGCAGTATGGCCGACAAAATGATTCGCAGTAGTTTCTTGTTCATAATAATGACTTTTATTTGTTTTTTCTGCTGCAAAGTTATGTCGTAATAAGTGCAACCAAGTTGCAAAGTGATTGGCTTGGCTGAAAAACAAGGAATTGTGTGTTGTGACGGCTATTTCTTGTTTTTGGCGAGGGTGGTGGTGAGGAGGAGGGCGGCGGTGGCGGTGCAGTCGTTTGTGCCCAAAATGGTGGCCATTTGGGTATAGCCGTCGAGCATGGCCGCGCGCTGCTGCGAGTGGTCGTCGAGCAGCGTAGTGAGCAGGTTGTCGATGCCGTCGGGGGTGCAGTGGTGTAGCAGCAACTCTGGTATTATGGTTTTGTCTGCTATCAGATTTGGCAGGGTGACATAGTTGCCATGAATGAGGTGGCGGTAGAAATTGTAGATGAACTTGCTGCCGTTCATGCGGTAGCATGCCACTTGCGGTGTGCGCAGCAGGGCAGTCTCAAGTGTGGCTGTGCCCGATGTGACGAGTGCCGCATGGGCGTGGTTGGTCAGCTCAAACGTCTGCCCATAGATGACCGGAATGTCAATTCCGGCAAGCACTTGGGCGTAGAGGGCGCTGTCGATGCCTGGTGCTCCGGCTATGATGGCAGTGTGGTGGGTGTGGCGCAAGGCTGCTTCGACCATAACGGGCAGGTTGTCTTTGATTTCCTTGACGCGCGAGCCCGGCACAAGGGCTATTATGGGCTTGGTGGCATTGCAGCCGTTGGCAGTGAGAAACTCCTCGCGGCTGCGGAAGTGGCGTGAAGCCTCGGCAATCTCCTTGACGGTGGGGTTGCCCACATATTGCACACTGTAGCCGTGCTTCTGGTAGAAACCGACCTCAAATGGCAGAATGGAAAACATGTGGTCAACACACTGCTTGATTTGCTTGACACGATATTCTTTCCACGCCCACACCTTTGGCGAAATGAAATAGAACACAGGCAGACCTATGCTGTGGGCGTAGCTGGCTATGCGCAGGTTGAATGACGGATAGTCGATTAAAATCAGCGCGTCGGGGCGGCGCGATGTGATTTCGGCTTTGACAGTGCGCATGAAGCCCATGATGCTCGACAAGTGCTTTATGACTTCAATAAAGCCCATGAAAGCCATGTCGCGATAGTGGATTATGGGTGCATGGCCGGCTTCGTGCGCCATCATGTCGCCGCCGAGAAAACGGAACTCGGCTTGCGGGTCGGCTTGCTTGATTGACGCTATGAGTTGAGAGCCATGTATGTCGCCTGACGCTTCTCCGGCTATTAAGAAATAGTTCATTTGGCAGTGGGTGTTTGGAAATTTATCGTTGCAAAAGTAGCAAATAATCCTTGTAAATTAGTGCTGCCGGCACATAATAATCGCGGCGGAATTGCGTTAAAAAAGTTATGATGAAGACATTCTGCTACATAATATTTTTCGTGTTGACGGCGCTGACGCTGGGCATGACTGGCTGCATAAGCGATGAGGTGAGCACCTCGTCGGCCGATGTGCTGGCGTTTTCGACCGACACGCTCAAGTTTGACACCGTAATCACAAGTCAAGGCACTGCCACAAAGCAGTTTATTATATATAACCGTGGCAAAAAGATGATTAATGTGTCGTCAATCAAAGTGGCCTCGAAATCGAAGGCGAAATTCTATCTTAACGTAGATGGTGTGAAGGGCGATGAGTTTCACGATGTGGAAATAAGGGGCAAAGACAGCGTGTATGTGTTTGTGGAGTGCTACATCGACCCCACAGGCCACGACGAGCCTGTGGCCGTGGACGACCGCATAGACTTTGTGACCAACGGCGTGCAGCAGAGTGTGACCCTGACGGCATGGGCTCAAGATGTGGAGCGCATGGTGGGCGACACGATAAAGGCCGATGCACGGCTGTCGGGGGTGAAGCCATATTTGATATATGACACGCTTGTGGTGAACGAGGGTGTGACCTTGACCATAGACCCTGGGGTGACGTTGCTGTTTCACGACAAGGCGGTCTTGAAGGTGAACGGCACGCTTAAAGCCCTTGGCAGCATGGATAAAAACATAGAAATGCGTGGCGACAGACTTGACCATGTGGTTGGCAAGATAGGCTACGACATAATGTCGGCGCAATGGGGTGGTGTGACGTTTGGCGAACACAGTTTTGACAATGAGTTGAACTGTGTGAACATGCGCGGCTCAACCGACGGTGTGCTTGTGACATCGGCAGACCCGTCGCGGTGCTCGCTGACCATATTCAACAGCGTGCTGCACAATGCCAAAAACTCGGTGCTTGTGTCGCACAACGCTTGGGTTGAGGCTTGCGGAACGGAATTGAGCGACGCTGGCAAGAGCGTGGTGGGGCTCGTGGGTGGCAAGGCGCGGTTTGCGCAGTGCACTATGGCCAACTACTATTTGTTTGCCGCCATAGAGGGCGCGATTGTGGATTTCGCGGTGCAAGACTCGGTGGGCAAGTATGCTCCGCTCGACTGCAAGATTGACAACTGCGTGATATATGGCAACTGTGCCGATGTGAGCATGGGCGACTTGACTGGCACGTCGATATATCTGCGCAACTGCCTACTGAAGTCAAACGGCACCGACGACAGCAACTTCTTGAGTTGCAAGTGGGGCGGCGACCCTAAATTTTACACTGTGCGCGAGGATTACATCTTTGACTACCGCCTGAAAAACGGCAGCGATGCAATAGCCATTGGCGACAGGCAACTTTGTCCCGAAAAGGCACGCTATGACCGCTATGGCAAGGACCGTTTTGCCGCCGACGGAATAGACGCTGGCGCATACGTGTGGGTTGAGTCGCACGACGATGAGAAAGGAGGCTCGAAATGAGAACTTCGGTCACACTGCGCAAAATGCGTTTTTTTGCCTATCACGGCGTGGCGGAGCAAGAACGCAAGGTTGGCAACCACTTTGAGGTGTCGCTGAAGCTATATGCCCCCATGCTCGACGCTATGGAGCACGACACGCTCGACGGCACGGTGGACTATTCGGCGGTGTATCAAATTGTTGACAGTGAAATGCAAAAGCCGTCGCTGCTGCTTGAGAGTGTGGCGTGGCGCATAGTGAAGGCTGTGCGTGCGGCGTTTCCGCAGGTGACAGGCGGAGAGGTGACGGTGTCGAAGCTCACGCCGCCGTTTAAGTGCGACTTGCAGAGCGTGGACATTACGGTGGAATTTTGATGCCATGAAAAAACGCTTGCCACCCGGCTGGCGGTGTGAGCATAACCGCTTGCACAATAAGTAAAAACATTTGCCATTTTGTTAAAAAATGTGTATCTTCGCATATTTGAAAATGGGGAGTGGCAGCACTGCCCGTCGGTAGGACTTGTGAGGCGGCGAACCCATTGATTTATTGTATATTGATTTTTAATGGCTAATAATAAAAAAATACGCGTAGGTATCACACAAGGCGATACCAATGGAATAGGATATGAGGTAATCTTGAAAACTTTTGCCAATCAGCAAATGCTTGAATTGTGCACGCCGGTGATATATGGCTCTGGAAAAATCATGACATATCACCGCAAAGCCATAGAGATGCAGTCGTTTCCTGTTAACTACATAAACACCGTGGACGCTGTGAAAGACAGCCAAACCAACCTGGTGGAGGTGTGCAGCGAAGAGGTGAAAGTGGAGTTCGGCAAAAAGGACAAGCAGGCCGGCCTTACCTCGTATAAGGCACTGGAGGCCGCTGTTGCCGACCTGAAGAACGAACAGGTGGATGTGCTGGTGACGGCACCAATCAACAAGGACAACATACAGAGCGACGAGTTCCGCTTCCCTGGCCACACGGAATATCTGGAGGCTTCGACTGGAACCGACGACAAGGCTCTGATGATAATGTGCAACGACAAGTTGCGCGTGGCGCTGGTGACCACCCACATGCCACTGGCCAAGGTGCCGCAAGCCATCACAAAAGAAAATGTGATTGAGAAGCTGAGGCTTTTCAACAAGTCGCTTCAGCGCGACTTTGGCATTGGCAAGCCGCGCATAGCAGTGCTGTCGCTCAATCCGCACGGTGGCGAAAACGGTTTGCTTGGCAAGGAGGAACAAGAGGTGATAACACCGGCAATCAACGAGGCCTATGACAACGACGGCATAACATGCTTTGGTCCATACGCGTCTGACGGATTTTTCGGCAATCGCCAGTATGAGCACTTCGACGGCGTGCTTGCCATGTATCACGACCAGGGACTTGCACCGTTTAAGACCCTGGCAATGAATGACGGCGTTAACTTCACCGCCGGATTGCCGTTTGTGCGCACCAGTCCGGACCACGGCACAGGCTATGACATAGCCGGCAAAAACCTTGCCGACGAGAACTCGTTCCGTCAGGCAGTGTATGCCGCAATCGACATATATCGCAACCGCTTGCGCTGGGACGAGGCTCATGCCCACCCACTGCGCCGCCAATTCTTTGACCACAGCAAGGACAACGTGGTGCTTGACCTGACAAAGGACGATGACGACACGCCGGTGGCAAAATAAGTAACAAAACAACAAGAAAACACTGATGAATTACGCAATAATAGCAGCAGGAGAGGGTTCACGCCTGGCTCATGAGGGAGTGGCAAAGCCAAAACCTCTGGTGGAGCTTAATGGTGTGCCCATGATAAAGAGGCTGATTGACATCTTTGTGCGCTGCAACGCCGAGAGCATATCAATCATCGTGAATGAGTTCATGACCGAGGTGCGCGACTATGTGTCGAGCATAAAACTCGACATTCCGCTCAACGTGGTGGTAAAAACCACACCAAGCTCAATGCACAGCTTTTGGGAGCTAAGCAAGGTGATGCAACCGGGCAAGTTTTGCCTGACCACGGTGGACACCATATTCAAGGAGGCTGACTTTGCCGCATATATCAAGGCGTTTGAAGACGATGAGGTGAATGACGGCCTGTGGGCAGTGACGCCGTTTATAGAGGACGAGAAGCCGCTGTATGTTGACGTTGACGACCAAATGCACATCAAGGCGTTTTGCGACAAAAGCTTTGACGGCGCGAAATATGTGTCGGGCGGCGTGTATGCCATGAGCGACAAGGCTTTTGGCGTGCTCAACGACTGCATTGGCAAGGGCGTGTCGCGTATGCGCAACTTTCAGCGCGCACTCGTTGATGCCGGTTTCAGCCTGAAGGCTTACTCAATAGACAAAATCATAGATGTGGACCACGCGAGCGACATAGCCGTGGCAGAGAAATTTATCAGTGAGTGAGGCACAGAGTGCCACAACTGACAGAG
The DNA here is from genome assembly GCA_934636465.1 of uncultured Muribaculaceae bacterium. Lineage (GTDB taxonomy): Bacteria > Bacteroidota > Bacteroidia > Bacteroidales > Muribaculaceae > Sodaliphilus. Next base: position 99,035 of record CAKUAR010000005.1, read on the forward strand.
AACACAAACACCGTTTATCTTTTAAATACTTTTTTTGAAAGCATTATGGCAGTTATAAAAATAGCGGGAATTATGCGCGCAGGTGCATATTCGCCCAACCACATAGGCAACGACACCGCAATATTTAATGCGGCAGCCGAGAATTTGCGCAAGCGCGGTTGCTTGGTCAACGTGTATAGCGAGGAGCAGTTTAACGCCGACGGCGTGGAAGAAAAGGTGATTCTTAACATGTGCCGTGAGCGCAAGTCGATAGAGCACCTGCAGCAGCTTGAAGACGAGGGCTGCCTGGTAATCAACTCTGGTTATGGAATAGAGAACTGCACCCGCGAGCGAATGACACGCATTTTGCTGGGTAACGGAATTCCTTATCCCGAAAGCCTTATTGTCAATACCGACGAGGCAGTGAAGCCGCTGCTGAAGAAAAGCGGTTTTCAGCGCTGCTGGATAAAGCGTGGCGACTTCCATGCCATGCACAAAGAGGATGTGTCGTTTGTGCGTCACATCGACGAGGCTCAAGAGGTGCTTCAGGAATATTTCTTGCGCGGCATAAAGCGAGCCGTAATCAACGTGCATCTTGAGGGCGACCTGATAAAGTTTTATGGCATAAAGGGCACTCCGTTTTTCTATTGGTTTTATCCGCTTGAAGCCGGCCACAGCAAATATGGTTACGAGGAAATCAACGGTCACTCACAGGGCATAAAATTTGACGAAAAAGAGTTGCGCAACATCTGCGACAGAGCCTCGGAGGAGCTTAATGTGGAGGTGTATGGTGGCGACTGCATAGTGTCGGCCGAGGGCGACATGAAGATAATCGACTTCAACGACTGGCCAAGTTTTGCCCCTTGCCGTACCGAGGCTGCCCCACACATAGCCAAGCGTGTGCTTGCCCTTGTGAAAGAGTGGGAACAAAAGAAGTGAGTTGCGCGCGCCGATGAGGCGTGTGTGTCACTTGAAAAAGGAAAACAAGAATTGATAAAGCAAATATGGATTTTCAGAAAATAAAACAAGATTACAAAAAATCGCTGAAGTCGATGGACACCGAGGAGCATTTCGACTTGATGTTCTACCGGCCGATGGGATATATGTGGGCTTTGCTGTGCGCAAAGCTCGGCGTCACGCCCAATGCCATAACCATAGCGTCGATATTTCTTGGCGTGGCTGGTGGTATGTTGCTGTATTTTAGCGGCCAGAGCGGCATTTGGATTAATCTGGTGGGAATATTCCTGATTGTGTGGGCCAACACGTTTGACAGCGCCGACGGCCAGTTGGCGAGGCTCACCCACCAGTATTCGCGTATTGGCCGAATTCTTGACGGATTGAGTGGCGACTTCTGGTTTGTGGCCATATATTTTGCACTGGTTTTCCGCGAGCTTGACTTTGGCGACAGCCTTGCCGGCGACTTTTTCATGAATTGCCACTGGCTTCTGTGGGTGCTTGCCGTGGCGGCAGGCGCGTGCCATGCCAAGCAGGCTGCCATGGCAGATTATTACCGCCAATTCCACCTCTATTTTCTGAAAGGCGAGGAGGGCAGCGAGCTCGACAGCACCGAGCAGCTTGACAAGAACAACGAGCAACTGTCGTGGAGCGGCAATTTCTGGAAGAAGCTCACCTTGCTTTCCTATCGCAACTACACTGCCAACCAAGAGGTGATAACACCCAAGATGCAGATGCTGCGCCGCGAGCTGCGCGACAAGTTTGGCGGTGCCATTCCGCAGGCGTTTCGCGATGCTTTCCGCGCCAAGAGTCTGCCGCTGATGAAATATACAAACATGCTCTCGTTCAACACGCGAATAATTGCAATGTTTGTGTCGGTGCTCATCAATATGCCGTGGCTTTATTTTGCGTTTGAGCTTGTGGTGCTCAATGCCATGCTTGTGTATATGATTGTGTGCCATGAGCACATCTGCCGCAACTTTGTGGCAGAGCTGAAGCAGGGCAAATATGCCGAGTGACGGGTGCGCGCTGTTTGGCGCATGGATATAGGTGTGTGTAATGTCAACTAATGAAAAACTATGAAGATTAAAGGCGTGATTTTTGACTATGGCGGCACTCTCGACAGCCGTGGTGTGCACTGGAGCGAAGTGTTGTGGAACGGCTATCTGCTTGCCGGTGTGCCAGTGACCAAGGAGCAGTTTCGCGACTGCTATGTGGCTGCCGAGCGTGAATTGGCAAAGGTGAGGCACATATTGCCTCAAGACGATTTCCATGTGCTTCTGCTTAAAAAGGTGCGTATAGAGCTGACAAATCTTGTGGAGCAAGGACTGGTGGCTGCCGCCGATGTGGAAAAATATACCAAAGTGGTGGCTGACTACTGCTATGATGCCGCCAAGATGTGTATAGAGGCAGCAAGGCCTGTGCTTGAGGCTTTGAGCGAGCGTTACCCCATGATGCTTGTGTCAAACTTCTATGGCAACGTAGATGCAGTGCTGCGCGACTACAACATACGCCAATATTTCAAGGGAATAATAGAGAGTTCGGTGGTGGGAATACGCAAACCGAATCCCACGCTGTTTAGGCTTGGCGTTGACGCATTGGAATTGCCGGCTGCCGATGTGGTGGTGGTAGGTGATAGCTTGCGTAAGGACATTTTGCCTGCCGAGTCGCTTGGCTGCCAAGTGCTGTGGTTGAAGGGCAAAGGCTGGACTGCCGACGAGGACGCTCAAACGCACCCTTGCCAAATTTCATCAATCAAGCAAGTCCTCGACGAAATAGAATTCTGAAAAAGTTAACGTTCATAGACTATTTCATAACTTGCATCTGGACCATTTGCAAGCTCTTTGTTCATATGTTCTTCGTCAATATGAAAATATTGACATATTTTAGCTGTTGAAGTGTCTGGTTGAGGCTTATTAAATCTTAGAAGCTTGTGAAGCCTGCATATTTTCCCTTGTCGAATGTTGTAACTGTCAACATAGTTGGTGCAAAGAGCGCAATTTTTTATTTTGTATTTATTATAACCAAAATACATGGCAAAATGTTCGATATCGCCAAGAAATGTGTCATAGAAAACGATTTCTAATAGAGATGTTTCGAATCTGCGTTCAGGGTCGTCTTTGCATGAAAACCAACCTTTTTTGAAAAATATTTTTCCTGTTTCATACAGAACAAAACGTATTCTGAAAATTTCTTGCTCTATGGTTATGTTTTGATTGCTTTGTTTGTTAAATTCGTAGAAATTAACAATGGGGTATGATTTATAGTTCTTGGCTGTAGTTGCTTTTTGCTCAATAAATCCCAATTTTTTAATTAGAGAAATATCGTTTAGAGATTCTATTTTTGCTTCGATTATTTTATTTCCGCTATGCAACTTTTTCATGCAACTTGCGTGGGTAACGTAAAATTCTATATAAATATGCTTCCTATCAGGATCGGTAGAGGAATAAATCTTTAAATCAGATCGCCCTGTTTGGTTGCTATAAGCCACCTCTTGTTCACAAGAATCATAATAAGTTTTTTTTACTAATAAGGTTATTAGTAATAGGTTGATTGGTAGTGAAAAAATAGCTGGAGCTGGCGGGTTGATTGAGTGGGGTGTGCGGATTATTTTGGGGGGAGGGGAATTTTGTTGATGCGGCGCTGGTGGCGACCTCCGAGGAAGTCGGTGTGGAAGAACGTGTCAATCAATTCAATGGCTTTTTGTGGTGTGATGAAACGGCCTGGCAACACAATCACGTTGGCGTCGTTGTGCTCGCGCGCGAGTTGTGCTATGGGTTTGTCCCAACACAGGGCAGCTCTTATGCCTTGATGCTTGTTGAGGGTCATTGCCATGCCCTCGCCTGTGCCGCACACGGCTATTCCCGGATAGCACTTGCCGCTTTCCACGGCAGCTGCGCAGGGGTGGGCGTAGTCGGGGTAGTCGCAACTGGCTTCGCTGTCGGTGCCAAAGTCTTTCACGGCGATACCTTGTGCCGTGAGATAGCTGATTATTTGTTTCTTGACTTCAAAACCTGCGTGGTCGCTGCAAATGGCCACTGGCAGTCCGGATTTTAGTATAGATGCCATAGTGCGTTGGTGTTTGTTTCTTTTTTTGGAAAAGAGCCTTTTTGATATTGCAAAGTTAATACTTTATGGCGTGATTGTGGTAATGCCGAGGTGGGTTTATTCCATTGACCCTATGATTATGAATGTGAGTCCCACAAGAAGCACAATGAGGTCGATGAGTTTCATCTTGATGTTTTTCTCATGCAGGAATATGGCTCCGTAGCAGAATGACACAAACACGCTGCCGCGGCGTATCATCGACACGATGGCCACCATAGAGCCTGGAATTGAAAGGGCGTAGAAATATGCCAGGTCGCCAGCTGTGATAAAAACGGATATGAGCGGTATGCTCCAGCGCCACTGGAAGCGGTCGGCATTGCCAGTGGCAGGCTTGCTTCTCATGATGAGCAGCACCACGCCCATGAGCAGGCACTGATAGAGGGTGTACCACGCTTGCACCGGCAGGGGGTCGAACCGCTTCATGAGAAATTTGTCGTAGAGTGCGCTGACTGCACCGAGAAAAGTGGAGGCTATGCAGAGCCACAGCCACTTGCTGTGCTTGAGCGAGAAGCCTTCTTTTGAGCCTATGTGGCTTATGACAAACAGCGACATGAAACCGAGGGTGATACCAATCCATTGCATCAGATTGAGCCGTTCTGAAAATATCAGTAACGCTCCCACGAGCACCATGACTGGGCGTGTGGCGTTGACCGACCCGGTGATGGTGAGCGGCAGGTGCTTGATGGCCATGTAGCCGAGTGCCCACGACGAGAGCACGATGACTGACTTGGTGAGAATGAACAGGTGGTTGTGAGCCGCGCCAAAGCCAAACGTGCCCGACGTGATGCCTTCAAACAGCACTGGCGAGAGCAACATAGTGCAGAATAGCGTGTTGAGAAACAAGACGTATGCCACATTGTTGCCGTTGAGCGACAGCTTTTTGAATATGTCGTAGAAGCCCAGGCTTAAAGCCGAGACAATGGCCAATAAAATCCACATAATAGTCTAAAAATCCTTTCTTTCAGTGTGCAAAATTACAAAAAATCCACCACACTGGCGTCGGTGGCGATGGCGAACTGGCGCCATTCGTCGGCGTTTTCGTAACTTGGCTCACACATCATGGGCACAAAAATTTGGCAGCGGTTGCGGTCAACGCCCTGAAATGTGGTGGAGTCGATGGCAAGCGGTGCTGCTATGCGGCAGAATATCTGCTTTAGCTGCGAGCAACCGCTGAATGCTCCTGGTTTGATTTCGGTAATGCTTTGTGGAATGGTGACCGATGTGAGGCGTTTGCAGCCCTTGAACGCATTGCTGCCTATGGCTGTGACAGCTATGGTGTCGCCGTTGCAGACGATTATGTCGGGTATGGTGACGCTGCTCACGCTGTGGCTCAAGGGTGCCGACACCGTGGCCTCGCTGCCGCTTATGTTGAACAACAATCCATCGTGCTTCACGGGTTGCGAGCATGATGACATGAGAAGCAGCGCCAGAATGGTTGCTACTTGCAAAAAGGTGTGAAATCTAATCATGTTGCGCTTTTTGTGTGATTAAACAAAAAATCATTTCGTGTTGTCAACCAAATCAATATGTTTGATGACCTTAGCTGGAATACCGCCTACGATACTGCCAGAGGGAACATCTTTCACGACAACGGCATTTGCTCCGATGATGCAGTTGTCGCCTACGGTTACGCCTCCTATGACTTTGGCTCCGGCACAAATCAACACGTTGTTTCCAATTATGGGGCATTTGTCGCCGTTGTAGCCTACTGTCACTTGCTGCAAAATCTTGCAGTTGCTGTCTATTCTATCTGCTGTAATGATGGTGGCGAAGCCATGCTGTATCAAGAAGCCGCCACCTATTTGCTTGGTGTTGATGTATAGGTTTGTTTCACCTTTGATTATCCACGAAAACAAGTGCGACAGCTTGCCGACTCTGAAATAATATTGCGTGCGAAACTCGGGAAACATGGCAAAGAGCATTGCTCCTGCCAGCAGGTGTGAAGATGGCTTCACTCTTTTCCATTTTCTCCAGCTGTCTATGTCTTTCTCCAGCAACAGCTTGCTTTTTGATGGACACAGAACCCAAAGAGCAGAAAACAGAGGAAACACTAAAATGACCTTTAATAAAGCAAATAATTCTTTCATGATGATGAGAAAAATGAAGTGATTGCGTCGCGTGTTCGGCAAAAATAATTGTAGCACTATTTTGTGCGTAAAGGTAAGGAAAGAATTCGGATTTTTTGCAGAGTAGTGCCTAAAATGCTATTTTTGTAGGGCTGTGTCGGCTACTGTGACACAGCGTGATGCACAAAGAGGAGTAATGAACTAAAACAACTTTATAAAGAGAAATGAAATCACTACTGAAATTGGCGCTTGCGGCACTGCTGCTTGGCTCTTTTGACGGCGCTGCAAAGAATCCCAAACTGGAGTTTCGCGGAGCTTGGCTTCACATCATAGGGCAAGACCAGTATGCCAAGATGACCACTGCCGAAAACAAGGCTTATCTGATTGATAAACTCAACAAACTAAAGGCTGCTGGATGCAACGCCATAATATGGCAGGTGAGGCCACAGGCCGATGCGGCTTATCCAAGCGACCTTGAGCCCTGGAGCCGCTACATAAGCGGCAAGGCTGGCGTGGCGCCAAACCCCATGTGGAACCCGCTTCAGTTTATGATAGTGGAGGCTCACAAGCGCGGCATGGAGCTGCACGCTTGGATTAACCCTTATCGCGTGACAGCCGGCAAAGATGAGATGCCAGCCAAAAATCATGTGTATTACAAGCACCCGGAGTGGTTTTTGCATTATGCCGACGGCAAAATATACTTTGACCCTGGATTGCCTGAAAGCCGTAACTTCATAGACGAGGTGGTGAAAGGACTGCTGAAATATGACATCGACGCCATTCACATGGACGATTACTTTTATCCTTACCCGGTGAAAGGCGTGGATTTTCCTGACTCGGCATCATACGCAAAATATGGCAACGGCATGGACCGCGGCGACTGGCGCAGACACAATGTGGATTTGCTGATAGAGCAGCTGCACAAGACCATAAGCGCGACTAAGCCGTGGGTGCGTTTGGGAATCAGTCCGTTTGGCATTTGGCGCAACAAATCGACCGACCCCACAGGCAGTGCGACCAATGGCTTGCAGTGCTATGACGCTCTTTATGCCGACTGTCCCAAATGGACTGCAGAGGGCTGGGTGGATTATATGGCTCCACAACTCTACTGGGCTCTCGACTCAAAGGCAGCAAGCACGCTTGAGCTGTCGCACTGGTGGAACGGGCATGTCAACGGGCGACACATGTATTATGGCCAGTCGGTGCGCCGCACAATGGATAACCCCGACATTGGCGGCAGCGGCAACCCCACGCAGCTTGACCACAAGATTAGGTTGACAAGAGAACTGTCCAATGTGCATGGCAATATCTGGTGGCCGGGATATGACGTGTGTGGCAACTACAAGGGCATAATGGACTCGCTCCAGACCAACCAGCAGAGCACGATAGCCCTGATTCCTCCTTACACATGGATTGACAGCGTGAAGCCAGAACCGGTGAAGAAACTGAAGTTTGGCTCGGTGCGTGGACACAACGTGCTGTCGTGGCAGGCTCGCCGCACCAAGGACCACATGCAGGAAGCCCGCAACTTTGTGGTGTATGCCTTTAGAAGCGGAGAAGCGGTGGATTGCGACGACGCAAGCGCAATAAAGGCTGTTACGCCCGACTGCCACTATACCATTCCGGCAGCCATGCGCGGCAAATACACATTTGTGGTGACGGTGCTTGACCGTTGCAACAACGAGAGCCGTGGCTCGCACCTGAATGTGACGCTGAAATGATAGGCTAAACGCATGATGCAACAATAAGCATAAGTGAAAATCGATTAAAAGAACACCCCCTTGGGCAGTGAAGTGACCCCAAAAAGTTGGACAGGTTATTAACTATCCGATTTGAGAAAGAGTTCGGTATTGCACCGGACTCT